>DASPMO010000203.1:0-57492 GCA_035627015.1 Thermoanaerobaculia bacterium | reverse complement strand
CGATGGACCGACGGCGCCTGGAAGAAGCCGTGCTTCATGTCGTCGGCGCGGGTCCAGAAGACCTGCACCGGCTTGTCGATCGTTTTCGCGACCTCGACGGCGTCGAGCGCGTAGTCCCAGCCGAGGCGGCGGCCAAAACCGCCGCCGACGAGCGTCGTGTGCACCGTCACCTGCTCGGGAGCGATGCCGAGGAGCTGGGCGGAGCGCTCCTGCACATCGTGCGGCGCCTGCGTGGACGACCAGATCTCGCAGGCGCCGTCGCGCACCCAGGCCACGGTGTTCATCGGCTCGACCGGCGCGTGGGCGTAGAACGGATAGACGTAGTCGGCCTCGAGGACCTTCGCGGCCGTGGCCAGGATGGTCTTCGAGTCGCCGGCGCTGCGCGTGCTGATCCCCTCCTGCGCCGCCGCTTCGAAGAGCGACTTCGTGTAGGCCTCGGAGCTCCACCGCGCGTGCGGGCCGTCATCGAATTCGACCTCCAGCGCCTCCCGGCCGCGGAGGGCGGCCCAGCTGTCGCGCGCGATCACGGCGATGCCGCGCGAGACCTGCACGACCGAGACGACGCCCGGCACCTGCCTCGCCTTCGCGGCGTCGAAGCTCTTGATCGTCCCGCCGATCGTCCGCGGACGCTCGAGGGAGGCGTAGAGCATCCCCGGCACGCGGACGTCGAAGCCGTACTCCGCCTTGCCGCTGACGATGGCCGGGCCGTCGGTGCGCCTGGTGCGCTTGCCGACGAGCGTGAATTTCTCCTTCAGTTTCGGCGCGGACGGCACGGGGAGCTTCGCCGCGGCGGCGGAGAGCTCGCCGTACGAGAGGCGCTGCCGTGTAGCGTCGTGGATGACGAAGCCTTTCTCCGTGCGCAGCGACGCCGCGTCGACCGCGAGCCTGGCCGCGGCGGCGGCCACGAGCATCTCCCGCGCGGCGGCGCCGGCGTTGCGGAGCGGCATCCAGAGGGCGCGGACGCTGAAACTGCCGCCCGTGCCGAGGCCGCGCATCTTCGCGCTGGGGATCCCCTGCACGAGCTGGACGCGCTCCCAGTCGGCATCGAGCTCCTCGGCCAGGATCATCGGCAGCGACGTGCGCACCCCCTGCCCCATCTCGACCTTGCCGACGGTGAGCGTGACCAGGCCGTTCAGCCCGATGCGGACCCAGACGTTCGGCGCGAACGGCTCCTCGGGGAAGGCGTTGAAGCCGAGGGCCAGCGCGGAGCAGCCGAAGGTGGTGAGCTTGAGGAAATCGCGGCGGGTGGCGGTCATCGCCCCCCTCCCAGCTTGGCCGCGAGCTGCACCGCCTTCCTGATGCGCGGATAGGTGCCGCAGCGGCAGACGTTGTCGGAGAGGGCGGCGTCGATGTCCGCCGCGGAGGGATTGGGCCTGCTCTTCAGCAGCGCGCAGGCGGTCATGATCATCCCGGCCTGGCAGTAGCCGCACTGGGCCACGTCTTCCTCGAGCCAGGCGCGCTGGCAGGGATGATTGTCGAGCCCTTCGATGGTGGTGAAGCGCTTCCCCGCCGCCTCGGAGGCCATGACCTGGCAGGCCCGGACGGCCTTCTGATCCTGGAGGATCGTGCAGGCGCCGCAGATGCCGGCGCCGCAGCCGTACTTGGTGCCGGTCATGTTCAGGCGGTCGCGGAGGAGCCAGAGCAGCGGCATGTCCGCCGGGACATCGTCGACGTGGTGCTCGCGCCCGTTGATGGTCAGCTTGTACGCAGGCATGCACGCACCATCGCACGGATCGCGGGGCGGCGGGGGCAACCAATGGGAAAGTGAGTTGTTACAGGGTGTGGCGCGGAGCGCCGGCGTCCCCGCCGGCTGGCTCGGCGGCGTCCTCGCCGCCGTCCCCGCGGGGCGGCGGGGACGCCGCCCGCACGGAGAACGCCGTCCTCTACGGACAGTTCATCGGCAACATCATCGACTTCCTGGTCATCTCCTTCATCCTCTTCCTGATCGTCCGGGCTGATCAAGCCGGTCCCCGTGGAGGCGGCCGAGGAGATGCGTAAGTGTCCGGAATGCATGGAGATGATCCCCGCGGCGGCGCGGCGGTGCCGGGCCTGCACGGCCGCGGTGGCCTGAGCCACGGGCAAGTCCCCTCTCCCCGTCAGCGGGGAGAGGGGACCGTGGGCGGTGGCCTGAAAAGTTCGCGGCCTTGTGCACATCTCTTCCGGCCGGTCGTATCAACCGGCAGAAGGAGAGAATCGCCCATGTCCGCTGCCATCCGCATGATCCTGACCCTGACGCTGCTGTTCGTTCTCACGGGCGGCCTCACGGCGCAGGAAACCGAGACCACCGAGACGACCTCGACCACCACTGCCGCCGCCACCGAGACGACGGCCACCACGACCGACACCACCGGCACCACCGACACGACGGCCACGGCCGCCGAGGAGGAAGTGGGGAACAGCGTCGAGCGCACGCGCAATGCGTTCCGCATCGTGCTGAATCGGTACTCGAACCAGATGGAGACCATTCTGGTCCTCGAGCCGAGCCTCCTCTCCAACGAAGAGTTCCTGCAGGGACATCCGGACCTGGCGGCCTTCATCGCCAAACATCCCGAGGTCGCGCAGCATCCGAACGTCTACCTCGACGCGGCCCAGGCCGGGCGCTCGCGGAGCGGGTTCGGCGAGATGCTGGAGGGGCTGATGATCTTCGGCATCTTCATCTTCATCGCCATGGTGCTGGCGTGGCTCGTCCGGACGATCATCGAGCAGAAGCGCTGGAGCCGCCTGTCGCGGCAGCAGGCCGAGGTGCACAACAAGATCCTGGACCGCTTCGGCAACACCGAGGAGCTGATGGAGTACATCAAGACGCCGGCCGGGACGCGGTTCCTCGAGTCCGCGCCGATCCCGCTGCACACGGAGCCGCGGCCGGCCATGAAGAACACGCCGCTGGCGCGCGTGATGTGGTCGATCCAGCTGGGCATCATCGTGGCCGCGGGCGCGTTTGGCCTGCTCCTGGTCAGCTTCCGCTTCGACCGCGACACGGCGGCGGACCTCTTCGCCATGGGCACGATCGGCTTCTGCATCGGCGCCGGCTTCATCGCCTCCGCGCTGATCTCGCTCTTCATGTCCCGGAAGCTGGGAGCGTGGCAGGGCCCCGCGGATGACGCAGAGACCGTAAAATGATCGACGAGATGATCTTCCCCTTCGCCCTTCGCAATGCGACGTTCGTCGACAGCCGCACCCTCGAGAGTGCCGTCCCTGTGATGGACGAAGAGGAGTTTCGCCTGTTTTACGAGCGGACCGCGCGTCCGCTCTGGTCGTATCTGTCGCGCATCACCGGCAGCAGCCAGGAAGCGGACGATGCGCTGCAGGAGGCGTATTACCGCTTCTACCGGGCCGGCGCGAAGCACGAGAGCGAGTCGCACCGCCGCAACTCGCTCTTCCAGATCGCCACCAACGTCGTGCGCGACTCGGCCCGCCGCGCCAAGCGCCGCGACGACGTGCCGCTCGAGGAGGAGTCGTCGATCGGGGCGCTGCCGGCCACCGACGCGCCGACCCCCGAGCGCCAGGCGGCCATGCGCACCGACCTGGCTCGTGGGATGCAGCAACTCGAGCCGATGCAGCGGGAGATGCTGTGGCTGGCGTACGCGCAGGGCGCGTCGCACGAGGAGATCGCCGAGATCCTCGGCTTGCGCACGGTGAGCATCCGAACCCTGCTCCTGAGGGCCCGCAGAAAGCTGGCCGGCATCCTCGGCGGGACCCGGCAGCAGGAGGGCGCGCGATGAACGCCGCACGCTGCCAGCGCGAGGACGAGCTCCTCGACGCCCTCGGACGCAATTTCATCGGACCGGAGCTGGAGTCGCACCTGTCGGGGTGCACCTCGTGCAGCGAGCTGCGGCTCGTGGCCGGCGCCTTCCTCGACGATCGCGCGCAGGCCATGGCCGAGGCGCACGTGCCGTCGTCCGGCACCATGTGGTGGCGCATGCGCGTCCGCCACCGCCAGGAGCTGGAGGCGCGCGCGCGCCGCTCGCTCTACCTTGGCCAGGCGGCCACGCTGCTGGTGGCCATCGCCCTGGTGGTGTCGTTCTTCGGCAGCGACGTGGCGGTGGAAGTGCGCCACCTCGTGTCGACGGTTCGCCTGAGCACGCCGCTGCTGCTCATCGCCGCCACATGGGCCCTGGCCGTGCCGATCGCGGGGTGGGTGGCCATCCGGCAGAAGTGATAAGGTCGCGCCCCAAGGAGAACGGAACGATGTCCCGAATCAATGGAGAAAAAGCCCGCGCCAACGTGGCCAAGCGCAATCGCACGGCCCGCCGCGAGAAGGACCGCGCCCGCCTGGCCGAGATCCGCAGCAACGCGGGCGGCAAGCAGGACGACGCCGCCCAGAAGCCGCCCGAAAAGGAATGATCTGGAGTGCGGCAGCGCTCAGCTGCCGCTTTCCATTGCGGCAGCCGCAGCTGCCGCGGGCGGGCGGAGGCTGGCGCCTCCGCCATTGAGAGCGGCAGCTGGCCGCTGCCGCACTCCAGATAGTGCACGCGGGCGCGGCGGTTATGGAGTTGGGTTACCGTACCGCCGCCAGGATGTGGTCCCTGGCCAGGTCCCGGCTGATCGCGTGCGTGGCTTTGCCGCTGCTGTAGCTGGCGCCGTAGGTGGCGATGACGAGGTCGAGCTCGGGGACGACGATGGTCGACTGGCCGCCGGCGCCGGCGGCGTAGTAGACGCGCACGGTGCGATCGCGGTACGGGTAGTCGCGCACCCACCAGAGATAGCCGTACTTGAGCTCGCGCAGGTCGTAGAGCGGGGATGAGGCGCGCGTCACGAAGTCGCGCGAGAGGATGCGCCGCCCTTCCCACGTGCCGCCGTTCAGCATGAGCTGGCCGAGCTTCATGAAGTCGCGCGGGTACAGTTGCACCCCGCCGCCGCCGTACGGATGGCCGGCCCGCTCGAGCCACCAGCCGTAGTGGCGGATCTTCATCGGGCGGGCCACGAGGCGGTCGAAGGTCTCCAGCACCGGCTCCCCCGTCGCGCGATTCAGCATGCCGAGGGCGAGGTTCGGCTGGCTGCTGCAATAGACCGACTTTTCCCCCGGCGCGGTGGCCATCGGCACGGCCAGGGTGAAGCGGTACGTGTCCGGCTCCTCGGCCTCGTCGATCATGAAGTTCTCGTTGCCGGGCGCGTCGGGGTTCGTGTCGTCGCAGAAGTAGCCGGCGGACATGGTCAGCAGGTGCTCGAGGGTCATGGCGCGCTTGCGCGGCTCGAGGTCCGGCGGAAACGCGCCGCCGTGCATCACCTGATACACGGGAGACGACAGCGACAGCGGCGCGCCGGCGTGCATGGCCGCGCCGATGACCGTGGCGGTGAGGCTCTTGGCCGCCGAGCGCGTCTCGTGCAGCTCGTCGCGGTGCCGGCCGTAAAAGTACTCCTCGAGGACCAGCTTTCCGTGACGCGCGATCAGCACGCCCTCGATGACCGGCGCCGTGTACGCCTCCGACGGCGTGTCGACGATCCACTGGATGAACTTCTCGATGGCGGCGCGGTCGAGGTCCGCCTCCTCCAGCGTCCCCACCGGCCAGCCGTCGTCGCGCGCCAGCGGCGGGCGGTAGACGTAGCGCGCCGGCTTCGCGCCGCGCGGGTAGAAGCCGCTCTCGGCGTCGTCGCGGCGGAAGTCGTACGACCCGCCGCGCGAGGGGAAGTTCAGCGTCAGCACGTCGCGCTCCGCGTCGTACGTGCCGGTGGCGACGTCGCGCCCCTTCCCGGTGAGCTTCACCGCGCTGCCGTCGAGGGTCAGCCGCTCCGCGCCGCGCATCCCTCCCTCGTCGCGGTCGGGATTGCGCAACAGGGCGCTGAACGAGCCGTCGGGCTGCTCGCGCAGCATGAGGTAGAACGTGAACGTGTCGTCGAACGGCACGATCTCGCCGCGCCAGCGGTTCGGGCCGTCCGCCTTCAGCTCGACCGGCGAGGCGTAGACGAAGAGGCGCGGCACGGAGCCCGGCGGGTACCAGTGGCCGCGGATGTCGCGATCGAGCTTCCCGCGGAAGGAGCCCTTTCCGTTCGGCAGCGCGAACGAGACCGCGCCGCGCTCGACGCGCACCGGCACGACAGCCCCGGCCAGGTCCGCCGTATACGTCTCGCCGCTTTTCTGGATGACCACCGGCCCCCGCACCTCGGGACCAAAGAACTTCTTCGACTTCCAGAGGCCGGCCGGCGACGCCGCCAGCACGACGGAGAGGAGCAGCGCATCGATTCGCATACTCTTACCGACGTGCCGTATCCGGAGACGTTAGAACGATGAAGATCCGCAAAGCCGTCAGCTCCGACCTCGACCGCCTCGCCGCGATGCGCGCCGCGCTCTGGCCCGACGACACGGTCGAGGGACACGCGAAAGAGGTGGCGACGATCCTCTCCGGCGCGTGGCCGGGCCTCTATCCGTTCGCGATCCTGGTTGCGGAAACGGACGGCGGCGAGGCGATCGGCTTCGCCGACGTGACGCTCCGGTCGTACGCGGACGGCTGCGACCCCGCACGTCCGGTCGGCTATCTGGAGGGGTGGTTCGTGGAGGAGGCGCATCGCCGCCAGGGCGTCGGCGCGGCGCTGATGCGCGCGTCCGAGGAGTGGGCGAAGGCGCAGGGGTGCACGGAGATGGCCTCGGATACGTGGCAGGACAATGAGCCGTCGCAGCGCGCCCACGAGTCCCTCGGCTACGAGGTCGTGGATCGCGTGGTGACGTTCCGCAAGTCGCTCCTCGCGCTGCTGCTGGTCTTTGCGCTCGGTGTCGACGCGGACGTCATCCTGCACAACGTCACGGTCATCGACGGCGGGACGCGCGCGAATCAGGACATCGTCCTGCGCGGCGAGAAGATCGTCTCCGTCGGCAAGCACGCGGACCATCCGAAGGGCGCGCAGGTCATCGACGGCAGCGGGCGCTTCGTCATCCCCGGCCTGGTGGACATGCACGTGCACGTGCTCACGCATCCGTGGGACGAGAAGGGAAACCTGAAGCCGCGCTTCGACCGCGAGGCCAGCCTGGCCATGCTCGAGCTGCTGCTGCAGCAGGGCGTGACCACGATCCGCGATCCGGGATCGGAGACCGAGGCCGCGGTGACGCTGCGCGACATCGCGCCGAAAGGGCCGCGCATCTTCACGGCCGGACGGATCATCAACCAGTCTTCGTTCGATCCGGAGCCGTTCCTCCCCGTGAAGACGGCCGACGACGTGCGCCGCGAGATCCGCTGGCAGAAAGCGGCCGGCGTGGACGTCATCAAGATCTACGGCAGCATGACGCCGGAGCTGACGAAGGTGGCCATCGACGAGGCGCACGCGGCGGGGCTGCCGATCATCGGCCACCTGCAGCGCACGACCTGGACCGAGGCGGCGAACCTCGGCATCGACGGCATCGAGCATTTCGCGCCGTGGGCGCCGCAGTATCTCCCCGCCGCGGCGCGCGCGAAGTACGAGCAGTCGCTGTTCGGACGCGTGTACTGGCTGCAGCACGTGGATGTGAACGGCCCGGAGATCGCGGAGATGATCGCGGCGATGAAGAAGCACGGGGTGACGCTCGATCCGACGCTGATCGCGCTGCACACGAAGTTCTTCGGCAACGACCCGCGCTGGCTGCAGAACCCCGACATCGCCCTCGCGCCGCGCGCCTTCACCTCCGGCTGGGCCGCGGGGTCGTTCACGAAGGGGTGGACGGACGCGCAGTACGCGGAGGCGAAGCAGGCCTGGCCGAAGCAGCTCGCGCTGATCAGGAAGATCTACGAGGGCGGCGTGCGGCTGACGGTCGGCACCGACACGCCGACGCCATGGATCGTCCCCGGCACGAGCGTCCACGACGAGATGGCGCTGCTCGTCAGCGCCGGCATCCCCCCCGCCGCCGTCCTGGAGATGGCCACCCGCAACGCGGCCCGCGCGCTGAAGCGGGAGCGGGAGCTCGGGTCGATCGCGCCGGGGATGCGCGCGGATCTGGTGGTGCTGTCGAAGAACCCGCTGGTGAAGATCGAGCACACGCGGTCGATCGAGATGGTGTTCCAGCGCGGAAAGCGCGTGCGCTGACAGCGGACCGCCGGCGTCCTCGCCGGCTGTCTGCAGCGGCGTCCCGCCGCTGCTGCGGTGTGCAGGCGGGACGCCTGCACGGACAGCCGGCGGGACGCCGGCGGTCCACTTAGTTCAGCCCGCCTCGCGCGGCGTCTTGCCGCATTCGCGGCATTTCGCGGCCAGCCAGGCTTCCCACTCCGTGCCGGTCAGCGTCTCGTCGGCGTCCTCGGGGCGGAACCAGAGCGGCGTCTCGGCCTTGCAGTGCGGGCACTCCAGGCGCAAGAGCCTGCCTTCTCCATTGCGCGGCGGTTGCGGGGACGTCGTCATGCGGCCGCCATACTGCCACACATGCGGGTATGATCGCAGGGCCTTGTCCGTCACGGAAACCCCCGCGGTCGACAACTGGCTCCTCGATGCGTCGGGCGCGGGGCGGGTTGGTCTCTGGAAGCTGGATCTCGCCAGCGGCTGCATCGAGTGCACGCCGCGCTGCAAAGAAAACCTCGGCTTCCGCCCCGACAAAAAGCTGCACGTCGACGACGTCTTCAACGCCATGCATCCCGACGACCGCGAAGTCAGCGGCGCGGTCGTGCAGCAGGCCATCGAGCGGCGCGGCGAGTATCACCTCCTCTACCGCGTCATCTGGCCCGACGGGACGATCCACTGGATCGACTCGCGCGGCCGCGTCGGCGACGGCTCGATCGCCGGCACCACCATCGACGTCACCGAACAGCACGTGCTCGAGGAGCAGCTCGCGCGGGAGTCGAGCCGCACCCGCATGATCACCACGCACGTGGCCGAGGCGCTCTGGTTCATGGACGCGAGCGGCCGGGTCACGTACATGAATCCCGCGGCCGAGGAGATCTTCGGCTGGTCCGTCGATGAAGTGCGCGGACGCGTGCTCCACGACGTCGTTCACTACAAGCGTGCCGACGGTATGCCGTACTCGATCGCGGAATGCCCCCTCGGGCAGACGCTCTTCGTGGGCACGCCGGTGCGGAACCGCGAGGACCTCTGGATCCACAAGAGCGGCCGCTTCGTCCCCGTGATCTGCTCGTCGACGCCGATCGTCGAAGGAGGCGTGGTGCGCGGCGCGGTCGTGTCGGCGCACGACATCACGGAGCGCAAGGCCATCGAGGACACGCTGCGCGAGAGCAGCCGCGTCAAGGACGAGTTCCTGGCCACGGTCTCGCACGAGCTGCGCACCCCCATGACGGCCATCCTCGGCTGGACCGGCTTCCTGCGCATGGTCGGCATCCCCGAGGAGCTGCGCACGGCCATCGAGCAGATCGACGCCAGCGCCAAGGCGCAGGCGGCCATCGTCGACGACCTGATCGACGTGTCGCGCATCGTCACCGGCAAGCTGAACCTGCATCGCGAGGACGTTGACGTGGAGGACGTGCTCGACGACGCCATCCGCACCATCCGCCCCACCGCGGAGGCGAAAGAGATCACGCTGAAGTGCCAGTCGACGTGCACCGGCGCGCACGTGCACGCGGACCACAGCCGCCTGCGCCAGGTGCTGTGGAACCTGCTCACGAACGCGATCAAGTTCACCCCCGAGCACGGCGCGGTGACGGTGGACGCGCGGCTCGACGGCGGCGAGGTGGTGGTGTCGGTGCGCGACACCGGCATCGGCATTGCGCCCGAGTTCCTGCCGCAGGTCTTCGAGCGCTTCTCGCAGGAGTCGAGCAGCGCGCGCTATCAGTCCGGTCTCGGCCTCGGGCTGTCGATCGTGAAGCAGCTCGTGGAGATGCACGGCGGCCGCGTCACCGCCGCCAGCGACGGGCCGGGCCAGGGCGCGACGTTCACCGTGACGCTGCCGCGGGCGTGATCACCGCCGCCCGAGGAGCGTATCCACCGGCGCGTAGTCGTCGGTGAGCAGCAGCGCCGCGGGCGGCGGAGGCTCGTCCGTCAGGTCGTCGATGTACGGGGCGAGCTCGGGCAGCCGCCCCGCCGGCGACGTCTTCGCGCGCGCGAGCAGCACCTCCTTCGGCACGATCATCGGGACGCGGCTGGCCAGCAGCTCCCCTCTGGTGCGCAGCACCGAGGGGAAGACGCTGCGCAGCGTGCGATGCAGCGACGACATGAGGCGCGTGTTGTCGAAGGCGCAGTGGAAGTGGAGGATGCCCCCTTCCTCGAGGCGCGCCGCGGCGTCGGCGAAGAACTCGCGCGTGACCAGGTGCGGCGGCAGGGTGTCGCCGTAGCGGTTCGTCGAGTAGGCGTCGATGACGATCAGGTCCCACGACGTCCGCGCCTGCTTGAGGAACGTGCGGCCGTCGCCGATGTGGATGCGCAGGCGGTCGCCGGGCTGCACGGCGAAGTAGCGTTTGGCCACGTCGACGACGAGTGGATCGACGTCGACCACGTCGACCACGGCCTCGGGGTAGTAGTGCGGGAACTGCCGCGCCGCGGTGCCGCCACCGAGGCCGATCAGCAGGATGCGGCGCGCATTGGGGCGCATCAGCCGGCCGATGTGGAACGAGTCGGTGTAGGCCAGCCCCTGCCCGAACGGATCGGAGCGGAACATGCTGGACTGGATGCCGACGTTGAAGCGCAGTTGCCGCTGCGGCCCGTGGTCGCTGACGACGATGTGGTGATACGCGCTGTCGCCGACGAACAGGGGCCGCTTCCCGCCCGGCGTGTCGACGCGCGTGCGCATGAAGGCGCCCCCCAGGAGCAGCGCCAGGAGCGCGGCCGCCCCGGCCAGCGTGAAGCGCGGACGCGTGCGCTGCGCCAGCAGCACGATCAGCGCGGTAATGAGCGTGGCGGCGGCCACGAAGGTGACCGTGCGCGCGATGCTGGCCAGCCAGTCGATCAGCAGGAAGGCGGTGACGATGCTGCCGGCGATGCTCCCCGCCGTCGACAGCGCGGAGATCGAGCCCGCCGTCGAGCCGCTCTCCCCCGTGGTGGTGGTGAAGAGGCGGATGGCGATCGGCGACGTGGCGGCCAGGAGGAAGGTGGGGATGGCGAAGAGGATGGTGGTGGCCAGGAAGGCGTGCGTAGCCAGCGCGATCGACGACGCGGCGATGCGCGGCGAGAGCGCCGCATCGACCGCCGGCACGAGCATGAGCGACGCCGCCGCCGCGATCAGCGTGGCCACCAGCGTCATCGCCTTGGGCCACCGGTCGGCGGCCCGCCCTCCCGCCCAGTACCCGACGCTCATGGCCGCGAGGAACACGGCGATGACGGCGGTCGTCTCCCGCAACGCGGAGCCGAAGGTCTTGCCGATGATCCGGAACGCCGCCACTTCGAGCCCCATGAGCAACGCCCCCGCGGCAAAGACGGCAAAGCGGAGGACGAAGCGCTCGAGGCGGGTCATGGGGGAGAGTCTAGTCTGGAGTGCGCGAGCGCCAGCTCGCGCTCTCCATTGCGGAGGCGCCATCCTCCGCCCCCCGCCCCGCCGCAGCTGGCGCTGCGGCATGGAGAGCGGCAGCTGGCGCTGCCGCACTCCAGACTGTTCGTTTGTGGGACGGCGCGTCCCACCGGCGGACACGTCCGTGCGCGACAAACGCGACTAAGTCCCGTATCCTCAGGGACAAACGTGCTGGCGCCTCGGTTGCGCAGGCACGCGGGCCATGGACCTGCTCCTCAAAGACATCCGGTACGCCATCCACTCCCTTCGCGCCAATCCGGGCTTCGCGCTCGTGGCCATCCTCACGCTGGCCCTCGGCATCGGGGCAACGACCGCGATCTTCAGCGTCGTCAACGGCGTGCTGCTGCAGCCGCTGCCGCTGCACGAGCCCGATCGCCTGGTCATGGTCTGGGAGAGCCGGCTCGAGGAGCCGGGACATCCGCCGAACGTCATCTCTCCCGCCAACTACACCGACTGGCGCAAGGAGACGCCGCGCGTCTTCTCCTCGATGGGGGCGACGTTCGACTGGGAGATGAGCCTCACCGGCCAGGCCGAGCCGGAAGTGGTCCGCGTCGGCTTCGCCGACGAGCACCTCTTCCCCACCCTCGGCGTCCGCCCGCTCCTCGGCCGCGCCATCGAGAGTCTCGCCGACAGCGAGCACGCGGTCCTCAGCCATCGCCTCTGGCAGCGCAAGTTCGGCGGCGATCCGAAGGCCATCGGCAGGCGCATCCAGATCGACGGCAACACGCTGACCATCACCGGCGTCATGCCGCGCGAGTTCTTCGTGCCGAAGAGCCGCGCCGATCTCTGGATCCACTATCCCGTGCCGCCGACGGTCCGCGGCCGCTACCTCGGCGGCGTGGCGCGACTCAAGCCGGGCATGAGCCTCGAGCAGGCGCAGGCCTTCATGACCGCGCTCGGGCGGCGGCTCGAGCTCGCGCATCCGCAGGCCAACACGAATCGCGGCATCAAGCTCGTGCCGATCCATGAAGAAGTGGTCGGGAACGTGCGCCGCGTGCTGCTGGTCGTCTTCGCCGCTGTAGCCCTCCTGCTCCTCATCGGCTGCGTGAACATCGCCAACCTGCTCCTCAGCCGCGCCACGGCCCGCGCGAAGGAGATGGCCGTGCGCGCGGCCCTCGGCGCCTCGCGCGGCATCCTCATCCGCCAGCTCCTCACCGAGAGCGTGATCCTGGCCATCGTGGCCGGCATCGTCGGGGTGGTCATCGCCGGCTGGGCGACGATGCTGCTCGTACGCTTCACGCCGGAGTCGGCCATGCTGCCGCGCACCGCGGAGATCGGCGTCGACGGACGCGTGCTCGCGGCCACGGCCGTGCTCACGCTCATCACCGGCATCGTCTTCGGCCTGGCGCCGGCTATCGCCGCCTCGCGGCCGAACCTGCAGACGGGACTCAAGTCGGGCGGCCGCGGCTCCAGCCACGATCGCGGAGGGAAGCTGTTCCGCAACACGCTCGTGGCGATCGAAGTGGCGCTGGCGACGCTGCTGCTGATCGGCGCGGGGCTGCTCATCAAGAGCTTCGCGCGGCTCGACCGCGTGCAATCCGGCGTGCGTGCCGAGGGGGCGCTGACCACGCGCATCGTCCTGTCGCGCGCGCAGCAGGAGCCGGGACGCAGGAAGCCGATGGTCGAGCGCGTCCTCGACACCACCGCGAAGCTCCCGGGCGTCACGCACGCGGGGGCCATCCTCACGCTGAACATGCCCTTCACCGGCTCGCTCAGCAACAACTCCTTCCTCATCGAGGGAGAGCCGGTGCCGAAGGAAGGACAGGAGCCCGGCGCTGACATCCGCATCATCGCCGGGGACTACTTCGGCGCCATGGGGATGCCGATGCTGGCCGGACGGGCGGCCGACCCGCGCGCGGGAGAGCGGCCGCAGCAGACGGAGCTCGTGGTCAACGAGACCTTCGCGCGCAAGTACTTCGGCGGTAAGAGTCCGGTCGGGCGGCGCATCAACCTCGACTGGTTCCAGATGCTCAAGGGAGAGATCGTCGGCGTGGTGGGAGACGTCCGCGCGGCGGGGCTGAACAACGAGCCGGCGCCGGCGATCTACATGAGCTATCTCTTCGACGAGACGCCGGCGCTCACGCTCATCGCGCGCACGGACCGCGATCCGGAATCGCTGCAACTGCCGCTGGCGCGCGCGCTGCGGCAGCTCGATCCGCTGATGCCGGTGAGCCACGCCGCGATGCTGGAGGATCTGATCTCCAGTACGATTGCGCGTCCGCGGTTCAACGCCACGATGCTCGCACTCTTCGCCTCCCTCGGCCTGCTGCTCGCCGCCATCGGCATCTACGGCGTGCTCTCGTATTCGGTGGCGCAGCGCACGCAGGAGATGGGCATCCGCATGGCCCTCGGCGCGGACCCGCGCGACGTGCTGCGCCTCGTCGTGCGCGATGGACTGAAAGTGGCGGTCATCGGCATCGTCATCGGCATCGCCGTGGCGCTGCCATCCACGCGGCTCATGGAGTCGCTGCTCTACGGCGTCGAGGCGCGCGACGTGTACGTCTTCGCCGCCGTGGCCGCGGCGCTGGCGCTGGTGGCGCTGCTGGCGAGCTGGATTCCGGCGCGGCGGGCCACGCTGGTCAACCCGATGATCGCCCTGCGGCCGGAGTGATTCTGCGAGCGACGATCCTCATCGCCGACGACCAGCCCGACGTCCTCGAGGCGCTGACGCTGCTGCTCGCGAACGGCGAGACGGAGGTGGTCGAGGCGCGCTCGCCCGGGGAGGTCATCCGCCGCGTCGGCGCGCAGCAGCTCGACCTCGTGCTGATCGACATGAACTACACGCGCGACACCAGCTCCGGCGCCGAGGGGCTGGAGCTGCTGGAGCAGCTGCACGCGTACGATCCCACGCTGCCCATCGTGGTGATGACGGCCTGGGCGTCGATCCAGCTCGTGGTCGAGGCGATGCAGAAAGGGGCGCGCGACTTCGTGCAGAAGCCGTGGGACAACGCCCGGCTACGCACCATCGTCCGCAACCAGATCGAGCTCGGACGCGCGCTGCGCCGCTCGCAGCGGCTGGAGACGGAGAACTCGATCCTGCGCGCGGATGGTGCGGCGCCGATCGTGGCGGAGTCGCCGCCCATGAAGCGCGTGCTGGAAATGGTGCAGCGCGTGGCGCCCTCGGACGCGAACGTGCTCGTGCGCGGCGAGAACGGCACGGGCAAGGGACTGATCGCGCGCGCGGTGCACGCGGCATCGCGGCGCGCGGCGAAGCCGTTCATTTCCGTGAACGTCGGCGGGCTGCCGGAGTCGCTGTTCGAGAGTGAGCTCTTCGGACACGTGAAGGGCGCCTTCACCGACGCGCGGCAGGACCGCATGGGACGCTTCGAGCTGGCGGACGGCGGGACGCTGTTCCTCGACGAGATCGCGAACATCACCCTGACGCAGCAGGCGCGCCTGCTGCGCGTGATCGAGAGCGGCGAGTTCGAGCGCGTCGGCTCGTCGCAGACGCGCAGGGCCGACGTGCGGTTGATCTCCGCCACGAACGCGACGCTCGAGCAGGACGTGCAGGGAGGGCGCTTCCGCCAGGACCTCCTCTTCCGGCTGAACACCGTGCAGATCACCATTCCGCCGCTGCGCGACCGGCGCGAGGACATCCCGCCGCTGGCGGCGCAGTTCCTCGACCGCTTCGCCCGCCGCTACCGGAAGGATGTCGCCGGCTTCGACGCCGCGGCCATCAAGGCCATGCTCGCCCACCCCTGGAGCGGCAACGTGCGCGAGCTGGAGCACGCCGTCGAGCGCGCGGTGCTGATGAGCGCCGCCACGCAGATCACGCGCGCCGACCTCGCGCTGGAGACGCCCGCGCAAACGACGATCGAGGACATGAGCATCGAGGAAGTGGAGGCGCTGCTGATCCGGAAAGCCCTGGCCCGTTTCGACGGCAACGTCAGCCGCGCCGCGGAGCTCCTCGGGCTGTCGCGGAGTGCGTTGTATCGGCGGATTCAGAGGTATTCGTTGTGAAACGGTTGCTGTGTTGCTGGTTGCTGGTTCGTGGTGCTGCATGGCCTGAAACCCATGCAGCACCACGAACCAGCAACCAGCAACCAGCAACACTCTTATGACCCTCCTCGGCTACGAACGCCGCATCATCGGCACGGCGCTGCTGGCGGTGATCCCGCTGGCGGCGGCCGCGCTGCTGCTGGCGTGGACAGGTGACTTTCCGAAGGTCGTCTTCTGGACCATCGTCTTTCTCGTGGTCATCGCCCTGGCCATCGTGACGTGGGCCATGCGCGAGGTCATCGTCTATCCGCTGCGCACGCTGGTGAACGTCGTCAGCGCCATGCGCGAGGAGGACTACATGACCCGCGCGCGCGAGGCCGCGGACGGGACGATCTTCGGCGACGTGATGTACGAGGTGAACGAGCTCAGTGCGGCCATGCGGCGGCGGCACCTGGCAGTGCTGGAGGCGGCGGCGCTGGTGCGGGCCGTCATCGCCGAGGTCGAGGCGGCGATCTTCGCGTTCGACGCGGAGTCGCGCCTCGAGCTGGTCAACCGCGCCGGCGAGCGGCTCGTCGGCGACGCCCGGCCCGGACGCACCGCGGCGGAGCTCGGGCTCGACGAGCTGCTGGCGCTCGAAGAGGCGTCCACGGTCGAATGGCGCGGCGCGCGCTGGAGCGTGCGCGTGTCGACCTTCCGCCGCGAGGGGGAAACGCACCGCCTGCTCGTCATCGCCGACATCAGCCGCGCGCTGCGGCAGGAGGAGATCCGCGCCTGGCAGCGCGTGGTGCGCGTCCTCGGCCATGAGCTGAACAACTCCCTCGCCCCGATCAAGTCGATCGCCGGCTCACTCGAAGAGGCGGTCGAGGGTGCGGAGATCGCGGCGCCGCTGCAGCACAACCTCACCCGCGGCCTGGGCGTGATCTCCCGCCGCGCCGACGCGCTGGCGCGCTTCCTCTCCGGCTACTCCGAGCTGGCCCGCCTTCCCGCGCCGACCCTGCGCAACGTGGACCTCGGCACCGTCGTCCGCCGCGCGGTGCTGCTCGATCCGCGCGTCGTGCTCGAAGAAGGACCGCCCGTGCGCCTTGAGGCGGACGAAGACCAGCTCGAGCAGGTCATCATCAATCTCCTCAAGAACGCCATCGACGCGGGCGGCACGGTAACGGTGACGTGGCGCGTCGACGGCGAGGCCGTGGAGCTGGCCGTCCGCGACGAAGGTCCCGGCCTGGCCTCCACCGCCAACCTCTTCGTGCCATTCTTCACCACCAAGCCGGGCGGCAGCGGCATCGGCCTGGTCCTCTCCCGCCAGATCGCCGAGGCACACGGGGGCACGCTGGTGTTGCGGAATCGCGAGCACGTCCACGGGTGCGAGGCCGTGCTGAGACTTCCCCAAACGTAGGGCGGGCTTCAGCCCGCCCACCCCGCGGGGGAGGCGGGCTGAAGCCCGCCCTACATTTCCGGCTGGTCCTTGATGGACAGATACTCCAGCCGCTCCGGCCCTCCGATCGCGATCACGTAGTACTTCGGCGTCCCCGTCGACCACGTCCACGTGTGCGTGTTGCCCGCGGCGCGATGGTCGGCGGTGGCGGTATCGAGGACTTCGTCGTAGCGGACCGGGACGCCGTCGGGCTTGGCGACGGCGGTGACGAAGCGGACCTTCCACTCGGGGGTGTAGCCGATGATGAGAGACCCGAAGCGGGGATCGTCGTTGAGCGTCCAGACCTCGTGGCGGCGGCGCTCCTCGCGCTCCAGCTTCGCCGTGGTGGCGAGAGTGGAGCGGACGGTGTCGCGGGGCATGTCCAGGCGGATGCCCAGAATGTCCGACATCGGCACCCGTTGAGAAACAACGGGCGCCGACGTCGCACAAGAAACCAACAGCATTGCCACGATGGCCGTAGCCGCGCGGCGGAGTGCAGTCATCATCATTACTTCACGTACGCGCTGACGACGTTCGAGTAGCTCGAGGTGCCGTTCGCGTTCGAGGCCTTGACGCGATAGTAGTACGTGGTCTTGCGGGAAACCGCGCTGTCGACGACCGAGGAGGTGTTCCCCGGCACGCTGACGAGCGGCGTGTAGGCGCCGTTGGCCGACTGCGCGCGCTCGACGACGTAGCTCGTCTCGTTCGCGGCGTTGTCGCTCCAGTTGAGCGTCACGTTCGACTTCGTCGGCGCCACCCAGAGGTTCGACGGCGAGTCCGGGAGGTCGTAGACGGCGAAGAGCGTACGTCCGGCGCTCTGGCGGATGATCGTGGCCAGCTCGCTGCCGTCGTTGTCATAGCTGTCGATCAGGCCGTCCGGAGTGCCGGCCGGGCCGCTGCTGTCGACGCCACCCTTGCAGTTGCCGCTCACGCAGCCGTCCGCGAACGCGGCCAGCGGCCGCCCCTTCGCGTCGATCTCGAGATCGTTGAAGTCGAGGAGATTGCGCGTGCCGGAGGGGCAGGTCGTGCCATGCGTGCAGACGACGCCGCGCTGCACCGGATCGTTGCCCGTGGCGTTCACCGTGACCCAGGTCGCGCCGCGGTCATAGGTCGTGGCGATGTAGCCGTACCAGGTGCCGTTGAACGCCATGTCGGTGGCGATGCCGTTCGCGCCCGGCGTGGAGGAGCCGAGGAAGAAGATCGAGCCGCGGTCGCCGTCGCCGGCGGTGGCGGCGGGGAAAACCGCGTTCTGGATGTTGTGGTTGTAGCCGATGTTGACCGGCGTCGACCAGGTCAGGCCGCGGTCGCGCGACACCGCCGCGCGGGCCGTGCCGTCGGAGTTGACGAAGCCGAAGTACACCGTGCCGTCGCTGCCGATGCCGACCGAGGGATCGGTCGCGCCGCCGGTGCTGCCCGGCACTTTGCGGATGTTCCAGGTCAGGCCGTTGTCCTCGGAGACCGCCACGGCCTGCTGGCCGCCGCAGTTCTTGTTCGGCACGTACACGGTGCCGTCGGGAGCGACTTTGATGTGGCCGTGCAGGCCGTTGCACTGCGTGAGGTTCCACATCGGGACGGCCACTTCGAAGGTCAGGCCGCCGTCGCGGCTGAGCGCGATCTCGGCGAGGCCGATGTCCTGCGACGCGTAGTAGACCGCGTTCGGATACGAGGTCAGCGGGCCGCGCAGCAGCACGCCCGGCTTGAACGGTCCGCCGCCGACGGTCTGGTGATCGACGCCGGCGTTGATACCGGAGCCCTGGCTCGGCGTCCACGTCTCGCCGTCATCGTCGGTGAACGCCATCAGGCTGACTTTGGACGGAAGGAGCTGCGAGACGATGGTGCGGTTGGTCCGCCAGTCGGTGAAGAGGATCGGGTCGAAGGTGGTGATGGAGGTGGTGAGGCCGGAGCGATCGGTCCAGTTGGCGGTGCCGTTCGCGTCGTCGAAGCTGACGCGCAGCGTCTCCAGGCCAGAGATGAACATCGTGTTGCCGCTCGCCCAGTTGTTGCCGAGGGTCGGCTCGCCGGCGCCCTGTCCGAGCGGCGCGGGCGCGGCGAAGTTCGCGTACGCCGGCGGCTGCCCGGTGGAGGGAGCCGGAGGAGTGTCCGGGACAGACGTCACGACTTCCGCACGTCCTTTGTACTGGTCCGCGAGGGCGAGAAAGTACACGACGCGGACGGCGTAGGTGCCCGTGCCGCTCTGCGCGACGTTGATCTCCGCCGCTTCCGAGGTGGTCGTGCCTTGCGCGGAGCTGGCCACGACGGGACCGGTGATGCTGTCTTTATGGACGTACATGTCGTAGTCGGTGGCCAGGAGGAGCCACGACAGCGAGACCTTGACGTTCTTGCCGTGCCAGTCCGAGGCGTTGCCGCCGACCGTCAGGAGGAACGTGTCGCAGTTGACGCCTTCGACACAGGTCGTCTCCGCCTCCGGCGAGGCGCCGCCGAGGGCATTGCCGGCGAACGTGACGGCGCTGCCGGTGGGATTCAACGTGCCCGAAGCGGGCTGGGATGCGGAAACGGGGAAAACCACAGCGACCATAACCAGAGTCAGGATCGCGCGATACCACGAACGGACTTCGATCATTCCTTCTATACCTGCCTTTTATCGGATTGGTCCAATAGGACTGCTGACGCGGATGTCAGTAGTGACACTACCACCATTCGGTCAATAATGCAACCTTTTATTATGATCCGTCATGAAAGCACTGCTCCTCACCCTCCTCTTCGAGGGGCGGTGGTCAAGGAAGCGATCGGCTTCCACGCGGCGAAGACGCTCACTCCCGAGGCGGCGCGGGAGCGCATCCGCGACGCCGTGCGCCGCGCGCTGCAGAACCGCGCCCGCTTCCGCCCCCTCCCCGTCCGGACACCCGTCACGCTGGAGATCCAGTTCAAGAACTACTGCCCCGCCGAGGTGCTGTCGTGGCTGCCGAACGTCGAGCGCATCGACGCCCACGCCGTGCGCTTCGTCGCCAGGGACATGCTCGAGGCCGTGAGATTCCTCGTATTCGCGACCAACTACAAGCCCGGCCTCGAACCGTAGGTATGGAGTGCGGCAGCGCCAGCTGCCGCTTTCAAACGCCGCAGCGCCAGCTGCGGCGAGGGCGGGGGCGGGCGCTACCGCGAGCGTTTTTCAGCCGCGATCTCCGCCTGAATGCGATCGACAAGATACGTCTTCAGGAGAGATTCGTACGACACGTCCCGCTTCTGGGCCAGCCGCGTCAACTCTGCCACGACGAACTCCGGCAGTGAGATCGAAATCGTCCGCAGGGTCGGCTTGAGACGGGAAAGCGGCCGCTCCGTGGCCTGGGACCAGTCGATGTACTCGGTGGAATCGGCGTGAGCCCAGAATTCACGCTCCTCGTCTTCGCTACTGAACGTCGGGATTTCTTTTCGCGTGGAGGCCATAGATTTTTCGCTCGCGTGCATTCATGTCGCGCGCCGATATCGGACGAATGTGCTCGTCACGGATCGTAAAGGAGACGAACAGCAAGCGTCCGGCGTTCGTCTGCCCGAGAACATAGAACCGCTCTTCGAGTCCTGAATGTGCCGTGTCTTCGAAAACGGGTCTTGGCCGGTTGAAGAAGACTTCCTCACATTCCCACCACGAGACTTGGTGCGCATACCAGTTCTTATCGATGTTACCCTCGTCCCAGTCGAACCCAACGCAGTAATCCAACGGGTCGCGATGCATCGCCACCGTCATCGTAACAGGCCGCGCCGCAGCGCCAGCTGCAGCGGGGGGCGGGAGGCTGGCGCCTCCCGCATGGAAAGCGGCAGCTGGCGCTGCCGCACTCCATACGTGAAGACTGACGTGAGGGCGGGTGCGGGGATGTACACTTTCTCCTCTCCGCATGGCCTACGACCCCGCGACCGCGTTGGGCGCGCTCCTGAGCTGCACGTCCGACTATCTCTTCTTCCACGACCGCGAGGGGCGGTACACCTACGTCAGCGACGCGGCGGCGAAGTCGCTGGGGCGGACGCCGGAGTCGATGCTCGGGCTGACCACGACGGACCTCGGCATCCCCGAGGAGCTCTCGGCCGACTTTCACGCGCAGCGGCGGCGGGTCATGGAGACGCGCTCCTCGTATCGCGGGCAGACGAGCTATGGCGAGCTGGCGCTCGAGTATCAGATCTCGCCGCTGATCGTGAACGGCGAGGTCGCGGGGACGATCGTCATCACGCACGACGTCACCGAGCAGCGGCGCGCCGAGGCAGCGTTGCGCGAGTCGGAGACCAAGTTCTCCACGGCCTTCGAGCGCAGCCCGCTCGCGCTGACCATCACCTCGGTCGACGACGGCACGCTGGTGAACGTCAACGAAGGGTTCGTGCAGATGTCCGGCTACCCGCGCGAGGAGGCGGTCGGACGCACTCCCGACTCCCTCGGCCTCTGGCTCGACCCGCAGGTGCGGGCGGAGCGGTTCCGCCGCATGCTGGCTGGCGAGCAGGTGCCGAACGTCGAGGCGCGCTTCCGCATCAAGGACGGCACGGAGTTGATCGGCGTGGTCGGCTCGGCGCTGGTGGAGATCAACGGGCGCCGCTGCGTGCTCAGCTCCGTCATTGACATCACCGAGCGCAAACGCGCCGAGGAGACGGTCCGGCGCAGCGAGGCCCGCATCCGCGAGTTCGCCGACACCGCGCCGGCCATGCTCTGGACCACCGACCCCGACGGCTTCTGCACGTACATCTCGCGCGGCTGGCTGGAGTTCACGGGACAGCGGCGGTCGCAGGCGCTCGGCCTGGGATGGGTCGAGGCCGTGCATCCCGACGACCGGCAGGCCGCGGCCGAGGCCTTCACGCGTGCGAACCAGACGCGCGAGGCGTTCGAGCTCGACTACCGTGTCCGCCGCGCGGACGGCGAGTACCGCTGGACCATCGACGCCGGCCGCCCGCGTTTCGACGCGGACGGCGAGTTCCTCGGCCACATCGGCTCGGTCATCGACATCACCGACCGCAAGCACGCGGAACAGGCCAAGGACGAGTTCCTGGCCACGCTGTCGCACGAGCTGCGCACGCCGCTCACTTCGGCGTACGGCTGGGTGAAGCTCCTCGGCCGCACGCGCGAGCCGGAGCTGGTCGAGAACGGTCTGCGCGCGATCGAGGAGAGCCTGGTCGCGCAGATCCGCCTCATCGACGATCTCCTCGACGTCTCGCGCATCGCCGCCGGCAAGACCACGGTCGACCTGCAGCCGCTCGAGCTCGCGGACGTCGTGCACGCGGCGGTGGAGATGGTGCGCCACTCCGCCGACGCGAAGCGCATCGCGCTGCAGGTGGACGCGCAGCCGTCGTTCGTCCGCGGCGACGCGGCGCGGCTGAAGCAGGTCGTCGGGAACGTGCTGTCGAACGCGGTGAAGTTCACGCCGTCGGGTGGCGCGGTGGAGGTCACGCTGCGGCAGCACGAGGGGAACGCCGAGATCGTGGTGCGCGACACGGGCGACGGGATCGATCCGAAGTTCCTCCCCTTCGTCTTCGACCGCTTCCGCCAGGCGGACAGCTCGACGAGCCGCTCGTACGGCGGCCTCGGGATCGGACTCTCGATCGTGGCCTCGCTGGTGGAGGCGCACCACGGCAGCGTGCGCGCGGAGAGCGACGGGTTGAACAAGGGTTCGACGTTCACGGTCACGCTGCCGCTGCTGTGGAGCGGCGGGCTGCAGCCCGCCGAGGAAAGCCGGCGGGCTGAAGGCCGCCGCTCCACTGCCAGCGACCTTGCCGGTGCGCGCGTGCTGGTCGTCGACGATGACGCGGCCACGCGGCAGATCGTCATCGCGGCGCTGGCCGCGGCGGGCGCGGAGGTGCACGAGTGCGGCAGCGCGGGCGAAGCGTTCGGCGCGCTGGAGACGTGGCGGCCGAACGTACTGATCAGCGACCTGGCCATGCCGCAAGAGGACGGCTACTCGCTCATCCGGAGGATTCGCGAGGCGGGAGAGCTGCTGCCGGCGGTGGCCATCACCGCGTACGCGCGCTCGGAGGATGAAGCGCGCGTACGCGATGCCGGTTTTCAGCGCCACGTCGCGAAACCGTTCGATCCGGAAGAGCTGGTACGAACGGTTCGCGAACTGGTGTGACTGCTCACGACCCCCTCTCCCCGCGCGCGGGGAGAGGGCTGGGGTGAGGGGCGGTGCTTCGCAGCGGGATGCGGCCCCTCACCCTGACCCTCTCCCCGTGCGACGGGGAGAGGGGACTGGAACGCGTAGTTACATCCGTTTCAACACCTTCTGCGCCAGCGTCTTCGACTTGGCGATCTTCTCCTCCTCGCTCCCCTTGCCGCCGACGCTCACGCGGATCACGGAGTCGCCTTTGCGCACGTAGAGCGAGCCGGTCATGTGGCCGCCGACCCAGAAGGCCTCGTCGCCGATGCCTTTCACCGGCTGCGGCGGATGCTTCTTCCGCTCGGGATGTTCGGGGTCGAAGTTCTCGAGCCACAGCTCGCGTCCCTCACGGGTGAGGTCGAGGCTGACCGAGTTGGCGAACGACGGGAGCTGGTAGAAACACTGCGAGGTGATACCGCGGCTGGAGTGCTTCGTGCCGGCGAACGCCTCTCCCTGCACGGCGGCGAGGTCGGCGCGCGTGAGCACTTCGCACGCGTTGCGCGGTGCGGCCAGCACGACGAGGAGCAGCAGCGCGGCGCTCATCGCGGCACCACCGCCGTGGCCGCGCTGCGGATCTGCACCGCCCCGAGGCCGAGATTGATGGTCTTGATGAGATACGTGCCGCCCTGCGTGACCGGCACGTCGATGACGGCCATGCCGGACGAGCTGTCGGAGGTCGCCAGCGTCACGCCGGCCGGATCGATGACGACGAGCTGCAACGGGAGCGACGGCGTCGACTCGGCGACGACCGAAAGCGCCTGCGCGTTGGACGGCAGGGTGACGGAGGAGGACGAAGAGGTCGGCGTGAGCGTCGTGGCCGAGGTTCCGGACTGCGTGCCGCCGGTGAAGCAGAACTGGTCGACGTAGACCACGCCGCTCATGTTGCGGAGCTCGAACGTGTGCTCGCCCGCGGAGAGGTTGTCGAACTTCTTGCTCGCGCCGAAGACCGGCGCGAAGGTGGAGCCGCCGCTGCCGGCGAAGCTGATCGTGCCGCGCGACACGCCGTCGATGAACACCTCGGCGCTGCCGCCCTTCGGGCTGGTCGCGTACTCGTAGGTGAGCGCGCCGCCCAGACCGCCGAGGCGCACCTTCATCGTCAGCGAGTGCTTGTTCGAGTTGCCGTTGTGCATGCGGAAGTGGCCGCCGCTGGCATTGGCGGCGTTCACGCTGTGCCACCCCGAGGTGTAGGCGATGCCGGCGTCGTCCTCCTCGATGCAGGTGACGACATCGGCCGTGCAGACCTGCCAGCTCGCGCCGACATGTCCCGCGTTCGGGGCGCGGTCGGCGGGCATGACGAAGCGCACCGCCACCTCGTGGACGATGGCCACGGCGTACGGCTCGATGACCGCGGGCAGGTCGTTCGCGCCGGCGACCGGAACGACCGGATTGCCGAGGAGCGAGAGCGGCACGTTCACCTTCAGCGTGCCGTTCGGGCCCGGGGTGGCCGAACCGGTGACGGGGGTGGTCGTGCCGACGAAGGTGTCGTTGGCCTGGTCGTACTGGCCGAAGGAGTAGGCGAGCGTGCCGTCGACGGCCACGCTCACGCGCGTGGCGTACGTGCGCGTGGCGATCGAGGCGTCGTCGTTGCGCCGCGCCGCGGTCCAGGTCACGTAGTAATAGGTGCCCAGCGAGCCGAGGAGCGGCTTGGCCTGGAAGTCCTTCACGGTGATCGTGGTGACGAGGTTCGTGCCGTCGACCGCGAATGCGAGCGACGTGAGGTCGACCTGGTCGGACGGTCCGCCGTTCGACGAGAGCAGCGGATGCGAGGCGTCGCCGGCCGCGTCGGTGGCCACGACGTTGCCGCACGTGGTCGGCGGAGGCGGAGGCGGAGGCGGTCCCTGCGGATTGACGTCGGCGCCGGCCTCGGAATCGAACGCGGCGTACATGCGCTTGCCGCTGGCCTGGCGGGCGATGACCGCCTTGGCGGTGAAGTCGTTGCCCGCGGTCAGGCCGTAGGCCCGCACGCCGGCGATGCAGTTCTTGCTGATGCAGCCGTCGTCGTAGCCGACCAGCACGCGGCCGCGCTTGTCGATGGTGGCGTCGAAGAAGTCGAGGAGGTTGCGGCACGCGCCGTCGCCGCAGATGCCGCCGCGCTGCACCGGATCTCCCGGCGTGGCGTTCTGCGTCACCCAGGTCTGGCCGCCGTCGAAGGTGGTGGCGATGTAGAGATACCAGACCCCGGGGAAGTCGGGATTCGCGTACGTCTCGCCCCCCGTTTCCGTGCCGAAGAATGCCACCGCGGCGCGATCGCCGTCGCCGGCGACCGCGGCGTGGAAGAGCGAGTTCTTCACGCCGACCATGGCGCCGACGTCGGTGTCTCGGATCCAGGTCAGCCCTTTGTCCTTCGAGACCGCGACGCGGGAATGGCCGTCCGCGGCCTGGTAGGCGAAATAGAGCGTGCCGTCATCGGCCACGGCGATGGACGGATCGCGGTCGGTGCGCGTGGTGGACGTGGTGACGGGACGGATGCTCCAGGTGATGCCGTTGTCGGTGGACACGGCCACGGCCTGCTTCGCGTTCGGGCCGGTGTGGAACGGCAGGTCGCCGCCGCAGCCGCGGATGGGAACGTAGGCGGTGCCGTCGCGGCCGATCTTGATGTGGCCGTGCAGGCCCGAGCAGTCGGCGATGCTGTACATCGGGATGGCCGGGCCGAAGGTCAGGCCGCCGTCGAGGCTGATGGAGCAGACCGCGTCGGCGACCGACTGCGAGCAGTACCAGACCCCGTTCGGGTAGAGAGGATTGATGCCGCGCAACGGCGGGGCGAACGGGCCGCCGCCGACGGTCTGGTGATCGATGCCCGAGGGAGCGCCCGAGCCCTCGCTCGGCGTCCACGGCGCGTCGTCCGTGTCGGTGAACTCCATCGTGCTGCCGAGTGGCGTGAGCCCCATCTCCTGGGAGACGAAGGTGCGGCCGGTATCGCGATCGGTGAAGAGGATCGGATCGCCGAACGCGCGCGGCGCATTGGCGACCACGAGCGGGACCTGCTTCCACGTGGTGGCCGCGGGCTGCGTGCGGTCGTCGAAGGTGATGCTGAGCATGTACGGGAGGAAGCCGCCGAAGTAGTTGACGGTGCCGCCGTTGCCGATGCCGCCGAAGACTTTCTCGGTCCTGCGGTTGACGCCGATGGACGGCTCGCCCGCATCCTCGGCCACGCCCTCGGGAGCGTGGTAGTTGTAGAAGCGCGGCGTGCCGGGAGGCAGCGGCGGATTCGGCGATCCCACCGGCCAGCGCGAGGTCGAGTTGACGCGCGTCAGCGTCACGGTGGCGCTGAACGGCACTTCGGGAGCGACATCGTACGGCGCCACGTACAGCGTGTACGTGCCGCTCGAGGCGGCCCACACCGCCGTCTCCGGGTTCGTGTTGCCCGGCCCCTGGGCGACCTTCGTCCCGGTGAAGTCGGGAGCGTAGACGTAGATGTCGTAGTCGCTGGCCGAGCCACCCTGCGTGGTCGTGCCGCTGTTCGACCAGTTCACGGTCAGCGTGGCCTTGTACGAGTTGAAGTCCGACGCCGGGATGGAGACGTTCAGCGTGAAGACGGCGCACGTGGCATCGACGCACACGGGCGGGTTCTCGCCGAGCGGACTGCTGGGATTGGAGACCGCGAAGGGACCACCGGTGAACGAGATCGACGGGTTGCCCGGCGACAACGTCCCGCTGGAAGGCGTCGTGGCCGCAAGGGCGGCGCCTGCAAACGCCGCAAGAACGAGGAGAACCGTGAGCCTGGATCCTGCCTTCATTTTTCCTCCCTCTGCATTACTGCTTTTGAACCTGGGCCACCTGCAGCGTCACCATCCGCCCGAGGAGCGACTCGCTGTCGAGCGTGTCCGGATCGGAGAGGGCGAGCTGCCCGATGACTTCGAACGTGTAGGTCCCGGGGGCCGCGCCGGCGGCGGCGAGGTCGATGAGGACGCTGGCGGTGCCGGCACCGGTCGTCGCTTCGGTGGTCCTGCCGAGCTCGCGGCCCGCGGCGTCGCGCACGATGACCACGTAGGTCATGGCGTCGTTACGTCCCACGACCGCATCGGACGGATGCGAGATGGAGATGGAGAGGTGGGTGGCGTCCCCGATGGCCGCGCTCAGCGTGCGGTGATCGGTCAGGCCGTTCACGGCGATGCGCGGCGCGTCCCACGTCCAGAAGTCGGAGCGCCGCACTTTGTAGCCGTCGTTGAGCACGCGGCTATCGGCCTGCGCCTGGCCGTTGGCGATGTCTCTCGTCCAGTGTCTGGCCCGCACGAGCGAGGCGGCCGCGGCGAGATCGACGCGCCCGTAGCCGACCTGCCAGAAGGGGGCGGTCTCGCTCGAGCCGGTGCGCGTCACGGGCCTGGCCGTGGCCTGCATCGCGGAGCGCACCTGATCGGGAGTGAGCAGCGGGTTGGCCTGCAGCAGCACCGCCGCGGCGCCCGCGACGTGCGGCGCGGCCATGCTCGTCCCCGAGGCGCTGGCGTTGCCGTACAGCGGACACGGGCCGATGGCCGTCCCGAGCGATGCGCAGCTCGAGGAGATGGCGCTGCCCGGCGCGGCCACGTCGGGGTGATAGATGCCGATGCGGTCCCCGGTGAAAAGAGTGGCTCCGCCCGCGCCGACCGTGCGCGCCTCGGAGTTGTCGAAGGGCAGTCCGTTCGAGCTGAAGTTCGCGCGCTGGTGCGAGAGGCTCTCCGCCGCGACGGAGATCAGCCACGGCGCCTGGCTGAATGGATTGAGGCTCATCGGCGTCTCGCTGTGGCCGCTGTTGCCGGCCGCGAAGACGACCGTCACGCCGAGGTCCGCGACCGCCTTGGTCACGACGTTCACCGGATCGCGCGGATCGAACTGGCGGAACGAGTTCCCCCAGGAGTTGTTGACTACGTCGATGCTCCAGAGCCCGGGCTGGTCGAGCATGTGGTCGTACGCCGTGACCACGGCGGTCGTGAAGAGCACCTCGCCGATCGAGTAGCAGACCAGGCTCGCGTCGGGCGCGACCCCCTTGTTCATCGGCCCCGAGGTGCCGTCGGCGGCGATGATGCCGGCCACGTGCGTGCCGTGGCCGCCGCCGATGTCGCTGTTGTTGTACGGCAGCAGCTCGACGGGAATGACGATCGCGTTGGAGCCGTCGGGGCGGAGGTTCGCGTATTCGCCGCTGTAGAGCTTCACGTTGTGCACGACGCGCTTGGCCAGATCGGGATGCGTGGCGTCGCAGCCCGAGTCGACGACCGCCACGGTCACGCCTCTGCCGGTGAGGCCGGCCAGCCGGGTCGTCGCGGCGCCCATGGCGTCGGAGGAGGCGGTGTCGAAGAGCTGGATCCGCTCGTCGGGATAGACGTCGGTGACGACCCCGCCGGCGACGGCGTCCTGCATGGCGGCGACGCTCCCCACGACGTTCGCCAGCGGGACATGTTTCATCGGCTGCACGGCCAGGCCGAGCTGGCGGAGCGCGGCCACCTGTTCGGCGGCCGGGATCTCCGTGAAGGTGGCGATGCCGCGGACCGAGCTGGTGAGCGGGTACGCGGCGAGCAGGCGGCTCAGGCCGGGGGCCGGCTCGGCCTCCTGTGCCTGAAGGGTGAAAGCCAGGAACAAGGGGATCGTCCAGACCGCGAAGTGCCGCATAACTCCTCCTGTCAATGCTGGTAGTATTACTACCGCAAAACTTGTGCGCAGTGAAGTTCCGGTAGACGCGGCTCGCCCCATGTGCGTATCTGCTGATGTGCCCCGGACGCTCCTGACCCTTCTCCCGCTGCTCCTTCTCTCCTCGGTTCTCGAAGCGAAAATGCGCGCCGTCTCGTCGCGCATCACTCCTGTCGTCAGAGAGATAGCGCGGGTGCCGACGCCCGTCGCCGCGCTGGCGGAGGCACCGGACGGACTGCTCTTCGCCGGCAGGGACGTGGGCGTCCTGGGGGCGGACGGCGGGATCTCGATCATCGCAAGGGGCGTGTTCGCCACGAGCGTCGCCGCCGGCCCCGGCGGCAATTCTTACTGGATGACCACGTCACCGGGCCCGATCGTGCGGCTGGCGGAGGGGCGGCTCGAATCGTTTCCGGTGAACGGCGCCCCGCACGGGATCGTGGCCGGCAGCGACGGCAATTTCTGGTTCATCCGGATCGGCGGCATCGGCCGCATCACGCCCGACGGCACGGTCCACGAGCTCGCGACGCCTGCCGAGCTGGGAACGCCGGTGGCGGTCATCCGCGGCATCGACGGCGCGATGCTGGTCGCGGGACACCGCGCCGTGGCCCGCGTCGTCGCCGACGGGGTGTACGACGTCCTCCCCACCACGCAATGGTTCGTGAGACGCATGCCGTCCACCGGATTCAGCGGCATGGCGCAGACGCCGGACGGCGCGATCTGGTTCGGCATCCCCACCGAGGCGCGCACGAGCGGCTTCGCCACCGGGGGAGCGATCGTGCACACGACGACCCGGTTCGAAGCCGCGTCCGGGCTGCAGCTCGCTTTCTTCTGCTCCCCGGTCCACCTCACCCCCGCCCCCGACGGGTCGCTTTGGTTCGTGGAGGAGAACTTCTTCTACGCGCCGCTTTTCATCGAGAGGACGCTGGTGGGGAGGCGCCCGAACGGGAGCGTGGAGCGCTATCCGCTGGGCACCGGCAGCACGGCGCTGATGGTCGATCGCGCCGGCGCGGTCTGGATCGCCGTCAATGATGCCGAGGGCCGGAGCGCGACGATCGCACGCCTGCAGCCGCGCTAGGCAGCGGACCGCCGGCGTCCTCGCCGGCTGTCTGTGGCGGCGTCCCGCCGCCACTGTGCGGGCGGGACGCCCGCACAGACAGCCGGCGGGACGCCGGCGGTCCGCTGGGCTACAATCGGGCACAACCGTTCAGTCGGAGGTGTTCGATGTTTCTCGCTGCCCTGGTGCTCGCGGCAATGCCGCAGGATGTCCCTCCCCCCGACCCGCCGCCCCCGCCTGCCCCGGTAACGATGACGATCGAAGTGGGCAGCCGCAGTCCGGAGCGCTCGCGCACCGACACGCCTGTCCCCGTGGATGTGGTGCCGGTCGAGGAAGTGGCCGACGAGAGCGGCCAGCTCGACCTCGGCCAGTTGCTGCAGTTCACCGCGCCGTCGTTCAACGCCAACCGGCAGTCGGGCTCCGACGGGAGCGATCACATCGACGCGGCCACGCTGCGCGGCCTCGGCCCCGACCAGGTGCTGGTGCTGATCAATGGCAAGCGGCGGCACACGTCGTCGCTGGTCTACATCTTCGGCACGCGCGGCCGCGGCAACGTGGGCACGGACCTGAACACCATTCCGGTCAGCGCCATCGAGCGGATCGAGATCCTCCGCGACGGCGCGGCCGCGCAGTACGGCTCCGACGCCATCGCCGGCGTGATCAACATCGTCCTGAAGAAGGACGCCGGGATGGACGTGCTGCTCTCCGCGGGGCAATACCTCGAGGGCGACGGGCAGAACGAGCAGATCGCCGTGCACTACGGCCTCCCCCTCGGCACGCGTGGCACGCTGGCGCTGACCGGCGAGATGCTGAACCGTGACAAGACCAACCGCGCCGGTCCCGGCGAGCCGCGCGTGATCGGCGACTCGGCCACCGAGAACCTCACCTTCTTCTACAACCTCGACGCCCGCGTCGGCGCCACCGGCACGTTCTACGGCCATGGCGGCTACAACGACCGCGAGGGACTGGCCGGCGCGTGGTATCGCGACGGCGTCGGCTCGGACGACATCCCGTCGCGCAACTCCGCGGCCATGTACCCGAGCGGCTTCGTCCCCGACATCGGCACGGACATCCGCGATCTCTCGGCCGCCTTCGGCTACCGCACCGTGGTCGGGAACTGGTCGCTCGACGCCAGCACGACCTACGGCTCGAACCGGATGGAGTACGTGATCTCGAAGACGCTGAACGCGTCCATCGCCACGATGAACGGCGGCATCTCGCCGACGGTGTTCGACGCCGGCGGCTTCGAGTTCAACCAGCACACGACGAACGTGGACGTGTCGCGCTACTTCCGCGACCGACTGTACGGCGTGAGCTTCGCGGCCGGCCTCGAGTACCGCCGCGAGGGGTACGAGATCTTCGCCGGCGAGCCGGGCTCGTACGCCGACTTCGACGGCCCCGGCGGCGGCAACGCCGGCTCGCAGGGCTTCCCCGGCTTCCAGCCGGTGGACGAGGTCGACGCGCGCCGCAACAGCAAGGCCGCGTACGTGGACATGGAGTTCAAGACCACGCCGAAGCTGCTCCTCACCGGCGCGGTGCGCGCCGAGGATTACTCCGACTTCGGGAACACGATCGACGGGAAGGTGTCGTTCGCGTACGCGGCAAAGGAGACGCTGAACCTGCGCGGCTCCACGAGCACCGGCTTCCGCGCGCCGTCGCTGCACCAGCGCTACTTCAGCTCGACCTTCACCGACTTCATCGCCGGCGAGGCCGCGGACGTGAAGCTGGCCCGCAATGACAGCGAGCTGGCGCGCCTGGTGGGCATCCCGCCGCTGCAGGAAGAGCAGTCGCGCAATTACTCGGTGGGGCTGACCTGGAGCGCGCGCGCGAACACGGCGGTCACGGCCGACGTCTACCGGATCGACATCGACGACCGCATCGTCCTCACCGGCGGCTTCACCGCGGACGACGCCGACATCGGGCACATCATCGCGGAACAGAACCTGATTGAGGCGCGCTTTTTCACGAACGCCATCGACACGCGCACGCAGGGACTCGACTTCACGGTCTCGAACACGTCCGGCCCCTGGTCGACGGCGTTCGCGCTGAACCTCAATGAGACGGAGGTGGTGCGCGTGAACACGGCCCCCGGCCTGGCGGGGAAGGAAGACGTCTACTTCAACCAGCGCGAGCGGCTGTTCGTGGAGGGGTCGGCGCCGAAGACGAAGGGCGTGATCAGCGCCGATTACCGCCCGGGACGCTGGAACGCCGGCGCGCGCCTGAATTACTTCGGCGAGACGGAAGTGGGCACCTGGACGCAGCTCGACGACCCCGACTCCCCCGGCCAGCACTACGACGCGCGCGTCACGACCGACGTCCACGTCGGCTTCCAGCTCCCCCGCAACCTCGGCCTGACCATCGGCGGCACGAACATCTTCGACGTGCAGCCGACCGAGCAGGACCCGGCCGAGACCGAGAACGGCGCACGCTGGGAGAACGTGCAGATGGGGATCAACGGGGCGGCGTATTTCGTGAGGGTGAGCTGGAAACGCTGAATTGTTGTTGGTTGCTGGTTGCTGGTTCGTGGCGGTGCAGCGCCATGAACACAGCAACCAGCAACACAGCAACCGCCTTACGTTCCCCGCGCCTCCCGCGTCATCGCCACGAGCACTCTCCGCGCGTCCTCGCGTGAGCGCACTTCCTCCGGGAAGGCGATGCGGGTGCCTTTCATCCCTTCGGCCGTGCGCGCGCGGATGGTGAAGCCGAGGCGGTCGCAGGAGACCATGGTGGCCTCCTCGGCGTCGAGGCTGCCGAAGTGCTTCGCGATGGCGCGCAGCGCGTCGGCGTGGTCGGCGTTCATGTGCGCGAGGATGTGCGGGGCGGCGTCCAGGAGCGGGTCGCGCTCGGCGGCCGTGTAGTCGGCCGCGCTCACCCACCCCATCACCCCGAAGCCGCCGACGAAGTAGACGTCGCTGACCTCGAGGCGAAAGAACGCAAAGTCGGAGAAGTCGATCCAGTAGCGCGCCGAGGGATGGCGCTCGAGGTAGGCGGCGCGCAGGGCATCCGTGGCCTCGGCGCGCGTGACCTGGCCGAGGAGCGTGGCGCGGGGCGCGCCGAGCGGATCGGAGTCGCCGCCGCTCTGCATCACCAGCAGGCTGGCGCGCGGGTCGGCGACGAGGTTCTGCGTATGGATGGCCATGCTGCTGATGAGGAAGAGCGGCGCGCCGTCCTCGCCGAGCGCGTACGGCATCACCGAGGCGAACGGCCAGCCCGGATGCTTGTGCGACTGCGTGGCCAGCGTGCCGACGCGCTCGGCGGCGAGGAGCGTGCGGACGCGTTCCGCGTGCGGCGGCTCGGGTGCCTGCTGCGGCGAAGAGGAGGGAGCGGCGTGCTGGGTCATGGGCCCATTTTATGTATGCGTACGTTCGCCGCGCTCGCGCTCCTTTTCCTCGCCGCCTGTGAGTCCGCCCGGCTCCCTGTCGAGCAGGGCATGGGACCGGATCCGCAGTTGCCGCCGCCGCGGCAGGCGCTCATCCCCACCGTGCGCATCGCGCCGGCCAAAGGGTGGCCGGCCGGCGTGACGCCGTCCGCCGCGGCCGGGCACTCCGTCACGCTGTTCGCCAGCGGACTCGATCATCCGCGCTGGCTGTACGTCCTGCCGAACGGCGACGTCCTGGTCGCGGAGACGAACCGTCCGCCGGGACCGAAGCCGAAAGGGCTGCGGGCGAAGATCATGGCCTACTTTTTCAAGAAGGCCGGCGCGTCGACGCCGAGCGCGAACCGCATCACGCTGCTCCGCGATGCGGACGGCGACGGCGTGGCCGAGACGCGGCACGCCTTCCTGCAGAACCTCTCCTCCCCGTTCGGCATGGCCCTCGTCGGCGACACGTTCTACGTCGCCAACGCCGACGCGCTGGTGCGCTTTCCCTACCGCAGCGGCGCCACGTCGATCTCCGAGGGGGCGCTGAAAGTGGCCGACCTGCCGGCGGGCATCAACCATCACTGGACGAAGAGCCTGGTCGCCAGTCGCGACGGGTCGAAGCTCTACGTCGGCGTCGGCTCGAACAGCAACGTCGCGGAGAAAGGGATGGAGATCGAGGTCAACCGCGCCGCGATCCTGGAGATCGATCCGTCCAGCGGCAGCACGCGCCTCTTCGCCTCCGGCCTGCGCAATCCGGTGGGCCTGGCGTGGGAGCCGTCGAGCGGCGCGCTCTGGACCGCGGTGAACGAGCGCGACGAGCTGGGGAGCGATCTCGTCCCCGACTACATGACCTCCGTCAAGGAGGGGGGCTTCTACGGCTGGCCGTACAGCTACTACGGCCAGCACGTCGACCAGCGCGTGCAGCCGCAGCGCCCCGACCTGGTCGCCTCGGCCCTCGTCCCCGACTATGCCCTCGGCCCGCACACCGGTTCGCTCGGCCTGGCGTTCCACAACGGCGGCGCGTACGTCGGCCAGCACGGCTCGTGGAACCGCCGCCCGCGCAGCGGCTACAAGGTGATCTTCGTGCCGTTCGCCGGCGGCCGCCCCAGCGGCGAGGCGCAGGACGTGCTGACCGGCTTCGTCGACGAGGAGGGAAACGCGCGCGGACGTCCGGTCGGCGTGGCCGTCGACGGCAAGGGCGCGCTGCTCGTCGCGGACGACGTGGGGAACGTGATCTGGCGCGTGACTACAGTCCGTTGAACCGGCGCAGGTACGCGGCCAGCGCGCCGGAGCCTTCGCGCTCGAGCGCCGCGATGGCGGCGCGAAGATGCTCTTCCGTGTCGCCCTGGTTGAGCTTGAACTTTCCCTCCGTCCGCTCGATGGGGATCTCGAAGGAGACGACGTTGCGGAGCAGCTCCGCGATCTCGTCCTCGGAGAGGTCATCCAGCGACCACGGATTCGGCCGTCCCGCCTCCACGCGCGCGATCAGCCGCTCGATGTTGCGGCGCGTCTCGTCGCCGTCGTGTACGCGCGGGCGGCCGTAACAGTGCACGGCCACGTAGTCCCACGTCGGCGCCGTGGCCCGATCCTCGTACCACGACGGCGAGATGTAACCGTGCGGCCCCTGGAAGATGACCAGCGCCTCGCCGTCCAGCATCCTGCTTTGCGGATTGGCGCGGGCCATGTGCGCGTAGAGCGTCTCCCCTTCCAGGACGAACGGCAGGTGCGAGGCGACCATGCCGGTGACCAGCGTGGCGAACATGTGCTCGCGAATCACCTCCACGACGTCGGCGGGATCGCGGGGCTGGTGCGACGCGCGGATGTACATGGAGGCGATGGTACATTCGCGGGCCGTGAGGATCGTCGTCTCCGGCACGCACTGCACGGGCAAGAGCACGCTGGCCGAGGACTTTGTGGCGGCGCATCCGGAGTACGTGCACGAGCCGGAGCCGTACGAGTGGCTGGTGGAGTGGTACGGCGAGGCGCCCGACTTCGAGCGGCAACTGGAGCTCTCGGTGGAACGGCTTTGCGGCTACGGGCCGGGCGCGAAGGTGCTCGCCGAGCGCAGCCCGCTCGACTTTCTCGCGTACATGCGCGCAGCAAGTGGGGACACCGGCGGTCCGCTGTTCGAGCTGGCCATGCGCGGGATGGAGCACGTCGACCTCCTGGTCCTGCTGCCGATCGAGGAGATCGACGCGCCGGAGGATGAGGATCCGGAGCTGCGCGAGGCGATGCACGAGCAGCTCATCGAGCTCGTCGCGGGCTGGGACGGGCGCATGCTGGAGCTGCACGGCGACCGGCGCCGGAGGCTCGCCGCGCTGGAGCAGCTCATTTGACGTAGCCAGCGCGCGTTCTGCAGCGGACCGGCACTCCAGCGCCGTGTTGCGCGATCGACCCTCCGCTGCTGGCGAAGTAACAACCATGCGTAGCCGCGCAGCAGGTGGACCGCCGGCGTCCCGCCGGCTGTCTGTGGCGGCGTCCCGCCGCCACTATGCGGGCGAGACGCCCGCATAGACAGCCGGCGGGGACGCCGGCGGTCCGCTGTGCGAGACGCGCGGCTTATACTCGCTGAACCATGCTCACGCGCGTGCCGGACGACATGGCCTACGTCGTGGAGAGGCTGGGGCGCTATCACCGCACGCTGGCCAGCGGCACGCACTTTGTCACTCCGCTCTTCGAACGCGTCGCCTTCCGGCACTCGCTGCTGGCGAAGCGCGGCGAGCTGGCGGACACGGGCATCTCGTACGACAACCTGCCGGTGCGCATCACCTCGACGTTCCGGTGGCGGATCGTCGATCCGCGGAAGGCGTCGTATGACGTGGCGGACCTGACGGAGTACATCACCGGCGTCGTGCGCTCGCGGCAGCGAGAGTGGCTCGGCCGCCACGCGTGGAAGGACATCCGCGAGACCACGCGCCAGCTCGAGGCCGACGTGGCGCGCGCGGCGGGCGAAGACGCGGCGCGGGCGGGCGTGGAGATCGAGGAAGTGAGCGTCGGGCGCGTGGAGCGCGCCTAATCGAGCATGCGCACCATCGCCTCGAGCGCGAAGCGGTCCTTGGCGCGCTTGACGATGTCGCCGTAGCGCGGGTTCGCGGCGACCAGCACGGTCTTGTTGCCGCGCAGGTCGAGGCGGCGCAGGTACAGCTTGCCGTTCAGGCGGCAGACGACGATCTCCCCGTCCGCGGAGGCGACGTTCTGCGTCGCGCGCGCGTAGATCACCGACTCCTCGGGGATGCGCGCCTCGATCATCGCGTCGGTGTGGACGAGGTAGGCGCGGTTCGCATCGAGGCGCTGGTATTCGTCGGGGATCTTCTGCGTGGGCAGGTTCTCGACCTCATCGGACGTCCCGCGCGGGGCATCGCTGACGATGTAGAAGCCGCGCGTGCGGCTGATGTCCTTCTGCTTCGAGTCGTTCTCGAGGATCCGCTCCAGCACTTCCTGGAACTCGCGCGCGCTGCGCACATCATCCGGCGAGAGACGCAGCCGCGGCTCGTCGAAGACTTCGGCCCACGTGAGATCGGCGGCACGGACGATCTTCTCGATCGTGTCGAAACGGGGATGTTCGATCTCGCCGCTGATGATCTTGCTGAGCGCGGCCGGGTCGAGCCCCGCCGCGAAGGCGACGTTCACCTGCTTCTTGCCGGCCCGCTTGAGCGCGAGTCCGAGGCGCTCACCGATCCTCATGCAGGCAAAGTACTGGGCGAATGAGGGTTATGAACGACCGTGAAATTGGCGACGGAGACAAGAAAGCCGCGCACGAGTTGTCTTGCACGGCAAGCTTAGACTCTTTTAGTTGTCTTAGGCGACAAAAAGAAAGGAGGACAGGCAGGATTGCCTGTCCTCCTTTCGGATTACTTCGTGTGGATGGTGAGGCTGCCGCCGCCGAGGGGCTGCGGGGTGGTGGTGTCGAAGAGCACCGCGTTCGTGGCCGGATTCCAGATACGGATGCCGAACGTGTCGGGATTGGCATCGTTCACCGTCACCAGGTACGCGTAGCCCGCCACGCCGTCGACGGTGCCGGTGCCCTTCACGGTCGCGGTCGTGCCGGAGACGACCAGCCACTCGTAGGTCGAGGCGGTGAAGCCGGAGCCGGCCACGTCGAACTTCACGTTACCGTTGATCGAGCCGTCCTTCTGATACTTCGCGCTCACGGCCAGCGTCCCCTTGCCGGCCTGCGTGTCGATCCAGCCGCCGCCCGTCACCGAGCCGGCGTTGGCGTCGGTGACGATCGCCGACTGGAACGCCGAGGCGGCGGTGGCGCCGTCATCGTCGGCCAGGAGGATGCCGACGGTGTAGATGCCGGCCGCGGTGTAGGTGCGGGTGGCGCTGCAGACGCCGGCGGCACACGCGGCGGTAGACGTCGTGCCGTCGCCCCAGGTGAACGTCGCGGAGTGCGTGTCGGCGGCGCCGGCATCGCTGAAGCTGACGCTCACCGTGGCGGCGGTGCCGAGGGAGAGCGAGGCTGCCGGGCCGGCCGTGGCGGCGATGACCGGGGCCACGTTCGACACGGTGACCGTCTTCGCATCGGTGGCGGAGCTGCTGCCGTCGCTGACGACGACCGAGACGACGTACGTGCCGTTGTCATCGGGAGTGAAGCCCGGGGTCGACGCGAACGGCGCACCGTTCTTCGTCACCGTCCAGGCGTACGACAGCGAGTCGCCGTCGGCGTCCGACGCCGCGGCGGTGGCCGCGACGGCGCTCCCCTCCGTGGCGGAAGAGGCAACCGCGATCGAGACCGCCGGCGCGTCGTTCACGGCGATCACGTTCACATGTACCGTCGCCGTCGCGCAGAGCGAGTCGGCCGCGCCGCGGGTGACGCCGTTGTCGCAGACCGAATAGGTGAAGCTCGCCGCGCCGTGGTAGTTCGGGGCCGGGGTATAGGTGACGACACCGCCCGCGAGCGACACCGTGCCGTGCGTATTCGCCGTGGCGCTGACGCTCGCAACCGTCAGGCTCTGCGACTCGTTCGCGCCGGCGTGGTCATTGTTCGTCAGGCTGCCGGCGCCGAACTGCAGCGCCGCGTCTTCGTTCGTGCTCAGCGCGTCGTCCGCGGCCACCGGCGCGTCGTTCTTCTCGAAGACTGTGACGGTCATCGTGGCGACGTTCGACGTCAGCGAACCGTTGCTCGCGCGGAACGTGAAGCTGTCGGACCCGTTGAAGTCAGGCGCCGGCGTGTACGTCTGCGAGGCGCCGGAGCCGCTGAGGGTGCCGTGCGACGGCGGCGTGACGATGGTGTACGTCAGCGTGCCGTTGCCCGGGCTCGCGGCCTCGAACGTGAACGACTTCGCCTCGTCCTCGTTCGTGCTGAAGGACTGGTGGTCGAGTCCCGGCGGATTCACGCCGTTCGTACCCGCCTCGATCGCGTTCTCGACCGCGTCGGCCACGTTCTCGAAGAAGTCGTAGCCGGTCAGCGCCTCGACGGCGTCGACCGTGGTCAGGTAGTTCTGCCAGTCATTGTTGCGGATGCCCTGCACGTTCGGCATGACCACGGCGATGGTGCGTGCGCCCGCGGTGACGCGGTTCACGTCGTCCGAGCCCTTCGGGATCACCAGCACGACCTTCCACGTCACGGCCGGCACGGTCACCCGGCCGTTGGCGATCGTGTTGGTGAAGCCGTTCGAGCCGGTGCCGCCCGTCCCCGCGCCGCCCGCGACGATGTACAGCTCGTTCTGCGGGAGCAGCGTGCGCAGGTAGTTCTCCTGCTCCGCCCACGGCCCTTGGTTGTTGTCGGGCGTCTGCGGGAGCATGTTGGACATCAGGAACGTGGCCTGGTTGATCGGCATCGACGTCTCGGGATCGCGGTCGGCGTTCGGGACCATGTGGCCGCGGTCGAAGCCGGAGCCGGAGTAGTCGATGTGCGTGACGCGGTACCACTCCGCCGGGACCTGCGGATCGGGGCGGAACGTATCGACGCGCGCGAGCGAGCCGACCCATTCGTCGGCCAGGTGCCAGCTCACCCAGTTCGGCGTGCCGCGGTCGCGGTTGTACGACAGGGTCAGCTCGGGCTTCTCCATGAGGTAATTGTTCGGCGCGTTCACATCGGTGACCGCGTCGGACGGATTGCCCATGGTCAGGTGCACGTCCGGCGTGTAGGCCGGGGCGGTGCCGGTAGCGATGGAGAACGACCAGACATAGTTCGCCGGCAGCGTGTCGCTGTTCGGCGCGCTGTCGTCGAGGTCGGTGTCGTGGACGAAGTCCTTGAAGACGGTGGCCGTGCAGCTCTCGCCCGGGACGAAGTTCGCGTTCGGCGTGATGATCCAGGTGCGGCCGCTGCCGGCGACGGTGGCGTCGTGGTGCAGGCCGCTGCTCGCGCAGGTGATGGCGAACCACGCGCCGCTCACGTCGACGGACTCGGAGAAGGTGACGGTGAGGCTGGCGTCGCGCGGCGCGGTGGTGTTGGCGTTGCGCGGGTCGACGTTGAGGACGTTCGGCCCCGGCTCGGTGATGACCGCCGTGCGGCGCGGGCCCGGCGTGCCGGTGACGAAGTCGGCGCTGTTGACGTTCGTGTCGGTGAAGCCGCCGTTCTTGCGGAAGATCGCGTTCGTGTTGCTCGGCGCGGGGGCGTTGCCCGAGCCTTCGCGGCAATTGGCCGTGGTGCCGAAGCCGACCAGGTCGACCAACAGCGGGTTGCTCATCACGCAGCCGCTGAGGGGATCGCCGCCGCGGACGAGCGCGACCTTGCCGGCCGTGCCGCTCAGGTTGAGATCGCCGGTGACGTTCGGCTCCACGGGGAGCAGCGCGCCGTTCGTGCCGCCGGAGGCGAGCTGCACGAGGTAATACTCGCCGGGCTGGATCACGCCGCCGAGGGGCGTCGCGGCCCAGACCGTATTCGTGGCGGCGCCGTACTGGATCGTCCAGCCGCTGGTGTCGATCGTGGAGTTGGTGGGGTTGTAAAGCTCGACGTAGTCGTTGCGCAGCGCGGCGCCGGAGTTCCCGCCACCGCCGTAGACCTGGCTGATGACGAGGTGATCGGGCGGCGGTGCGGGGGCCGGGGTGACCGAGACGTGGACGGCCTGGCTCACCGCGGCGTTGAAGGTGTCGGTGAGCGAGGCGGTGAACGTCGCCGTCCCGCTGAAGCCCGCCTGCAGCGTGACGGTGAAGGTCGCGCTGCCGGTGCCCTGCCCCGCGCTGACGGCGACGGCGGAGACACCGGCGCCCGCGCTCGCGGACCAGGTGAAGACGCCGTTGTCGTCGGCGCCGAAGAGGTTGACCGCGAACGGCGCCGCGTCCTGCGCCACGGTGGCGATCGGATTCGCCGGGGCGAAGATCTGCGGCGCGAGGTTCACGACGTTCGGGTTGACCTGGATGTTGACGGTCCGGGTGGCCGCGGGATTGACGTTGTCGGAGAGGGAGGCGGTGAAGGTGGCGGTGCCGGTGAAGCCGGCCTGCAGTGTGACGCCGTAGGTCGCGCTTGCCGTCCCCTGTCCGCCGGTGACGGCGACCGCGGCCACGCCCGTGCCCGCCGTGGCGGACCAGACGTAGACGCCGCCGTCATCGTTGCCCGTCAGGTTGACGGAGAACGGCGCGGCGTCGACGAAGACGACCGCGGCCGGGTTGGCCGGCGCGTTGATGGACGGGGCGGCGTCGGTGACGCCGCACGAGTTGGCCGGGCTGGCGCTGTTGCGCGGAGCCGGGGCGCCGACGGTGAAGTCGCCGGAGTTGCTGTCGGTGTCGGTGCAGCCGTCGCCCTTGCGGAGCGCGGCGGTGGTGTTGGAGAGGGCCGGGGTCGCCGCGCCCTCGAAGCAGTTCGCGCCGCCGAAGCCGACGAAGTCGACGACGGACGGGCAACCGCCGGTCAGGGCCGCGGTGGAGGCGACGAGCGCGATCTTGCCGGCCGTGGCGCTCATCGCGATCGTGCCGGTCGCGTTCGGCGCCGGCAGGCTGACCGTACCGCCCGTGCCCTGCGCCTGCTGGACGAGGTAATACTGTCCCGGCGCGATCGAGCCGGTCAGCGGCGTGACCTGCCACGACGTCCCGGTCGAGCTGGCGTACTGCACGGACCAGCCGGCGAGGCTCACCGTCGCGGTGCCGCGGTTGAACAGCTCGATGAAGTCATTCCGGTAGGTGGCGCCGGCATTGCCGCCACCGCCGTAAACCTGGCTGATGACGACGTTCGGCGACGCGGCCTGCGCCATGGGCGCAACCGCGGCAAGGCACAGCACGGCCAACACAAGGGTACGGCGGACGTTCATTCAGGGCTCCTCGGGTGTGGGTGGGAGTACGGCGGATGGACCGGTGAGAACGCCGTGACCGCTCGCGAATTCCTGTTTTCAGGGACGAGGTACGAGGGACGAGGTACGAGTGGGCGGCCGCACCCACGGCGCACGAGCCACAGGCGTCGAACGCGCCCGAGCGGAGCACTCGTACCTCGTCCCTCGTCCCTCGTCCCTGAACCCGCGTAAGCGAGCCGTAAGCACCCCTCCTGCTATCCTCACGACATGCAAGAGAACAGCGGCTTCACCCCTCCGGGGCCGGGCGTGTGGGAGCTCGAGTCGACGCACATCCTGCGGCCGGTGTCGCGCGCCATGGAAGGAGTCTTTCCTGACGCCGCGACGGCCGGATTCCGCGAGGGCATGGCCCGTTACGGGCTGCTGCTCGACTGTATGGAGTTCAAGACCGTCAACCGCTTCATCTACACCGCCGCGCGCGGCGTCGGCGCGCCGCCGGACGCGAAGGCGCCACCCCCGAAGCTGATCTTCAAGCTGCTGACGAAGCTGCACCCGGAGATCCGCCGCCGCATCCGCACGGTCGCGGAGACGTTCGCCACCAAGCGCTGGCGCGCCGATGTGGCGCGCTGGGACTCCGAGACCAAGCCCGCCATCGCCCGCGAGAACACGGCACTGCAGCAGGTCGACCTGCGCGCGCTCTCGAATGCCGAGCTCGTGCAGCACCTCCAGCGCTGCTTCGACGCCGCGCGCCGCTCCATCACCACGCACCACTCGCTCAACGCCACGGCCATGCTCCCCCTCGGCGATTTCCTCGTGCACGTGCGCGAGTGGACCGGCCTCGCGCCCTCCGCCGTGCTGCCGCTCTTCCGCGGCTCGAGCCGCGTCTCACAGGGTGCCGCGGAAGAGCTGGACGCGCTGGCCCGCGCCATCGGCGCCAACAGCAGCATCCTGGAGGGAGAGCCGGCCGTCGTGGTCGACGCGCTGACCACCCGCACCGACGCCATCGGCGAGGCCGCGCGCCGCTACCTCCACGTGGCCGGAGTGCGCACCGCCACGGGTTACGATGTCTGCGACCTCACGCTGTCCGAAATGCCCGACGTCATCGTGGAGAACATCAAGTCCGCGCTGGCGCGGCAGGCCAGCCGCTCGCAGTCCGTCGACGTCAACGCCATCCGCGACAAAGTCCCGGCCGAGCATCGCGCGCAGTTCGACGAATTGCTCGAAGAGGCGCGCCACACCTACCGCATGCGCGACGAGCGCGTGTACTACAACGACGCGTGGGCGACCGGCATCACCCGGCGGGCGATCCTGGAGGCGGGACGCCGTCTCGCGGCCCAAGGCCTCCTCCACGACGCGCAGCACGCGGTCGAGCTGACGCTGGACGAGCTCACCTCCATGCTGAACGGCGGCCCGGGACGCACGGCCGACCAGGCCGCGGCCGACGCGCAGTACCGCACGTCGCACTCGTATCTCGACGCCCCCCCCTTCCTCGGCGGCACGCCGTCCGGCCCTCCGCCCGCGGAGTGGCTCCCCGAGGCGGCGGCGCGGTCGCAGCGGGCCGTGGCCATCTGCCTCGAGGAAATGTTCGCCGCACGCGGCAGGCAGTCCTCGGGGGCGAAGATCAGCGGACACGCGGCCAGCCCGGGCGAAGTGACCGGCGTCGCGCGGCTCGTGCTCGACCCGCAGGACATGGGGCGCGTGCGCCAGGGCGACGTGCTGATCGCGCGCTCCACCGCGCCGTCGTACAACGCCTTGCTGCCGCTGCTGAAAGGCATCGTCACCGACCGCGGCGGGACGCTCTCGCACGCGGCGGTGGTGGCGCGCGAGTACGGCATCCCAGCGGTGGTCGGCTGCGGCAACGCCACGGAGCTCATTCGCGACGGCGTGCGCGTGCGCCTCGACGGCGCGCGCGGGACGGTCGAAGTCCTCGCGTGACCCTCGCGGCACTCGGTGAGGCGGGAGCCGTCGAGACCTTCGGCGGGAAGGCGTCGTCGCTGGCGCGAGCCATCGGCGCGGGCCTTCCCGCGCCGGACGGCTTCGCGCTGTCGTGGGAGCTGGTCGACCGCATCGCCGCCGGCGATGCCGCCGCCATCGAGGGCATGAACGCCGCCTTCCGCGCCTTCGGCGCGGCCGTGGCGGCACGGTCGTCCGCGGTGGGCGAAGACTCGCTCGACGCCAGCTTCGCCGGACAGCACGTCTCCATCCTCAACGTGACCACGGAGGCGATGCTGCTCGAGGCCGTGCGCACCATCCACGCCTCGGCGCGCGCGGAGAGCGCCCTCGCCTATCGCCGGAAGATGGGCGTGACGGGCGAGCCGCGCATCGGCGTGGTCGTGCAGCGGATGATCGACTCCGACGTCGCCGGCGTGCTCTTCACGCGCAATCCGCTCGATGACGCGGACGAGCGCGTGATCGAGGGAGCATGGGGACTGGGCGAGGCGGTGGTGTCGGGACTGGTGACGCCGGACCGGTTCCGGATTTCGCCCGCCGGCGAGATCGTGGAGCGCACGGCAGGGCGAAAGGACTTTGTCATTCGCTTCGCGCCCGAGGGTGGGACGATCGAACGGCCGGTAAGGGCGGAGGACATCCTGCGGCTCTGCCTGACCGACGCACAGTTGCTCGGGCTCCATGCGCTGGCGTCGCGGTGCGAGGAGTTTTACGGGGGCCCGCAGGACCTAGAGTGGGCCTTCGCGGGCGGGTCGCTGTACCTGCTGCAATCACGACCGATTACCAAACGTAGGGCGGGCTTCAGCCCGCCCCCGGTCGGGCTGAAGCCCGACCTACGTTTCCGGCGCTTTGCGGGGCTGGCGCTGGCAGCGATCCTGGCGCCGCTGAACTCGACCATCATCGCCGTGGCGCTCCCCTCCATTGCCGACGCGTTCGATGCGTCGCCGGCGACGGCCACGCAGTGGCTGGTCACCGCGTACCTGGTGGTCACCATCGTGGCGCAGAGTCCCGCGGGGAAGCTGGCGGACCTGTGGGGGACGTCGCGCGTGCTGACCCTCGGGCGGGCGGCGTTCGGCCTCGGCGCCTTGCTGGCGGCGTTCTCGCCGTCGCTGCTGGTGCTCGGCGCGGGGCGCGTGCTCATGGCCATCGGCGCCGCGCTCTCCGTCCCCAGCGTCTTCGCCGCGTTGCGCAACAGCGTCCCGCCCGAGCGGCGCGGGCGCGTCTTCGGCGTCTTCGGGGCGATCATGGGCGGCGCCGCGGCGCTCGGCCCGGTCCTGGGCGGCTTCCTCACCGACGCCTTCGGCTGGCACTCGGTCTTCGTCGTGAACCTGCCGGTCGTGCTGCTCTCGTTCCTGCTCGAGCCGCCGGCGCGCGGCGAGCGCTCCACGAAGACGCCGCACTTCGACTGGCTCGGCAGCGCCATCCTCGGCGTGGCCGTCGTCCTGCTCGTCTCGGCGGTCAACCTCACGAGCCTGCTCTTCGCCCTCGGCGCGGCGGTGCTGCTGGCGGTCTTCGTCATGCGCGAGCTGCGCGCTGGCGATCCCGTCCTCGACGTCCGCCTCTTCGCGCGCCCGGCCTTCGCCGCGGGCAGCTCCATCGTCGGACTGCAGAACCTGGCCATGTACGCGATGCTCTTCCTTCTTCCTTTCTTTCTCGTCGACCGCGGCGCGGCGCACACGGGACGCACGCTGCTCCTCTTCACGCTGTCGATGGTCCTCGCCTCGCCGGCCGGCGGGCGCCTCTCCGACGCCATCGGGGCGCGGATCGTCGCCTTCGCCGGCGCGCTGATCTCGACGGCGGGTGCCGCGCTCTTCATCGCCCAGGGCGAGCTGTTCGCCTCGGTGATCCTGATGGGGGCGGGCATCGGCGTCTCCACCAGTCCCGCGCAGGCCTCGGCCCTCGGCGCGGTGCAGGCCTCGCAGGCGGGCGTGGCCTCCGGCGCGCTCTCGACGATGCGCTACCTCGGCGGCGTCGTCGGCAGCGGCCTGGTGACCGTCCTGGCCGGCGGCGGACTGACGCGCGACGCGCGCCTGTACGTCTTCCCCGCCGTGCTGCTCGTCTCCGCCGCGGCCGCGCTCGTCCTGCCGGGACAGCGGTCTAAAATGGAGGGATGATCCTCGCCCTCGTCCTCGCCGCTGCCATCGGCCTCACGCCCGAAACGATCGTCTGGAAGGACGGCCCGCCGACGCTCCCCGCCGGCTCGAAGATCGCGGTGCTGGAAGGCGACCCGCGCGCGGCCGGCCTCTTCACCATGCGCGTGCGCGTGCCGGCCGGCGCGACGCTCGCGCCGCACTGGCACCCGAGGGACGAGCGCGTGACGATCCTCTCCGGCGCCGCGGAGCTGGGCTTCGGGACGGTCGCGGAGAAAGGCGCGGTGAAGCGCTACGGCGCGGGCAGCTTCTACGTCAACCCGCCGCGCACGATGCACTACCTCTACTTCCCCGAGGAGACGGTCATGCAGATGACCGGCTTCGGGCCGTGGGAGCTGTTCACGACGGACATCGACGCGAAGCCGGGCGCGCAGGCGACGGGCAGCGTCACCCTGCGCCGCATCACACCCGCCGCGGGCTCGGCGCTCGCCGAGACGTCGAAGATCGAGGCGACGGTCGACTACGCGATCCAGGAGTTCCGACCCGACACGTTCTATTTCACCATCCAGTTCGCCACCACCACCCCCGACCGCACCTTCACCTCGGAAAGCTACACGTCCACGTCGACGTCCGGAGTGCCGCCGGGACCGCCGCCGCGGAAGACGCTCACCAGCGCTACCGGCACCGCCACCGTGTCGGCGGACTTTGCGAGCATCACCCGCAACGCCAGCCTGGCCCGCCCCGTGCGCCTGCGCATCTTCCTCCACGAAGAGACGGACCCGCTGAAGAGCCGCGTCGTGGCCGTGACGGACTGGGTCGAATACCGGTAACCGCCCCCCGCCGCGGCTGGCGCCGCGGCATGGAGAGCGCGAGCTGGCGCTCGCGCACTCCAGATACAATCCTCCCCGATCCGCCCCTGGAACAATCGAGGAGGTCTTCGTGAAGCGAATCGCCATCGCCTTCTGTCTCTTTGTGTGTGCATCCGCCCTCTCCGCGGATGAGGCCTTTCTGCTCAGCATCCCCCTCCGCCTGAACGCCCAGCAGGAAACGGGCGAAGTGCGCGTCACGCTCGCGCTGGCGGGCGCGCCGGCGGGGTCGCAGCTCTTCGTGAACGGCACGACGCTGAACCTCGGCACGACCCAGACCGTGGCCGGCGACTCGGTCGAATTCCTCACCGGCGCTGCGCCCAACACGGCGCGCATCGTCTACCGCCCCCTCTCCAACTTCGCGGGCGACTTCTGCCAGGGCGCGGGCGCGGTGGCCAAGGAGATCCAGATGCGCTTCCTCGGCCCCGACATCACGAAATACAACATCTCCTCCTACGTCGTGGCCGCGCCGGCGGCGGAGTGCTCCAAACCGTCGAAGCGCACCGGCGACATGCCGGCGCAGCTCATCCCCTTCGGCGACGGCGGCGTGCCCGAGCTCGTGGCCACCGACGGTGGCCGCCATCCGCTCGACGTCGCGATCGTGCTCGACAGGTCGGGGAGCATGAGCGAGTTCCCGCCCGACGCCGAGGTCGCGCCGACCAAGGCCGAGATCCTCCGCTCGGCCATGAAGACCTTCGTCGCCACCTGGCAGGAGATCGACGTCCTGCAGTCCGACGACCGCATCGGCCTGGTCTTCTTCAGCGGCACCGCGGCGGCGCAGAGCGTCGCCGGCGGCGATCCCCCGGCAAACTTCTTCGTCCGCCGCGGCAGCGCCGATCCTGGACCATCGCACCAGTGGGCTCCGCTGCTGGCGAAGATCGACGAGCTGGCGCCGGGCGGCGCCACCTCCATCGGCGGCGGCATCAACAGCGGCATGGCCCAGTGGTCGAGCGATCCCGACAGCGACCTCACCATGCTCGTCGTCACGGACGGCAAGCAGAACACCGCGCCGCTCCTCGAGCCGGCGGCGAGCGGCTTCCTGGCGCTCGCGCCGGTGGGCAGCTTCACCAGCGAGCTGCGCCAGCGCTTCGTCCCCATCCAGAGCATCGGCTTCGGCACGCCCGGCGCCGTCGACGGCGAGCTGCTGACCCGGCTCGCCTTCGAGACCTCGGGCGTGTCGTACATCGGCATCAACGTGGCCACGATGCTGGACAACCTGGCCCTGACGCTGATCAGCATCCTCAAGGGGAACACCGCCGCGCTGGCGCTGCGCCATCACGACGTCATGGAAGGGCCCGGCCCGGCCGCCGCGCAGCCGGTGCTCGTCGACGCCTCCGTGCAGCGCGCCGTCTTCTCCGTGCAGTGGGCGCCGCCGCTGGTGAACGCGCTCGACCTCGAGGTTTTCCGCCCCGACGGCAGCGTGGTCAAGCCGGTCTCCGCGTCGAAGACGCCGCAGGCGTCGCTGCAGTCATTCGACATGAAGGGGAACGAGGACATCGGCACGTGGCGCGTGCGCGTGCGGCGCGCGAAGAGCGACCTCGCCGCGCCGGCCGGCCGCGTGCCGTACACGCTGCACACGTACTTCGTGGAGCGCCACCTCGACTTCAGCGTGAGCGTCGACACGGCCAGGCCCGCCACCGGCGACACGCTCACCGTGCGCGCGCGGCTCTCGTGGGACGGCAAGCCGCTGGACAAGCTCCCGGCGGGGGCGATCCGGGTGCGCGTGCAGCGGCCGGCCGAAGGACTGGGGAACATCCTCAGGAGAACGCGGGTGCAGGGAGGGGCCGGCACGGTCGGCGGGGACAGCGTCAGCGCGTACGACCGCAAGCTCGCCCGCGTCCCGCTGAAACGGGTGACTCCCGCCGACGTCGAGACCCTGACGCTCGTGCACGAAAAGAACGGCGTCTACAGCGCCACCTTCAAGGGGACGAGCGTGCCGGGACTCTACGGCTTCGAGGCAGTGCTCGACTGGAACGACCGCCGCACCGGACGCGTCCGCCGCGTGGAGCGCGTGGAGACGCACGTGAGAGTGCGCCCCGATCCGGGGTCGACCGAGATCGTCGCCTCGAGGAACGTCCGCGGCACGGTCACGTACCGCGTCACCCCGCGCGACCGCTTCGGCAACTTCCTCGGGCCGGGCTACGCGTCGCTCCTCCGCGCCAGGCTCGGCGGCAAGGGACGGCTCGATCCGAAACCGCCGGTCGACCGCGAGGAGAGCGGCACGTACTTCTTCACCGCGCGCGACGTGCCGGAGGGAGAGACGCCGAAACTGACGGTCACGATCGATTGACCCCAATGTGCTAAGGTCTTTTCCGACACCATGCGCGTCGCGTTCATCAAGCCTCCCGTGGGAGGCATCCTCGGCCTGGAGATGCTCACCTTCGTCGAGCCGCTCGGGCCGATCTGCGTGGCCGCCTGTCTCGAACAGGACGGCCACGCCTGCAAGGTCTTCGACCTGCGCATCGACGGCGAGGAGAAGGGGATCGCCGACTGCCGCGCCTTCGACCCCGACGTCGTCGGCCTGCAGTGCAACTTCACCACGGAGCGCAACCGCACCATCCGCCTGGCCCAGCGCATCCGCCGCGAGATGCCGAAGGCGTTCATCGTCGTCGGCGGGCACGACGCGTCACGCGACCCCGAGTGGTTCCGCCACGAGGCCTTCGACGCCATCGCCATGGGCGACGGCGAGGAAGTGATGCCGCCGCTGGTCAACTCGCTGAACGACGCCCGCGACCTGAAGAAGGTGCCGGGACTGGAAGTGCGGGAAGGCGACGTGTGGCACTTCACCGGCCACGCCCCGGCCCGCCCGCACCTCGACACCTATCCGCTGCCGGCGCGGCACCTCATCGCCCACTACGCCGACCACTACTACATCAACTTCCGCAAGCCGCTGGCGCTCATGGAGACCGCCCGCGGCTGCCCGTTCAAGTGCAACTTCTGCTCGGTCTGGAAGTTTCACGAGTCGACGTTCCGCGAGAAGTCGCCCGAGCGCGTGGTCCGGGAGCTCGAGCAGATCACCGCGCCGAACATCTTCATCACCGACGACATCTTCTGGATGAACGTGAAGCGCGGCGAGGAGATGGCCCGGCAGATCAAGGCCTCGGGCATCCGCAAGTACTTCACCGTGCAGACGCGCACCGACATCATCTGCAAGTTCCCCCATCTCATCGAGATGTGGAAGGACTGCGGCAGCCTGGCCATTTTCCTCGGCCTGGAGTCGGTGACCGACGAGGGGCTGAAGGCGGTCAACAAGAAGAACACGGCCGACAACAACGTCCGGGCCATCAACATCCTCAAGGACCTCGGCGTCGGCTTCACCCCCAACTTCATCGTCGACCCGGCCTGGGACCGCGACGACTTCCAGCGCCTCCGCGACTGGATCGACAAGATGGGCGCGTACAACAGCGGCTTCTCCATCCTCACGCCGCTCCCCGGCACGGACCTCTGGGACACGGCCAAGAAGAACGTGCAGACGCACGAGTGGGAGATGTTCGACATCGTCCACACGGTGCTGCCCACGAAGCTCCCGCTCGACGAGTTCTACGCCCAGTACTCGGCGCTCTGGCAGCACGCGCTGGACGTGCGCTACAAGCACCGCGGCAAGGTGAAGACCTACCTGCAGCTCGCCGGCGCGCTGGCCACGCGCAAAGTCTCCTTCGCCGCCGTGCGCAAGGGGATGAACATCGCCAAGGTGTTCAGCAAGCCGGAGACGTTCCTCCGCGCGCATCATTAGATGCTCATCGACTCGCTGCTCCCGCACTGTGACTTTTACGAGCGTCACTCGATCGTCGTGCGCGCGACGCCCGAGCGCGCCTACGACGCGATCGTGAACGCCGACCTCACGCGGAGCTGGCTGACGCGGCTGCTCCTGGCCCTGCGCGGCATCACCCGCCCCGCGCGCTCGATGTTCTCGGTCGCCGCCGAAGATCCGCCGCGCGAGATCGTCCTCGGGATCGAGGGTCCTTTCTGGAAGCCCACCTGCAAGCCGTCGGCACCCGACTTCCGGTCGCCCGTGTCGCCGGACGTGGCCCGCGCCGCCTGGAACTTTTCCATCGAGCGCGAGGATGACGCGCGCGTACGGGTCACCACCGAGACGCGCATCCTCTGCGGCGAGAACGCACGGCGCAGGTTCGCGCTGTACTGGCTGTTCGTCCGCCCCGGCAGCGGCCTCATTCGGCGCATGATGCTCCGCGCCGTGCGGCGGGAAGCCGAGCGCTAATATGGAGTGCGGCAGCGCCAGCTGCCGCTTTCCATGCGGGAGGCACCAGCCTCCCGCCCTCGCCGCAGCTTGCGCTGCGGCATGGAAAGCGGCAGCTGGCGCTGCCGCACTCCATATGCTCTACCGCGACGACCTCGCCTACATCCACCACGCCGGATTCAGCGAGTTTGCGGAATCAGCCGCGCCGTGGATTGTCGAACTGCTGCGCCGTTACAACCTGAGAACCGTGGTCGAGCTGGGGTGCGGCAGCGGCATCCTGGCGCGCGAGCTCACCCGCGCCGGGTTCGACGTGCACGGCTTCGACATCTCGCCGTCGATGATCGCCCTGGCCGGCGAGACCGCGCCCAATGCGCGCTTCGACGTGGGCTCATTCGACGAGATCGACATCCCGCCGTGCGACGCCATCATCGCCACGGGCGAGGTCCTCAACTACGGCACGTTCGACGGCGTGCGCAGGCTCGTCGCAAGCGCACCGGCGAGCCTCCTTCTCTTCGACGTCGCCGAGCGCGGCGCGTATCCGCCGTACGACGAGCACCGCAGCGGCGGCGACGACTGGAGCGTGATCGCCATCAAGGAGAGCGACGGCAGGACGCTGACGCGCCGCGTGCTCACCTTCCGCGCCGGCGGCCGCCGCGACGAAGAAGTCCACACGCTCGAGCTCTACGACCGCGCCGAGCTGCTCGCGCTCCTGCGCGCACACGGATTCCGCACCACCGTCCGCCGCTCGTACGGCACGCGGCGGCTCCCGAAAAGGCACGCCGTCTATGTGGCCCTGCGATAGTATTTATTTTTCATCCGGGGAGGGACCGATGATCCGTAGTCGCGCGCTGCTCTTCGTCTGGGCCATTGCATTCGCCACCGGTGCGCTCGCCTTGCCGTCCGACATGACCGTCGAGGCGACCAGCGCCGCCGGCGCGGTCGTGCACTTCCATGCCGCGGCGGGCGGGCCGGACGACGAGAACGGCCGTCCCACGACGCAGGTCCACTGCGCTCCCGCCTCCGGCACGCAGTTCTCCCTCGGCACGACCACCGTGCAGTGCACCGGCGGCAGCTTCGCCGTGACCGTCGTCGACACGCGCGGTCCCGAGCTCGCGCTGCCGCGCGACATCGGGGTCTCCGGCCCGGCCTCCGGCGCCACCGTGACATACCAGGCCGCCGCGCACGACGCCGTCGACGGCAACGTCGGCGTCTCCTGTGCACCCGCCTCCGGCTCGCTCTTCCCGCGCGGCACGACCACCGTCACCTGCAACGCCAGCGACTCGCGGCAGAACAGCTCCACCGGCACGTTCACCGTGACGGTGACGGACCATCCGCCCACCAACCCGCCCAACATCCCCGGCGACCTCACCCGCGAGGCCACCGGTCCCGACGGCGCGATCGTCACCTACACCGCCACCGGCAGCGGTCCGGACGACGAGAACGGCCGGCCGACCACGAGCGCGAACTGCTCCCCCGCCTCCGGCTCGAAGTTCCCCCTCGGCACGACGCACGTGCAGTGCGACGGCGGCAGCTTCAAGATCCACGTCGTCGACACCACCGCGCCGGCGCTCTCGCTGCCGCGCGACTTCAGCGTGCCCGGCACCGCTTCCGGCGCCACCGTCATGTACCACGCCTCCGCCAGCGACAGCGTCGACGGCAGCGTCGGCGTCACCTGCTCCCCCGCCTCGGGGACGAACTTCCCGACCGGCACGACTACGGTGGCCTGCTCGGCCAGCGACTCGCGGCAGAACTCCGCCTCCGGCAGCTTCACCGTGACCGTCTTCGCGCAGCCGCCCGACCCGCCGCCGACGCTGAGCGACATCACCCGCGAAGCCACGGGCCCGAACGGCGCCGTGGTCTCGTTCAGCGTTCCCGGCAACGGCGCGGACGATGAGAACGGCCGTCCCACCGGCCACGGCGCCTGCACGCCGGCGTCCGGCTCCACGTTCCCGCTCGGCGTGACGCAGGTGACGTGCAGCCCCGGCGGCACGTTCAAGGTGACGATCGTCGACACCACCGCACCGGCGCTGCTCCTCCCGGGGAACACCGTCTCGCAGGAGCCGGTGGTGCATTACACCGCCTCGGCGCAGGACCTCGTCGACGGCAACGTCGCCGTCACCTGCACGCCGGCCTCTGGATCGACGTTCCCGGACGGCACGACGGTCGTGCAGTGCTCGGCGTCCGACACGCGCGGCAACGCCGCCAGCGGCTCGTTCACCGTGACCGTGCAGCAGCAGCCGCCGGCCGATACCGAGGCTCCGGCCATCGTCTCCATCACCGCGACGCCGGACGTCCTCCAGCCGCCGAACGGGAAGCTCGTCGGCGTGACGCTGGAGGTGCAGGTGATTGATAACGTCGACCCGTCGCCGTTCGTGAACATCTTCAGCGTCACCGCCAACGAGCCCCTCGAGGACGATGACTGGAACGTCACCGCGCCGCTGACCGTGCAGCTCCGCGCCGAGCGCGATCCCCAGGGCGAAGGGCGCGTCTACACCGTGCACGTCGAGGCCCTCGACGACGCCGGCAACCGCAGCACGTCCACCGTGACCGTGACCGTGCCGCACGACAACAGCCCGTCGATGGAGCAGCCGGTGATCTCGCTTCTAGGGAAGAAACGGCGCTCGGCACGCGGATAGCTAATGTGGCCTGCGTGAAAACCCTCACGCAGGCCATCCTCCTCGACATCGACGGCACGCTCGTCGACTCCAACGACAAACACACCGACTGCTGGGTGCAGGCCTTCGCGCATTTCGGCAAAGAGGTCGATTGGAAGCTCGTCCGCCAGCAGATCGGCAAGGGGGGCGACCTGCTCGTCCCCGACACGCTCAACGCGCGCGAGATGCGCCAGTTCGGCGAGCCGCTGAAGAAGTACCGCGGCCAGCTTTGGAAAGACGAGTACATGAAGAGCGTGCAGCCGTTTCCCGGCGTGCGCGAGTCCATCCGTACGCTCGCGGACAAAGGCATCAAGCTGGCCTTCGCCTCGTCTTCGAATCCCGACGAGGTCGAGTACTATGTCGAGCTTCTCGGCGTCGGCGATCTCCTCGAGGGAACGACGTCGAAGGAGGACGCGCAGTTCTCGAAGCCATCCCCGGAGATCTTCCAGGCGGCGCTGGAGCGCGTGAAGAGCGATCCCGCGCGCACCATCGTCGTGGGAGACACGCCGTACGACATCCTGGCCGCGCATCGCAGCGCTCTGCCGGTCGTGGCGCTGCGGTGCGGAGGATTCGCCGAGGAGCTGCTGGCGAAGGCGGAATTCGTCTTCGACGACCTCAATGCCATGACGAGGGAGCTCGATCGCATCGATGACTATTTCCGCGAGTGACCTGCACCGGCGCGCCATCATCGTCGACGGCCACTGCGACACGCCGTACCGCCTCCACCGCCACAACGTGCATCTCGACGAGCACGACACCGAAGCGCAGGCCGACCTGCGCTCGCTGCAGGAGAGCGGCATCACCGCGTCGTTCTTCGCCGCGTACGTGCCGCCGTTCTACGCCAACCGCGGCGCGGCGCGCTTCGCCCGCCAGCTCATCCACCTCATTCACAGCGAGGCCCGGCGGCGCGAGGACGCGGTCACGCTCTGCACCGGCAGCGCCGGCATCCGCGCCGCGAAACGCGACGGGAAGCTGGCCATCATGATCGGCATCGAGGGGGGCCACGCCATCGAGGACTCGCTGGACGTCCTCCGCGAGCTGTACGGCCTCGGCGCGCGCTACCTGACCCTCACCCATGTGAACACGAACAACTGGTGCGACTCGTCGGGGGACGTGGCCCGCCACGGCGGCCTCTCCGACTTCGGGCGCGACGTCGTGCGCACCATGAACGACCTCGGCATGATCGTCGACGTCTCGCACATCTCCGACGCCGCGTTCGCGCACGTCATCGAGACCACGCGCACGCCGGTCGTGGCCACGCATTCGTCCTGCCGCGCCATCTGCCATCACCCGCGCAACATGACCGACGACATGCTCCGCGCGCTGGCCGGGAACGGCGGCGTGTGCATGATCAACTTCTTCTCCGCGTTCATCAGCGACGCCGTGGCCAAAGTGATCATGAACGCGCAGCGGCGGCCGAGGAAGGAGCCCGAAGGGCTGGGCGGCACCGAGGAGATGCCCGACGACCGCACGGACTGGGACAGCTACCTCAAGTGGTTCCAGACCCTCGGCTGCCCGACCGCGACGCTGGACCAGGTCGCGGACCATATCTTTCACGCGGCCGAGGTGGCGGGCATCGACCACGTCGGCATCGGCAGCGACTTCGACGGCGTCCCGGCCCTCCCCGACGGCTTACTCACCGCCGCCGGCCTCCCCTCCCTCACCGCCCGCCTCCTCGAGCGGGGGATGAGCGAGGGGGATGTGGAGAAGGTGCTGGGAGGGAACTTCATGCGCGTGTTCGAGGCCATCGAAGCAGCGCGTAGGTGACCCCTCACCACGCAGGGCGGGCTTCAGCCCGCCTCCCCCGGGGTGGCGGCGCGGGACGCCGCCACGACAGCCGGCGGGACGCCGGCGCTCCTCTACTTCGCCATCTTCATCGCGATCACCGCCAGCATCGCTGCCAGCAGCAGCAGCATCCACTCCGACAGCGTGGGGATGTTGGCCTCGGCCACGGTGATGGCCGGGGCGGTGGCGCTGTTGTTCGCGGCCGGGTCGGGGGTGGTGGTCGTGGCGGTGGCAGTGTTCGCGATCGCCGTGCCAGGCGCCGTGGGACGATTCACGCGCACCACGAGCGTGAACGTGTCGGCCGTGGGCGACGGCGGCAGCACGGCGCGCGTGCAAGTCACGGTGGAGCCGGTCACGCACGTGTACCCCGGCGCGGCGGTGAAGGAGACGAAGGTCGTGCTCGCGGGGATGACGTCCGTGAGCGTCACGCTCTGCGCGTCGCTCGGTCCGGCGTTGCGCAGCGTGATCGTGTACGTCAGCTCGCCGCCGGCGAATGTCGTCCCGGACGGGCCGCTCTTCGTAACGATGAGATCGGACTGCACGATGACGGTGGTCGTGGCCGTGGCGGCGTCATTTCCGGGCACGGGGTCGGGAGTGGTCGTCGTCGCGCTGACGGTGTTCACGATCGCCGTTCCTCCCGCGGTCGTGCCGTCGACGTGGACGACCAGGGTGAACGTGTCCGCCGTCGCCGATGGCGGCAGCACGGCGCGCGTGCAGGTCACGGTGCCGGTGCCGCCGGCCGGCGGCGTCGTGCAGGTGTAGCCGGGGGCGGCGGTGAGGGAGACGAAGCGCGTGCTCGCGGGGAGCACGTCCGTCAGCGCCACGTTCTGTGCGTCGCTCGGCCCGGCATTGCGGAGGGTGATCGTGTACGTCACATCGCGGTCGGGGAGCGTGGTTCCGGCCGCGCTGTTCTTGGTCACGATCAGATCCGCCGCGGCGGTGATGGTCGACGTGTCGGTCGCGCTGTTGTTGGCGGGATTCGTCTCGACGAAGCCCGCGGGCGTCGTCACGTTCACGCTGTTCGCGAGCGTGCCGGTGGCCGCGGGAGCGAGCGTCCCGGTGACAGTGAACGTCACACTGCCGTTCGCCGCGAGCGTCACGTTCTGATTGAGATTGCCGCTCCCCGCGCCCGCGCAGCTCGAGCCCGCGGACGGCGCGCAGGTCCACGTCACGCCGGTCAATGCCGGCGGGAACGCGTCGGCGACGTTCACGCCGGCGACGGCGATCGGCGCGGAGTTGCTCACCACGATGGTGTAGGTCACCGGCGTGCCGGCCACCACGTTCGTGGCGTTGTCCGTCTTCGTCACGGCAATGTCGACCGGTGCGTCGATGATTCTCTCGATGTCGGAGAAGTTCACCGGCTGCCGGTTGGCCGAGGTGAGGCTGCCGGAGTAGCCGTTCGGCCCGAGGGTGGCGGTCAGCACCGGGGCGATGACGCCGGCCAGCTCGAAGTCGAGCACGTCGCCCGTCGTGTGCAGGTTTCCATCGACGTTGATGGTCGTCGCGGCGCTCGGCGTCACGACGAACGTGTCGTCGCTCGCGGTCGGCCCCGAGAAGCGGCTGGCCGTGGACGTGATGACGTTCAGCGTGGTCGCGCTGTACGGGACCGGCGCGCCGAACTGCACCTGCACGGATGCCGGCGTGATGGTCCACGTGTGCGACATCCCGGACTCGAACGACAGCGTGGGGGCGGTGAGGCTGCCGCTGCCCGTGGCTGTCGGCCCATCCGGGCTGCTGAGGATGAGGTGCCCGCCGAACGCGATCGGCTGCGTCACGAGGTTGCGTCCGATCGATTCGAGCTCCAGCTCCGGCGTGGTGATGCGGTCGATCTCGGCCTGCGAGAGCTCGATGCCCGTGCCCGAGGCGTCGCCGGTAGAGCCGAGATCGAAGTCCGGACGGGTACTGAAAATGTGGACGCGGCCGAGCGGCGCGGAGACGGTGGCGGTCGGATTGATCTGCAGTGCCGAGGCCTCGATCGAAACGTCGCCGCTCTGCGAGATCACGCTGCCGTTGATGATCCCGGGCTGGAAGAAGGAGAACGGCACGATGCTGATGTCTCCGCCGCCCGCCCCCGTGGTCACCGTACCGTTCACGACGATGCCGCCGAAGGAGCTGAAGAGGCGCACCGGGGCGCCGGTTGCGAGGAGATCGCCGGTCACGGTTGCGGCCGCGTCGACGGTGATGCCGGATACCGCGCTGATGAACACACTGCCGCCGGCGGAGACACCGGGAAGCGTGGGAGAGACATTGCCGATCGTGACCGTGTCGCTGTCGCCGAAGCGGATGTCGCCGCCCGACGACGAAAGCTCGACGTTGTCGACGTCGTGAAAGGTCACGGTCGCCAGCTCGATCTCGCCGGTCGCGCTCACCCCGAACGACGGATACCGGATCACCTGCGGGCCGATCACGCGGTTGACGTTCTCCACGATGAACGACACCAGGCCGGTGGCCGGCGCCGGGTTCTGGAAAATCACGTGGTCGCCGCCCCCCAGCCCGTCGAAGACCACGTTCGTTTTGTTGGCGAACGTCACGCTCTCGAAGCTCGGGCTGCTGACCGTGGTCGTGCCGCCCGGCCCGTCGGTGACGGTGACGTCGTCGAAGCCAGGCGTGCCGCTGATGACGTAGCTCGCGGCCGCCCCGGTGTCGGTAATCGGCTCGAGATTGAAGTAGCGGATGGTCAGGCCGTCGATCTCGATGATGCCGTCGTGCGGCGTAAGCTGCGTGACGCGCTGCATGCACGCGGAGCCGCCGCGGAGCTCGAGGACGTCGAAGCCACCCGCGCCGCCGTCGTAGTCGATGCTCTTCGCCGCCACCGGCAGCTCGATGACCAGCGTGTCGTCGCGATCGGCGGCCCCGCGGACGACGACGTGCTCTCCCGGCGCATGCGGGGGGAGCGTGAGCGTGATTGCAGCAACGAGGAGGGAGGCCAGCATCCGGCGATTCTAAGCAGACCACACTGACTTCGCCAACGGATGCGGACCGCCGGCG
>DASPMO010000202.1:0-47168 GCA_035627015.1 Thermoanaerobaculia bacterium | reverse complement strand
ACATCTCCACAAACTGTTGTCGCTGCTTCAACCGGTCAGTCTCCTTCCACACCCAGCCACACCCCTTCACTCTGGTCTTGAGTCGGGTGTAACCCATCCGCCCGGTTTTTCTGTTACCTATCCTCCCGGTTCGTACCAAAGAGAGCCCCTCACCCTGACCCTCTCCCCACTGCGGTGGGGAGAGGGGACTCGCCGCGCCGCCACGCGATCTGTCACCGAACTTAGCGAATGGGGTACTAAGGCTTCCCGTAGGCCGGCCGCTTCGGCTGCGTGGGCGGGTGCTTCGCGAGCTGTTCGTTGAGGATGGCGATGCCGCGCTCGAGCTGCGGGTCGCGGCCCTGCATGACCAGGTCGGGGCGGTTGTCGACTTCGAGGTCGGGCTCGACGCCGCGGTTCTCCACGATCCAGACGCTCTGGCCGTCGATCACGTCCCAGGCCGACACGTTCGGCACCGTGACCCGGCCGTGGTCGATCATCGGCAGCTCGCTGCCGATGCCCATCAGGCCGCCCCAGGTGCGCTTGCCGACGATCGGGCCGAGGGAATACTTGCGGAAGTAGTCGGCGATCGAGTCGCCGCCCGAGCCGGCGTATTCATTGATCACCAGCACCTTCGGTCCGAAGATGGCGGGGTACTGGTAGTGCTCGTCCGCCCCGTAGCGGGGCGCGTCGTACTCGAGGTGGCGGCGGGCCAGGCGCTCGAAGAAAAAGTCGGGAATGTGACCGCCTGTGTTCCAGCGCGCGTCGAGCAGCAGGCAGGCGCGGTCGGCCTGCGCGTAGAACTGCCGGCTGAACGCGGAGATCCCTTCGTCCCCCGTGCTCGGCAGATGCACGTACGCACAGCGCCCCCGCGTCGCCTCGTCGACTGTGCGGCGGTTCGCGTTCACCCAGTCGAGATAGCGGAGCTGCGCCTCGCTCGTGACCGGCTTCACGACCACCGTGCGCGCGCCCGCCTGCCGCGGCTCGCCGTTGACGAGCAGCGTGACCTGCCTGCCCGCCGTCTCCTCGAAGGCGGCGAAGAGCGGCTCCGGCGCGCGCAGCGGGTGTCCGTTCACGGCCAGGAGGTAGTCGCCTTCGCGCACGTCGACCCCCGGCGCGGCCAGCGGCGCCTCGGCGGTGGGGGACGCGTTGTCGCCGCGATAGATCTTCCGGAAGCGATAAAGGCCGTCGGCGACCTCGTAGTCGGCGCCGAGGAGGCCGGCGCCGGTGCGGCGGAGCTCGGGCACGTCGCCGCCGAAGGCGGTGATGTGCGACACCCCCAGCTCGGCGTTCATCTCCCCGATCAGGAAGTTCAGGTCTCCGCGCAGCGCGACGTACGGCAGCTCGGACTCGTACCGCTTTTTCATGGCCGGCCAGTCGACGCCGCGCATGAGCGGGTCGTAGAAGTTGTCGCGCATCATCCGCCACGCCTCGGTGAAGATCTGCTTCCACTCCGCGCGGCGGTCGAGGCGCATGGTGAGGTTGTCGAGCTTCAGCGCGCCGTCGCCGATCTTGCCGGTTCCTCCCGCATCGAGGATGCCGACGGTCTGGCCGGCCCGGTAGACCAGCTTTTCCCCGTTCGCGCTGAGATCGTACGTGTCGATCTTCTCGATGACGCTCTTGTCGGCGCGGTCGGCGACCGTGTACGCACGGAGGGTCTTTTCGGCCAGGTAGAACAGACGTCCTTTGGCCACCCGCAGGCGGTCGTAGTCGCCCGCGGCGAGATCGACGCGGATGACCCGATGTTGAAGTACGCCGGGATCGATGCGCACGGTCACGGGCGTCTCTTCGGGAGCGGGTTTGGGCGCGTTCTCCTCATCCGATCGCGGTGCGAAGGGCGATGGCACCTCGCGCCGCAGCGGCACGGCGAAGATCCCGGTGGTCTCGTTGAAGTTGTACGTGCGCTCGAAGTCGCTGAAGCGCGGCTCGAAGGTGCGCTTCGACAGGAACCAGACGTATTGGCCGCCGTCGTCGAATTGCGGATCGGTGTCGTCGGTCCTGCCGTCGGTGAGGGGGAGGGGACGGGCGTCGGCGAGGGACCAGGCGAAAAGCTGGGAAAGCCGGTTCGCCTGCCGTTTGGCGTAGACGAGCCAGCGGCTGTCCGGCGACCAGTCGTACTCGTCGATCGGGCCCCATTCCGAGCGGTCGACCACCGTCACCTTGCCGCTGTCGACGTCGACGTACGACAGCGCGAGCGAGACCTCGGAAAAGGCGATCTTCTTCGAGTCGGGCGACCAGGCCAGCTCGCTCCTGAAGCCGGGGCCGAGGGAGGTGAGGCGCTTCTCGTCGCCGCTGCCGTCCTGGGGGCGGACGTAGAGCTCGTACTCGCCGGTGGCATCGGAGGCGTAGGCGACCCACTTTCCGTCGGGCGACCACACCGGCCAGAGCTCGCGCGCGCCGGAGGTGGCCGTGAGGTTGCGCGTCTCTCCCTCGGTGGCCGGCACGGTGAAGACTTCGCCGCGTGCGCCGATCAGCGCGCGCACCCCGGTGGGCGAGAGCGCGATGCGCTGCAGCCACTGCCGCGCGTTGACGGTGGTGACGCGCGTGGACGGCGCGTCGGTGTGCACGCGCACGTCGACCGGCGCTGCCGCGGCTTTGGCGATGTCGTAGAGGAAGAGCGTGCCGCCGTTCTCGTACACGATCCGTCCGGAGCCGTCGGAGGCGAGGCTCGGCCACTTGATGTCGTACTCCGCGTGCCGGGTGAGCTGGCGGATCTCGCGCGAGGCGACGTCGTAGCGATAGAGGTTCATCACCCCGTCGCGATCGGAGACGAAGTAGACGGCGTTGCCGAACCACATCGGGAAGAGATCGCCCGCGTCGGTGTGCGGCACCTCGTCATAGGCCTTGGTCCTGAAGTCGAAGATGGCGATGTGCGACTGCGTGCCGCCGCGGTAGCGCTTCCAGAACTGCGACTCCGTGGCGATGGGGTTGTACGCGATCTTCGTCCCGTCCGGCGAGAAGGAGCTCATGCCCGCCGACGGCAGCGGCAGCTCGTCCGGCACCCCTCCGCCGGCGCCGATGGTGAAGAGACGGTCGTACGACTGCACGACGCTGTGGCGTTTGGAGCGGAAGAGGATCCGGCCGTCCGGCGTCCAGCCGATCACGCGGTCGGCCAGCGGGTGCCACGTCAGCCGCTTCGGCTCGCCGCCGCGCGACGGCACGGCGTACACGTCCATGTTCCCCTCGTACTCGGCGCTGAAGGCGATCCATTGCCCGTCGGGCGACGTGCGCGGGAGGTACTCGTAGCCCTCGTGCGTGGTGAGGCGGCGCGCGTCGCCGCCGGCGGCGGGAGCGCTCCAGAGGTCGCCGGCGTACGTGAAGACCAGACGGTCCCCGTGCAGATCGGGGTAGCGGAGGAGGCGGGTGGGGGAGTCGGCGGCGTCGATCGACAGCGCAACGGCGAGGAGCAGGGCGATGCGGATCATGCCGCGACGGTAGCAGTGTCCCGCGCGGCGCGTCTTTCCTCCGCTTCAGGCGCGTTGTCGCGGATTCAGGTTGGCGGTTGGCGGTTGGCGGTCAGCGGTGCCGGCGCCGGTACGCGGCGGGCGTGAGGCCCGTGTACGTCTTGAACACCCGCGTGAGATGGCTCTGGTTCCCGAAGCCGGAGGAGAGCGCGACCTCGGCCAGCGGCAGGTCCGACTGCGCCAGCGCGCGCGACGCGTGCTCGACGCGGAGACGCCGCAGGCAGTCGCCGACGGTCTGGCCGTACGCCTGGCGAAACGCGGTGGCGATGTAGACCGGATGCCGTTCCGTGGCCTCGGCCAGGTCCGCGAGCGTGATCGAGTCGCGGTAGCGCGCGCGCAGGAGGTCGTAGGCGCGGCGGATGGCCGGACTGACCTGCGTCTCCGCCGCGCGGGCGGCGTTGCGCGCGGCCTGGCCGAGCATCTCCAGCACGATCCCTTCGACGATCAGCCGCGCCCCGTCGTCATCGCCGCGCATCTCCTGCAGCAGGCGCTCCGCGAGCCAGGCCTGCGTGCCCCCGCGGGTCTCGAACGGCTCCCGCAGATGCGCGCGCCCGCGCTCGAGACGATCGATCCACTGCTCCGGAACGTCGACGGTCAGGCAGTGCGAGCGCGACGCCGCGAAGACGTTCGTGTGCTCCGCGCCGGCGGGGCTGAACGTCACTGTCTGCGCGGCGCACGCGAGTGTCCGGGCGGCGTACCGCTCTTCATACGTGCCGTCGAGCACCAGGCAGAAGCCGGCCATGCCGTGCGCGTGCCGCGGGATGAGGCGAGGGCCATACACGATGTCCCGCAGCTCCACGCCGCCGACCACCGCCTCGGCCAGGACATCGGGATGGGGAGGGAGGGACATGACGGGCTGGCGATTGTAGCGCGACGCGCCGGAGCACCTTTTACACGCGCGGCCCCCGAGACCTTGCTGGGGACGGCCGCGACGTCGGGGCCCGCGGCGGACCGCCGGCGTCCTCGCCGGCTGTTTGTGCGGGCGTCTCGCCCGCACCGTGGCGGCGGGACGCCGCCACGGACAGCCGGCGGGACGCCGGCGGTCCACTTAGGCGGTCCCCCCTGTAGTCCAACCACCCTCATCCATACGTGGCCTTGTGCTTGCATCCCGCCCCTCTCCAAGACTGATCCGCCCGCTCAGCTCGCGGGCCGTCCGCCTTAATCGATTCAATCAAAATACGCAGTTCCCAGGAGAGGGAGAACCGTTGGTATGACGACCATTGGCGTCGAAAAGGCCACGGAGTTGGGGCCGAAGGACTTCGAGCGCCTCCTTTTGCGCGCGCTCACATCGATGAAGAAGGGCGACTTTTCCGTCCGGATGCCGGTTGAATTCGTCGGCGTCCAGGGAAAAATTGCCGACACGCTGAACGACATTCTCGACCTCAACGAGCGCACCGCCTCGGAGATCGAGCGCATCTCCACCGTCGTCGGCAAGGAGGGCAAGCTCAGTGCGCGCGCCCAGGTTCCCGCCTCCGGCGGCCAGTGGGGCGTGATGGCCGAGTCGGTGAACAACCTAATCACCGACCTCGTGCAGCCCACGAACGAGATCGCCCGGGTCATCGGCGCGGTCGCGAAGGGCGACCTCACCCGGACCATGGCCATCGAGTTCGACGGCCGTCCGCTCAAGGGAGAGTTCCTCCGCACCGCCAAGACCGTCAACACGATGGTCACGCAGCTGGCCTCGTTCGCCTCGGAAGTCACGCGCGTGGCGCGCGAGGTCGGCACCGAAGGAAAGCTCGGCGGCCAGGCCGACGTCAAGGGCGTGGCCGGCACGTGGAAGGACCTCACCGAGTCCGTCAACATGATGGCCTCGAACCTCACCGCGCAGGTCCGCAACATCGCCGACGTCACCACCGCCGTCGCCAACGGCGACCTCTCCAAGAAGATCACCGTCGAAGTGCGCGGCGAGATCCTGGAGCTGAAGAACACGATCAACGTCATGGTCGATCAGCTCCGCTCCTTCGCCTCGGAAGTCACCCGCGTCGCCCGTGAAGTCGGATCGGAAGGAAAGCTCGGCGGTCAGGCCGACGTGCAGGGGGTTTCCGGCACTTGGCGCGATCTCACCGATTCGGTCAATTACATGGCCTCGAACCTGACGAACCAGGTTCGCAACATCGCCCAGGTCACCACCGCCGTCGCCAACGGCGACCTCTCCAAGCAGATCACCGTCGAGGCGCGCGGCGAGATCCTGGAGCTGAAGGACACCATCAACACGATGGTGGACCAGCTCCGCTCCTTCGCCTCGGAAGTCACGCGCGTGGCCCGCGAGGTCGGCACCGAGGGCAAGCTCGGCGGCCAGGCGGAAGTCAAGGGCGTCTCCGGTACGTGGAAAGACCTGACGGACTCGGTCAACTACATGGCCGCGAACCTCACCTCGCAGGTGCGCAACATCGCCGAGGTCACCACGGCGGTCGCGAACGGCGACCTGTCGAAGAAGATCACCGCGGAAGCGCTCGGCGAGATCCTGGAGCTGAAGAACACGATCAATACGATGGTCGATCAGCTCCGCGCGTTCGCCTCGGAAGTCACGCGCGTGGCGCGCGAGGTCGGCACGGAAGGACGTCTCGGCGGACAGGCCGAGGTGCCGGGCGTGGCCGGTACGTGGAAGGACCTCACGGACTCGGTCAACGCCATGGCCGGCAACCTCACCGCGCAGGTGCGCAACATCGCCGAGGTCACGACGGCCGTCGCACTCGGCGACCTCTCCAAGAAGATTACCGTCGACGTGCGGGGCGAGATCCTGGAGCTGAAGAACACGATCAACACGATGGTCGACCAGCTCAACTCCTTCGCGGCCGAGGTCACGCGCGTGGCGCGCGAGGTCGGTACGGAAGGACAGCTCGGCGGCCAGGCCGAAGTGAAGGGCGTGGCCGGTACGTGGAAGGACCTCACCGACTCGGTGAACTCCATGGCCTCGAACCTCACCGCGCAGGTGCGCAACATCGCCGAGGTCACCACGGCGGTGGCCATGGGCGACCTGTCGAAGAAGATCACGGTCGAGGTCAAGGGCGAGATCCTGGAGCTGAAGAACACGATCAACGTCATGGTCGACCAGCTCTCGGCCTTCGCCTCGGAAGTCACGCGCGTGGCGCGCGAAGTCGGCTCCGAGGGACGGCTGGGCGGGCAGGCCGAGGTGCCGGGCGTCGCGGGCACGTGGAAAGACCTCACCGACTCGGTCAACGCCATGGCCGGCAACCTCACGGCGCAGGTGCGCAACATCGCCGAGGTCACCACGGCCGTGGCCATGGGCGACCTCTCGCGCAAGATCACGGTCGACGTGCGGGGCGAGATCCTGGAGCTGAAGAACACGATCAACACGATGGTCGATCAACTCAACAGCTTCGCGGCCGAGGTCACGCGCGTGGCGCGCGAAGTCGGTACGGAAGGAAAGCTCGGCGTGCAGGCCGAGGTCAAAGGCGTAGCCGGTACGTGGAAGGACCTCACGGACTCGGTCAACGGCATGGCCAGCAACCTCACCGTGCAGCTCCGCGACGTGTCGGGCGTGGCCACGGCCATCGCCAGCGGCGACCTGACGCGCAAGATCACGGTCGACGTGCGCGGCGAGATCCTGCAGATCAAGGAAACGATCAACGCGATGGTCGACCAGCTGTCGGCCTTCGCCTCGGAAGTCACGCGTGTCGCCCGGGAGGTCGGCACGGAAGGGAACCTCGGCGGCCAGGCGGAAGTGAAGGGCGTGGCCGGTACGTGGAAAGACCTCACGGACTCGGTCAACTCCATGGCCGGCAACCTCACCGCCCAGGTGCGCAACATCGCCGAGGTCACCACCTCGGTCGCGAACGGCGACCTCTCCAAGAAGATCACCGTCGAAGTGCGCGGCGAGATCCTCGAGCTGAAGAACACGATCAACACGATGGTCGATCAGCTCCGGTCGTTCGCCGCGGAAGTCACGCGCGTGGCGCGCGAGGTCGGCACGGAAGGAAAACTGGGCGGCCAGGCCGACGTGCAGGGCGTCTCCGGCACGTGGAAAGACCTGACCGACTCGGTCAACTACATGGCCGCCAACCTGACCGCGCAGGTGCGCTCCATCGCGGACGTCACCACGGCCGTCGCGAACGGCGACCTGTCGAAGAAGATCACCGTCGACGTCAAGGGCGAGATCCTGGAGCTGAAGAACACCATCAACTCGATGGTCGACCAGCTCAACTCGTTCGCCTCGGAAGTCACGCGCGTGGCGCGCGAGGTCGGCGTCGAAGGGAAGCTGGGCGGCCAGGCGCAGGTCAAGGGCGTGGCCGGCACGTGGAAGGACCTCACCGACAACGTCAACATGATGGCGTCGAACCTGACCGCGCAGGTGCGCAACATCGCGCAGGTCACCACGGCCGTCGCGAACGGCGACCTCTCCAAGAAGATCACCGTCGACGTGCGGGGCGAGATCCTGGAGCTGAAGGACACCATCAACACGATGGTCGACCAGCTCAACAGCTTCGCGGCCGAGGTCACGCGCGTGGCGCGCGAAGTCGGTACGGAAGGGAAGCTGGGCGGGCAGGCGCAGGTCAAGGGCGTGGCCGGGACGTGGAAAGACCTCACGGACTCGGTCAACTCGATGGCCTCGAACCTCACCGCCCAGGTGCGCAACATCGCCGAGGTGACCACCGCGGTCGCACTCGGCGACCTGTCGAAGAAGATCACCGTCGACGTCCGCGGCGAGATCCTGGAGCTGAAGAACACCATCAACACGATGGTCGACCAGCTCAACTCGTTCGCCGGCGAGGTCACGCGCGTGGCGCGCGAGGTCGGTACGGAAGGGCGCCTCGGCGGCCAGGCGCAGGTCAAGGGCGTCTCCGGTACGTGGAAAGACTTGACCGACAACGTCAACACCATGGCCAGCAACCTGACCAACCAGGTGCGCAACATCGCCCAGGTGACGACGGCCGTCGCGAACGGCGACCTGTCGAAGAAGATCACGGTCGACGTCAAGGGAGAGATCCTCGAGCTGAAGGACACCATCAACACGATGGTGGACCAGCTCAACTCGTTCGCCTCCGAGGTCACGCGCGTGGCTCGTGAGGTCGGCACGGAAGGGAAGCTCGGCGGCCAGGCGCAGGTCAAAGGGGTGGCCGGCACGTGGAAGGACCTGACCGACAACGTCAACATGATGGCCTCCAACCTCACGGCGCAGGTGCGCGGCATCGCGCGCGTCGTGACGGCCATCGCCAAGGGCAACCTGAAACAGAAGCTCGCCGTCGAAGCGCGAGGGGAGATCGCGGAGCTGGGCGACACGATCAACGACATGATCGAGACGCTGGCCACCTTCGCCGACCAGGTCACCACGGTGGCGCGCGAGGTCGGCGTCGAGGGACGCCTCGGCGGGCAGGCCAACGTGCCGGGCGCCGCGGGCACGTGGCGCGACCTGACGGACAACGTCAACCAGCTGGCCGCGAACCTCACCACGCAGGTGCGCGCCATCGCGGACGTGGCTACGGCCGTGACCAAGGGCGACCTCACGCGCAGCATTACCGTGGAAGCGCAAGGCGAGCTCGCGTCCCTCAAGGGCAACATCAACGAGATGATCCGCAACCTGCGCGAGACCACGTCGCGCAACGCGGAGCAGGACTGGCTGAAGACCAACCTGGCCAAGTTCACGCGCATGATGCAGGGACAGAAGAACCTGCAGACCGTGTCGCAGATGATCCTCAGCGAGCTGGCGCCGGTGGTCGGCGCGGCGCACGGCGTCTTCTACACGATGGACGCGTCGTCGCACGAGCCGATCCTCCGCCTCGCGGCCACGTACGCGTTCCGCGAGCGCAAGCACCTCAATAAGGAGTTCCGCATCGGCGAGTCGCTGGTCGGACAGGCGGCGTTCGAGAAGCAGCGCATCCTCATCACCGACGCGCCCAACGACTACGTGCAGATCAACTCGGGCCTCGGCGAGGCGAGGCCGATGAACATCATCGTCCTGCCGATCGTCTTCGAGGGGGCGGTGCTGGCGGTGATGGAGCTGGCCTCGTTCACCCGCTTCACCGAGACATACCAGTCGCTGCTCGATCAGCTCACCGAATCGATCGGCGTCGTGCTCAATACGATCCAGGCGAACATGCGCACCGAGGAGCTCCTCACGCAGTCGCAGTCGCTCGCCGAAGAGCTGCAGACGCAGCAGGAAGAGCTGACCGAGACCAACAAGCGCCTCGAGTCTCAGGCCAAGTCGCTGCAGGCCTCGGAAGAGCTGCTCAAGCAGCAGCAGGAAGAGCTGCAGCAGACCAACGAGGAGCTGGAAGAGAAGGCCCGCCTGCTCACGGCGCAGAACGAGGAAGTCGAACAGAAGAACCGCGAGGTCGAGAACGCCAAGCGCCAGCTGGAGGAGAAAGCCCGCCAGCTCGCGCTGACGTCGAAGTACAAGAGCGAGTTCCTGGCGAACATGTCGCACGAGCTGCGCACGCCGCTCAACTCGCTGCTCATCCTGGCCAAGCTGCTGTCCGACAACCCCGAGGGGAACCTCACCGACAAGCAGGTCGACTTCGCGCGCACGATCCACGGCTCGGGCCAGGACCTGCTCACGCTCATCAACGACATCCTCGACCTGTCCAAGATCGAGAGCGGCATGATGACGGTCTCGCTGAGCGACGTCTCGTTCCGCGAGATCACCGACCTCACCGAGCGGACCTTCCGCCAGGTGGCGGAGGACAAGAAGCTGGAGTTCAAGGTCGAGCAGGGGAGCAACCTCCCCAACTCGATCCACACGGATCCGACGCGGCTGCAGCAGGTGCTCAAGAACCTGCTCGGCAATGCGTTCAAGTTCACGGAGCGGGGCGGGGTGACGCTGCGCATGGAGACGGCGATGTCCGGCTGGACGCCGGGCCACGACGTGCTCGACCGCGCGGCGAGCGTGATCGCGTTCAGCGTGACCGACACCGGCATCGGCATCCCCGAGGACAAGCAGCGGATCATTTTCGAGGCTTTCCAGCAGGCCGACGCGTCGACGACGCGCAAGTTCGGCGGCACGGGCCTCGGCCTCTCGATCAGCCGCGAGATCGCACGCCTGCTCGGCGGCGAGATCCGCGTCGAGTCGGAGCCGGGCAACGGGTCGACGTTCACTCTCTATCTCCCGCAGACCTACGCCACCCCGGCCGGACGCCGCGAGCGCGCCATCGAGCGGCCGGTCGAGCCGACCCACACGTCGCCGCAGACGCAGCGCGTGCCGATGACCTTCCCCGACTTCACCACCGAGACGTCCGGCGACCGCCAGGCGCGCGAGGCGAAGGGGGGCGCGGACGAGCAGCAGGTGGTGGTGGTGGAGGAGCAGGTGCCGGACGATCGCGACAGCGTCCGCCCCGGCGACCGCACGGTGCTGATCGTCGAAGACGACGTGGCCTTCGCGCGCATCCTGCTCGACATGGCCCGCGACAAGGGCTTCAAGGGCATCGTGGCCACGCGCGGCGAGGCGGCACTGCAACTCGCGCCACGCTTCCGCCCCGATGCCATCACACTCGACATCGCCCTGCCCGACATGGAAGGGTGGACGGTGCTCGACCGCCTCAAGCACGACCGCGTCACGCGCCACATCCCGGTGCACATCATCTCCGCCGACGAGGAGACGGCGCGCGGCCTGCGCCTCGGCGCGTTCGCGCAGATGCAGAAGCCGGTGTCGAAGGACGCGCTGGACGATGCGTTCGCGAAGATCCAGGGCTTCCTGGAGCGGGCCAACAAGTCGCTCCTGGTGGTCGAGGACAACGAGCAGCAGCGGCAGGCCATCGTCGAGCTGATCGGCGAGGGAGACGTGGACATCACCGCGGTGGGCACGGGCGAGGAGGCTCTCGAGCTGCTGCGCGACCGCCGCTTCGACTGCATGGTGCTCGACCTCGGGCTGCCGGACATGAGCGGCTTCGACTTCATCAACCGCATGAAGAACGAGCTGGGCGTGACGGACGTGCCGATCGTCGTCTACACCGGCCGCGACCTCTCGCGGAAGGAGGAGAACGACCTGAAGCGGATGGCCGACGCGATCATCGTGAAGGATGTCCGCTCGCCGGACCGCCTGCTCGACGAGACCGCGCTCTTCCTGCATCGCGTCGAGGAGAACCTGCCGGAACAGAAGCGGAAGATGCTCGAGCAGCTGCACGAGTCGGATCCGGTGCTGGCCGGCAAGAAGGCCCTCATCGTCGATGACGACATGCGCAACATCTACGCGCTGACGTCGCTCCTGGAGCGGCACAAGATGAAGGTGCTGTACGCGGAGAGCGGCCAGGAGGGCATCGACGCGCTGCGCAACAATGCCGACATCGACGTGGTGCTGATGGACGTGATGATGCCGGAGATGGACGGCTACGAGGCCATGCGCCGCATCCGCGCCGACGATGCGTACAAGAACCTCCCCATGATCGCCCTGACGGCGAAGGCGATGAAGGGCGACCGCGAGAAGTGCATGGAAGCGGGCGCCAGCGACTACATCACCAAGCCGATCGACGCGCAGCAGCTGGTCAGCCTGCTGCGGGTGTGGCTGTACCGGTAAGTAAAGGTAAGGTGGACCGCCGGCGTCCTCGCCGGCTGTCTGCGCGGGCGTCTCGCCCGCGCCCCCCGGGGCGGGCGGCGGGACGCCGCCCGAGACAGCCGGCGGGACGCCGGCGGTCCACTAAGGCCGTCTTACGTGCCGGCTTTCGTCGCCGGAATCTGGCAGGCGTCGATGATCTTGGTCGGGTCGACGGCTTCGGCGTCGACCTGCGTGGTCACGATCTTTCCTTCCTTGTCGATGAGGAAGGTGGCGCGCCGCGCGGAGCGGATGGGGACGCCGCCGATCGTATAGACCTTCTCCAGGCCGTACGCCTTGATGGCGGTGCCGTCCATGTCGCCGAGGATGGGAAAGGTCACTCCGTTCTCGAGGGCGAATGCGTGGTTGGCGAAGGGGCTGTCGATGCTCACACCCAGGACCTGGGTGTCTGTGCCTTCCAGCTTCGGCAGATTTGCCTGGAAGGCTTTCATTTCCTTCGTTCAGCCACCGGTGAAGGCGAACACGAAGAAGGCCAGGACGACGTTCTTCTTCCCCCGAAAGTCGCGCAGCGACACCGGGGTGACGCCTTTCCCGTCGTACTGAAGCAGCGTGAAATCGGGAGCCATGTCGCCGGGCTTGAGCGCCAGCGGCTCGGGCTCCTTCTTCGGCTCCTGCGCGCCGCCCGGCACTGCCGCGAGCGACAGCGCGGCGAGCAGGAGTAGTTTCATGATTCGATTCCGCATCTCGTCCTCCTGGATTGATGATAGCCCCATTGTCATCCTGAGCCGCGTAGACGGCGAAGGATCCCCTGCTGGAGCCCCATGCCCGCTCCGTAGGCAGGGGATCCTTCGCCGTCTGCGCGGCTCAGGATGACAGGTTGTTTTGTAACGTCCTGTAACAGTTATTCCTTGTATTGTGCCGCCATGCGCATCCTTCTGGCAGTCCTTCTTGCCTGCACGGCGGCGGCACAGGAGCGTCTCCCGATCGCCGACCCCTCGGCGCGCCGGCTGATCGCGAGCGAAACGAAACCGCGGGACGAGCCGGTCCGGCTGATCGTCCGCTTCCGCCGCGGCGATGCGATCGGCGCACGCGTGCAGCAGCTCCGCCGCGACATCGGCCGCGCGGGCGGCATCAAGGCCCTCGCCGCGGGCGAGGAGCGGGTGCGCGTGCTCCACCAGTACTCGCGCGTGCTCTTCGGCGCGAGCGTGCGCGTGCAGCCCGGGCTCCGCGACGCCATCGCCGCCCTTCCGTACGTCGCCTCCGTGCAGGAGGACCGGCAGATGTCGGCGCTGCTGGCGGGCAGCGTCGGGCACATCGGAGCGGACAAGGTGTGGTCGCAGTTCGGGACGCGCGGCGCGGGCGTGCGCGTGGCGGTCATCGACAGCGGCATCGACTACATGCATCCCGCGCTCGGCGGAGGGATCGGCAGCGGCTTCAAAGTCGAGGGAGGGTGGGATTTCGTCGAAAGCGACGCCGACCCGATGGACGTCTTCGGCCACGGCACGCACGTCGCCGGCATCATCGCGGCGAACGGCGGCGGCCTGACCGGCGTCGCGCCCGAGGCGACGCTGATCGCGTATCGCGCGCTGGCGGGACAGCACGGGTACGGCTCCGACGTCATCGCCGCGATCGAGCGGAGCGTCGACCCCGACCAGGACGGCGATCCTTCCGATCGCGTCGACATCGTCAACATGAGCCTGGGCGGCGAGGCCGTGCCCGACGATCCCGTCGCCGCGGCGGTGGAACAGGCGACGGCCGCCGGCATCCTCTTCGTCATCGCCGCCGGCAATGGGGGAGACTACGGCCGGCTCCATTCGCCCGGCATCGCTCCCTCGGCCATCACGGTCGGCGCCTCCTCGCTCTCCGATCGCGTGGCCGGCTTCAGCTCGCGCGGTCCGGCGTTCGACTACGGCATCAAGCCGGAGGTCGTGGCGCCGGGCGTCGCCATCTCCTCGGCCGTGCCGAACGGGAAGATCGCCGCGTTCGACGGAACCTCCATGGCCACGCCACACGTGGCCGGCGTGGCCGCGCTGCTGAAGGGCGTGCACCCGCGGTGGACGCCGGCCGAGCTCAAGAGCGCGATCGTCTCGACGGCCGCCCCCCTCGGCGAGGAAGTGATGACCGCCGGCGCGGGCCGCGTCGACGCGCACGCCGCGACCTCCACGGCCACGCTCCTGTCGGCCCCCGTGGTCGACTTCGGCCGCGTCAACCCACGCCAGGAAACCTGGAGCCGGTCGCGCAGCGTCGTGCTGCGCAACATCTCGGCGTCGCCGCAGACGCTCACCGCCGCGGTCCACGGCGCGCGCGAAGGCGTCACCGTGCGCGTGGAGCCGCAGTCCGTCACGCTGGCCCCCGGCGCCTCCGCGACGGTGGAGATCGGCGTGACGGTCACGAATGCGCTCGTGCCCGCGCCGCGGGAGGGCTCGCTCTCCTTCGGCGGGCGCGTCGAGTGGAGCGGCGGGCCGGTGCCCGTCCGCGTGCCGTGGGCCTTCGTGAAGGGGTCGTTCATCCACATCGACGTCCGGGACGCCTCGAACGACGCCTGGGCAATGATCCTCGGCGAGCGCCATCGCTACGACCTGCTGGTGCAGATGGACGCGAGAGTGCTGTGGCCCCTCGAGACGGTGGACATCGTCGTGCGCGAGCAGGGCTCGTTCAGCCGCGGCACGCCGAACCGCATCTTCGTCGCCGAGCGCGTGGACCTCACCGGCGACCCGTACGTGCCGATGCTGGCCGCGAGCGCGCAGCACACCATCGCCCTCGCCGCCAGCGACGAGAAGGGGAACGCGCTGATCGCCGACGGCCGCCAGTGCCTCGAGAGCCTCGTCCTCGCGTTCCCCACGGGGCGGAAAGTGTCGTTCCTGCAGGCTCCGGCGTCGCGCGACCTGTACGCGAGCTTCTCCGGGCGCGTGCGCTTCCATCCGATGAGCAGTTGCGCCGAGGTCCCGCGCAGCACCGTGTACGCGGCGCTGCACGAGCCGATGAACGGACTCTCCGCCAGCGTCACCAATACCCTCATCCCGCGCTGGCTGCGGCAGGACCTGCGGTTCGAGGCGCTGGAAGCGACGCATCTCACCGGGGTGGCGCCGGCGATGCTGTTCCCCGGCCCGAGGGAGACCTTCTATTACCCCGGCGCCTCGGCGTTCCTCATGCGTCCCACGCCCGACACGCTGACGATGTACTACACGCCCAGTCCCTCGCCGGAGGTGGAGCTGCTCGCCAACCTCGAGCGCTCCGGCAAATGTTTCGTCGAGTCGATGGGCCACGACGTGGAGTGCCCGCTGTACACCGACGCGTGGATGTACCTGAAAGAAGGGGACGTCCGGGTCGAGGGGGACCTCTACTTCGAGGTCTCGCCGATGGCGTACCGCGTTCCGCCGGGAACGACCGTGACCGTCGGCGCGGCACCCGTCGTGCCGCTCCTGAACTTCATGGTCGGACCGGGATTCTGGAGCGCGGGCGGAAACTGGTTCGGTCCTGCCGGCGAGCGGCGCGAGAACGACAACCGCAACTCGCGCACGGTCGTCCGCGACGCCAGCGGGAGAGTGCGCGGCGAAGGGCTCTACGCGGCCACCGCCTACGAGACGCTCGGCCGCGAGGTCTATTCGATCGAGTCGACGAACACGCGCTACACCATCGCGGGGATGCGCGGCCGTGCCACCGCCACGTCCTGGGTCGACCTGGCGAAGGACGATCCGCTGCATCCGCTGTTCACGTCCCTGCGCATCACGGACGGCGCCGGCGAGCAGGCCAGCGTCATCGCCCGCGGCGACAGCGCGACGCTGCGCTTCGGCGTCGCCGACACGTACTCCGAACCGCCGTTCACCCTCCGCGCGCCCCCGCGCGAGGAGGCCACCCGCGTGGAGTACCGGCTGGCCGGCACGACCGAGTGGAAGCCGCTCCTGGTCTCCGTCGACGCGCGCCACTTCGAGAACAGCAGGATCCTCAATCCGGGACTGGGGACGATCTTCCGGGTCGACCTCTCGCCGGTCACGCGCGAGCACTCGGGCTCGGTCGCCCTGCGCATCCACGCCGAAGACCAGGCGGGGAACGTTTCGGAGGTCGTGCTCGAGCCGGCCTTCTTCGTGCGCGGCTCGGCGCGGAGGAGGTCCGCGCGGAACTGATTCCAAGGCAGGGCCCGCTTTTTGCTGTCGGTCTGTCGTTTGCTCTTGAGGTCCGGCAGTACATGGCCAACCAACCCGCAGCCATCATCGACGAACAGGCGAAGGCAGACCTCGAGCAGATCGAGGTGGGACTGCTCACCGAAGGCATCTTCCAGCACTACGGCTTCGACTTTCGCGACTACTCCCTGCCGTCGCTGCGGCGGCGGATCTGGAAGCGCGTCTATGCCGAGGGGCTGAGCACCATCTCCGGCCTCATCGAAAAAGTCCTGCACGACCCGCAGTCGATGGAGCGGCTGCTGCTCGACCTCTCCGTCAACACGACGGCGATGTTCCGCGACCCCACCTTCTACCTGCAGTTCCGGCAGAAGGTCGTGCCGATGCTGCGCACCTATCCGTTCGTGCGCATCTGGCACGCCGGCTGTTCGACCGGCGAAGAGGTCTATTCGATGGCCATCCTCCTCCAGGAGGAAGGCCTCTACGACCGCTGCCGCATCTACGCCACGGACATCAACGAGGCCGTGCTGCAGAAAGCCAAGTCCGGCATCTTCCCGCTCTCCACGATGCAGGAGAACACCTCCAACTACATCACCGGCGGCGGCACCGGCACGTTCTCCGACTACTACACGGCCCGCTACGACTACGCGATCTTCCGGCCGTCGCTGCGGGAGAACGTCGTCTTCGCGCAGCACAACCTCGTCACCGACGCCTCCTTCAATCACTTCAACGTGATCTTCTGCCGCAACGTCCTCATCTACTTCAACAACGCCCTGCAGGACCGCGTGCAGCAGCTCTTCCTGCAGTCGATGGAGATGTTCGGCATCCTCGGCCTGGGCAAGAAGGAGTCGATCAAGTACACCGCCGTCGCCGACAACTACGACGTCGTCGACGCGGAGGAGAAGCTGTACCGGAGGGTGCGATGAATCCGGTTGGCGGTTGGCGGTTGGCGGTTGACGGGGGACCACCGCCCTTCCACGGCGATGCCCGTGGCCGGGTGGCGGCCTCCCGCCAACCGCCAACCGACAACCGCCAACTGCCCCCCGGCATCCGCTCCTGGACCGACGGCCGCGTCCTGGCCGAGGCCGCGCACAAGTACGAGCTGATCGTGCTCGGCTGTTCGATGGGGGGGATGGCGGCGATGGAGCAGATCTTCGGCGTGCTGCCGCAGGACTTCCGGGTGCCGATCGTCGTGGCCCAGCACCGCTACCGCACCTCGGGGGAGGCGCTCCCGTCGTTCCTGCGGCGCCACTCGAAGCTGAACGTCGTCGACGCGCTCGACAAGCAGTGGATCCATCCCGGGAACGTCTACCTCGCGCCGGCCGACTATCACCTCATGGTCGACCGCGGCGGAGAGTTGAGCCTGTCAGTTGATGCTGCCGTCGCGTACTCCCGGCCGTCGATCGATGTACTGTTCGAGTCGGCAGCGGATGCGTACCAGGCCGGCGTCATCGGAGTGGTGCTCACCGGCGCCAACGCGGATGGAGCCCGAGGAGCGATGCGCATCAAACAACGCGGCGGTTTCGTCGTCGTACAAGACCCCAAGACAGCCGAGTCGGCCGAGATGCCGCAGGCAGCGATCGCGGCTACCCGCGTGGATCGGATTTTGCCTCTCGATCGGATCGGGCCGTTTCTCGTCGAGCTTTGCCGGAACAGCGGATGACGGACGAACGCGTAAACATCCTTCTGGTCGACGACCAGCCCAACAACCTCCTGGCGCTGGAGTCGATCCTCATGGACACGGGGCAGAACCTCGTGATGGCGGAGTCAGGCTCGGACGCGCTGCGGCATCTGCTGCACATGGATTTCGCCGTGGTGCTGCTCGACGTGCAGATGCCCGACCTGGACGGCTTCGAGACCGCGGACCTGATCCGCTCGCGCGAGCGCTCCCGCGACACGCCGATCATTTTCCTGACCGCGCTCTCCCGCAGCGAGACGAACGTCTTCCGCGGCTACGAGCTGGGCGCGGTCGACTACATCTTCAAGCCGTTCGACCCGGTGATCCTGCGGTCGAAGGTGAACGTCTTCATCGAGCTGTTCCGCAAGCGCGAGGCGTTCAAGCGCCAGGCCCACGAGCTGGCGCGCCTGATCCGGCAGAACGAGCTGATCCTGAATGCCGCGGCCGAGGGGGTCTTCGGCGTGGGGCTCGACGGCGCCACGACGTTCGTCAACCCCGCCGCGGCGCGCATGATCGGACGGAGGCCGTCCGAGGTCGTGGGCGGCGACATTCACGCGTTCGTGCACCCCGTCTTTCCGGGCGTGCTCACCTGCGACCGCTCGAAGTGCCGCTTCTACGCGGTGGTGCACGGCGAGCCGGCGTACGAGGAGATCGAGGAGACGTTCTTCCGCCCCGACGGGACGAGCTTCCCGGTGGAGTTCTGCGCCTCGCCGATGCGCGACGAGAACGCCGCGCTGGTCGGTTCGGTGATCACGTTCCGCGACGTGACCGAGAAGCGGGCCGCCGCGCTGGCGGCGGAGGCGGAGCGGCGCTATCGCGAGGCGGAGGCCCAGAACCGCGCCAAGGACAACTTCCTGGCCACGCTCTCTCACGAGCTGCGCACGCCGATGACGTCGATCCTCGGCTGGGTGCAGTTCCTCCGCACCGGCCACTTCGACCAGCAGGAGCTGGAAGAGGCGCTGCGCACGATCGAGTCGAGCGCGCGCCTGCAGGCCCGCCTCATCGACGACATGCTCGACGTCTCGCGCATGATCCTCGGCAAGTTCCAGGTCGACCTGCAGCCGACGCGCCTCTCGGACATCGTGGAAGCCGCACTCACCACCGCCCGCCCGATGGCGCAGGACAACGACGTGCGGCTGACCTGGGAGATCGAGGACCGCGACGCGGTCGTCGACGCCGACCCGAGCCGCATCCAGCAGGTGATCCACAACCTGCTCACCAACGCGATCAAGTTCACCCCGCCCGGCAAGCACGTCGACCTCCGCCTCGACCGCGCCAACGGCACGCTGCGCATCAGGGTGACGGACGAAGGGGAAGGGATCGACCCCGCGTTCCTCCCGTACGTGTTCGAGCGCCTGCGCCAGGCGGAAGGCTCGAACAAACGCAGCGGCCTCGGTCTCGGCCTGGCCATCGCCAGGCACATCATCGAGCTCCATCACGGCGACATCGTGGCGGAGAGCGAAGGCCCCGGCCGCGGCGCGAGCTTTACGGTCACGCTGCCGGCGCTGGCGGGCGAGCCGGCGCACGCGTGACGTAAACGCCCCCTTCCGGTTGCGGCCGTCCGCATCCGGTGATACGAACAGCGTCTCCGATCGCGGAGGAAAGGAGTCGACCATGCAGGGATTCCGGATTGCCACCTCTCTCCTTCTGTTGTTGTGCGCCGGCGCCGCGCTGGCCAATCATCCGGTGATCGTCGAAGGGAACTGTGACAGTCCGACCTTCGGCACGACCGTCCTCGGGGTTGCCGGCACGTGCGGCGACTTCGACGGGGACGGCCGCATCGGCTCGGCCGAGGATACCGACGGCGCGGATCGCATCTTCGGTACGCTGACCGCCGCCATCGGCCCAGGCACGGGCGCGGCGGCCGGCACCGGCGCGAACCTGAACGGCACGGTGCTCATCGCGGCCTCGGGACGTTTCGTGCTGCCGACGTCGCTCCTCATCGGCGATGCCGCCGGTCCGACGCTGCTGACCATCGAGGCGGCGCCCGGCGCGATCGCGCTCATCGACGCCGTGGCGCAGGGCGACACGCTGGCCAACAACAATTTCCGCCAGAACATCGCCGGGATCCACATCACGGCCAGCAACGTGGAAGACCGCATCGTGCTGCGCAACCTCACCTTCCGCAACTGGTCCGAGGCCATCCGGGTGAACGGCGGCGCCCGGGTGGTGATCGAGAACTGCACCTTCGAGCACAACCTCGACTATGCCGTGCGGGTCATGGGCTCGGCCCACGTCATGGTGAACGGCAGCCGCATGTTCGACACCGGGTCGCGGTTCGGCGTCACCGTCACGTCGACGGGCGCCGGCACGGCCATCCAATTCGAGGGCACGAGCACCGGCCTCGTGTCGAAGACGGCGATCTTCAACAGCACCGGTACGGCCATCAACAACGCCTCGTCCAACGGCGCCAGTGCCGTCCGCTTCTTCCAGGTCATCGTCGGCGGCAACGGCAACGGCATCATCAACGCCACCCCGGTCGCTTTCTGAGCAGGAGGCCAACCATGATTTCACGCGGAGCTCTCACTCTCGCTCTCTTCGCCACGCTGCTCGCCGCGACCGCGGCATGGGCCAATCATCCGGTGCTCCTGGAAGGCAACTGCGACAGCCCGGTTCCCGGCACGACCCTCGTGGGGACGGGAAAGTGCGGGGACTGGGACGGCGACGGCCGCGTCGGCGCGGCCGAAGACGGCGACGGCGCCGACCGGATCTTCGGCACGATCGAGGCCGCGCTGGGGGCGGGCATGAGCGGCTCGGGGATCAACCTGAACGGCACCATCACCATCGTCACCTCCGGCCGTTTCGTCCCCAGCAGCACGGTGCGCATCGGCGACGCGCCGAGCGGCCCGACCAACGTGACCATCGAGGCGGCGCCCGGCGTCACGGCCCTTTTCGACGCCGTGCTGCAGGGCGATCCCGCGGGCGGCAACACCCTCCGGCAGAACATCGCCGGCATCCTCGTCGATGCCACCGGCGACGACGACCGCATCGTCTTCCGCAACCTCACCATCCAGAACTGGGTCGAGGGAATCCGCGTCACCGGCGGCGCGCGGGTGACCATCGACAACTGCAGGTTCGAGCACAACCTCAACTACGCCGTGCGGGCCATGGGCACGTCGCTGGTGATCGTCTACGAGAGCACGATCACCGACACCGGCACGCGCGGCGGATCAGGCGTCTCCAACTTCGGGGTGCCGGGGCGCGCCGTGTCGTACGAAGAGTCAGCGCGCGGGATGGTGGCCAGATCGCAGATCTTCAACAGCAAGGCCGACGCGGTGACGAACGAGTCGTCACTCGGCACGAGCGCCGTCTTCCACCACCAGGTGGTGATCAGCGGCAACGGCGGCGGGATCGTCAACGCGACGCCGATCGGCTTCTGAAGAGATCCGGGTGCTCTCCTCCGGCGGGCTCTGGGCCGGAGGAGAGCACACAATCACCGATTGGGTGAATGGATCTTACTGAGTGTTGTTCGGCGACGGCGCCGGCGGGATGGACGGCCAGTTGTTCGTCGTGACGCCGCCGGTGAGGCGGTTCAGGATGCGGCGTACCACGCGTCCGACGCGATCGATGCCGCGCGGCTCGTCGCGGACCACGACCTCGCGGTTTTGCGCGGGACGGGCATGGGCGGCGGGGGCAGCAATCGTGACGGAGACGGAGACGACGACGGAAACGGCGACGACGAGGGTTTTGACGGACGAAGAGCGCATAGTTCCTCCTTGCATTGTTGAACGGTCTTTCTCGGTTGCTCAGCGGTGTCCGCTGAAGATGCGTGACAGGTGGGAAATGCGCGCGCGGCCGGCTTACTCCCCGAAGCCGGTCGGCGGCGCCGCAAAGAGGCGGGGCTGCTCGGCGGGAAGCTGGCGAAGAAAGGCATGGACGTGGCGCACGATACTCGTGGACGCCTGCCCGATCGCCACCGCTTCCCGAAGAAAGGAAAGCGCGGTGATTGCCCGCGATGCCATCCCCGCACGCGTGAATTGCGCGATGACGTCCCGGCAGATGGCGGCAACTTCGTTGGCCTGGTTGGTGGTCACCAGTGCTTCGGCCAGCTCCAGCGCGACCAGGCCGGCGTCGGCAATCATGTCGAGCTGCTCGAACTCGCACCACGTCTGACGAAGCACCGGAATGGCATCGGCCGGGCGACCGGCAAGGAGGAGCGTGCGGCCGAGGACGGCGCGGCTGCGCGTGCGCTCCGTCTCCTTTCCGAACATCTCGAACTGGGCCACGCAGCGCACCAGGTACTCGACTGCCTCGGCAGGCTGGCGCAGCTCGGAAAGGCAAAGGGCGATGTTGTGGGCCACGCGGACGGAGCCGACTTCATCGAGCGCCGGATCGTGCTCGACGGACTTCCAGATCTCCAGGGCTCGCTCGATGGCGCCGCCGCAATACACGACCGACCCTTCGGTGATGCGCGCGTTGACGTAGCGGACGCGGTCTCCGAAGCGGAGGAAGGTATCGCCGGCTTCATGGGCCAGGATGGCCGCTTCGTCCGCGCGGTCGATGTTCTGCAGGATGGCCGCCTTGACCAGCGCCAGCCGCGCCAGGTCGTACTCCGGCAGCGGAACCTGGTCGAACAGGCGCTTCGCGCGCTCGACGAAGTCGAGGGCCTCGGGGAATCGTCCCATGAAGGAGAGGACGTAGGCGTGGTCGCGCAGGGCCTGCGCGCGGAGCTTGATGACGTAGTCGCACGGGTATTCGCTGACGTCGAGAGTGTTGGCTACTTCGATCGCCAGCGCCGTGACCTGCAGCGCGTTGGCAGGATTGCTCTCCACCAGCGTCCGCATCCGGTCGAGGAGCTGCTTGACCATGCCCGCGGTGATCGCACCTTCCGCCTTGCGGAGGCGCTGCTTCCACCAGGCGGGCGGGCCGCTGAGGATCTCTTCGCAGAGAATGGCGGCGCGCTCGTCTTCGAGGCGCGCACGCTCGGCGAACGCCGCGACGTTGACGATGAACTGCCGCGGGCTCGGAGAGGTGGCGGGAGCGGGCTCCCAGACCTCGCCGTCCGCGAGCGTGGCCATCAGCTCGCGCTGCTCGCCGACCTCCCGTGCACATTCACGGCAGGACGACACGTGGGAGGCAATCTCACTCGCTTTGGGCGAGGTGCCTTCCACGTACTCGAACAGGGATTCGTCGTCGAAGTGTGTCATCGGTCGATTTACGGGTGGCAAGATAGCACGAAGGAAGTCGGTTTGTCAGCAAAAAGCGGAGATCCGCCCCGTTTGGTGCGTTCTACTGCCTCTCGGCCGCAAGTCTACCGTCAAGGCGGACCAGACAGGAACTCCTTGCTGACCCATATACGAAACGTAGGACGGGCTTCAGCCCGCCTCCCCCGGGGGCGGCGGGCTGAAGCCCGCCCTACGTTGGCTGGGGAGGGAGGATTCGAACCTCCGAATGGCGGCTCCAAAGGCCGCTGCCTTACCGCTTGGCGACTCCCCATCAATGGGCAGGAAACCCCTACAACGCCGTGCGGAGGCGGGGCATTCGCGGGGCGCGCAGTCTAGCAGAAGCGGCATGCGCTGTGCTCGGTGCAGCCCAGGGGTCATGGCCGACATCTTCCGCCGCATCGTCGAAGAAGCCCGCGAGTTCTCGATCATCCTCCTCGACACCGAGGGGCGCGTGACGCTGTGGAATCACGGCGCGGAGCGGATTTTCGGCTGGACGAGCGCGGAAGTGTGCGGCCGGCACTTCGATTTCCTCTTCGTCCCGGACGACCGCGCGCTGCAGGCCCCGCAGAAGGAACTGGAGCACGCGCGCACCGAGGGGCGCGCCGACGACACGCGCTGGCACCTCCACAAGAGCGGCCGCTGGATCTTCATGGACGGCGTGACCACGCCGCTGTACGACGACGAGGGGGGCGTCACCGGCTTCTCGAAGTTCGCCCGCGACGTCACCGAGCGCCAGCACGTCGAGCGCCGCCTGGCCGCCCAGCTGGCCCTGACGCGCATCCTCGGCAACGACCGCCCCTTCCGCGAGAGTGCGCGCGAGATCATGCGCACCGTCTGCGAGAACCTCGGCTGGGACATCGGCATGTTGTGGCAGGTGCACGGCGACGCCATCGCCTGCGTCGATCACTGGAGCGCGCCGCGCGTCGACGCCGCGGCCGCGCGGGCACTCTGTGACGATGAGGGAAGTCTCCCCCGCGGCGTCGGCCTTCCCGGGGAGGTCTGGGAGAGCGGCGCCGCCGTGTGGGTACCGCGATTCCGCGACTCCACCCGCTATCCGCGCGCGCCGCTGGCCGAGCGCGCGGGGATGACCGGCGCGTTCGCCTTCCCGATCACTGCCGGGGGGAGGGTCACCGGCGCGCTCGAGTTCTTCAGCGCGGACGAGCGCGAGCCCGACCAGGCCCTCATGCCGGTGATGACGCTCATCGGCGCGCAGATCGGCGACTTCATCGAGCGCCGCCACACACAGGAGCTCCTGCGTGCGAGCGAAGAGCGCTACCGCCTCGTCTCCGAGACCGCGCAGGACGCGATCTTCACGATCGACGAGAAGAGCCGCATCACGTTCTGCAATCCGGCCGTGGAGCGGATGTTCGGCTACAAGCCGGAGGAGCTCATCGGGCGCAAGCTCGACGCCATCATCCCCGAGCGTCTCCGCGACGCGCATCGCCACGGCGTGGCCCGCTACCTGCGCACGCGGCAGCGCAACATCCCCTGGACCGGCATCGAGCTGCCGGCGCTGCACAAGGACGGGCACGAGTTCCCGTGCGAGCTGTCGTTCGGGGAGTGGAGCCGCGACGGCCAGACCATCTTCACCGGTTTCGCCCGCGACGTGACGGAGCGCAAGCGCGCCCTGGAGATCGAGCAGCAGGCACGCGCCGACGCGGAGGCGACCAAGCACCAGCTCGAGCGGAGGGCGGACGAGGAGGCGTCCTTCCGCCATCTGGCCAGCGCGCTGACCGGCGCGGTGGAGATGACCGAGGTGCTGTACGAGATCACCAACCGCGCCACGCTGGTCACGCGCGCGGACGGCGTGTACGTGGAGCGGATCGTCAGCATCGGCACGCAGAAGATGGTGGAGGTGGTGTCGTCGGCCGGACGCGGCGCGCCGTCGCGCGGCCTGCGCGTGTCGTTTCCCGGCTCGATGACCGACGAGATCCTCAGCGGCGGCTCGCCCGTCATCCTCACCGAGATGACCGGCTTCGGCCGGAGCATGGCGCCGTATCTCTCCGACACGTGCTCGAACTGCGAGGTGCTGGTCACGCCGCTGGTGGCGGAGAAGGAGCCGCTCGGCGCGCTGGTGCTCCTCAACAGCCGCGCTTCCGGCCGGCACTTCCGCGATACCGACATCGTCCGCGCCCGCACCCTCGGCGATCTGGCGTCGCTGGCGTTGCGCCGCGTGCGGCTCATGGAGCAGGAGCGCGAGGCGAAGGAGAAGGCGGAGGCGGCGGTGCGCGTGCGCGACGAGACGCTGGGCATCGTGTCGCACGACCTGCGCAATCCGCTGACGACCGTGGCCCTCAGCGCGGACCTGCTCTCCGGCGCGCCACCCGAGGAGCAGCCGGAGCTGATCGAGACGATCCGCACGTCCGCCCGGCAGATGCAGCGGCTGATCCAGGACCTGCTGGACGTGGCGCGGGTGGAGGCGGGAGGACTGGCCGTCGCGCCGTCGCCGGTCGAGCCGGAGCCGCTCGTGCGGGAGGTGGTGACGGCGCACGAGCCGATCGCGGAGCTGAAACGGCAGCGCCTCGTGTGCGACATCCGCGGCCCGCTGCCGAAGATCTGCGCCGATCGCGACCGGCTGGTGCAGGTGCTCGGCAATCTGCTCGGCAACGCCGTCAAGTTCACGCCGGAGCGCGGCGCGATTCACGTGGAAGTACGGCACCGCGACGCCGAGGTCTTCTTCAGCGTGCGGGACAGCGGCCCCGGCATCCCCGAGGCGGACCTGAAGAACGTGTTCACGCCGTACTGGCAGGCCAAGAAGACCGCGCACATGGGCGCGGGCCTCGGCCTGGCCATCGTGCGCGGCATCGTGGAGGCGCACGGCGGCAAGGTGTGGGCGGAGAACGCGCCGGGCGGCGGGGCGATGTTCACCTTCACCGTCCCGGCGGTGTGACTCTGCTTACCGCTCGCCCAGCCGCACGCTGATTTTCCGGCGTGCCGTGCCGCGGACGATGTCGAGGGTCACCGTGTCCCCGGGACGTTTCGTGCGCAGGTGGCGGTGCAGGTCCATGATGTCCTCCACCTTCTGGCCGTCGATGCCGGTGATGAAGTCTTCGACGGCGATGCCGGCGCGGCTGGCGGGGGAGCCGTTCGTGACGGCCAGGACCACGATCCCTTCCTCGATGGGGAGGCGGAAGTAGCGGGAGATCTCGGGCGTGATGTCGCGCGTGGAGATGCCGAGGGAGGCCCGCCGCACGCGGCCGGTGGTGACGATCTGCTCCATCACATCGACGGCCACGTTGATCGGGATGGCGAAGCCGAGGCCGGTCGTGCCGACCAGGATGGCCGTGTTGATGCCGATCACCCGTCCCGAGGAGTCCAGCAGCGGGCCGCCGGAGTTGCCGGGGTTGATGGCCGCGTCGGTCTGAATGAGGCCGGCGGCGATGTCGACGCCGCGCGGGTCGCGGTTCACGGCGGAGACGACGCCGCGCGTGACGGTGCGCTCCAGCCCGAGCGGGTTGCCGATGGCGATGGCGAGCTGGCCGACCTCCAGCCGGTCGGAGTCGGCCAGCGGCGCGGCGGGGAGGTTCGTGGCGCTGATGCGGACGACGGCCGTATCGACGTCCTCGTCGGTCCCGAGCACTGTCCCCGAGAAGGTGCGTCCGTCGGCGGTGCGGATCTCGACCGTGCGCGCGTTGCCGACCACGTGCGCGTTGGTGAGGATGATGCCGTCGGCGCGGACGATCACTCCGGAGCCGGAGCCGCCGCGCCGGGAGACGCTGACGACGGCCGGCGTGGCCGTCCGCGCCACGCGGATGATCGTCTCTTCTTCAGTGCTGCGCTGCGCTTCGAGCCGGGGGACGAGGAGGAAGAGACAGACGAGGAGGGAAAGACGTTTCATGGCGTGAAAAACAGGCGCCACGCACATGCCGTTCCTATTTCTCCTTCGCGATCGGTCCCAGTTTCGCCGCCGTTGCACGAATGTAATCGATGGGAGACAGGATCAACTGTGCGCCGCGCACCCCGGCCGAGATCGAGATGGCGTCGAACAGCTCCAGCGTCTCGTCGGCAAAGACCGGATACGCTTTCTTCGCCGCCAGCGCGGTCACGCCGCCGCGGATGTAGCCGGTCAGCGGCTGCACTTCCTTCAGCGGCACGGTGTCGATCTTCTTGTCGCCGGTGAGCTGGGCCAGCGCCTTGAGGTCGAGCTGCTGGTCGCCGGGGACCACGGCGAAGCAGACGCCGTGCTTGTCGCCGCGCGCGACCAGGGTCTTGAAGACCTGCTCCGCCGGCATGCCCACCTTCCGGGCCACGCTCTCGGCGGCGAGGTCGTCCGGGTCGACCTCGTACTCGCGGACGTCGTAGGAGATGCCGAGGGAGTCGAGCAGGCGCGCGGCGTTGGTCTTCATGAGGGGAGCACGATAAGGATACCGGGCGCCTTCGCGGCAAGTCGCCAGATCACTTAAATCTGAAGATCGAGCACTTTCACTATCCTCCAGGCGAGATTCATCTGCTCGGCGATCACTTTTTTCCGATCGCGTGTCGGATGAACGGGCGGCGCCGACACAAAACGTAGGGCGGCTTCAGCCCGCCTCCCCCGGGGGAGGCGGGCTGAAGCCGCCCTACGTTTTGAGGGTCACCGGCTTTCATTGCACGGGTATCACGAGACCATTACTCTGCGGCCACGCATGAACCGCCTGATCCTCGCGCTGCTCTTCGCGACGCCGCTCTTCGCCCAGTCCGACCCGGTCTCCCGCTCCTGGAACCAGCCGGTCGAGCCGTTCCGCATCGCCGGCAACCTCTATTACGTCGGCGCCACGGACATCACGTCGTACCTCATCACCACGCCGAAAGGGCACATCGTGCTCGACGGCGGCTTCGTCGAGACGGCGCCGATGATCCTGGCCAACATCCGCAAGCTCGGCTTCGACCCGAAGGACGTGCGCATCCTCATCAACAGCCACGCGCACTACGACCACGTGGGCGGTCTCGCGGAGCTGAAGCGCGCCACCGGCGCGAAGCTCTACGCCAGCCGCCGCGATCTCGCGCAGCTCGCGCGCGGAGGGACGGACGACCCGCAGTTCGGCGACCGGTTCCCGTTCCCGCCGGTCATGGCCGACCGCATCGTGGACGACGGCACGCGCGTCTCCCTCGGCGGAGTGACGCTCGTCGCGCACATGACCCCCGGCCACACGCCCGGCTGCACCACCTGGACGACGCGCATCGGCAAAAAGGACGTCGTCTTCGTCGGCAGTTCGTCGGTCCCGTCGCAGTATCGGCTGAAGGACAACCCGCGCTATCCGAACGCCATCGAGGACTATCGCGCGGGGTTCCGGACGCTGAAGTCCCTCGGGTGCGACATCTTTCTTGCATCCCACGGAAACTTCTTCGGGCTCGAGGAGATGATCGCGGGGAAGAAATCCTTTGCCGGATGCGACGCGTATCACAAATTCGTGGAAGAGTCCGAGAGACGATTCGAGGATCGGGTCGCGAGGGGGGAATGACCGCTCTCCTCGTGCCCGTTACGCCGCATAACTTTCGGGGGTCCCTCTAACGTGAATCGTTTTTCATTTCGGGTGTATGGGCTGACGTGTGTCTTCGCCCTCTTCGCCGTTGCGGCGGGCGCGACCACCATCGTCATGCCCACCGACGAGCAGCTCGTCGACAAGGCGGCCCTGATCGTCAGCGGCACCGTGGTCTCCACCACCCCCGTCGACCGCGACGGTGCGATCTGGACGGAGACGAAGGTCGCCGTGGCGCGCACCATCAAGGGCAGCGCTCCCGAAACGGTCACCATTCACGAGCCGGGCGGCATGCTCGGCGAGCGCATCACCCGGATCTTCGGCGCGGCCGAGTTCGTCCAGGGAGAGCACGTCCTCCTCTTCCTCAATTCCTCACCGCGGGACGGCTACCGCGTCGTCGACCTGTTCGCCGGCAAGTTCGGCGAGGGGACGACGCTCGACGGCCGCCGCCTCTGGATGCGCGCCGGCGACGCCGAGGTGACGCTGCTCGACCATGACTTCGAGCCGATCGCCGCGAAGAACGTCCAGCGCGAGGCCGCGGGCTTCGAGCACTTCGTGCACGAGCGGCTGGCCGGACGCGCGGCCGCGCGCAACTACGGCATCGAGAATCCGGCGCTCTCGAGCGAGACCGCGAGCGCCCGCGTGAAGAGCAACTTCACGCTGATGAACGAAGGGCAGGTCACGCGCTGGTTCGCCTTCGACAACGGCGGCAGCACGGCCTGGTATCACGGCGGCACGCAGCCCGGCTACTCGGGCAACGGCATCAGCGAGCTGCAGACCGCGCTGGCGGTCTGGGTGGGCTACAGCTCGGCGAAGATCCGTTACGTCTACGCCGGCGCGATCACCGTGCAGCAGCGCGGCACGCGCGCGCGCAACAACGTCAACGAAGTGCTCTTCAACGATCCCCTCGGCGAGATCGACGGCTCCTGGTCGGCGACCGCGGGCGGCGTGGTCGGCCTCGGCGGCTACAACGGCGTGGCCAGCGCGAAGTCGTTCACGGCGCCGTTCCAGGCCGATCCCGCGCACCCGGGCGGGCAGATGATGGCCTGGGAGATCACCGAGGCCAACCTCGTGATCCAGGACAACGTCTCGCCGGCGAACGGGATCAGCAGCAAGGTCCTCGGCGAGATCATCGCCCACGAGTTCGGCCACACCCTCGGCATCGGCCACAGCGGCAGCACGAGCGCCCTGATGTACGCCAACGTCACCGGCCTCGGCCCCTCCCTGCGCGACGACGACATGGTCGCCGCGCGCTGGCTCTACCCGAACGGCAACGTCACGCCGCCGCAGCCGCAGGTGCCGTCCCCGCCGTCGAACCTCCTGGCCTCGGCCACGGGGAGCAATGTCGACCTCTCCTGGAACGACAACTCCTCCGACGAGACCAGCTTCGCCATCTATCTCGCCACCGGCAGCGGCAGCTTCACGCGGGCGGGCGACGTGCCGGCCAACACGCGCAGCGCGCGCGTCAGCGCCCTGGTGGCCGGGACGTACCGCGCCTACGTCGTGGCCGTGAACGGGGCGGGGAGTTCCGCGCAGTCGAACAGCGTCACCTTCACCATCGCCGGGGTGCCTTCCGCGGCCTTCAGCTTCACGCCGCAGAACGGAAACGCCGGCGTGACCACCTTCACCTTCTTCGACGAGTCGAAGGGGACCATCACCTCGCGCTCGTGGAGCTTCGGCGACGGCGGCACGTCCACCGCGTCGGTGGCCACGCACGTCTACGCCACCTCCGGCACCTTCCCGGTCACGCTCACGGTGACGGGGCCGGGCGGGACGGCGTTCATCACGCACAACGTGACGGTGAGCGGGCCGATCGCGGCGCTGTTCTCGTTCACGCCGGCCAATCCGACGGTCAACGACACGCTGCAGTTCACCGACCTCTCCGGCGGCGCGCCGACGGGCTGGTCGTGGAGCTTCGGCGACGGCACGTCGTCGACGCAGCAGAATCCCTCGAAGAAATACAACGCCGTCGGGACGTACAGCGTCTCGCTGACGGTCACGCGCGGCGGCACGTCCGCCACCACCACGCGCGAGCTGAACGTGACCGGCACGACGCCGGGCACGATCCCGGTCGTGGCCCTGTTCGACGCCAGCGCACTGACCGTCACCCCGGGGCAGACGGTCTCCTTCACCGACCGCTCCACCGGCTCGCCGGCGCAGTGGGTCTGGTCGTTCGGCGACGGCGCGGGATCGCCCGCGCAGAGCCCCTCGCACGCGTACGCGGCGCCGGGAAACTACCTGGTCACGCTGACGGCGTCGAAGCCGGGCAGCTCGTCGCAGGCCACGAAGCAGGTGGTGGTCGTTGCCAACAGCGGCCCGGTGCCGTACAGCACGCTCATCTCCGCGGCCGCGCAGACGGGTGGCTCCGGCGGCACGACGTGGCGCACGGAGCTGAGCCTCGTGAACACGGGACTGGAAGGGGCGGCGGTCACGCTGCGCTTCCTCCCCAGCCTCGCCGAGAAGACGCTCTACCTCGCGCCGCGGCAGTCGGTCACGTACGCGAACACGCTCTTCGAGGCGTTCGGGCTCTCGGCCGGCGCGGGCGCGGTGACGATCGACGCGAACAGCGCCGGCAGCAGCGCGCAGCTCCGCGTCACCAGCCGCACCTTCACCACCGGCAGCGTCGGAACCTACGGTCAGAGTGTCCCCGAGGTGCAGCCGCGGCAGCTCGAGAAGACGCTGTACGTGACCGGCATCCAGAGCACGTCCGCGTACCGCACGAACATCGGCCTGGTGAACCGCGGCACGGCGGAGATCACGCCGACGCTCACGCTCTACTCGAAGAGCGGCAGCGTGATCGCCACGAAGCAGGTCCGGCTCGACCCGAGCTCGTTCCAGCAGTCGGCGCTGTGGGCGTACTTCCCCGAGGTGCAGAACGGGTCGTACGACGTGCTCACGCTGAAGATCGGCTCGAACGAGCCGGACGCGGTGAGCGGATACGCCTCGGTGGTCGACAACCAGACGCAGGACCCGGTCTACATCCAGGCCGTGCCGGCGCCGCTGGAGAAGTCGCTGACCATCCCCGCGGTCGGGCGCGCGCCCGGCGCGAACGGCACGTTCTGGCGCAGCGACGTGACGCTGTTCAACCCGAACAGCGACGCGATGAACGTGACCCTCCGCTACAACGGCACGAACAAGACGCTCAACCTCCCGGCCAGGGACACGGTGGTGCTGGCCGACATCCTCTCGGAGTACGGCGCGACCGCGGGCAACGGCGCGCTGTTCCTGAGCTGGAGCGCCTCGAACGGCCCGGTGGTGACCAGCCGCACGTACACGTCCGTCGAGACAGGCGGCACGTTCGGGCAGTCCATCGACCCGATCGCCACGCTCGGGTCCACCAGCTACGTCCCCGGCCTGCGCAACGACTCCTCGTTCCGCTCGAACATCGGCTTCGTCAACGGCGGCACGGAGACGGAGACGTTCACCGTGGTCGTGCTCTCGTCCATCGGCACCGAGCTCGCGCGCAACAGCGTGACCCTGGCCGCGAACGAGCAGCGCCAGTACTCCGTCAGCGCCCTCTTCCCGAACGTGAACTCCTCGTCGTTCACCCTGGCCGTGCAGGGCGACGAGAACGCCCGCCTCTTCGCCTACGGCTCGATGGTCGACAACGCGTCGGGCGACCCCGTGTTTTTCGCGGGGCAGTGAAGGCTCACAGGTTCATAGGCTCATAGGCTCACAGAAGCTCCTGTGAGCCTGTGCGCCTATGAGCCTATGAGCCTATGCGCCTATGCGCCTATGCGCCTATGAGTCTGCCGAACACGATCTGCGACCACGTCTCGAGAGACGCGTAAACCTCGCGCAACTCGCCAACGGAACACCACCGCCCCGTCATCTTCTCCGTCTCCCGCACCGTCACGTCCGGGTCGTGCGTCTCCAGCACGAACACCGCGCCGAGGTGTACGGAGCCGACTTCGGTCGTGTCGTCGTTGAGGATGCCGGCGAAGGTGAGATCGTAGTCGCCGGCCACGTGCACTTCCTCCTCCAGCTCCTTGTGCAGGCCGTCCAGGAGGTCCGGGGTGTCGGGGTTGATGTGCCCTCCCACACCGATGGAGAGCTTCAGGTGCAGCCGCGCCTCGGTCTGCTTCTGCGTGCGCTGCAGCAGGAAGTACCGCTCGCCGTGGCGGATGACGACGTACGGGATGATCTGCTTGTACTGCGGCGAGACCTCGGCCGTGGGACGGTCGAGGAAAAAGTGCGACCCGATGATTGCCTCGAGGATGTCGTCCAGCCGATGCTGCACGAGGCCGTACTCGACGAGATACGGCGCCAGCAGCTCGCGCTCCACGACCATCACCTGCTCGGTCATCGAAACGACTCCAGCACCTCGTCGTGCAGCAGGCCGTTCGTGGAGAGGCCGCTGCCGCCGTCGAACCGCGCGTTGCCGCGCAGGTCGCTGAACCGCCCGCCCGCTTCCTCCACGATGACCTGCACCGCGGCCATGTCCCACGGCGCGACCGCCGGCTCGACCGCGATCTCGATGGCCCCCTCGGCGACGAGCATGTGAATCCAGAAGTCGCCGAAGCCGCGGGCGCGCGTGCAGCGGCGCATGAGGGTCAGGAACTTCTCCGTGCTGCCCGCCTGGTCAAAGTCGGTGACGCTGTCGTAGGCGATGTGCGCCTCCGCGACATCGCTGATGCGCGACACCTGGATCGAATGTGGGGCGGGCTTCAGCCCGCCCGGGACGGGCTGAAGCCCGTCCCCACGTCTGCAGAACGCGCCGTCGCCGGCCGACGCCCACCAGCGCCGCGACAGCGCCGGCGCGGAGACGACGCCCACGACCGGCCGGTCGCCGTCGACGAGCCCGATCAGCGTCGCGTACACCGGAATGCCGCGCACGTAGTTCTTCGTGGCGTCGATCGGATCGAGGATCCAGCGCCGCGGCGACGCCCCGCTGGTCCCGTACTCCTCGCCAACGATGGCATCGCCCGGCCGCCGCGCCGCGAGCAGCTCGCGCAGGACGCGCTCCACCGCCTCGTCGGCCTCGGAGACGGGGGTCATGTCGACCTTCGTGCGCACGGCCAGCGTGGCCGACTGGAAGTGCCGCAGCGTGATGGCGTCGGCGGCATCCGCCAGCGAGAGCGCGAGCTCGAGGTCGGGATTCATGGCGGCGGAGGGTAACAGGAACGGAGTGATGAGTGATGAGAGATGAGCGATGAGCGCGTAAAATTCGCGGGCCTTGTTCATCGCTCATCGCTCGTCACTCATCGCTCTCCTCGCGCTGCTGTGGAACGTCGCGGCGAGCGCGCAACAACCGACGCTTCGATGGGGGGGCGATTCCGAGGGGGGCGCGCCGTTCGTCGAGGCCGACCCGAACGATCCGCAGAAGGTGATGGGGTTCGACGTCGAGGTGGCGGAAGAGATCGCGCGGGCCCTGGGACGGAAGCCGCAGTTCGTGCAGGTCTCCTTCGCGGCCATCGACCAGTCCGTGCAGCGCGGCGACTTCGACATCGGCCTCTCCGGCGTCGAAGACACGCCGGCGCGCCGCGCGGCGCTCGCGGCCAGCATCCCGTACTACACCTTCACCGAGGCGCTGACCGTGCGCGAGGCGGACAAAGCCAAGTACGACGAGCTGGCGGACCTGCGCGGGCGGCGGGTGGGAACGCTGGGCGGCACCATCGCCTACGACCTCCTCCTCGAGGCGGAGAAGAAATTCGGCCTCGAGGCCGTGTCGTACGACGACCAGGTGCACCCGTACGAGGACGTGGCCAACGGCCGCCTCGACGCCGTGCTGCTCGACAACATCATCGCCATGCGCGCCATGCTCCGCACGAAGGGCCTCTACACGCACTTCGACAAGCCGGTGGCGAAGGGCCACTACATCATCGTCACCGCACGCGGGAACGAGCAGCTGCGCGACCAGGTCAACGAGATCCTCAAAGCGCGCATGCGCGACGGGACGCTCGAGCGCATCTATCGCAAGTGGGAGATCTGGGACGAATACCAGCAGCCCTTCTTCAACTCCGTCCTCATGACCAACGTAGGGCGGGCTTCAGCCCGCCCCGCCCCCGCGAAAAACGACGGGCTGAAGCCCGTCCTACGTTATGCACCCGCGCTGCTGAGGGCAGCTCTCGTCACCATCGCCATGTCCTGCCTCTCGATGGCCCTGGCGGTGATCGTGGGCATGCTCGTGGCCACCAGCCGCGTCTACGGCAACGCGCTGGTGCGCGGCATCCTCACCGCGTACGTGGAGATCGTCCGCGGCACGCCGGTGCTGCTGCAGCTCTTCGTCCTCTACTACGGCCTCTCGTCGGTCGTGAAATTGCCCGCCTTCGTGGCGGCCATGATCGGCCTCGGCCTGAACTACGCGGCGTACGAGAGCGAGATCTACCGCGGCGCGATGGAGGCCATCTCCCGCTCGCAGCTCGAGGCCGCGCGCACGCTCGGGCTCACGGAGCTCCAGGTCTTCCGTTTCGTGCGCGGGCCGCAGGCGTTCCGCCTCGCCCTGGCGCCGATGACCAACGACTTCGTGGCTCTGCTGAAAGACTCGTCGCTCGTCTCGGTGATCACCGTCGTCGAACTGACCAAGCAGACGCAGATCTTCGCCGCGAACGTCGGGAGCTGGGCCATCCCCGGGGCCATCTGCGCGGCGCTCTACCTGGCCATGTCGCTGCCGCTGGCGCGGCTCGCGCGGCACATGGAAGGGCGCTGGAAGGCGGCCGGCGTATGAGGAGCCCCGCGGACCGCCGGCGTCCTCGCCGGCTGTTTGTGGCGGCGTCCCGCCGCCACGGTGCGGGCGGGACGCCCGCACGGACAGCCGGCGGGACGCCGGCGGTCCACTGGACGGGGCGCGGATGAGCTCTCTGTTGATCAAGGATGTCCGCCTGCGGCGCGGCACGCGCGAGATCCTCCGCGGCGTCACTTTCGACGCGCAGCCGGGGGAGATCCTCGCCCTGATGGGGCTCTCCGGCGGCGGCAAGACCACGGTGCTGCGCACGGTGGCGGCGCTGGAGACGTTCGAGGATGGGCTGATCGACGTCGGCGGCGTGCTGCTGCACGCGGGGAGCGCGCCTCCGCGGGCGACGAGCCGCGAGCTGCGCACGAAGGTGGGGATGGTCTTCCAGCTCCACGCCCTCTTCGAGCACCTCACCGCACTCGACAACGTCACCCTCGCGCCGCTGCACGTGGCCAGGGTGGCGCGCGCGCAGGCGGAGGAGCGGGCGCACGCGCTGCTCGACTCCCTTGGCGTCGCCCATCGGGCCAAGGCATACCCGCGCGAGCTCTCGGGAGGGGAGGCGCAGCGCGTGGCCATCGCCCGGGCCATGGCCATGGACCCGCCGCTGCTGCTGATGGACGAGCCGACGGCGTCGCTCGACCCGGCCCGGCGGAACGAGCTGGGACGCACGCTGAAGCAGCTCACCGCCGGGGAGCGGACGCTCGTCCTCACCACGCACGACGACGAGTTCGCGCGCGACTTCGCCGATCGCGTCGTGGTCATGGCCGAGGGACAGGTCGTCGAGGAAGGGGACGCGCGGGAAGTGCTCACGCGTCCGCAACACGAAGCCACGCGCACACTCCTCCAACTCCACCACGAGGCCCCGCATTGATCGCCGCCATCCTCCTCGCCGCCACGCTCACCATCCAGGACTACGCCACCATGCCCACGCTCTCGTCGCCGCGCTGGTCGCCGGATGGGAAGCGCATCGCCTACGTCGTGACGAAAGTGGACCTCGAGCGCAGCGCGCACGACTCCGACGTCTGGGTGATCGACGCCGACGGCCGCAACGACCGCCAGCTCACGCGCGCCAAGAGCGCCGACTTTCGCCCGCGCTGGTCGCCGGACGGGAAGACGCTGGCGTTCCTCAGCGATCGCGACGGCCGCAACGCCATCTGGCTGATCGACGCGAGCGGCGGCGAGTCGCGCAAGCTCGCCGACGCGCCGACTCCCGTGCGCGACTTCGAATGGTCCCCCGACGGCGCGTCCATCGCGTTCACGCGCCCCGACGAGCCGCCTCCGGCAAGAGAGAAAGACGACGCGCGGGTGGTGGGGGAGGTGCGCCGCGACGTGCACCTGCATCTCGTCGACGTCGAGAGCGGCAAAGTGCGGCAGCTCACCAGTGGCGCGTTCTCCATCTTCGGCTTCGGCTGGTCGCCCGACAGTGCCACGATCGCCTTCAGCCGCGGCCCCGGTCCGACGCTCGACGATCAATACCGCAGCGACCTCTACGCGCTGAACGTGAAGAGCGGCACGACGCGCCCGCTGGTCGTCCGTCCGGGTCTCGAGAACCTCCCCGCCTACTCGCCCGACGGCAAGTGGCTCGCCTTCACCTCCCAGAACGGCGTCCACGGCTGGCTGCTCGAGCACCAGATCCACGTCATGCCGGCGAGCGGCGGCCCGTCGCGCGACGTCTCCCAGGCCTACGCCCGCACGCCCGAGACGATCGAGTGGAGCGACGACTCGCAAGCGATCTACGTCGAAGGCGCGTTCGGCATGACCACGCAGCTCTATCGCGTGAACGTGGACGGCAGCGCATGGACGGACACCACGAAAGTCGACGGCGTCATTCGCGACGCCGACGTGCACGGCGACCGCGCGGCCTACATCTATGAATCGCTGACGACGCCGCCGGAGCTGTACGTAGGTCGGGCTTCAGCCCGACCAGTCGGGCTGAAGCCCGACCTACGTCAGCTCACGCACCACAACACCACCTACGAAAACCGCACCCTCGGCGAAACGCGCCTCATCCGCTGGAAGAACCCCAAGGACCACCTCGAGATCGAAGGGCTCCTCACGCTTCCCATCGGCTACAAGGGGGGACGCGTCCCGCTGCTCACCTTCGTGCACGGCGGCCCCGCCTCCCGCTTCGACCAGGGCTTCCTCGGCTATCACGGCACGACCTACGCCCCGCACGTGCTCGCGGAGAAAGGGTTCGCCATCCTCCGTCCCAATCCGCGCGGCAGCAGCGGCTACGGCGCCGCCTTCCGCGCCGCGAACCTCAACGACTGGGGCGGCATGGACTGGCTCGACATCAACGCCGGCATCGACTACCTCATCGAGCGCGGCATCGCCGACCCGAACCGCCTGGGGATGTTCGGCTGGAGCTACGGCGGCTTCATGTCCGCGTGGGCCATCGGCCACAGCGACCGCCTGAAAGCCATCAGCGTCGGCGCGGGGATCTCGGACCTCCTCAGCTACCACGGCACCGTCGACATCCGCGACTTCATCCCGCACTACTTCGAGCAGCGCGAGACGCCCCCCGATCCGACGCTCGACGAGATGCGCCACGCGCCGCTCTCGCTGGAGCTGCTGCGCGCGCACAGCCCGCTCTGGCACCTGAAGAAAACCAGCGCCCGAGTGCTGATCCAGCACGGCGAGAACGACGACCGCGTCCCCCTCTCGCAGGGGACGATGCTCTACCGGATGCTGGACGAGCTCGGCGTCGACGTGAAGATGGTCATCTACCCGCGCAGCGGCCACGGCATCCGCGAGCCGAGGCTGCGCATGGACGTCATGCGCCGCAATCTCGAGTTCTTCACCAACAACTTATTGGTACCATCCGTACCAAGGTGAATATGCGGAGCTTCATCGTTGCACTGTTCGTTCTTCTCTCCACCGCGCTCTCCGCGCAGGTCGCGGACGTGCGTCTCGTCCCGCAGAGCAGCCGGCCGACGGAACTGGAGCCCGGCGACTTCGGGGAGATGACGCTGGCGATCCAGAACCTCGGTCCCGACGTCGCGCGGAATCTCCGCGTCGAGTTTCGGGCCTCGTCCGGCGTAACGTTCAGGCAGCAGGACCCGAACTGCACCGACTCTGAGCCGGGCCTGCGCATCTGCCCGTTCGGCGATTTCGCGCCCGGCCTCACCTACAGCGGTGCGGAGTACGTCATGCCGTTCGCGGCCGGCACGCACAGCGTGACGGCCACGCTCCTCACCGACAGTACGGACCCCGAGCCGGCGAACAACCGCGCCACGCTGACGTACCAGACGGAGCGGATCTCGGGCGTGCTCATCTCGCCGTTCTCCTTCCGTCAGCGGGTGGAGCCGGGCGGGATCGCGGACGTTCCGGTGAGCGTGTTCCGCCCGAGCCTGACCACGGCCCCGATTCCCGCCGGCACGATCATCGAGGCGCGCCTGTCGGTCACGAACGGCGCGACCATCGAATCGATCGAGGCACCGCGCTGGAGCTGCTCCCTCGGCGGTGCCACCGCCACCTGCCGCACCACGGCGTCGGGCGGCGAATGCTGCGGCGAGCTCCGCATGCGCGTGCGTGCACCGGAGAGCCGCGCCGGCGGCGAGGTCCGGGTGAACGCGGAGGCGGTGGTGCAGCATCCGGCCCTCGACCTGCCGTCGACGGGCAGCGCCTCGTTCGACGTCTTCCGCATCGCCGCCGTGACGAACGTGCAGGACTCCGGACCGGGCTCGCTGCGCGCCGCCATCGAGGACGTGAACGAGCACTGCTCGACGCTGTCGTGCCGGATCGTCTTCGAGCTGCCCGGCGAGGCACCGCACACGATCGTGCCGGCGGCGCCGCTGCCGCCGATCGTGGCGGACCGCATCCTGATCGAAGCGCTGAAAACGCCGGTCATCCTCGACGGCACGGCCGCGGGGAAGGGACTGGAGATGCACGTCGCCTGCGAGGGCGTCGTGAGCGGGCTGACGTTCCGCAACTTCCATGCGACCGAGGGGCTCTGGTACACGACCCGGCGCCCGTGCGTCAGCGAGAACTGGGAGCGCCGGTACTTCATCTTCGACAACCGCTTCGAGCGCAACCGCCGCGGCCTGATCCTCGACGGCGCACCGATGCCGCTGGTGCAGGGGAACCTGTTCCGGGAGAACACCTTCAGCGGGATCTGGATTTGGCGCGGCAGCGCGTGGCTGCAGTACAACGACATCGAGGACAACGGCGCCAGCGGCGTCTTCATCGGCCCGGCGGTGCGGGAGACGCACCTCCTCTGGAACCGGATCCGCGGGAACCGCGAGATGGGCGTGGCCGTGGCGCGCGGCGCGGGGCACATCGATATCCAGTCGAACAACATCAGCGACAACGGCGGCCTCGGCATCGACTGGGGGCTGGACGGCGTGACGCCGCCGCGCGAGGACGACTCGGCCACGGAGACGAACGCGCCGACGATCCTCGGCGCCTACTACGATGCGCCGTCGAATCAAACGCAGGTCACGCTGTCGGTGCGCACGCGCATCACGCCGGCCTTTCCGGGCGGCTACGTGGTGGTGGAGCTGTTCGCCAACGGGAAGCCGGACGGCGACGGGGAGGTCTTGCTCGGCGCCTCCGTCGTGCCGCCGGACGGCACCCCGGTCACGCTGTTCGTGACGGGCGACCATCGCGGCAAGTGGATCAACGCCACGGCGTCGCGCGTGGGGCGGATCTACTTCGACCGCAGCACCCCCTTCGGCGACAGGCCCGCGACCTCGGAGCTGAGCCACAGCGTGCAAGTGCCGTAGTAGGCATAGTGGACCGCCGGCGTCCTCGCCGGCTGTCTGTGCGGGCGTCTCGCCCGCACCGTGGCGGCGGGACGCCGCCACAGACAGCCGGCGGGACGCCGGCGGTCCGCTGGGCGGCCTTTCAGGCCGCTTCTTCTCGTCGCGCACTTTGTTCCGCCCACAGCGCCGCGTACAGCCCGTTTGCGGCGAGCAGCGACGTGTGCGTGCCCGTCTCCACGATCCGTCCCTTGGCCAGCACGTGAATGCGCTGGGCGTGGGCGATCGTGGAGAGGCGGTGCGCGACGAGCACCGTCATCCGGCGGTGCCCGGCGGTGGTCAGCGCGCGGATCGTCTCCGTGATGGCCTTCTCCGTGATCGAGTCGAGGCTCGACGTCGCCTCGTCGAAGATCATCAGCTCCGGCTCGCGCAGCAGCGCGCGGGCGATGGCCAGGCGCTGGCGCTCGCCGCCCGAGATCTTGATCCCTCCTTCGCCGATCTTCGTGTCCAGCCCCTTGCCGCCGCGCTCGATGATCGGCAGCGCCGCGGCCTGGCGCAGCACCTCGATGCACTGCGCGTCGGTGGCGGAGGGATTCACGAAGAGCAGGTTGTCGCGGATCGTGCCGGCGAAGAGCTGCGTCTCCTGCGTCACCAGGCCGATGCGCGCGCGGAGCTCGTCCGGGTCGGCGTCGTTCGCGTCGATGCCGTTGATCGACAGGCGTCCTTCCGTCGGCCGGTAGAGGCCGACCAGCAGCTTCACCAGCGACGTCTTCCCCGACCCCGAGGGGCCGACGAAGGCCACCGTCTGGCCGGCGCGGATCTCCAGGTCGATCGACTCCAGCGACGGCGTGCTCGCCGACGGATACGTGAACGTCACGTCCTCGAAGGCCACACGCTGCAGCGTGGCGCCGAGGGGGCGCGGATGCTCGGGCTTCGGCGCCGGCTCGATGGCCAGCACCTCCTCGAGCTTCCATGCTCGCCCGCGCCTCCTGGTACTGCGCGATGATCGCCCCGAGCTCCGCCAGCGGCGAGAAGATGGCGAACGAGTAGAAGAACAGCGCGTAGAACTCGCCCAGCGTGATGGTGCGCTGGAACAGCAGCCAGAGCATGAGGAAGAGCAGCGCCGCGCGCGTCGTGTTGATCAGCGTCCCCTGCAGGAACGAGTAGAAGCGGAGGAAGCGGATCTTCTTCAGCTCCAGGCCGAGGATGCCCGTGTTGACGGTATTCAGTCGCGCGATCTCCTGCTTCTCCAGGCCGAGCGACTTCACCAGCTCCACGTTGCGCAGCGTCTCCGTCGTCGATCCCGCCAGCTCCGCGGTCTGCGTGACGATCGCCCGCTGCTGCGTCTTGATGCGCCGGCTGATGAAGAACATCAGCGTGCCGAGGGAAGGGGCCAGCAGCAGGTACGCGGTGCCGAGCGACCAGTGCACCGTGAAGGCGTAGATGGTCACGAAGAGCAGCCCCACCATCGACACGAAGAGGAGGTTCACGAAGTTCGTGATGAGCGACTGCGCGTCGGCGCGCGCCTTGTGCATCTTCTGCAGGATCTCGCCCGAGCGCTGGTCCTCGAAGACCGCGTACGGCAGCGAGAAGGAGTGCGAGACGCTGCGCTCGTAGAGCTGCGCGCCGGTGCGCTGGGCGATGACGTTGACGAAGTAGTCCTGGAAATTCTTGGCGATGCGCGAGATCAGCGCCACGCCGACGTACGCCAGGAGCAGCAGCAGCACGCCGCGCACGAAGAGCTCCCGCGGCATCGACCCCGCCTTCACGGCGTAGCGGTCGACGATCAGGCGGAAGACCTGCGGGTCGAGGAGGGAGAAGACCTGGTTGATCGTCGCCAGCAGCAGCGCGGCGAAGATCATCTTCTTGAAGCGGAGGAGATAGGCAGCCAGCAATTGCACGCGGGCTATTGTGTCATTTGAAAAACAGCGCGATGGACATGGCCACGCCGATCACCACCACCGCCCGGCGCACGAACGTCCGTCCCAGCTTGCGCGCCGCGCGCGCGCCGACGTAGCCGCCGATCAGCGAGCCGGCGGTCATCACCAGCACGTCGCCCCACACCACCGCGTTGGCCAGCGCGAAGTAGACCGCGGCGATGCCGTTGATGGCCACGGCCAGCACGTTCTTCACGCCGTTCATCTGGTGCATGTCCGTCAGGCCGATCAGGCCGAGGGCGGCCAGCATGAGGATGCCCATCCCGGCGCCGAAGTAGCCGCCGTAGACGCCGACCAGGAACTGGAAGACGAAGATGAACGCGCGGCCGCGCGCGGCGGGGTGCACGTGCCGCGCGATCAGCTCCTGCGTGGCCAGGAGCAGCGTCGCGCCGAAGATGAGGAACGGCACCAGCCGCTCGAAGACGGGCGTCGGCGTGCGCAGGAGCAGCCAGCTCCCGAGGGCCCCGCCGGCCAGCGACGGCACGATGAGCATGAGCAGCCAGCGCTTCACCGTCTTCAGCTCGTGGCGGAAGCCGTACGCGCCGGCCAGCGATCCCGGCCAGATGGCCACGGTGTTCGTGGCATTGGCCAGGATCGGGTCGCGCCCGAGCCAGACCAGCGCGGGGAAGGAGATCAGCGTCCCGCCGCCGGCAATCGAGTTGATGGCGCCGGCCGCGACGCCGGCGAAGAAGATGACTGCCGCGGCGAGAGTCAGCGCACGCCCTCCGTCAGGTACAGCTCGGAGAGCACGCGCATGGCCGTGTACGCGTAGGCGTTGCCGTCCGGCGTGATGGTCACGGGGGCGATCTTATAGACGCCGGCGGGGTCGGCGGCGGTGAGCTCGCGCCACAGCTCGCGCTGCCCCGTGGCCAGCGTCACGCGGTGCACGCGCGCGGGGAGGGCGGTGGGGCGGTAGACGAAGAGCGACGCGCCGTCGGCCGACCACTGGATCGGGATCTCCCCCTTCTCGACGCCCGGCACCGGCAGCGCGGCCGTGCCATCGAGCGGATAGAGCACGATCGTCTCCCCGGCGTTCATCCCGGCCACGAAGCGCGCGTCGGGGGAGACGGCGAACGAGCGCACGCCGCCGCTCCAGATGTTCTCCGGCGAGACCGGCTTGGCCGTCTCGTCGAGCGTGTCGATGAGGTAGAGGCGGTACGACCCTTTGTCGATGGCGCCGCCGACGATCACGCGCCGCGAGTCGGGCAGCCAGACCGCGCCGTTGTCGAAGGAGCCTTCGACGCGCAGCTCGCGCGCCTCCCCCGTGCCGGTCGGCACGACGGCCAGCTTCGCGCCGTGATGCGCGAGCACCCACTTGCCGTCGGGCGACAGCGCGTCGCCCATGCCGTCGCCGAGGCGCACCGGCGCGGGGGCGTCCGCGCGGCGCAGGTAGACCGCGCTCTTGACCCCGCCCCCTTCGCGCGTCTCGCTGAAGAGGATCGTGCGCCCGTCGGGGGAGAGGTCGTTCAGGATCGACCAGTCCAGCCACGAGGCATCGCGTTCGGAAAGTGGACCGCCGGCGTCCCCGCCGGCTGTCTGTGCAGGCGTCCCGCCTGCACCCCCCGGTACGGGCGGCGGGACGCCGCCCGAGACAGCCGGCGGGACGCCGGCGGTCCGCTGGGACCACATGAGCGCCGCTCTCCATGTTCCATTGGAGAGCAGCGTCTGGCCGTTCTGCGAGAGGTCGAAAATGCGCACGGCGCCGGTGAGGCGGGTGACCAGGCGCATGGTGCCCTTCTCCACATCCACGGCGTACAGCGCGGGGGGCGAGGCGGCGTTGTTCGTGCCCGAGACCCACACCTCCCGCCCGTCGCGCGACCAGGCGATGCCGGTCGCGCCGCGGGCCCAGCCGCGGGCGATGGTGACGGGTGCGCCGCCGTCGATGATGGCCAGGTCCCACTGCCCCTGCGACGGCTCGAGGATGGCCAGGCGCTTCCCGTCCGGCGCCACGCGCACGTCGCGCACGTAGTGCGGCGTCTCGTAGCGCACCGTGCCGATCGGGTACTCGACGCGCGTCTTCTCGCCGCGCTGGCGGATGATCGCCAGCGACTGCCCGTCCGGCGCCCAGTCGGCCTGCACCACGTCCGTGGCCATCTCGCGCGGCATGCCGCCGGCGAGCGGGACGCGCGCCAGCGTGCCGAGGTTCGACACGCGGTCGCGGCGCAGCAGGATGGCCAGCTCCGCGTCCGAGGAGACGGAGAGCACCTCGCTGTCCGGGATCTCCAGCGGCCGCGCCTCGGTGGCCCTCCGGCTGACGACGAAGATCTGCGACGGCTGGCCGTCCCACGCCGCGCTGTAGACGATCGTCTCGCCGTCCGGCGAGAAGCGCGCCGAGCGCACTTCGCCGCGGCGGAAGGTCAGGCGGTGGAACTGCGGCTCCACCACTTCCTCCTTGCCGCGGTGCGTCCACCACCACGTGCCGTACGCCGCGCCGACGATCGACACCAGATACAGCAGCGCCAGCAGCAGCGGCGACACCCGCCGCTTCGGCTTCACCGCCGGCCGGGCCATCGTGCGCGTCGCGGCGGGCGCTCCCTGCGTGCGCTGCGTCGGCGGGGCGGGGGAGGGGGCGAGGATGGCCGTGGCCGTGTGCGTGGCCGGCCGGCTCATGCCGGACAGCGTGGAGGACATCGACAGCGAGGCCAGCGTCTCCAGGTTGAAGCCGAGGTCGCGCGCCGAATCGAAGCGCTGCTCGCGGTCCTTCTCCAGGCAGCGCCGCAGCAGGCGCTCCAGCGCCGGCGGCGCCGTCGGCAGCAGTTCCGTGAGATCGGGCGGGTCTTCCTTCAGGATGGCCGTCAGCGTCTCCACCGCCGTGTTGCGCTTGAAGGCGCGCGTGCCGGTGAGCATCTCGAAGAAGATCGTGCCGAGGGAAAAGATGTCGCTGCGATGGTCCACCGATTCGCCGCGCACCTGCTCGGGCGACATGTAGCCGACCGTCCCCATGACCATTCCCGGCTCGGTAGCGGCCATCTCGAAGGTCGGCCCGTCGGCGCCGGCGCGTGTGAGCTTGGCGATGCCGAAGTCGAGGATCTTCAGCCGCCCGTCGCGGGTGAGGAAGATGTTGTCGGGCTTGAGGTCGCGGTGGACGATCCCCTTCTCGTGCGCGGCGGCCAGCCCCTGGGCCATTTGCAGCGCGGCATCCACCGCCTTGCGCGGCGAGAGCGGTCCGCGCTCCAGGCGGCCGCGCAGCGTCTCCCCTTCCAGCAGCTCGGTGACGAGGAAGGGGTTGTCCTCCGGATCGCGCCCGACGTCGTAGACGGTGAGGAGGTTGGGATGGTTGAGCATCCCGGTGGCGCGCGCCTCCTGCTCGAAGCGCAGCAGGCGCTCGCGGTCGCTGAAGGCGACGTTGGTCAAGATCTTGACTGCCACGTCGCGGCCGAGGCGCGTGTCTTTGGCGCGGTAGACCACCCCCATCCCGCCCTCGCCGACGATTCCGGCGATCTGATACGGGCCGAGCATCGTGTTCTGCTGCAGCGGCATCCGCACATTGTATGGGGCGCGGGAATTCGGCCGCCGGGGAATGACACTCATCCGTGTCTTCTTGTGGCAGGGTCCAACGGCCGGAGGTCCAACCGGCCGACACAATCCAAATCGTCCAGGAGAGAACTGTTTGTCTTCATCGCTCGAGCTGTATCCAGACGTTTCCGAAGCCTTCTCGAAGCACCTCGGTCTGTTCGCCACGCCCCAGGGATCCCACCTGCTCGACCGCACGCGGCCTCTCGGTGAGTGGCTGGACATGCGTACCGAATTGAACACCTGGCCGTACGCGCGCACGCTGCAGGGGCGTCCCGCGAGCGAGACCGTGCTGCGGTCGCAGAACGCGCGGCGCGTGGCCGGGATGAACTTCGGTTCGCAGGATTACCTCGGGCTGTCGCAGCATCCGGCCATCCTCGCCGCCGCCAAGGAGGCGCTCGACGAGTTCGGCCCGCACGCCGCCGCCTCGCCGATGCTGCAGGGGAACACCATCCCCGGACGCCGCCTGGAGCAGGCGCTGGCCGAGGCGCTGGAGACCGAGCACGTGCTCCTCTTCCCCACCGGCTGGGCGGCGGGCTTCGGCGCGATCACGGGTCTGGTGCGGCCGAGCGACTCGGTGGTCATCGACCAGCTCTCGCACGCCTGCCTGATGCAGGGGGCGCGCGCCGCGACGCAGAACGTCTACCTCTTCCGCCACAACGACGTGGAGGCGCTGCGCCACCGCCTCTCGCGCATCCGCGCCAAGGACGCGCAGAACGCCATCCTGGTCGTCTCCGAGGGACTCTTCTCCATGGACTCCGACAGCCCGGAGATCGAGGCCATGCAGGACGTCTGTCGCGAGCATGGCGCGGTGCTGATGATGGACGTGGCGCACGACTTCGGCGCCACGGGCCCCGGCGGCACGGGACAGATCGGCATCCAGGGGATGCTCGGCAAGGTCGACCTGGTGATGGGGAGCTTCTCGAAGACGTTCTCCAGCAACGGCGGCTTCGTGGCCACGAACAGCCGCGCGGCGCGGCAGTTCCTCGGCATCTACGGCGGTTCGCACATCTACTCGAACGGCATCTCGCCGGTGCAGTCGGCGGTGGTGCTGGAGGCGATGCGCATCGTGCGCGGCGAGGAGGGGGATGCGCTGCGCGTGCGCTCGTTCGACAACATCCTGCGCCTGCGGACCGGGTTCGAGGCGCGCGGCATCGAGTGCCTCGGCAGCCCGAGTAACGTGGTGCCGGTGATGTGCGGCAGCGAGATGGCGGCCCGCTTCACCTCGCGCCTGCTCGAGGAGCAGGGGCTGATCGCGAACCTGGTGGAGTACCCGGCCGTGCCGCGCGACCGCGCGCGGTTCCGCTTCCAGATCATGGCCTCGCACACGGAGGAGCAGATCGACCGGGCGGTGGAGGTGTTCGAGCGCTGCCTTTCTGGAGTGCGCGAGCGCTAGCTCGCGCTCTCCATGGCGGAGGCGCCAGCCTCCGCCCGCCCGCGGCAGCTGCGGCTGCCGCATGGAGAGCGGCAGCTGGCGCTGCCGCACTCCAGACTGTTATCGTTGCACGCGTTGCTGAAAGTCTGGCTGGCGGTGGTGGTGGTGGCGATCGGCCTGCGCCTCGGGGGGCCGCCGCTGCTCGATGCCGACGAGGGGCGCAACGCCGAGGTGGGGCGGGAGATGGCGGCCACCAACGACTACGTCATGCCGCGCCTCAACGGCCTGCCGTATCTCGACAAGCCGGTGGTCTACTTCGCCGCCGAGGCCGCGTTCATGGAAGTCCTCGGCCCCACCGAGCTGGCGGCGCGCCTGCCGGCCTATCTCTTCACCCTGGCCACCGCCGCGGTGCTCTTCTGGTTCGCGCGGCGCGCGGGCTACGACCCCTGGGTGACCACCATCGTCTTCCTCACGATGCCGCTCGTGGTCGCCTTCGCGCGCACCGTCATCTTCGACAGCGCGCTGATGTTCTTCGTGGTCGTGGCGCTGGCGGCGTTCTGGTGCGCGGTGGAAGAGCGCAACGCCCGCTGGTCGTGGCTGGCGTGGGCGGCGATGGGTTTCACCATGATCACGAAAGGGCCGGTCACCTTCGTGCTCGTGCTGTTCG
>DASPMO010000201.1:0-49789 GCA_035627015.1 Thermoanaerobaculia bacterium | reverse complement strand
CCGGGACGGGCTGAAGCCCGTCCCCACGTTTTGCGCAACCCTCGGAGCCAGCACACGTAAACGACGTGTGTCATCATGAATCCGATGGTCGTCGAGCCCGTTCAGAAACGGCGTCGTCTCCCGCCGGCGTTTCTCGTCTGGTTGGCGGGAATCGGCACCATCATCGGCTTCAACCTCCTCGACAACCTCCTCGGGCGCTTCGACCGCAGCATCGGCCTGCTGGGCATCTTCTCCTTCTTCGCCTGGCTGCTGGTCATCGGCCTCACGCTCTACGGCTTCGCCGTGGCCACGCGCTGGCTGCTGCAACAGCTCTTCTGGACCGTCGGGCGAAGGTTGTTCCTCAGCTACCTCCTCGTCGGTGTAATGCCGTTCGTGCTGATGACGGTGCTGCTCCTGACCGTCAGCTACATGTTCGCGGGGGTGATGACGCAGGCGACGCTGCGCGGCGAGCGGCAGGCTTCCCTCGGGCAGATGGAGACGTGGGCGCTCGAATACGGGATCACCGGCGGCCGCATCTCCGGCACGCTGCCGTCGTTCGAGCTGTACGACACGGCCAACGCCTCCGGGGCCCGGCTTCCGGAGTGGCTGCGCCGCTCGAGCTTCAGCGGCGTCGTCGAGCGCGACGGGACGCCGCTGCTCGTGGCCGCGCGGCAGTTCCCCACCGGCGACCCGTCCCAGACGCGCTCGGTCGTCCTCGTGCAGCCGCTCGACCGCCACTGGACCGACGCGCTCTACGAGAAGACGCACATGGTCGCCCGCACCAGCCAGGCCCAGGCCTCCAACGGCAGCCTGACCGTCGACGGCAACGACGCCTTCAAGGAAGTGCTGGCCAATCACCTCGGCTCGACGATCATCTGGGGCGACATCACCAGCATGGCCCGCTGGACCGACGGGCGCACCGAGGATGCCCATGGACTGTTCACGCTCATCGCCAACCCGCCGAGCAACCTCCTCTCGTACTACCTCGGCACGGGCGACAGCGGCAGCCGCTACTTCCGCATCCTGATGCGCATCGTCTTCGGCATGGTGACGATGCTCATGATCCTGTACGCCATCGCCGCGCTGTTCGCGATGGTGCTGATCTTCTCCATCTCCCGCGCCGTGAACCGCATCGAGAAGGGGACGCGCGCCGTCGAGCGCGGCGACTTCTCGTACCGCATCAAGATGAAGCGGCACAACCAGCTCGGGGCCATGGCCCAGTCGTTCGACAGCATGACCGCCTCGATCGCCTCGCTGCTGTCCACGGTCTCGGAGAAAGAGCGCCTGCAGAGCGAGATCGAGATTGCCGCCACCATCCAGCGCAACCTCCTGCCGAAGGAAGGGCCGAAGTTCCGCGGCGTGTCGTTCTCCGCCCACTTCGAGCCGACCACGTCGATCGGCGGCGACTACTACGACGTCTTCAACCTCGACAAATCCCGCCTGGCCGTGGCCATCGGCGACGTGTCGGGCCACGGACTCTCCACGGGTCTGGTCATGGCCATGGTCAAGGCTGCGATCACCACGCTCGTGGAAGAAGGTGCCGACGAGACGTCGCTCTTCAAGCGCCTCAACGAGCTGGTCTACCGCTCCACCGAGCGCCGGGCCTTCATGACCCTGGCCTTCACGATCTTCGACCTGGAGCGCGGCACGGTCCGCCACACCAACGCCGGCCATCTCTACCCCTACCTGCTGCGCAACGACACGAGCGCGCCGATCTCGGTCGAGTGCCCGTCGCTCCCCCTCGGCGTGCGCGAGCACATGACCACGCGCACCGTGGAAGTGCCGCTGCGGGAAGGCGACTCGATCGTCTACCTCTCTGACGGCATCGTCGAGGCGCAGGACGAAAACGGCGACCCCCTCGGCTTCGAACAGCTCGAGGGACTCCTCGGCGCGCAGGTGGACCGCACCCCCGGGGCGCTGCGCGATGTGATCCTGGAGGCGGTAGCCCGCCACTCCGGCACGCGCCCCGCCGACGATGACCGCACCGTGATGGTGCTCCGCTTCGATCACCTGCTGACCGCCGCCGCCGACACCCCCCACCTCGTCGTCGCCGAAGCCAACGCGTAAGCGGAGTCCCCTCTCCCCGGCACGGGGAGAGGGTCAGGGTGAGGGGCCGTGCCCCGCTGCGTAGGAGTCGCCCCTCACCCCGGCCCTCTCCCCGCGCGCGGGGAGAGGGGGAAAGGCGTTTACCGGTTGATGCCGATGAGGATGCTGCGGCCGGGCGCGAACGCCGCCGCCGCATCGGTCGAGCCGTAGCGGTACGCGTTCGTGAGATTGCGCACCATCACCCGCACCTCCAGCCACTCCGAGAAGCGGAAGCCGGTGCCCATGTCGACGTCGACGTACCCCGGACGCTCCACCTCCACCGGCCCCGGACGATCGTCGCGGCCATACGCCGACAAAGTCACGAACGCCGAGGCACGCGGCGCGGCCCAGCGCACCGACGAGTGCAGCGTCGGCGGGGCGATGTCGTCCAGCGGATCGCCGGTGTCGGCCTCGCCGCGCGCGATCGCGCCGCCGAGGATCAGCTCGAAGTGGCGGTAGAACCGCGTCCCCAGCTCCGCCTCGATGCCGCGCACCTCCGCCTCGCCGCGGTTGCGGAACTGAAAGTCGGCGCCGGCGCGGAAGCGCTCCACGAGATTCTCGATGCGGTAGTCGTAGACGAAGAGCGCCGCGCGCGTGCCGCCGCGCGTCCACTGCACGTTCCCGTCGAACTGCAGGCTCTTCTCCGGCTCCAGCTCCGGGTTGCCGACGATGAATCCGCGGCCGCTGATGCCGCGGAAGTAGCGGTCGGAGAGCACCGGCTCGCGGTAGCCGCGCGCCACCTGCAGCGTGCCCGTGAAGCCGGCGAACGGACCGGCCGTCGCCGCGGCGAAGCCGGAGAAGGCGGTGTCGTTCGTCTCGCGGTCGCCGAAGAAGCCGCCCTTGTTGCGCGAGGTGATGGCGTCGACGCGCGCGCCGCCGGCGAGCTGCACGAAGTCCGTCACGCGCCCGTCCCACGACACGAACGCGCCGGCGTCGTGACGGTCCGCGTCCTCGATCGAGCCCGAGGCGCGGAGGTTGAAGCGCGTCACGTAGTCGACGCCGCCGACGAGGCGCGCGCCCTGCCACGTCGTCTCGTGGCTGAAGCGCAGCGACGCGTCGCGCGCCTTCACGGCCGTGCTCTCCAGCCCCGTCGGGCGCGAGCGCTCGGTGGTCACCGAGTACGAGCCGAGCGACGCGCGCAGCGCGCTGGACGACGTGTCGATGGCCAGTGTCGCCAGCGTGGAGCGCTCATCGGGATAGGTGGTGATGTCGCTGCCGCTCGCCGGCGCGCCGATGTTCCGCCCGATGCTGGTCATCAGTCCCGTACGCACGCGGCCCCACTCCATGTCGCGCACGAAGCGCAGCAGCGCGCCGCGGTCGCGATACTGCGAGTTCACGATCTCGTTCCCCTCGGCGTCCTGCGCGTCGCCCGCCATGCGCGCGTGCAGCGACGCCAGGATCGCACCGCCGAAGGCATCGCTCGACGCCTCGACCGAGGCACTCTGCGCGCTCGAGCCGCCGAACGTGGACCAGACGTCGTAGCGGAGATCGCGGCTGCCGGGAACCGGATCGCGCGGGCGGAGATGCACCACACCGCCGATCGCATCGGAGCCGTAGGCCACGGAGCCCGGTCCGCGCGACACCTCGATCGAGCCGAGGGTGAGCGGATCGACGAACGTCGCCGAGGGACCGGCGCGGCGCTCGGTGACGATGCGGGCGTCGTCGATCAGCAGCATCGTTCGGCCGCCGGCCAGGCCGCGTACCACCGGCACGGCCGCCGGGCCTTCGCCGCGGATCGACACCCCCGGCGTCACCGCGATGGCCTCGACCACATGGGCCGGCTTGCGCTGCTCGAGCTCCTCGGTGCCGATGACCACGGGGGCCGAGGCGGGCGTCCCTTCGATGTTCGGCGCGACGCCGGTGGTCACGGTGACGGATTCGCGGTAGGCGGGATCGATGCGCAGCGTCGACTCGAAAGACTGCAGGTAGATCGGCGGAAAGATCTCGCCGCGGCTGCCGACGACGATGAGGGTGGCGGGCAGTTTCGGATCGGGCGTGATCGTGAAGTTTCCCTGCGCGTCGGTGCGGGCGGAGCCGCTCTGCTGCACGATCGAGATCTGCGCGCCGGTAACGGCTTCGCCGCGGGAATCGACCAGACGGGAGGTGAAGGCGAGCGCCGGGAAGGCGAGGAAGAAGATCAGCGCAAGGCTGCCGAGGCGGCGGCCGGCTGCTCCGGCTCGATGTGGCGCGGGATCACTTCCTCGTCGATGGCCTTGCGGATGTGCTTCGAGATCTTCTTGATGTAATTCACCGTCTCGCGAAACGGCGGCACTCCGTCGTATTTCCATACGTTCCCCTCACCGGCGTTGTACGCCGCGACGGCGAGATCCGCATTGCCGTCGAACGTCTTCAGCAGCCAGCGAAGATACCGCGTCCCGGCGTGAATGTTCTGTGCCGGGTCAAACGAGTTGGTGACACCGAAGCGCTCCGCCGTGGCCGGCATGAGCTGCATCAGGCCGCGGGCGCCTTTGTGGGAGACGATGCGCGGGTTGTAGTCGGACTCGGCCTTGATGACCGCGGAGACGAGGGCCGCGTCGACGTCGAACCGCTTCGCCGCCTCCATGATGATGTCGTTGTACTTCGAGTCCCACAGCGGCCGGCTGGCCTCGCTGTAGCGCCAGGAGCGCTTCGGGAAGACGCCCCCTTCTTCCTCGACGATCTGCTTCACTTCCGCGACGACCTCGGCCGGCACGATCTCGTCGTCGACGATGCGCTCGATGCGGCGCAGCGGGAGCGACATCTCCCCGCCCCCCTGCAGCGTCAGGCGGATGAGCTCCCCATCGACCGCGTAGGCGTCGATCTTCGACGTGCGGCCATCCGAGAAGATGGCAATGCTGGCGCTCGCCGGGATGGCGAGGGCGAGCAAAGCAAGGGCGGCCAGTGTACGCATCGGGATATGGCTTCTAACGGCTCTGGTTGGACGATTATGCCGTGAAATGGTTGCTGGGTTGCTGGTTGCTGGTTCAAGGCAGGGCATGCCGGGCCGCGACGAACCGCCTTGAACCAGCAACCAGCAACCAGCAACAGTTCCTAGGCCCTCGGGTGAAAGCTCTCATACAGCTTCTGCAGCCGCGCCCGCGACACGTGCGTGTAAATCTGCGTCGTCGAGATGTCGGCGTGGCCGAGCATCATCTGCACGGAGCGGAGGTCGGCGCCGTTCTCGAGCAGGTGCGTGGCGAACGAGTGCCGCAGGACATGCGGCGAGATGTGGGCCTTGATCCCCGCCTCGCGGGCGTAGCGGGTGATCTTCATCCAGAACGCCTGCCGCGTCATCGGGCGGCCGCGGCGAGAGAGGAAGAGGTGGGTCTCGGCGTATTTGTCGTGGTCGGGACGACCGCGCTCGATGTACGCCACGATGGCGTCGCGGGCCGTGTCGCCGAACGGGACGATGCGCTCCTTTGACCCCTTGCCCATGGTGCGGAGGAAGCCGGCGTCCATCACCAGCTCGTCCATGCGCACCTTGATGAGCTCACTCACACGCAGTCCGGTGGCGTAGAGCAGCTCGAGCATGGCCGCGTCGCGGAGGCCGTCCGCGGTGCTGCGATCCGGCGCCGCCAGCAGCGCCTCCACTTCCGACGGCTGCAGCGACTTCGGCAGCGTCGACCACAGCTTCGGGTTCTCGATGTTCTCCGTCGGATCGGCTTTCAGGTGCCGCTCCGCGACGAGGAAGCGGAACAGCCCGCGGATCGCCGCCAGCGCCCGCGCCACCGAGCGCGCCGAGATCCCCGCGCCGCGCAGCGCCTGAAAGTATTTGACGATATTCACGCGCTCGACGCGGTCGATCTCCAGCCCGGCGTCGTTCAGGTAATGCCCGAAGTGCCGCAGGTCGATCGCATACGAGGCGAGCGAGTTCTTCGCCAGCCCTTTCTCGACCTGGAGATAGTCGAGAAAGATGGGGAGGTAGGTGACAAAGTACGCCGACCGCTCGGGCTTGTCGGGCTCGATCGTGCGGGGATGGCGGGGCATCAACGTAGGGCGGGCTTCAGCCCGCCTCTCCGGTGGCAGGGCGGGCTGAAGCCCGCCCTGCGTCGTGCGCCACCACATCCGCCATGTACGAGCTGCGCACGAACGGCCCCGAGAACGCCGCCTTGAAGCCGAGCTCCAGGGCGGTCAGGCGATACTCCTCGAACACGTCCGGGTGGACGTACTCCACGACGTCGAGCTTGTCGCGTTTCGGCTGGAGGTACTGGCCGATCGTGACGATCTCCACCTCCGCCTCCACGAGCCGCTGCAGCACGTCGACCACTTCCTCGCGCCGCTCGCCGAGGCCGAGCATGAGCCCGGACTTGGTCACGATCGCCGGATCGACCGCTTTCGCGTGACGCAACACGCCCACCGAGCGCTCGAAGCGCGAGCCGGGGCGCACGAAGTCGTAGAGCCGCGGCACGGTCTCGACGTTGTGATTGAAGTAATCGGGACGCGCCTGGACCACCGTGCGCACCGACTCCAGGTTGCCGCGGAAATCGGACGTCAGCACTTCCACCGCGGCGTGCGGCAGCGCGCCGCGCAGCTCGTGAATGGTCGCGGCGAACTGGCTCGCGCCGCCGTCGGCCAGGTCGTCGCGCGTGACGCAGGTGACCACCACGTGCTGCAGCCCCAGCTTGCGCGCCGTCTCCGCGACGGCGCGCGGCTCGTCGGGCGAAGGCGGCGCGTACGGGCGTCCCGTCGTCACGTTGCAGAAGCCGCACGAGCGCGTGCAGACATCGCCGAGGATCATGAACGTGGCCGTGCCGCGCGAGAAACACTCCGTGCGGTTCGGACAGGCCAGCGACTCACAGACCGAGTGCAGCTCGCGCTCGCGCAGCATGGTCTTCATGTCGCGCAAGGAGGCGAGGTTGAGTTTCTTCTCGCGGATCCAGTCGGGGAGGCGTTGGGACATTCGGAATTGAAAATTGAAAATTGAAAATTGAAAAAGCCAGCGTGCGAGACGCACCATTTTCAATTTTCAATTCTCAATTTTCAATTTCCTCCAAAGAAAAATGCCGCCCCGAGGGCGGCACTTTCGAAATGCCCGGGAAAGCGCTGTCGTCAGTGGCCGACGCTGGCGGCCTGCGGCGTGAGCGACTTCTCGATGCACTTGTGGATGAGCTTCTCCGCTTCCGGCTCCGGGATGTTCTTGACGATCGCGACCTCGGAGACGAGGAGGTACTTGGCGCGGTCGTACATCTTTTTCTCGCGGAACGAGAGGCTCTTCCGTTTCTGCACTTCGCTGAGGTTTTTCAGCACTTCGGCCACATCTTCGAGACGCCCCGTCTTCATCTTCTCGAGGTTCTCGCGATAGCGGCCCTTCCAGTCCGTGTGGCTCTTGACCGGCTTCTGCTCGAGCAGGCCGAGGAGACCTTTGACTTCTTTCTGCGCGTACAGGCGGCGAAGTCCTACACGGTCCTGGTTTGTGATCGGTACCATCAGCCGCGAATTATTCGCAAGAAGCCGAAGGTGATAGTAGCTGTCTCCGGCAGGCATGATCGGCGACTCGCCGATGTGCTCCACGACGGTCACGCCGTGGTTCGGGTAAACGAGCTTATCCCCGACCTTGAAACTGATTTTCATTGACGACAAGTGAGGCTCCTTTCGGAAATTGCAGGTAAGGCGACAGCAAGAGGGAGCGGCATTCTACGTCACGGTTGCATGGGCGTCAAACCATCAAAACTGGGCGTGCTCACGTCGGCCGCACGACGCGCGGATTGCCGCAATGCAATTTTCGCGCGCGGGCGGTCCTGGTCGTGACGCTACTGCCGTAACCGGCGGATGAGCTGATGCAGGCGATCCATCCCCTCGCGCCGCTCCTGCTCGCTGCCGGTCAGCAGATCCTCGATCTCCTGCAGCTCGTCGCGCATGGCGCGATCGATCGGCTGCAGCACCGGCTGCTGCGGCTGCACCGCGGCCTGCACCTGCGCTTGCGGCGGCGTGCGTCCCAGCGTGTTGCGGAGCCGCTGGGCCATGGCCCGCATCGACGGCACGTCGCTGTTGTCGAGCGCGCGCTGGATCGCTTTCGCGCTCGCCACCGCGTCGCCGTACGGACTGTTGGGGTTGTCGACGATCTTCGCCTTGATCAGCGCGAGCTCGACGTTGCCGTACCCGGAGCCATCCTCGACCGACGCCACGACGCGCGCGGTCAACTGCCGCGCGATCTGCGGCAGGTCGACGGGACGGAACTCGCCCGGCTTCAGCCACTGCTTGATCTCGATCGACTGCCGCTCGGTCTGCGAGCCGCGCTCGGCGATGTACTCGAGGTCGACGCGCTCGATCCACACCGGACGGTTCTTCCGTACCAGCAGGCGCCGCGACGGCACTTCGATCTGCAGCCGGTAGACCCAGGCCCCCTTCAGCTCCAGCACTTCCATCTTCGCGTCGCCGCGGTGCTGCACCGAAAAGTCCTGCGTGATGCGGCCCGTGTCGAAGCGCTCGAACGAGGCGTACTGGTACGAGCCGTCGTTGCGGCGGCCGCGCAGCAGCTCGATGTCTTCCTCGATCATGCGGCGGAGCAGGTCGGCCGGCAGGTCGCGCTTGCTCGCCGCGGCCACGCGGTCGATGGCGATGGCGTCCTCGGTCACGCGCTGCGCGACGTCCTGCTGCGCCTGAAGGCTCGCCGCCAGCAGCAGCGCAATCATGAAACGTTTCATCGCAGCTCCCCCAGCACGCTCGTTCCGGTCAGGCCGTTCTGCGGCAGCTCCAGAAACTCGGCGATCGTCGCGCCGAGGTCCGCGAACGTCTTTCGGGTGCCCAGCGGACGGGCGCCGCGGATGCGCGGGCCGGCGATGACCAGCGGCACGTACTCGCGCGTATGGTCGGTGGAGATGTCGGTCGGATCGCAGCCGTGATCGGCGGTGATGAAGACGAGATCGTTCTCGTGCAGCGAGTCGAGCAGCGCCGCCAGCTCGCCGTCGAACGACTCCAGCGCCTTCGCGTAGCCGACCGGATCGTTGCGATGGCCATACTTCGAGTCGAAGTCGACGAGGTTGGTGAAGATGAAGTCCGCGCTCGACTGGCGGACGAGCTCCATGGTCTTGCGCATGCCGTCGGAGTTGGACTCGGTGCGGATCTCCTGGCCGATGCCGACGCGGTCGAAGATGTCGGCGATCTTGCCGAGGCCGATCACCTCGCGGCCGGCGTTGTACGCGCGCTCCACGACGGTCTCGCCGGTCGGCCGCACGGAGAAGTCTTTGCGGTTCGCGGTGCGCTTGAAGTGGCCCGCGCCGCTGCCGAGGAACGGCCGCGCGATGATGCGGCCGATGTTGTGCTCCCCGCGCATCAGCTCGCGCGCCTCGGCGCAGATGCGCCACAGCTCTTCGACCGGAATGACCTCCTCGTGCGCGGCGACCTGGAACACGGAGTCGGCCGAGGTGTAGACGATCGGCGCGCCGGTGCGCATGTGCTCTTCGCCCAGCTCGTCGAGGATGACCGTCCCTGACGCCGCCTTGTTGCCGAGGGTGCGCCGTCCGATGCGGCGCTCGTACTCTTCGATGATCTCGCGCGGGAAGCCGTTCGGATACGTACGGAACGGGTCCTCGACGATGAGGCCCATCATTTCCCAATGCCCCGTGGTGGTGTCCTTCCCGGCGCTGACCTCGGCCATGCGCCCGTACGCGGCGCTCGGGTTCTCCGTGGTCGCCGGCGTGGGAAGGGTGTGCAGGAGGCCGAGGCGGGTGAGCGTCGGCAGGCTCGGATGCTGGCTGTCGAGGACGTGGCCGAGGGTGTTCGACCCCTGGTCGCCGAACTCGGCGGCGTCGGGCAGCTCGCCGACGCCGAGGGAATCGCAGACGATGACGATGGCGCGGTTCTTCATGCGCCGCCCAGTGTATCGCGCGCGATAAACTGCCTTACATGCTGAAAACCATCGCCGCGCTTCTCCTCTCTCTCGCCCTTGCCCTCCCTCTCGCCGCCGATCCCGAACAGTTCGATCGCTGGTTCCACGCCGCCGCCGCGGAGTTCGACGTGCCGGTCGAAGTGCTGCAGTCGGTGGCCTACGTCGAAAGCCGCTGGACGCATCTCACGCCGCCCCGCGCCGCGAAGGGGGAGCAGGAGCTGCTCGATCACGAGACGCCGCCGCCCGCGTACGGCGTGATGGGCCTGCGCGATGACGCGCACTTCGGTCATTCCCTGCGCGATGCCGCCGCGCTGCTGGGACGCAAGCCGTCCGAGCTGGCGCGCGATCCGGAGCTGAACATCCGCGGCGCCGCGGCGCTCCTCGCGCAGTACGCGCCGGGGCTCTCCGCCTCCGATCCCATCGAGCTGTGGGAGCCGGCGGTGGTGCGCCTGAGCGGCATCCCGCAGCCGGCCGTCGCGGAGATGCACTCGTACGACGTCTTCAACGCCATCCTCTCGGGCCGCGCGGACGCGCGGTACCGCATCGCGCAGCGGGAGCTCGCGCTCGAAAACATCTACGGCGACGAGAAGCTGGCCCTCCTCTCCGCGCCGCGCCTGACCATCGACCTCGATCGCCGCGCCGGCATGTCCACGAATTCCGCCGACTACGCCCCCGCGATCTGGAACGCCGCCGCGAGCTGCAATTACGCCGTGGGACGCAGCAGTGCGGTCACGCACGTGGCCGAGCACATCGCGCAGGGCTCGTACGCCGGCACGATCTCGTGGTTCCAGAACTGCGCCGCCAGCGTGAGCGCGCACTACGTCGTCCGTTCCTCGGACGGCCAGGTGACGCAGATGGTCAGCGAGAGCAACACCGCCTGGCACGTGGCCAATCACAACAGCTACTCGGTCGGCATCGAGCACGAGGGGTACGCCGACAACTGCGCCTGGTACACCACCGCGATGTACAACGGCTCGTCCGCGCTGACGCGCGACATCGCCGACTCGCACGGCATCCCGCGCACCGCCACCTACGACGCCTCCCTCGGCTGGGACACGGAGCTCCCGCAGTCGTCACCCTTCAAGATCAAGGGCCACACGAACTTCCCGACCACGAAGACCTGTCCCGGCGCCTGCTTCGACTGGCCGCGCTTCCGGTCGCTGGTCATCGGCAGCACGTGGTCGCAGATCGTCGACAACACCACCGCGGGGCGCTTCACCGCCAGCGCGAACTGGGCGGTGTCGAGCTACAGCGCGCAGCGCTACGGCACCGACTACCGCTATGCGAATCCCGTGGCCGCCAGCGACGCGGCGTGGTTCAAGTTCAACATCCCCTCCAGCGGGAACTATGAAGTCTCCGTCTGGTACCCCGCCAACGCCGGCTACAACGCCTCCACGCCGTACGTCATCGCCACCAGCTCGGGCAACGTGACGCAGAACGTGAACCAGCAGGTGAACGGCGGCGCATGGCTCGTCCTCGGCACCTGGCACTTCAACGCCGGCGATTACAACGCGGTGGGCGTGAGCCGGTGGACGTCGGGAGCGGGGTACGTGATTGCCGATGCGGTGCGGCTCGTGCAGCGCTAGCATTCGTCATCCAGGAGGGGATTCATGGTCGATTGGGTTTGGGGGCAAATTTCCGCGTTCGCCAGCTTGTCGGTGTTCGCGGGATTCTTCGTCGTGTCGCTGCTCTTCATCTTCGTCCTCTTCCCGCTGACGAAGCGGCACTACAAGGCCATCCGGACGCTGGACGCGGACCCGTGGGGCTTCAGCGTGCGCGACGCCGACTACACCCTCGGCCTCATGAACGAGCAGCAGCTCCGGACCTACCGGAAGCAGGAGCTGTTCACAGACATGCTGTTCCCCCTCGTCTACGGCCTCGGGTTCGCCGTGGCCATGGTCCTGCTGGCGCGCTACGTCGGCGCGCCGCGCTGGCTGGTCCTGCTGCCCCTCGCCGCCGCACTGGCCGACTACGTCGAGAACCTCTCCGTCATCTCCATGATCGGCCGCAAGCTCCGCGGCCAGCCCCTCGGCCCCATGGCCAGCGTCGGCTCCGTCGCCTCGCGCCTCAAGTACCTCCTGCTGGCGGCCACCGTCCTCGTGCTCCTCGCCCTCTGCGCCTGGGGCGTGTGGCGCCGCTTCCTGCGCTGATCTGGAGTGCGCGAGCGCCAGCTCGCGCTCTCCATGCGGAGGCCCCAGCCCTCCGCGCCCCGTGACTAACGCGTTTTCTTGCGCGGCGCCGCCAGGCGCCGCGCACTGACCTTCCGAAGCGCGGCGTTCACGGATTCGTTGTCAGGAAACAGTTCGGCCAGATCCGGTTCGAGGACGCCGTCTGGAGTGCGCGAGCGCCAGCTCGCGCTCTCCATGCGGAGGGCGCCAGCCCTCCGCCCCCGTGGCTAACGCGTTTTCTTGCGCGGCGCCGCCAGGCGCCGCGCACTGACTTTCCGAAGCGCGGCGTTCACGGACTCATTGTCAGGAAACAGTTCCGCCAGATCCGGTTCGAGGACGCGAATCACCTTCGGGCCGTGATACGCGACGAAGTATGGGTTCGGGATCGAGCGCGAAAGGTCGACCTCCGCGGGCATCTCATCGTCGTCGACTTGTTCTTTCGTCATCACTCTTTAGGGGCGCAGCGCTCGTCGCCCTCCCCCCGCCGCGGCTGGCGCCGCGGCATTGAGAGCGGCAGCTGGCGCTGCCGCACTCCAGATCACGTCAGGTGCTCGTGCACCAATGGCCGCTCCGCGGGCTGCTCGTCGCCGAAGGTGATGAACGACAGGTAGCGCGCGCGCAGTTCTTCCGGGTGGTGGGGGCGGTGGCCGAGCTCGATGCGGGCGATGACGTCGCCGGCGCGGACTTCGTCGCCGGTCTTGCGGTCGAACTGGACGCCGGCGGCGTAGTCGATGACGTCGTCGGCTTTCTTGCGGCCGGCGCCGAGGTCCACGGTGAACATGCCGGCGTGGTAGGTGTCCATGGCGGTGATGAAGCCGCTCTGCGGGGCCTTCACCTCCAGCACCGCGTGCGGCTGCGGGAGGAGCGTGTAGTCGTCGACGACAGCGGGGTCGCCGCCCTGCGCGGCGATCCACTTGCGGCACTGCTCGAGCGCGGCGCCGGTGGAGATCGCCTCCTCGAGCGCGCGGTTCGCGGAAGCCTCATCGAAGCGGCGCGACATCACCAGCACGCGCTCGGCCTGCGCGCGCGTCACTTCCATGACGTCGGCCGGGCCGTTGCCCTTGAGGCACTCGATGGTCTCGATGATCTCGTTGGCGTTGCCCGCGGCCACGCCTAGGGGGCGGTCCATGTCGGTGATCAGCGCCTCCACCTTCGTCCCCGAGCCGGCGGCGGCGGCGATGAGGCTCTGCGCGAGCGCCTTGGAGTCCTGATAGATGCGCATGAAGGCGCCGCTGCCCGTCTTCACGTCGAGGATGAGGCTCGACGCGCCCATGGCCAGCTTCTTCGACATGATCGACGCGGTGATCAGCGGCAGCGACTCGACGGTGCCGGTCACGTCGCGGAGCGCGTAGATCTTCTTGTCCGCCGGTGCGATGCCCTCGGTGGACGTCGAGATCACGCAGCCGGCATCGGCCACGCAGCGCTCGAACTCGTCGCGCGAGAGGCGGGCGTTGAAGCGCGGAATGGCCTCGAGCTTGTCCAGCGTGCCGCCGGTGTGGCCGAGGCCGCGGCCGGAGAGCATCCCGATCTGCACGCCGCAGGCGGCCACCCAGGGGGAGAGCACGAGTGACACCTTGTCGCCCACGCCGCCGGTGGAGTGCTTGTCGGCGATGAAGTCGTACGAGTCGCGCAGATGCCACTGCTCGCCGGAGCGCAGCATGGCTTGCGTGAGCGTGGCCATCTCGTCGGCGGTCATGCCGTTGATGGCGATGGCCATCAGCAGCGCCGACATCTGATAGTCGAGGATCGACCCGCGCGTGAAGCCGTCGATGAAGAACTCGATCTCGCGCGTTTCCAGCGGACCGCCGCGGCGCTTTTTGTTGAGAAGCTCGTACACGCTGTATTCGGCCATAGGCGCGGTAGCATAGCCGACCCGTGAAAGCAGTGGTCCTTCTCTCCGGCGGACTCGACTCCGCGACCGTGCTGGCCATGGCCCGGACGGAGGGACGCGAATGCCTGGCCCTGTCGATCGTCTACGGCCAGCGGCACCAGGTCGAGCTGGAGGCGGCGAGGCGTGTGGCGGCGGCCATCGGGGTGACCGAGCACGTCGTCCATGCGCTCGACCTGCGCGTCTTCGGCGCCAGCGCGCTGACGAGCGACATCGACGTGCCGAAGGACGCCGTCGGCGCCCCCGGCATCCCGGTGACGTACGTCCCGGCGCGCAACACGATCTTCCTGGCCCTGGCCCTCGGGTACGCCGAAGCGCGCGGGGCGGAAGAGATCTGGATCGGCGTCAACGCGCTCGACTACTCCGGCTACCCCGACTGCCGCCCGGAGTTCATCGCCGCCTTTCAGGAAGTGATGTGGAAAGGAACGCGCAGCGGCGTCGAGCGTCAGGAGCCGCGCCTCATCGCCCCGCTGCTGCACATGACCAAAGGGGAGATCATCCGCCGGGGAATGAAACTCGGGGTGGATTACTCGATCACCCACTCCTGCTACGACCCGACGCCGGACGGCCGCGCCTGCGGACACTGCGACTCGTGCATCCTTCGCAGGAAGGGCTTCGAGGAAGCCGGCGTTAAAGATCCGACGCCGTATGCGCATCACTGAAATCTTCTTCTCCATCCAGGGAGAATCGAGCCACGCCGGCCGCCCCTGTGTCTTCGTCCGCCTCACCGGCTGCAATCTGCGCTGCACGTGGTGCGACTCGGAGTACACCTTTACCGGCGGGGAGCGGATGTCGCTCGATGAGGTGATGGAGCGCGTGAAGAGCTACGGCTGCAACCTCGTAGAAGTGACGGGTGGCGAGCCGCTGGCGCAGGCGGAGTCGTTCGATCTCATCAAACGGCTGTGTGATGAGGGCTATGAAGTCTTGATCGAGACCTCGGGGTCGATCGACACGGCGCCGGTGGACGAACGGGCGAAGCTGATCCTGGACATCAAGTGTCCCGGCTCGGGCGAGGTGCACAAGAATCGCTGGGAGAATCTGGAACGGTTGCGCGAGCATGACGAGATCAAGTTCGTCATCGCCGACCGCGCCGACTATGACTGGGCGAAGCGAGTGATCGAAGAAAGACAACTGGAAAGGCACACCGTGCTCCTCTCCCCCGTGTGGGGGAGAATGGACATGAAAGCGCTCGCGGAGTGGATGCTGGCCGACCGCGTGCCGGCGCGCTTCCAGACCCAGCTGCACAAGCACATCTGGGGCGCGGACGTGAAAGGCGTATGACCAGACTCGACCACATCGGCATCGCGGTGAAATCCCTCGAGGCCGCGAAAATCTACGAAGTCCTGGGGCTGAAGATCGACCACACGGAGACGGTGGAGACGCAGAAGGTGAACACCGCCTTCCTGTCGGTAGGCGATTCCAACCTGGAATTGCTGGAGCCGACGGGCCCCGACTCCCCCATCGCCAAGTTCATCGAGAAGCGCGGCGAAGGGATCCACCACATCTGCCTGCGCGTGGAGAACATCGAGGCGCACCTGGAGCGCCTCAAGGCCGCCGGGTACCGGCTCGTGAACGAGGCCCCGGTGCCGGGCGCGCACGGCTGCCGGGTGGCCTTCCTCCACCCCACGGCCGGGAACGGCGTGCTGATTGAATTGTCCGAGAAGGTCGAATGATCGAAGGCTTCGAGCCGCACGCGCTCGTCATCGTCAATCTCGTCAACCCGAAGGAGAAATTCTTCGGGACGCTGCTGGCGCTCTCGGCGGCCGGCGTGACCATGCGCGCGGTGAACCTCGACTCGTTCGAGGACTGGATCCATCAGATCGCCCGCGGCGAGGAGGCGGAGATCGAGATGATCACCATGTTCGCGCCGCTGTTCCGCGTCGAGCGCATCTTTCTCGACGAGCCGGCGGGCTACATCCAGTCGTACGGGCAGCGCTTCCAGCAGGTGGTGGGCCGCACCGTGCAGGAGCATCTCGGCCTCTGAAACCGACGTCCGGAGCGCTTGCTCCGTATAATTCGCGCCGCAATTCGAATCCGGAGGGATCCACCGTTGTCATCGCATAAGAGAATTCTGCTGTCCGCGCTCCTCGTCCTGACCGCGCTTTTCGCGGGATGCAAAGGGAAGGAGGAGTTCGCGGAGCCGGAGGCATTCAGCTTCGTCGTCTACCCCGGCTCGCGCTACCTCGGGCAGCTCACGGAGAGCTTCAAGAACGGGCACAAGACGCTCTTCCCGGCCAACGAGCCGCCGCCGCTGGCGGTCTACGACACCGACGCGCCGGTCGAGCAGGTGGCCGAGTACTACGCCAAGGAGTACGGCTACAAGGAAGTGGCGCCGGACATGACCAACAACCTGAGCGCCGCCAAGCCGCCCGCGTACTACCGCACCGGCGACCTGCAGGCCGACGCCAAGAGCATCGAAGAGCTGCTCCGGAAGATGAACATGCCCACCGACATCACCAAGGCGCAGGGCTCGTACCGTGCGGCCGACATCCTGCCGCGCCCGAACCGCCCGCGCGTGACGGTGCAGCGCCCCTACTTCGACGTGACTACGTCGACCACCGTCGACCGCACGCTCATCCTCATGTCCCGCTGACCCGATGCGCACCGCGCTCGTCGCAGGCCTCGGTCTCATCGGCGGTGCCGTTGGGATGGCCCTGCGGCGGGCCGGGTGGCGCGTGGCCTATCTCGATCCGTACGTTTCCCTCGAGGAGGCGCGGCGCGCCGGCGCGGCGGACGTGCGCGCGGAGACGCTCGACGGCGATCTCGTGATTCTGGCCACGCCCGTCGATATCGCCGTGGAGCTGCTGAACGCAGGGCGGGCTTCAGCCCGCCTCCCCCGGGAGGGGCGGGCTGAAGCCCGCCCTACGTTTACCTCGGTTTGCAGCGTGATGGGAGTTTTCGGCGAGAGGGAGAATTTCGTGGCCGGCCATCCGATGGCCGGCTGGCACGAAGGCGGGTTGGCGAACGCACACCACGTCGTGCTCGAAGGCGCACGCTGGTTCCTGGCCGGGTCGCATCCGCTGGTCGAACAGCTCGTGCGCGACTGCGGCGCGATCCCGGTGCAGGTCGACCCGCACGAGCACGACGCGGCCATGGCGCTGACCAGCCACCTGCCGCAGGTGCTCTCCACCGCCCTCTTCGCCTACCTGAGCGACCGCGACGTGGAAACGTTCGCCGGCGAGGGATTGAGCTCCTTCCGCCTCGCCGCCAGCGACGGCGGGATGTGGCGCTCCGTCGTGGAGGCGAACCGCGAAAACCTCGCGCCGCACGCCGACGCGATCGCGGAGCTGGTGCGCGCCATCATCGAGGGGCGCGACGACGACGCATTCGCACGAGCAAGGCGGCTGTGGCAATCGCTGCAGGGATGAGCGAGAGGTAAAACGAGCGCGGCCGGTATGCGACCTCGATCGCGTGCTCACCCGGCGGCACCATGAACGCGAGGAACGGGCCGTCCGCCGCGAAGAGCGGCACGCTCGCGCGCCAGCCGGGAACGTTCGCGATGCTGCTCTTCACCAGCGCGTGGCGCGCCGCCTTCACGCGCACGCGATTCCCCTCGACCGCCACCTCCGCGTGGTCGGAGAAGAAGCGCCCGCGCGCGGTCGGGTTCGCGTAGATGTAGCCGTCGCGGCCGGCGTAGACGAGAGGACGGCCGGACAGCTCGCGGTCGCTGACGATCCAGCGCACGTCGAGACGGTCGAGCAGCGGCGAATCGGGGTCCGTCCACTTCGCGTAGTAATCGGCGCGGTTCCAGCCGGCGTTGCGCTCCAGGTACGTGACGTAGGGGTCGAAGGCCATCGGGTCGTGCACGCGGACGTCTTCGATGCCCCAGAACGCGCCGACGTTCGGATACATCTGCCCGCCCAGGCCGACGATGCGGCCGTCGAGCGTCTTCAGCTTCGCGACCAGCGGCGTCTCGAGATTGCGTGCCGGCAGGACGGGATTCCAGTGCGCCATGGTCAGCCAGAGCTCGACGACGGTGAGCGCGCCGGCGACGGCGATCAGGCGGCGGTGCAGCAGCGCGAGGAGCACGGCCATGCCGGGCAGCAGCGAGAGGAGCGCGCTGGCGCGGTGCGACTCCGTCGGGAACGGCGTGCTCTTCATGAAGAAGAGCATCAGCAGCGCCACGCCGAGGGCGCCAGCGAGGAGCGGGAGGCGCGAGTCGCGGCGATCGACGGCGAAGGCGACCAGGATGGAGGCGAACCAGCAGAGGCCGAGGCGCATCCGCATCGCGGGAGCAAACCCAGCGATGGCATCGAAGAGCTGCGTGATGCCGGGCCAGCCGAGCACGATGCCGAGACAGACGATCGCGCCGAGGACGTGCAACGCCTCGGGGCCGCGCCAATCGCGTTTGCGGATCACCACGATCGCCGCGGCGAAGACGCAGGCGATCGACAGCACGCCGGCGAAGCCGCAGATCGACTCCAGCGTCGTCGGCCCCCACGGGCGCTCGATGGGGAGATGGCCGAAGAAGCGCGGCTGCAGCAGCAGCGCGGCCGAGGCGCGGTCGGAGAAGGGAACGCCGCTCCACGAGCCGATCTCGGCGAAGCGCTGTGAGCGCGTCACCGCCTCCGCGAAGGGCGCCAGGAACGGCGCGCAGATGCAGGCAGCCACGAGCGACGCGGCGATCACGCGCAGCAGCCCGCGCCCGCTGCGCGCGAGCCAGAGGCCGTACGCGGCGGCGATCAGCCCGATATTGAAGACCGTCTCGGGATGACCCGACAGGACCGTCAGCACGAAGGCGACGACAGGGAGCGTGAAGCGGCGGCGCTCGAGCAGCTCCTCGATGGCCATGAGCACGCCCGGCAGGAACGCGGCCGCGGCCGCGATCGGGAACTGCAGCCAGGTGATCATCCACGTCGAGAAGCCGTACGCCAGCGCGGCCATCGTCGAGCCGAGGATCGAATAGCGGCGGCGGCAGAAAAGAAAGGTGAGCGTCAGCGCGAGCAGCAGCTTCAGCGCGGCCTGCGCGGCGATGGCGTAGTCGAGCGGGAGCGGCAGCGTGAGCAGCACGAACGGGGAGAACGGCGTCGACTGCCCGTTGGCCAGGAGCGGATAGCCGCAGCCCGCGGCGTCGTTCCACAGCGGCACCTTTCCGGCGCGCCACGACTCCCGCACCTGGTGCATCCACGGCACGACCTGCATCGGCAGATCGTGCAGGTTGAGGTTCGACACGTCGTACTTGGTGACCGGCGGCCGCCCCGGCGCGCGCAGCTCCGACCACGGCGGGAGGAGCTTGAGCACGTCGACCGGGACGATCGTCACCGGCTGGGTGAGGGGGCGCCAGAGGAAGACCGCGACCAGCACCGCGAAGAGGAGCGCCACCGCGCGCGGGAGCTGTTTGCGTGCGATGAAAACGCCGGCGGCGTAGAGGGCGAGGACCAGGAGCCAGGCGAGGTTCATCTGCACGGCGATCATAGAGGAGGCTCACAGGCGCAGAGGCTCACAGGCTTACAGAAAGCCGCTGCTCTGAGCCTATGAGCCTATGTGCCTATGAGCCTCCAAGCCTCTGCTCCTACGAGCTTCATCTGCGCCGCGATCGTAGAGGAGGCTCACAGGCGCAGAGGCTCACAGGCTCACAGAAGGCGCTGCTATGAGCCTCTGAGCCTCTGCACCTATGAGCCTTGTCATATCATCCGCCGCCGTGTTCAACCCGACCTGGCTCGTCGCGGGCGTGGTGTATGGCGCCGCGGTCTGGCTGGCGCGGAGGCGCGGCGTGGATCTGCCGCGCCGGGTGGCGGTCTTCTTCTACCTGCTCGTCTTCGTCTTCTTCTATCCCATCCTGACGCAGGACGCGGTCAACACCTCGGTCGACTATCTCGGCACGCTGCCGCCGTGGGAGTACACGGTGGAGGAGCATCACGCCGGCAACCCGCAGCTCAACGACCTGGCGCTGCAGATCGTGCCGTGGGCGCACCAGGTGCGGGAGGGGTGGCGCGCGCTCGAGCCGCCGCTCTGGAACCACTCCTCCGCGGCGGGCTACCCGCTGCTGGCCAGCGCGCAGAGCTCCGCGCTCTCGCCGCTGCGTCTCCTCGGCCTGCCGCTGTCGCTCGCCCACGCCATGTCCTTCGAGGCGGCCATGAAGGTGCTGATCGCGCTGACCTTCATGTACCTCTGGTGCCGGCGGCGCTACTCGGAGATGGCCAGCGTCTGCGGCGCGGTGGCCTTCGGCTTCTCCACCTTCGTCATCGTCTGGCTGCACTTCCCGCTCATCACCACCGCCTGCTTCGTCCCCGCGGTCTTCCTCGCCCTCGACCTGCTGGCGGAGCGCATCACCTACGGCCGCTTCGTCTTCCTGGCGGCCATCGGCACGGCCATGCTCTTCGGCGGGCATCCGGAGACCGTCTCGCACACCGCCTTCCTGGCCGCGCTGTACGTGCTGTGGCTGCTGCTGGCGGAGCGCGTCTCGCCGCGCATCCTCATGGCCATCGGCGGCGCGGCGGTGGTGACACTGCTCCTCGCGGCGCCGTTCCTCGCGCCGTTCGCCGAGGCGGTGACGAAGTCGAAGCGCTACCAGGAGCTGGAAGGGAGAGTCGAGACCGGCGAGGTGCCGCACACCGACGCCACCGCCAAGGCGCTGCTGGTCTCGCCGCGCTTTCCGCCGGCGGGACACGCGGAGGCGGTCTCGGGCTTCGCCGGCATCCTCGGCATTGCCGCCTGGATCGCGGTGGCGGCGCACGCGATCGTGACGAGGAAGTGGCGCTCGCGGGAAACGTTCTTCGTCCTGGCGGCGCTGCTCTGCCTCGGCGTCATCCTCGACTGGCCGCTCATCGGCGACGCCTTCCACCTGCTCTTCAGCCTGGCCGCGAACGCGCGCGTGCGGCTGTTGCTCGTGCTGCTGCTGGCGGCGCTCACCGCCGCGGCCATCGATCTCGTTGATCGGCGAAGGTGGCTTTTCGGCCTCACCGGCGCGGGTGCGCTGATGCTCCTCACGTACATCACCATGCGGCACGAGCTCGGCGCGATCGTGATGCTCCCCAGCGTGGCGGTGCTGATCGTGGCCGCATTTCGCCAGTCCCCTCTCCCCGGACACGGGGAGAGGGCCAGGGTGAGGGGCGAGGCGTCGAGCGACGGACGACCCCTCACCCCAACCCTCTCCCCGCCGGCGCGGGGAGAGGGGGCGTCCATGCTGCTGCTCCTCACGGCCATCACCGCCGAGCTGTGGAGCAACACGCGCGGCTGGAACCCGGTCGTCCCGGACCGATGGATGTACCCGAAGACGCCGATGCTGCACGCGCTCGACGACGCCGCGAAGACGCAGAAGACGCCGTTCCGCATCGTCGGGAACGCGGCCACCTTCTTTCCCAACGTCTCCGCCGTCTACGGCTACGAGGACGTCCGCGCGCACGACCCGATGACGCCCGGCCGCTACGTCGGCCTCCTCGCGCACGTCGTCGGCTACGACCCGGCCGAATACTTCGCGCGCTGGCCGGAGTGGGAGCATCCCATCCTCGATTACCTCAACGTCCGCTACGTCCTCACCTCGGCCGGCGGCGAGCTCCCGCACGGCTTCCGCAAGATCTACGACGGCAGCGACGGGACGCTCTTCGAGAACGAGGAAGTGCTGCCGCGCTTCTTCGCCGTGCCCAACGTGGTCATCGAGTTCCGCGACGCCGTCTTCGCGCAGCGCCTGCGCGACCTCTCGTGGAAAGACACGGCCCTCCTCGAAGAGCTGCAGGTCGAGCACCCGCGCATGCACGACGACTTTTTCCGGCCGCGACCGCCGGGGGCGCCGGCGGCGAAGGCGGACCTCGTCCGCGCCACGCCGACCGACTACCGCCTGCACGTCACCGCGCCGCGCTGGTCGCTGGTCGCGAGCAGCGTGCCGTGGTGGCCCGGCTGGAAAGTGGAGCGCAACGGGCTGCGCGTCGAGCCGATCCGCGTGAACGGTGCGTTTCTCGGCTTCGCCGTCCCTCCCGGCGAGGTGGACGTGCGCGTCTGGTACGACCCGTGGACGTTCCGCCTCGGGGCGATCATCTCCGCCGCGACGCTGGCGGCCCTCGTCGCGTATGGTGTGCGGCGCAGATGAACTGGACGTGGATTTATGTGGGCGGTTTGTACTTCGGCGCCGTGGCCATCGGGCGCTTCCCGAAGCGCGTGGCCCTCTTTTTTTTCGCGCTCGTCCTCGTCTTCTTCTTCCAGCCGCTGACCCAGCCGTCCGTGGCCACGCAGGACGACTTCCTGAACACCCTCCCGCCGTGGCACTTCATCACCAAGATCAAAGACTCGGTCAACGGGGAGCTGAACGACATCCCGCTGCAGCACACGCCGTGGGGACACCAGGTCCGCGAGAACTGGAAGTCGCTGCGCGTGCCGCTCTGGAACGAGCTGAACGGCTCCGGCTACCCGCTGCTCGCCAACGGGCAGAGCCAGGCGCTCTCCCCGATCCGGCTGCTGATGCTGCCGCTGCCGACGAACCGCTTCATGGCCGGCGAGGCGGCGGCGAAGATCCTCATCGCCCTCACCTTCACCTTCCTCTTCCTGCGCGGGCGCGGCTACTCCGAGCTGGCCGCGGTCCTCGGCGCGACCATCTTCGGCTTCGGCGGCTTCCTCCACGCCTGGCTGCACTTTCCGCACGTCACCACGGCCTGTTTTCTCCCGGCCATCCTCTGGCTGATCGACCGCATCGCCGAGCGGCGCACGTTCGGACGCTTCGCCGCGGCGGCACTGCTCTGGACCGCCATCCTCTTCGGCGGCCATCCCGAGACCGCGTCGCACATCTTCTTCCTCGCGCTGCTGTACCTCTGCTGGATCGTCTTCGTGGAGAAGCGCGCCACGTGGCGGCTCTTCCTCACGCTGGGGGGGGCCATGACCGTGGCGGCGCTGCTCTCCGCGCCGTTCCTGGTGCCGTTCCTGGAGGCGATGCCGAAGTCGATGCGCTACGGCGAGCTGCAGGTCTCCCCGCTGCAGCGGGAATCGCTCCCCTACACCGACATCAACTGCATGATCGTGCTGTTCCAGGCGCATTTCTTCGGGCGCGTGCCGTTCGAGGATGCGTGGGGCCCCGCGGTGACCGAGCCGGTGGGCGGCTTCGCCGGCGTCCTCGGCATGGCCTCCTTCTTCGCGCTGCTCTTCCACGTCATCCGGCGGCGCGCGTGGCGCTCGACCGAATTCTTCTTCGTCATCGCCACGGTCATCGTCTACGGCGTCATCAATGGCTGGCCGCTGATCGGCGACGCCATCCACGCGGTGCTGCCGGTCGTCGCGCACGCGCGTTTCCGATTGCTCTTCGTGATGCTGATGGGCATCCAGGCCGCGGCAGCGCTCGACCTGAGAGAGCGCTCGCCGCTCGCGGTCGGCGCGGGCGTCGTGGCGGCCTTGCTCGTGGCGCTGTTCACGCTCAAGGATTTCCCCAGCGACGAGGCGCTCCGCACGTCGCTCCTCACGTCGGCACGCAGCGTGGCTGTACTGGCGCTGGCGGTGCTCTTCGCGCTGCTGCCGCGCTGGCGGAAGTGGGTGTTGCTCGGGCTGCTCGTCGCCGTCATCGGCGAGCTGTGGCCGGTGACGCGCGCGTGGAACCCTCCCTTCCCCGACAAGACCATGTTCGCGCGGACGCCGCTCATCGACGCGCTCGAGGAGCTGCGGGCGAAGCATCCGCCCAACACCTACCGCGTCATCGGCCACGGCCCGATGGTCTACCCGAACGCGAACGCCATGTACGGCTACGAGGAAGTGCGCGCGCACGACCCGATGGCCTTCGACCGCTACATGGGCTTCCTCGGCCTGACCGCCGGTCTCAAGACCGGTCCCGAGCACTATCACCCCTGGTTCGAGAACGTCGACGCGCCGGTGCTCGACTTCCTGAACGCGCGCTTCCTGATGCAGGGGCCGTACGAGCCGCTGCCCGACCCGGAGCGCTGGAAGCTGGTCTACGAGGGGGTGGACGGGAAGATCTTCGAGAACCAGCGCGTGCTGCCGCGCTTCTACGCGGTGCGCAACGTGATCCTCGAGTTCCGCGACCACCTCTTCTACCAGAAGCTCCGCGAGCACGGGGACTGGGCCAACACCGCGCTGCTGGAGCGGCTCGAGCTCGAGACGAAGCAGCAGGGAGACGACTACCTGCAGCCGCGTCCCGCCGACGCGCCGCTGGCCGTCGCCCGCGTGGTCGAATCGGGTCCCACCTCCTATCGCGTGCAGGCCAGCGCGCCGCGCTGGTCGCTCGTCGTCAGCAGCATCCCGATGTGGCCGGGGTGGAAGGTCGAGCGCAACGGCAAGACCATCGAGCCGATCCGCGTGAACGGCGCCTTCCTCGGCTTCGCCGTGCCGCCGGGCCAGTCGGACGTGCGCGTCTATTACTCGCCGTGGACGTGGTGGGTGGGGTGCGCGCTGGCGGTTCTCGGGGTGCTCGTGCTCGTCGTTCTCGCGGTTCGAGGCGCACAGGCGCATAGGCTCACAGGCTCACAGGCTCATAGGCTCATAGGCTCACAGGCTCATAGGAGAGCCGCAAAGGCCGGATCTCCTGTGAGCCTATGAGCCTATGCGCCTGTGAGCCTCCGAGGCCTACCGGAACTTCCGCGTGAGGCGCTCGCGCGAAAACGTATCGACCTTCGTCAGCGCCGGCGTGAGCAGCTCGCGCTGCTTCTCCACGAGCTGGCCGATGCCGCTCTTGGCCAGGGAGAGCATGGCCTGCATCTCCTCCTCGCTGAAGCTCGCCCCTTCCGCCGTCCCCTGCAGCTCGATGAACTGCCCCTTGTCCGTGGCCACGATGTTCATGTCCACGCCGGCCTTCGAGTCCTCGGCGTAGTTGAGGTCGAGCACGGGGACGCCGTTCACGATCCCGACCGAGATGGCGGCGATGTAGTCGACCACCGGCCAGTTGGCCATGGAGCCCTTGGTGTAGAGCTCCGACAGCGCCAGGACGAGCGCGCAGTACGCGCCGGTGATGGAGGCCGTGCGCGTGCCGCCGTCGGCCTGGATCACGTCGCAGTCGAGCCAGACCGTGCGCTCGCCGAGCTTCTCCAGGTTCACCGCGGCGCGGAGCGCGCGCCCGATCAGGCGCTGGATCTCCATCGTCCGCCCCCCCTGCTTCCCCTTGGCGGCCTCGCGCTCCACGCGCTCGGTCGTGGCGCGCGGCAGCATCCCGTACTCGGCCGTCACCCACCCCTTGCCGGTGCGGTAGAGGAACGGCGGCACCTTCTCCTGGATGGAGGCCGTGCAGCAGACGCGCGTGTCGCCGACCTCGATCAGCACCGAGCCTTCCGCGTGTTTGATGAAATTGGGGCGGATGACCACCGGACGAAGCTCGTCCGCGGCCCGGCCGTCGATGCGCGTTTTTCCGTTCAAGCGAGTACCTTTTCTTCGATGACCGCGCCCTTCGGCACGACCACCACGCCGGAGTCCGTGACGGTGAAGCGTTGCCGGTCGTGTTCCAGGTCGTAGCCGATCGACGTGCCCGGCGGGATCTTCACGCCCTTGTCGACGATGGCCCGGCGGATCTTGCAGTGGCGGCCGACTTCCACGCCGTCCATGAGGATGGCCTCGTCGACGTCGGCGTACGAGTTGATGCGCACGCGCGGATGCAGCACGCAGCGGTTGATGGTGCCGCCGGAGATGATCGAGCCGTCCGACACGAGCGAGTCGGTGGCGATGCCGATGCGCTGCGACTTCGAGTCGGCGAAGACGAACTTCGCCGGCGGCTGGTGCAGCGGCGCCGAGACCACCGGCCACAGCGGGTTGTAGAGGTTGAACAGCGGCGTCACGGCCACCAGGTCGAGCGCCGCCGCGAAATACGAGTCGATCGTGCCGACGTCGCGCCAGTACCCCTGGTTGATCGCATCCTCGCCCGGGATGTAGTTCGTGGCGAAGTCGTACGCGAATACCTTCATCCGCGGATACATCTCCGGGATGATCTCCTTGCCGAAATCGACGCCGGCGTTGCGCAGCGCGTTGCGCTGCAGCACGTCGATCATCACGTTGGCCTTGAAGATGTAGTTGCCCATCGAGGCCAGGATCATGTCCGGCCGGCCGGGGATCGTCCTGGCCCCCTGCTTCGGCTTCTCCACGAAGCCGGTCACCCGGAAGTCGTCGTCGATCTCCACCACGCCGAAGTGGTGCGCCTCGTCCACCGGCACCGGGATCGTGGCGATGGTCAGGTCCGCATCGTTGTTGATGTGGTCCTGCAGCATCTGGTTCACGTCCATCTTGTAGATGTGATCGCCGCCGAAGACGCAGACGTACTCGGGCCGCTCGTCGAAGATCAGCTCGAGGTTCTGGAACACGGCGTCGGCCGTGCCGCGGAACCAGAACGGGCCGCGGCGCATCTGCGCCGGCACGACGTCCACGTACTGGCCGATCTCCGGCACCAGCCGCCAGGTGCGGGTGATGTGCTCGATCAGCGAGTTCGATTTGAACTGCGTGAGGATCTTGATCTTGAAGAAGCCGGAGTTGATGAAGTTGTTGATGACGAAGTCGATGATGCGATAGCGCCCGCCGAAAGGGACAGCCGGCTTGGCCCGGTCCTTCGTCAGCGGGAACAGCCGCTCCCCCTGCCCTCCCGCGAGGATCATCGTCAGAACGTTGCGACGTGCCAGTGATCCGTACATGCGGGTTCGCTCCGGTGCGAGATTCTTTCCAAGATTCGAGGCGGGCGCAAGACGAGGGGGGGAGTTAGCGAGTCTTCGAGTCGTCGAGTCTTCGAGAAGGCTCATAGGCTCATAGGCTCATAGGCTCACAGGCTCACAGGTACGGCGGAGCGATCTGTGAGCCTATGTGCCTCTGAGCCTCTGAGCCTATGAGCCTGTGAGCGCCTCGACGACTCGTCTCCCCGAAGACTCGTCTCCTCGAAGACTCGCCGACTATACTTCGCGCGGCATGGCCGAGAAGGATTACTACGAGATTCTCGGGGTGAAAAAGACGGCCACCGAGGCCGAGTTGAAGAAGGCCTACCGCGAGCTGGCCAAGAAGTATCACCCCGACAAAAACAAGGGAAACAAGGAGGCGGAGAACCGTTTCAAGGAGATCTCCGAGGCGTACGCGGTGCTGTCCGACAAGGAGAAGCGCGCGCAGTACGACCGCCTCGGGCGCGAGGCATTCGGGCCGGGCGGCGCGAATCCGTTCGCCGGCTTCGACTTCTCGGAGTTCATGGGCGGCGGCGGGGGAGGGCGCGGGCGCCGCACGTCCAGCAGCAGCCGCGGACGCTCCACCACCATCGACTTCACCGACATCTTCGGAGACCTCTTCGGCACCGGCGGCGGCGGCCGCGGCGGCGGCTTCGAGGCCGCGCCCGAGCCGGAGATGCAGGCCGAGGTGACGATCGACTTCCGCGACGCCATCCTCGGCACCACCATGGCCCTGAACGTCAACGGCGACTCCATCAAGGTCAAGATCCCCGAGGGCATCCGCGACGGGCAGAAAATCCGCGTGCCGCGGAGAGGCGCGCCGTCGATCCAGCTCACGGTGCACGTGCGCGCGCATCCGTTCTTCGAGCGCCGCGGCGACGACATCTACATCGACCTGCCGATCACGATCGGGGAGGCCATCCGCGGCGCCGAAGTCGAGGCGCCGACCATCCACGGGCCGTCGCGCATCCGCATCCACGCCGGGACGCAGGCCGGGCGGACCATGCGCCTCACCGGCAAGGGCGTGAAGAAGAAAGACGGTGCCGGCGACCACTACGTACGCATCCAGATCGTCATCCCGCCGAGCGCTCCCGAGGAGGCGGTGGAACAGATCGAGCAGTCTTACGTAGATAATCCGCGGGCCAACCTCAGGACGGCGTTGTGATGTGATCGGTTGTCCGTTGTCGGTTGTCTGCGAGTCATCGCTGCGACGCGACATCACGGACAACCGGCAACTGAGAACCGACAACCATCATGCAGATCCAACTCATCCGTGCCGACATCACCTCGCTGAAAGTGGATGCGATGGCGTCGCCGAGCCCGGACGCCGAGGCGCAGAACGGCCGCGCCACCGTGGTCTCGGGCGGCAACCTGCTGGCGCGCTTCGTCATCGAAGTGCCGGTGCCGCACGGCGACGACGAGAACGCCGACGCCCGGCTGCGCGACGCCACGCGCGAGGCGCTCGAGCGCGCCGACGAGCTGGCCGTGGCCACGATCGGCCTCCCCGTCCTCGGCAAACGCTCCCTCGGCTTCTCCAGCGAGCGCTGCGCCCGGGAGATGCTCCGCGCGGCGCTCGACTTCCGCACCCGCGCGCGCTCGCTGCAGCGCGTGGTCTTCTGCCTCTTCGGGGTCGAGGAGTACCGGATCTTCGAGCGAATCCTCAAGGAGCTGGAATCGTGAACGGCGCCGGCAAGATCTTCGTCATCGGCGACTCGCACATCGGCCTCGGCGACGGCGCGGAGCGCCCGGTCAACGCCTGGCTCGACCGCCTGGCGGCCCTGAAGCCGAAGGCGCTCTACCTGAACGGCGACCTCTTTCACTACCTCATCGCGCACGACAAGTTCCGCACCAGCTCCGTCGACCGCGTGATGGCCAAGTTCCGCGAGCTGCGCGACGCCGGCATCGGCGTGCACTACGTCGAGGGGAACCGCGACTTCTTCCTCCGCCACTCGTTCGTCGAGGAGGCGGTCACCGACGTGGCCTTCGAGTACGCGGTGCCGGCGGGCACGAAGAAGTTCCTCATCATCCACGGCGACATGATCAACGACCGCGACTGGAAGTACTTCTTCTGGCGCCGCGCGTCGAAGAACCCGGTCACGAAGTTCGGCGTGAGCATGATCCCCCGGAAGATCGCCCGGAACCTGGTCGACGGGGTGGAGCGCAAGCTGGCGCGCTCGAACTTCAAGCACAAGACGCGCATCCCGGTGGAGCTGATGGAGGCGTACGGAAAGAAGCGCTACCGCGAGGGCTTCACGGACGTGGTCTTCGGCCACTTCCACAGCAAGATCGTGATGCCGGGACGCGCCACCGTGCGGGTGCTGCCGCCCTGGTACGAGTCGGGCGAGGCGCTGATGATCGACCCCCGCACCGGCGACGCGGAGTTCGTGGTCGTCTAGCTCCGCTGGGCGGGCTGAAGCCGCGCCCTACGTTGAGCACGCTTCTGGCGAGACGCATCCTCAACGTAGGACGGGCTTCAGCCCGTCCAGCGGAGCGACGCAGTAGAATCCCCCTCCCTATGCGCGTGACCTTCCTCGGGACCGGCACCTCGACCGGGGTCCCGGTCGTCGGCTGCCACTGCGCGGTCTGCACCTCGAACGACCTGCGCAACCAGCGCCTGCGGCAATCCGTGGCCATCGAGATCAACCGGAAACACTTTCTGATCGACACCACGCCGGACCTGCGGCTGCAGCTCCTGCGCAATCCCATCCCGCGGCTCGACTTCGTGCTCTTCACGCACTCGCACTCCGACCACCTCATGGGGCTGGACGACATCCGTCCGTTCAACTTCCGGCAGCGGCAGCCGATCCACGCCTTCGCCAGCCCGCACACCGCCAAGGCCGTGCGCCGCGCCTTCAGCTACATCTGGGACGACTCCCAGCTCGGCGGCGGCAAGCCGCAGCTCGACCTGCACGAGGTCGAAGCGCCGTTCACGCACGAAGGGATCGACATCGTCCCGCTGCCCGTCACGCACGGGAACTGGACCATCCTCGGCTTCCGCATCGGGCCGTTCGCGTACATCACCGACACCAACGGCATCCCGCCGGCGACGATGAAACTGCTCGAAGGCGTGGACACGCTGGCGCTGGACGGCCTGCGCGTCGCGCCCGCGCACTCCACGCACTTCACCATCGGCGAGGCGGTGGAGGTCGCGCAGCAGATCGGCGCGCGCATCACCTACCTCATCCACCTCACGCACGAAGTCGACCACGAGCGCGTCGAGGCCACGCTCCCTCCCAACGTGCGGCTGGCGTGGGACGGGCTGGAGCTCGAGTTCGGGGCGACGGACGATGAATTCGGAGCGATGAACGATGAGAGATGAGCGATGAGCCGCGCCGCTTGCACGTTCATCGCTCATCGTTCATCGTTCATCGCTCGATGAAGACGATCCCCAAAGTAACGGCACTCGACGCCACCGTCACGGCGCCGCCGTCGAAGTCGTACTCCGTGCGCGCGCTGCTGCTCGCGGCCATGGCGCGCGGCACGACCACCGTGCGCAACTGCCTCGACGCCGACGACACCCGTTACGCGCTGCAGGCGCTGCGGGCCCTCGGGTTCGACGTCAGCGGCTCGATCCCGACGGAGCTCTACATCGGCGCGCGGCGGACCATGTCGGCCAACGAAGTGCCGATCTTCATCGGCAACGCCGGCACGGCCATGCGCTTCCTCACCGGCTGGCTCGCCTTCACGCCGGGGCGCTTCCTCCTCGACGGCGAAGAGCGCATGCGCGAGCGTCCCATCGGCGATCTCGTCGAGGTGCTGACCAGGATCGACGCCGAGGTCGAGTACGTCGACAAAGAGGGCTACCCGCCGCTCCGCATCCGCGGCAAGAAGATGCGCGGCGGCTTCGACGTCACCATTTCCGCCGAGACCTCCAGCCAGTTCGTCTCCGCGCTGATGCTCGGCGGCGCCACCCTTCCCGACGGCATCATCCTGCGCATCTCCGCGCAGGCCTCGGCGCCGTACATCGACATCACCGCCGACATCCTGCAGGCCTTCGGCGCCAACGTCACCCGCGACGGCGATGTGATCCGCGTACGCGCCGGCAATCTCGAGCGCGCGGAGTACACGGTCGAAGGCGACTACTCCTCGGCGTCGTACTGGTTCGCGGCGGCAGCGGCCACCCGCGGCACCATGCGCGTGCGCGGCCTGGCCATCCCGACCGCGCAGGGCGACGCCGGCTTTCTGGACATCCTCGCCGCCATGGGCTGCTCCGTGAAGGTGGCCGGCGACGAGATCACCGTCACCGGGAACGAGCTGCAGGGCGGCACCTTCGACTGCAACGGCACGCCGGACATCGTCCCGACGCTGGCCGCCATCGCGCCGCTGGCCTCCTCGCCGGTGGAGATCGTGAACGTGGCCAACCTGCGCGTGAAGGAGTCGGACCGGCTGGCCACCGTGGCCGGCGAGCTGCGCCGCCTCGGCGCCGCCGTCGAGGAGCGCGCAGACTCGCTGCTCATCCAGCCCGGCTGGAGCGACACCCCCGCCACCGTCGAGACGCACAACGATCACCGCATCGCCATGGCCTTCGCCATCGCCGGCCTGGCCCGGGGGAACGTGACCATCGCCAAGGAGCAGGTGGTGACAAAGTCCTACCCCCGGTTCTGGCGCACGCTCGACGAGGTAGTGTCATCCTGAGCCGCGCAGACGGCGAAGGACCCCCTGCTGGAACCCCGTGCCCGCTCCGTAGGCAGGGGATCCTGCGCCGTCTACGCGGCTCAGGATGACATAATCACGCGCCGCCTGATGGACGCCTGGCTACTCGTACTCGCTTTTCTGTTCGTGCTCGCGAACGGTTTCTTCGTCGCCGCCGAGTTCGCGATCGTGAAGGTGCGCTCGACGCAGATCAGCGAGCTCGCCGATCAGGGCAGCGTGCGCGCGAAGATGGCCAGGAAGCTGATCCGCCATCTCGACGCCTATCTCTCCGCCACCCAGCTCGGCATCACCCTGGCCTCGCTGGCCCTCGGCTGGATCGGCGAGCCGGCCTTCCACCACCTCATCCAGCCGCTCTTCACCCGCTTCAGCATCCCCGAGGCCGCGGCGCGGACCATCTCCGCGACGGTGGCCTTCGTCATCATCTCCATCCTGCACATCGTCCTCGGCGAGCTCGCGCCGAAGTCGATCGCCATCCAGAAGCCGGTCGGCACGACGCTCTGGACCGCGCACCTGCTGCACACGTTCTACATGATCACGTACCCGGCCATCTGGCTGCTGAACGGCGTCTCGCGCTCGATCCTGAAACTGGTCGGCATCGAGCCGGCCAGCGAGCACGCGGAGATCGCGCATTCGCCCGAGGAGCTGCGGCTCATCCTCCGGAGCTCGGAGAAGGCGGGCGTCCTCTCCGAGGAGAACCGCGAGATCATCGAAGGCGTCTTCCAGTTCGCCAAGCGCACCGCGCGGCAGATCATGGTGCCGCGCACGGACGTGGTCATCCTCTCCACCACCCGCTCGATCGAGGAGAACCTGGAGACCATCCGCACCACGCGGCACACGCGCTACCCGCTGTGCGAGGGGAGCCTCGATCTCACGATCGGGATGATTCACATGAAGGACCTCCTGCTGGCGCAGTTGCGCGGCCCGGGCATGACGCTGCAGGAGCTGAAGCGCGACGTGCTGTTCGTGCCGGAGAACTCGACCGTCGAGTCGCTGCGCGCGCAGTTCATCGAGAGCAAGACGCACATGGCCATCGTCCTCGACGAGTACGGCGGCGCCTCGGGCATCGTGTTCCTGGAGAACATCACCGAGGAGCTGTTCGGGCAGATCCAGGACGAGTTCGATCGCGAGCGTCCGGAAATCGAGCCGCTCGGCAACGGCCGCTATCGCGTGCGCGGCGACTATCTGATCGAAGACCTGGCCGACCGCCTGAAGATCGATCTCGGCGAACCGGAAGAAGAGACCGTGGGGGGCTATGTGGCCGCACGCCTCGGGCGCGAGGTCACGCCGGGCGACAAGGTGGAGCTGGGGGAGCTGGCCATCAGCGTGCTCGAGGCCGAGCACTTCCGGGTTCGCTGGGTGCTGGTGACGACCAGGATGCCGCCGACGGAAGAGATCGAGGAAGAAGAAGCGGCGGGCTGAGACCCGCCGCTTCCAGATTCAGTGCTTACGGAAGAGCTTCGTCACCGCGTGCCACGCGCGCGACATGACCCCCGAGTGGTGCTGCTGCTCCGAGGCCGCCGCGGCGTTGCGGGCGTAGCGGGACTCCTTCAAGATCCGATCGGTTTCCTGGATTCGCATCCGGTAAGCTCCTTTCATTTCTGATAGTTGCGAGCCGGATGCCATGTTGGCGCAGCCGGTTGTCAGTTTTCACACCGGGTTTGACACGGCTGCGCACTCGCGTGTCACGGTTGTGCATCAGCAAGTGCACGGTCGCGCACTCGTGTGTCCCGGTTGTGCATCTGCAAGTGCACGGCTGCGCACTCGCATGTCACGGTTGTGCATCTGCAAGTGCACGGCTGCGCACTCGCGTGTCACGGTTGTGCATCTGCAAGTGCACGGTCGCGCACTCGCGTGTCACGGTTGTGCATCTGCAAGTGCACGGCAGCGCCAACGGGTGACGCTGCCGTGTCATGCGAAGCGCCGGCGGGGCGCCGGCGCTCTACTGTTACTGGCGCATCTTGATGACGGCGGTCTCGATCAGCTTGTCGCCGGGGAGACCTTCCTGCCAGGCCGTGGCCTTCACGCTGCCCGTCTCGGTCATCGTGCCGAACGCGGTCCGGACGCGGAAGCGGATGGTCGAGTCCTCGGCCGGCTGAATGTTGCCGAACGTGAAGCGATACATGTTCGAGCCCGGCGTGTGCAGGACGTTGATCCCTTTCTCGTTGGTCTGGTCCATGACCACGAGCTGCGGCGGCAGCTCGACCTCGAGCAGCACGTCCTGAATGTTGTTCACACCGCGGTTGCTGATGATGATGTCGAGGTTGTCGACGCCGTTCTCCGGCAGGTCGTCCGGATGGACGATGTTGAGCTTGAGCAGCTGGCCGCGCGACGTGACCGCCATGCCGCTCGACTTGCACGCCGTGGCCGAAAGCAGGCCGACGGCGAGAATCGCCATCACTGCCATCGTCAGAATTCGTTTGTTCTGTCTCATTCTTTTCTCCTTCGAATTACACATCCACGGCAGAGTTATTGTGCAAAGCCAGGGCCCAACGCTCGCGTTGTCAGCCGATTTGCAATACAAGAGCGCGCATGGCGTACTTCATCGGCGTCGACGGCGGCGCGTCGAAAACGGCCGCGACCGTCGTCGACGAGCAAGGCAAACAGCTCGGCTCCGGCCTGGCGGGCGCATCCAATCACCTCCGGGTCGGGATCGAAGAAGCGACGCGCAATGTCGAGCGCGCGGTGAACATGGCCCTGGTCGAGGCCGGCATCGCCATCAAGGACGTCGAGTACGCCTACTGCGGCATCGCCGGCTCCGATCACCCCATCCATCGCGAGAAAGTCATCGAGGCGCTGCGCGTCTTCTTCCCCCGCGGCAACTTCATCGTCGACACCGACGCCCGCATCGCCCTCACCGGCGCGGTTGGCTTCGAGGCCGGCATCGTGGTGATCTCCGGCACCGGCTCGGTGGCGTTCGGCCGCAACTCCATGGGCGCCGAAGGGCGCGCCGGCGGCTGGGGCCCCACCCTCGGCGACGAAGGGAGCGGCTTCTGGATCGCGCGCGAGGGACTCTCCGCGATCGTGCGCGCGCACGACGGCCGCGGCTACGCCACGCGCATGACCGACCTGCTCTGCAACGAGTACGAGATGTGCCGCCCCGAGGACCTGCCGCACTTCGTGTACGCCACGGAGACGCACGTCGACGACATCGCCCGCTACGGCAAGCTGGTGATCGAGTCCGCGGAGGCGGGCGACGACGTGGCCCGCGACATCCTCGCCCGCGGCGGCGCGGAGCTCGCCGAGTGCGTGCTGGCCATCGCCCGCAAGCTGCACATGACCGACACCGAGTTCCCCGTCGCCTACGTCGGCGGCGCGTTCCACGCGGGCGAGCTGCTGCTCAGCCCCATGCGCCTCCGCCTCAACCGCGACGCCCCCGGCGCGACGCTCATCCAGCCGAGGCACTCGCCCGTCGAAGGGGCGGCCATGATGGCCATGCGCGCGGCGGAAGCGCCTCGCGTGGGACGGGTGTAGTCTGTCGCGGTGAGAGCTTTGCCGCCGCTGGCGGTGTTCGCCGCGTCGTTTTTCCTCTTCGCTTTTCTCTTTCTCGCGGCCCCCTCGATTCCCGACGCCGACTCGTACTATCACCTCGCCGTGGCGCGCGAATTCGCCGCGAACGGCTATCCCGACGCGCTGCCGTGGGCGCGCTTCAGCGTGCTCGGCCGGACGTTCGGCGACAAGGAGCTCGGCTTTCACTGGCTCCTGGTGCCGTTCACCTGGGCGGACGCCGCGACGGGCGGACGGCTGGCGCTGGCGCTGCTGAACGCGGCCGTGGCGGCGAGCATCACCGGCTTCGCCGCGCGCACCGCCGGGTGGTGGAGCGTGCTCGTGCCGCTGTGGCTCTACGCCGCGGCGCCGATGATGACCTTCCGGCTGATCCGCCTCCGCCCCGAGTTGCTCGCGCTGCTGCTGCTCCTGGCGCTGATCGCCGCGGCGTCGCGCAAGCGCTACGTCTGGATCGGGGCCATCGCCGCGCTCTTCGCGCTGTCGTACACGGCCTTCCACGTCGTCCTCGGGCTGGCCGCGCTCTGGTTCCTCATCGACCGCGACTGGAAGCTCCCCGCCGCGGCCTTCGCCGGCACGGCGATCGGACTGCTCGCCCATCCCGGCTTTCCGGGCAACCTGCGCGTCTGGTGGATCCAGAACGTGCTGTTCTTCCTGGAGAAGTCGCGTCTCGACGTCGGCACCGAGATCACCGCCGCCACGACCGACTTTTTCTTCCTCGGCAACCTCGGGTGGTGGGCGGGGATCGCGCTGCTGTGGTGGGGGGGACGTAGGGCGGGCTTCAGCCCGCCCCGGGACGGGCTGAAGCCCGTCCTACATTTGGTCATCGCCGCGGCGGTCTTCGCCATCCTCGCGCTGCTCATGCAGCGCTTCGCCGTCTACTTCGTGCCGCTGCTGACACTCGTCGCGCTCGAGCGGCTGCGCCGTCCGCGCCTCGTGCTGGCGCTGCTCGCCACGGCGCTGCTCTCATTGCCGGCGACGGCGCGCATCTACCGCGAGCTGCTCATCGACAATCGCAGCGAGCCCGATTACACGCGCTTCGCGCGGGCACTGCCGCCCGGCGCCAAGGTGGCGGCGCACTGGGGGCCGGCGGAGTTCTACACCTTCTTCGCCCCGCACGGCCGCTATCTCAACGTGCTCGACCCGGTCTTCATGGCCGTGCCGTTCCCGCGCGTCTACACCGCGCAGCGCCGCCTCTTCGAAGGGAGCGAGCCCGACGTGCCGGGCGTGACCAAGGACCTCCTCGACAGCGATTACCTCGCCTTCCCGGCCGACTCGCCGCTCTTCGAGCGCGTGCAGCACGACCCGCGCATCGTGCCGCTCTACTCCGGCGCTACGTTCCTCGGCCGCATCGTCCCCAGCAACGCCTTCGTGCGCGACTGGAACGGGAAGCAGCACGGCGCGTACGTCGACGCGCGCGGCAAGGCACCCTGCACGCGCCTCGTGCGCGAAGAGAGCGTTGCCGCCGACGCCACGCGCATCTACGAGCTCGCGCCGTACGGCCCCGCCGAGATCACCATCGGCGACGCGCTGCACCTGCGCGCCGGACCGTCGCGCGCGATCCTCGGGAGAGGGACCGCGTTCCGCGTGCAGCTCTCCCGCGGAACGCACCGCTTCACCGTCACCACCTGCCGCGACGACTCAGGGACAAACGGCTTCTACCTGCTCCTGCGCGCCTCCAGTCCCCTCTCCCCGGCACGGGGAGAGGGGACGGACGGGGGCCTGCGCTAGGCCGCCAACGGAAGTACAGCCGACCGCCGGCGTCCTCGCCGGTCACGGTCATAACGTAGGGCGGGCTTCAGCCCGCCGCCCCCGGGGGAGGCGGGCTGAAGCCCGCCCTACGTTAACCCCCTTCCCGCGCTACTTGCCGCGTGCCTTGGCCGTCACGCCGTAGAACTCCTCACCCTGCAGCCACATCGGCATCTCCGGCGCGTTGGCGGCCTCGTGGCCCAGCCAGAGGGCGAGGCGGCCCATCTGCGCGGCGGCGCCGAAGTCCCAGGTCGGGTCGAACTCGTCGCTGGCCTGGTGATAGTGCTTGTCGCGGTACTCCTTCGACTTCGCCGCGCCCCATTCGGCCGGCTTGCCGACGATGTCGTTCCCCTGCTTGATCGAGAACGACGGCACGCCCACCTTGGCCAGGCTGAAGTGGTCGGAGCGGTAGTACGACCCCTGCTCCGGCGCCTGGTCGGGGACGATGTTCAGGCTCATCGCCCTGGCCACCTTCTCCGCCGTCGGGAAGAACGTCGTGCGGTCGATGCCGATCATGGTCACGCTGCCGACATGGCCGAGGAGCTGGATGGCGTCGATGTTGATCCCCATGGCGATCCGTCCCGCGGCGATCGGCGGGTGCTCGCCGAAATACTCCGAGCCGAGGAGCCCCTGCTCCTCCGCGGCCACGAAGGCGAAGAGCAGGCTGCGCTTCGGACGCGGCTGCGTCTCGCTCCAGACGCGTGCCACCTCGAGGATCGTCCCCGTGCCGCTGGCGTTGTCGATCGCGCCGTTGTAGATCGTGTCGGTCGGGTCGTCGTCGTCGGGCGTGCCGATGCCGAGGTGATCGTGGTGGGCGGTGTAGAGCACCGCCTCCTCCTTCAGCTTCGGATCGCTCCCCTCGAGCCTGGCCACGACATTCGACGTCTCGAACGGACGGATCGTGCTGGTGAGGCTGGCCTGCATGCGCATGCCCAGCGGGATCGGCTTGAAGTTGCGCGAGCCGGCGCTCTTCGTGGCGGTGGCCAGATCGAGCCCCGCGGCCTTGAAGAGCTGCTGCGCCACGTCCTGCGAGATCCAGCCGGCGAAGCCGAGGGCGTGCTGGCCGGGCGTGTTCTTCACGTAAGCCTGCTCGCCCGTCCACGAGTTCCGCACCACCTGCCAGCCATAGCCGGCCGCGGCATCGGTGTGGATGAGCAGCACCGCGTCGGCCCCGCGCTGCGCGGCGATCTCGTACTTGTACGTCCAGCGCCCGTAGTACGTGCGCGCGCGGCCGCGGAAGAGCTGCGGCTCCTGCTCCGTCGCCGGCGGATCGTCCACCAGCATGACCAGCGTCTTGCCGCGCAGGTCGGTGCCCTTGTAGTCGTCCCACCGGTATTCAGGGGCCACCACGCCGTGGCCGACGAAGACCAGCTCGGAGTCGAGGCTCACCTGCTCCTTCTGCGTCTGGTTGCCGCCCACCCACTGGTCGCGGAAGACCAGCGGCCCGAGGGCCTTGCCGTCGTTCTTGCGGACATCGAGGCGCGACTTCGCCGGGTCCGTGGTGATGCCGAGGAGCGAGACCTTCTGGAAGAACGTCCCGTCATCGCCGGCCGGCTGCAGCCCCATGGCCTCGAACTGCGCGGCCAGATAGCCGGTGGCCAGCGCGTCGCCGCGGGTGCCGGGGCCGCGCCCCTCGAGCAGGTCGCTCGAGAGATAGCGTACGTGTGCGCGGACCGCCTCGGGGCGGAACGTATCGAACGATTTCGGGGGTGCCTGGGCCAGCAGCGGAAGGGCGAGAAGGAGAGAAAGGAGCGGTCGAGCCATAGCGGCCCATTCTGGAACGTCCGTGCCCGGATTCCCGTAACAATAACGTAACAGCAAGATCCTGCACGTTCTTGCACAAAGGAGGGTAGGGATTTCGGGACATAAATCACTCCTTGGTTAGAGTGAACGACAAAGTCCCATACGAGATCGACGCTACGACGGCTGTACACCTCCCGATGTCCGAGCGGGTTCTCGACAAGCTCGCCGACATCCTCTTTGCCACCGACGAGATCCTCGGAATGCTGCGGGTGCCCGAGCGGCTGCCGGACTCCACCAGCGTCGTCATCGAGGCGTCGGTCCAAAGTGTCTATGACGAAGTCAACGAGCTCATGAAAAAGCTCAGCGACTGACCGCCGCCACTGCCTGCAATCTCCAAAATACCCCTTGACTTCCGGAATGCTCGAACCTAACTTAACGTCGTTAAGTATCGGAGGAGCGTTTTGGGACCGAAAGAACGTCGAGAGCGTGAACGCGAGGAGATCCGGACCCGGATTCTCGACGCCGCACGCGAATTGTTCGCCAGCGAAGGGGTCGAGTCCGTCACGATGCGCCGCATCGCCGACCGCATCGAGTACTCCCCCACGGCGATCTACTTTCACTTCAAGGACAAGGACGCCCTCCTGGCCGAGCTCTGCGATTGCGACTTCCGCGCGTTCGCGGAGAACTTCGCCGCCATCGCCCGCATCGCCGATCCGGTCGAGCGCCTCCGCCAGGCCGGCCGCGTCTACGTCGACTTCGGCCTCATGCACCCCAGCCATTACCGGCTGATGTTCATGACGCCGAAGACGGCGCAGTCGCAGACGATCGAGAAGGGGAATCCCTCGGAGGACGCCTACGCGTTCCTCAAGGGGATCATCGCCGACCTGCGCGGGCGGGGACTGCTCCGCGAGGAGTACGACAACGTCGACCTCACGGCCCAGGTGATCTGGTCGGCGATCCACGGGGTGGTCGCGCTGGATATCGCCAAGTGCCACGATCAGTGGGTGGAGTGGCGCCCGGTCGCGGAGCGCACCGAGGCCATGATCGACTTCATCGAGCGGGCGGTGCTGCGATGAGCGTCGACCTGGCCACCCGCTCGCTGCTGCACGACAAGCTGCGCTTCTTCATCACCGTCTCCGGCGTGGCCTTCGCCGTGACGCTGGTCTTCGTGCAGGTCGGCCTGTTCCTGGGGCTGATGAGCAATGCCTCGCTGACCATCGACCAGATCGACGCCGATCTCTGGGTCACGTCGCGCAACACGCCCAACGTCGACTTCGCGCATACGTTCCCGGAGACGTCCATCAAGCGGGTGCGCTCGCTGCCCGGCGTCGCGCGCGCGGACAACCTGATCGTCTGGTTCATGAACGTCAGCCTGCCCACGGGCGCGGTCGAAGGCACCGAGGTGTACGCGCTGGAGAACTTCGAGCGCTGGAACTTCCCGCAGAACGTGGTCGAGGGAGAGCTGGCCGACCTGCGCCGCGGTCCGTACATGGTGCTCGACGACTCGGCGAAGAAGCGCTGGGGCGCGTTCGCCGTGGGCGAGCATCGCGAGGTGCTGGGACGGCGGCTGAAGATCATCGGCCGGACGGTCGACGCGAAGTCGTTCACTACCACGCCGCTCACCTTCATGGACTACCGCCTCGCGCAGGCGCTCAACGAAGGAGAGCTGCGCGGCAACACGACCTACATCCTGGTCAAGCTCGCCCCCGGCGCCGACGCGGAGGCCGTGCGCGCGGAGATCCGGAAGCGCCTCCCGTACAACGACGTCTTCACCCGCGCCGAGTGGGCGAAGCGCTCCCGCTCGTACTGGATCGACTCCACGGGGCTGGGCCTGAACATGTACATCACCGTGTTCCTCGGCTGCCTGGTGGGGATCGTGGTCGTGGCCCAGACGCTCTACACCTCGACCATGGAGCACATCCGCGAGTTCGGCACGGTCAAGGCCATCGGCGGCGGCAACGGCGAGATCTACAAGATCCTCGGCAAGCAGGCCACGATCGCCGCGGTGGCGGGCTTCGCCCTCGGCGCGCTGCAGGCCTTCGCGCTGCGGCCGGTGATGGCCAAGATCGACCTCAAACTGATCATCCCCACGCAGCTCTACGTCTTCGTCCTCATCGGCGCGGTCGTGCTCTGTCTCACGGCCGCGATGATCTCGTTCCGAAAGGTGGCCAGCATCGATCCGGCGCTGGTCTTCCGAACGTAGGGCGGGCTTCCGCCCGCCTCCCTCATCCGCCCGTGGACGGGCTGAAGCCCGTCCTGCGTCTGGAGAAGTCATGGCAATCCTGCACACGCGTTCCATCGAAAAGCATTTCCAGGAAGGGCGCGAGGTCGTGCCCGTGCTCAAGGGGATCGACTTCGACGTCGACCGCGGCGAGATCGTGGCGCTCGAAGGTCCGTCCGGCTCCGGCAAGACCACCTTTCTCTCTATCCTCGGCTGCATCCTCACGCCGACGAGCGGGGAGGTGGTGATCGAGGGGACGCCGGTCCACGAGAAGCGTCTGGCCGAGGTGCGCCGCCGCTCGCTCGGCTTCGTCTTCCAGCAGTTCAACCTCTTTCCCTCGCTGACGGCGCTGGAGAATGTGGAGTACGCGCTGAACGTGAAGGGGATCAAAAACCGCGACGCGCGCGTCGAGGCGGAGCGGGTCATCGAGGCCGTCGGCCTCGGCGACCGCCAGCACTTCCTGCCGCGCGAGCTGAGCGGCGGACAGAAGCAGCGCGTCGCGATCGCGCGCGCGCTGGCCGGCAGCGCGCCGATCCTCCTCGCCGACGAGCCGACCGCGAACCTCGACACGCAGGTCGGCACGCAGGTGCTGGAGCTGTTCCGCGCCCTCGCCAAACAGGAAAACCGCGCCCTGGTGATCGTCACGCACGATCCGAAGGTGCGCACCATCGCAGACCGAGTCGTGAAGATTCAGGACGGAGCACTGGTATGAACCGCATTCTCTACCCCATCCTCGGCATCCTCATCGTGGCCGCCACTGTCGTGCAGGTGAACGCCACGCGCCCGAAACCGCCCGCGCCGCGCGTGACCGCCGCCGCGGAGAAGCCGCGCGTCGTCGCCGAAGGGCGCGTCGTCGCCTATCCCGGCGCGGAAGTGACCATCGGCACCGACGTCGCCGGCACGCTGGAGAGCCTCACGGTGAACGAGAAGGAATCGGTCCGCCGCGGCCAGACCATCGCCGCGGTCCGCGCGGACGACACCCGCGCCGCCCTCGGCGTGGCCCGGGCCCGGGTCACCGAGGCCGATGCGGACATCCGCCTCTACCAGTCCGAGGTCGCGCGTGCGAAGAACCTGTGGGACGTCGAGGTCGGCTCGCGGCAGGCGTTCGAGAAAGCGGAGCGCGACCTCGACGCCGCACGCGCGCGCCGTGCCTCCGCGGCCGCGGAAGTGGCGCGGCTCGAGGCGCTCGTCGAGAAGACCATCATCACGGCGCCGATCGACGGCGTGGTCATCACGCGCCACGCGCATGCGGGCGAGACCGTGGAGAGCGGCGAGGCCATCATCACCGTGGCCAACCTCGACCGCACGCGCGTCGAGGCGGAGATCGATGAGTTCGACTCCGCGCGCATGCGTCTCGGCGCGGCCGTGCAGGTCAGCGCCGAGGGCTTCGACCGCACCTGGCGCGGCACGATCGAGGAGATCCCCGACTCCGTCGTCAACCGCCGGCTGAACCCGCAGGACCCATCGAAGCCGATTGACACGCGCGTGCTGCTCGTCAAGGTCAGTTTTGTGGAACCCACCCCCCTCAAGCTCGGTCAACGCGTAGAAGTGCGCATCGATTGAGCGTATGCTCGGGGACGGTCCTGCATCGTCCATGAAACCTCTGGCACTGGTCATCGAGAATGACGCCGGTACGCGCAAGCTGCTGGACGTGCTGCTGTCGCGCCTCGGACTCGAAGTCGATCTCGTCCCGACCGGCAATGACGCGGGCGTCGTCCTGCAGCACGTCGAATACGACGTGCTGCTGGTCGACCTGCTCCTGCCCGGGAAAAGCGGGACGCAGTTGCTGGAGGAGCTGGCCGCCGGACGGCCACACATGCTGTCGCGCGCGGTGGTCATCTCTTCCGCCTCGCCGGTACAACTGGAGGCGCTGCGCGAGCGGTGGCCGGCGGTGCGCACGATCCGCAAGCCGTTCGAGCTCGGGGAAGTGATCGAGGCAACGCAGCAGATCACGGCCGCCCGCGTGCCGCGCTCGCTCACGGCGGAGGAAAAGTTCTGCCGCCACTCGATGCGCGCCGGCGCGAAGGCGGGCATCATCGTGCGCGCGAACGGGGGCGTCCTCGAGCCGCTGCTCTCCTTCGGCTACACGCCGGAAATGGTCGACAGCTACTTTCCGCTGGCCGTCGACGCGCCCTACCCGCTCTGCAAGGCAGTCCGTCACGGCAAGCCGATGTGGATCGCGTCGGTGATCGCGGTCGCGCCGGAGTATCCGACCCTGGCGCCGGTGTGGGAGAGGAACGAGAGCCGCGCGGTCGCCACGGTGCCTCTGCGCGAGGGGAGCCGCATCGTCGGCGCGGCCGGATGGAGCTTCCGCGAGCCGCGGCTCTTCTCGGAGGTCGAGCAGCAGGTCCTCACCGGAATCGCCGAGGCGATCCCCGAGTGGCTGCGCGACGAGCAATCGGCCGCCTCGGCCAGCGCGTAGCCTCGCCGTGCCCCAGCGCTCGCTCGAGATCCTGAACGAAGTGGCGCGGATCGCCACGCTCGACCTGGAGCTGCGCCCGATGCTGCAGCGCATCACCGACGCGCTGGCGGCGAAGTTCGGCTGGGAGTTCGTGGCCCTGGTCTCCATCGACGATGACCGCTTCGTCTGCGAGGCGCTGACGACCGCCGTGGAGACGTCGGTGCACGTCGGCTACAGCCGCCCGCTCGGCAGCGGCGTGGTCGGCGAAGTGGCGGCCACCGCGCGGCCGGTGCTCATCGACGACGTCGACGCGTACCCGAACTACGTCGAGACCATGCCCGGCGCGCGCTCGGAGCTCTGCGTGCCGGTCACGCATCACGGCCGCACCGTGGCCGTGCTCAACCTGGAGAGCACGCGGCCGGCGGCGTTCCGCGACCAGCTCCCGCTCCTGCAGACGGTGGCCGACCAGATCGCCGGGGCGGTGGCCAGCGCGCAGCTCTACGACGAGCTGCGGCAGCGCGCGCGGCTGATGGAGATGATGAGCGAGGTGTCGCGTACGGCATTGGAGGCGACGGACCTCGCCGAGCTGCTCGACCGGATCGTGCGCTACATCGAGGAGCGCTTTCCGCTCCAGCGCGCGGCGATCGTCCTCGGGCCGGCCGAGGCCGCGTACACGCCGCTGCGCCTGGTCGTGCCGATCCGCTTCCGCGAGGAGACCCTCGGCGCGCTGCAGCTCGAGAGCCGGTCCGCGGACGTGTTCACTCCCGCGACCGTGCTGGCCTTCGAGGCATTCGCCGGGCAGGTGGCCGGCGCGATCCGCTTCGCTTCGCAGACGCGCGCGCTCGAGGAGGCGAACGAGCATCTCGCCCGCGCCATCGAGACGCTGCACCTCATCTCGGCGCAGGACGGGTTGACCGGCATCGCCAATCGCCGCCACTTCGACGAGACGCTGGAACGCGAATGGCGCCGCGCCGCGCGCTCGCGCCGGCCTCTCTCTTTGTTGATGCTCGACATCGACTACTTCAAGCTCTTCAACGATACGGAGGGACACCAGGCCGGCGACGACTGCATCCGCAACGTGGCCGGCACGCTCTCCGGGACTCTCCATCGCGCCGGCGACATGGTGGCCCGCTACGGCGGCGAAGAGTTCGCGGTGCTCCTGCCCGTGACCGACGCCGAGCACGCCCTGCAGGTGGCCGAGACGCTCCGCTCGCGCATCGAGGCGCTGCGCCTCCCGCACGCTGCCTCGCCCCTCGGCTCCGTCACCGCGAGCATCGGCGTGGCCACGGCCGTCCCCCCGCGCGACGGCAGCGGCCGCGTCGACTTCGTGCGCGTGGCCGATGCGGCGCTGTACGACGCGAAACGGCTGGGGAGGAATCGGGTCTGTGGAGTGCGGTAGCGCCAGCTACCGCTTTCGATGCGGAAGGCGCCAGCCTCCCGCCCGCCCGCGGCAGCTGCGGCTGCCGCATGGAAAGCGGTAGCTGGCGCTACCGCACTCCAGATCAGCGTCTCCGCCGGACCTGCTCGCCGCGGCGACGGCCGTTCGCCACCCGCTCCTGATCGCCCGGCGGCACGATCTCGACACCCTGCTCGCCGCGCCGGCCGGCGCCGCCGCGGCGCGCTTTCTCGAGCGTCATCAGGAAGCCGAAGGCCGGGTCCTTGAACTGGAGGTGGCGGAGCATGTGCCAGTGCTTGCGCACGTACAGTTGCAGGAACTGCAACACATGCCCGAGGGAGATGATGCGGCAGGGAGGGACGGCCTCGCCGGGAGGGAACGAGCCGAACGCGATCAGGCGCACCGAGTACGACGGCGGGATCTCCGCCGACCCGGTGTGCAGGAGCTGCTGCACCACGCGGTCGGTGTTGCCCACTTCGCCGAAGCGGTTGATCACCGTGCGCAGCACTTCCGGGTCGCGAATGCCGCTGTTGATGCCGACGCGGCCTTCCTTCACCTCGCCGATGATCATGTCGATGCGCTCGGCCGGCACGTCGAGGCCGGAGTCGAGGCCGGAGAGGTCGAGCCCCTTCGGCGACTTGCGCGCCTTCCCCGCCAGCGGCTCGCCGGAGGGAAAGCGGAAGGCCAGGATGTCGATGTCCGTGATCGTCCGGAAGCCATTGCGGCCGGCCCCGGCAATGATCGGATATTCAGCGGAGGTGAAGTAGCCGTTCAGTTGCAGGTACGCCTGAACGAGAGCGACGGCGTGATCCATTGGTGCACATGTTAGCGTGCAGTGGCGTCTTTGCGTTCTACGGAAATGCGGACATCGCCGACCGTCCCGGTGCCGGGATCGTCGAACCACGCCCGCGCCGCGGCATCGCCGGACATCCAGGCGCGGAGGAAGGCGATGGCGAGGTCCGCGATCTGCGCGTTGCGCCGGTCCGCGACCACGAACGTGTCGTGATTCACGCGCTCCATCGTCACCAGGTACTGATGGGCGGCGTGCGTCTCCTCGAACGGAATGCGCCGGTGCCGCGGAAAGGTGCGGTAGATGATGCTCGTGTCGCACGTGCCGGTCACGTTCAGCAGCGGGACCGCGACCGCGTCGTAGCCGCCGGCAGGAACGACCCCCTCCAGCCGCGGCATCGACATCGCCACCGCGGCCTTGATGCGCGGATCGCGGAGCGTGCCGCCGGCCATGCGCAGCCCGGCCACGGCGAAGGCGGTGAATGCGCCGGCGGAGTGTCCGACGATCGCCGCCGCCTGCGCGCCGAGGCGGTCGAGCACGAACGAGACATCGAGCGGGCGGTTGACCCAGTTCTCCTTCTGCTTCACCGCGCGGTAGAGATGGCGATAGCCGCGCTCGAGCACCGCGCGGTCGGTGCCGGCGTGCGTCACGTGGACGGCGGTGAAGCCGTGCCGCGCGAGCGCGCGGCCGAGGTAGGCATAGGCGTCGCGGTCCTCGCCGATGCCGTGCGAGACGACCACCACGGGACCGGAGTCGCCGTAGATCTTCACCGGCACGTCGCGGTTGCGCTTCGCGTCGTGCCACACCTCGCTGCGCTCGGAGACACGATCGCGCGAAGCGCGCGGCGGCGGAAAAGGCTTACTCTTGGCAGGCAGCCGCGGCAGCGACGTGCAGCAGGCGCCGGCGAAGAGGGTCCCCAGGATGACGAAGAGTCTCATGGCTGGGTTACACTGAACGCAAATCTCATGTCGATTGAAAACGCCGCGCCCGTTCCCGTCCGCAAGCCGTCGTACGACTGCCTCAAATGTCCGGCGTATTGCTGCAGTTACGACCGGATCATCGTCGAGAGCTCCGACCTGCGGCGCCTGGCGCGGCACTTCGGCATCGATACCGAGACCGCACGCCGCCGCTTCACCAAAGTGACCAGCGGCGAGCAGGTCCTCCGCCACCAGAAGGACAAGATCTACGGCTCGATCTGCATGTTCCTCGACATCAAGACGCGCCGCTGCACGATCTACGACGCCCGCCCCGGCGTCTGCCACGAGTATCCGGACAAGCCCAAGTGCGGCTACTACGACTTCCTGAAGTGGGAGCGGGCGCATCAGGAGGATGAGAAGTTCATTCCTCTGAAGAAGGGGTGACGTGAGCCGCGCCTGCCGGGCCTGATGTTGTTGGTGGCTATGTTGCTGGTTCGTGGCGACGTATGGCCTGCAACCCAGCCAGCCGCAACGAACACAGCAACCAGCAACCCAACAACATCCCGCGCGGGATGACGCGCTCCCGCGCGTCCGTTGTCCCTTCCATGATTCGCCGCTTCCTCGCGCTCGTGCTGCTGGCGGCCACGAGCGTGTCCGCCCAGGTTTCCGAAGAAGTCTCCGTCAGTTACGTGATGGTCCCCTTCACCGTCCTCGGGCGGAAGGGGGTGCCGATCACCGACCTCGATGCGAAGGAAGTGACGCTCCTCGTCGACGGCAAGAAGGTCGCGACCGACATGTTCGAGCGGTCGATGAACGCGCCCGTGTCGTGGACCATCCTGCTCGACGGCTCCGGCTCGATGGGGCTGGCCGGCAAGCTCGAGGCGGCCAAGGCCGCCATCAACGCGCTCACCGCGCGGCGCAAGGCGGGCGACGACTTCGCCTTGTTCGTCTTCGACTCCCAGGGGCACGCGAAGGAGCTCGTCCCCTTCACCGACAACCCCTCCGCGATCACGCGCGCGGTGGACGTGGTCAAGCCGTGGGGGAAAACGGCTTTCTTCGACGCGCTGGCGGAGATGCCGGAGCGCAGCGAGCTGGGGCGGAACCCGTCGCGGGCCATCATCCTTCTCAGCGACGGCATCGACAACGCGTCGAAGCTGACCAGCGCGCAGATCGAGAAGCAGCTCGAAGGGGTCTCCATCCCCATCTACGCCTTCGGGTTGCGCGAGCCGTCCGAGCAGCGCGCGAAGCGGCAGGCGGCGCCGATCAATGAGGAGATGGCGAACATCGATCTGCTCGAGGAGCTGGCGGCCGCGACCGGAGGCAAACTCTTTGTCGGCAACCAGCCGGAGCAATTGGCACGCGCAATGGATGGGATCGAAAGGATTCTGCGGGCCCAATATCTCATTGGGTTTTCCCCTACGGGAAAGGGTGCAGTAAAGTACCGCCGCATTTCGCTGGAGCTCGCGGGACGCGTCCGCTCCGTCCGCGTTCGGGCCGGCTACCGCGGCACTGAACCTCCGGTGCAGAGCGCTGCTTCCCGCGCGACCCGGCGCAACGAAAGGAAGAACAGTCGATGACCAAGTTCACCAAGGTTCTGTCTGCGGCCGCGCTCGCCGTCGTCTTCTCGGCGTGCGCGACCAACAAGGCGGTCGATCGCAAGATCGCCGAGGCGCAGGCACAGACCAATCAGAAGATCGAGTCGGTCTCGGGGCAGGTCGAGGATCTGCAGCAGAAGCAGCAGCAGACCGATGTCCGCCTGGAGGAGCTCAGCCAGTCCGCGCAGGAAGCACTCCGTCGCGCGCAGGAAGCGGGCGTGCTGGCCAAGGGCAAGGTCGTGTTCGAACAGACCTTCTCCGAGGATCGGATCAAGTTCAAGCTCGACTCGCACGAGCTGTCGAAGGACGCCACGGCGGCCCTCGATGAGTTCGCGGGCCGCGTGAAGGGCCTCGAGGCGCAGTACTTCGTCGAGATTCAGGGCCACACCGACGACACCGGCAGCGAGGCGCACAACGAGGAGCTCGGCCAGCGCCGCGCGGAATCGGTGCGCCGTTACCTGTCGCGCGAGCACAAGCTTCCGCTCAACCGCATGTCGACCATCTCGTATGGCGACACGCTGCCGCTCGAATCGAACAAGACCCGCACCGGCCGTCAGGCGAATCGCCGTGTGGTGCTGGTCGTGCTCGAATAAGCTCGGTACATCGCAGTTTTCAAGGCCGGCGTAACAACGCCGGCTTTTTGTTTTTGGGCGGGTTCGGTAGCAACCCGCTGACGATGTTGCTGGTTGCTATGTTGCTGGTTCGTTGTGCTGAAGCGGTTTCAGGCCATGCACCGCAACGAACCAGCAACCAGCAACACAGCAACTCGCCGTCAGGCGAACGTGGCCACGACCGGCGCGTGGTCGCTCGTCCCCACCTCGCGCTGCGAGGGGCACGACACCGCTTTCTTCGCCAGCGGCGTGCTGGCCAGCACGTAGTCGAGGCGCCAGCCGATGTTGCGCTGGCGCATGTTGCGCCACGGCGCCCACCAGCTGAAGTAGTCGTCGGCATCGGGATAGAGCATGCGTCCAACGTCCACCAGCCCACCCTCGGAGAGCAACTGCTCGAACAGCTCGCGCTCCATCGGCAGCTGGCCGATCGTGCGCGGCTTGCGCTCTTTCGGGTGGACGTCCTGCTCCGCGCGGGCGATGTTCATGTCGCCGCAGAGGACCAGCTTCAGGCCGCGGCTGCGCAGGTCCGCGGCGTAGGCGATCAGCGCGCGGATGAAGGCGATCTTGGCCTCGAAGTCCTTGCCGCCGTTGGGAACGTACACGCTGGTGAACACAGTGTCCTCGATTTGAGCCTGCACGATGCGCGTCTCGTGATCGAACTCGGGGTGCGTGGGGACGACGTTCCGCGCGAACTCCGTGCGCACGTGCAGCCCCACGCCGGAGTAGCCCCCGGCGCCGTGCCAGTAGCACGTATATCCTTCCAGCGAACAGGTTTGCGGGATCTGGTCGAGCTTCGCCTTGATCTCCTGCAGGCAGATGACGTCGGGCTGCTCGGCCGCCGCCCACTGCACGAATTGCTCGTGCCGCGCGCGGATCCCGTTCACGTTCCAGGTGGCGATTTTCATGGTCCGGGGATTGTATTCGGGGAGCCTCATGCGCAAAGCAGCACTCTTCCTCCTTCTCCTCGCCTCGACCATCCCCCTCTTCGCGCAAGACCGCGACGACGACTGGCGCCGCCGCCGTCCGCGCTACGACGATCGCCGCGACACTCCCCGCGACAATGCCTTCGAGCTCACGCCGAACATCGGCTATCGCTGGGGCGGAACGATCTTCGCCGACCAGACCTTCATCTTCGGCGAGGACGTCGACGTCGAGCCGAGCCCCAGCTTCGGTGCGAGCTTCGGCATCCCGCTGGGCGATTCCGGCCTCAAGCTCGAGCTGATGGCCAACCGCCAGTCGTCGGAGCTCGAAGTGGGCAGCGGCCTGTTCGAGCCGGACGACGAGGTGGCCGACATCGACATCACCTACATCCACGGCGGCCTGCAGATCCCATTCGCGCGCTCGCGCAATGCCTCGCCGTACGTGGTCGTCAGCGCCGGACTGGCGAACCTCGACCCGGACATCCTGGGCGTCTCCGCGGAGCAGCGGTTCTCCGCCTCGGCGGGCATCGGCGTGAAAGTGCCGATGAGCCGCGCGCTCAGCTTCCGCTTCGAAGGCCGCGGCTACTACACCGCGCTCGAAGAGGACGACGAGTGCAACATCTGCGACTACTTCTACAACGAGGACTTTTACCAGGGAGAGGTCAACGCCGGTCTGGTAATCTCCTTCTGACGTGGTCCTCAGCCGTCTCATCGCCGCGCTGGCCTACGCCGGCGCGGCGTTTTTGTTTGGCGTCGCTCTCGGCGGGCGCGGAGAGCTGGGCGTGGTGCAGCACGTCTTCACGGTGATAAT
>DASPMO010000200.1:0-10594 GCA_035627015.1 Thermoanaerobaculia bacterium | reverse complement strand
CCAATGCTCTAACGGCGTCCGGCGATGCCCTTCCGACCTCACCTATGCGCCAAGCTCCCGCGCCCTCACCTTGAACGACCGCCCCCCGTCGGCTCCACGCGATTTCGTCCCGAAGCCGTTCTGCCGCGCAGACTCCTAGGGCCGCTTGCGCGGCCCATCCTCAGAACATAGACTCCGCCCGATCTGCAATGCCGCACAACACATTCAATACTCTCGACACATTCACCCTCGGCAACGGTTCCCAGGCGCAGTTCTACTCGTTGCCGAAGCTCGAACAGGCCGGCCTCGGCCGCGTCTCCCGTCTCCCGGTGAGCATCCGCGTGGTGCTCGAGTCGGTCCTGCGCAACGTCGACGGGAAAAAGATCACCGAGAACGACGTCCGCACGCTGGCCAACTGGTCCTGCGGCGGCGAGCGCACGGAAGAGATTCCGTTCATGGTTGCCCGCGTCCTGCTGCAGGACTTCACCGGCGTGCCGCTGCTGGTCGACCTGGCCGCCATGCGCGCCGCCGCGCAGCGCGCCGGCAAGGACCCGCGCATCATCGAGCCGCTGGTGCCCGTCGACCTCGTCATCGACCACTCCGTGCAGGTCGACTTCTCGGCCCGCCCCGACGCCCTCGACCTCAACATGGAGATCGAGTTCAGGCGCAACCAGCAGCGCTACCAGTTCCTCAAGTGGGGCATGCAGGCCTTCAACGGCTTCCAGGTCGTCCCGCCGGGAATCGGCATCGTGCACCAGGTCAACCTCGAGTACCTGGCCCGCGGCGTCCTGGAGAAGGACGGCGTCTGGTATCCCGACTCGCTGGTCGGCACCGACTCGCACACCACCATGATCAACGGCCTGGGCATCGTGGCCTGGGGCGTCGGCGGCATCGAGGCCGAGGCGGGCATGCTCGGCCAGCCCGTGTACTTCTTGACGCCGGACGTCATCGGCGTCCACCTCACCGGCCAGTTGCGCGAAGGCGTCACGGCCACGGACCTCGTGCTCACCATCACCCAGCTCCTGCGCCACGCCAAAGTGGTCGGCAAGTTCGTCGAGTACTTCGGGGAAGGCGCGCAGTCGCTGCCGGTCGCGGATCGCGCCACCATCGCCAACATGGCGCCGGAGTACGGCGCCACGATGGGCTACTTCCCGATCGACGAGGAGACCTGCCGCTACCTGGCCCTGACCGGCCGCACGGACGAGCAGATCGCCACGTTCCGCAACTACTACCAGGCCCAGAACATGTTCGGCATCCCGCGCAAGGGGGAGGTCGACTACACCAAGGTGCTCGAGCTCGACCTCTCGACCGTGCGCGCCTCGGTGGCGGGCCCCAAGCGCCCGCAGGACCGCATCGAGCTGGACGTCCTCAAGCCGACCTTCGTGAACATGCTCCAGGCCGAGCCGCCGAACGGCTACGGCAAGACGGCGAACGAGGTCGTGCGGAAGATCAAGACCATCGTCGGCGCGGACGCGAAAACGTCGCACGTCGCCGGCGGCGGCGAGCAGGAGATGGAGAGCGTCCCCGGCGTGAAGGACACGCGCAACACGAGCGAGCTGACCGAGTACGAGATGGTCAACAACCGCCCGTCGCCGGACCGCGTCGACGCGGTCGCCTTCGCCGAGGAGTTCCCGACCCACGTGGCCGACCTCCATCACGGCGACGTGCTCATCGCCGCCATCACTTCCTGCACCAACACCTCCAATCCCTCGGTGATGCTGGCCGCGGGGCTGCTGGCGAAGAAGGCCGTCGAGCGCGGGCTGACCGTGAAGCCGGTGGTGAAGACCTCCCTCGCGCCGGGCTCGCGCGTCGTCACCGAGTACTACCGCAAGGCGGGCCTCGACCGTTACCTGAATCAGCTCGGCTTCCACACCGTCGGCTACGGCTGCACGACCTGCATCGGCAACTCCGGCCCGCTCGACCCGCGCGTCGAGGACGCGATCACGCGCCACGACCTGATCGGCGTGTCGGTGCTGAGCGGCAACCGCAACTTCGAGGCGCGCGTGCACCAGTCGATCAAGGCGAACTTCCTCATGTCGCCGCCGCTGGTGGTGGCCTTCGCCCTGGCCGGCCGCATCGATCTCGACCTGCTCAACGAGCCTCTCGGCCAGGACGGCGAAGGGAAAGACGTCTTCCTGCGCGACATCTGGCCGACCCTCGACGAGGTGCGCGACGTGATGAAGGACGCGCTCGCGCCGGACGACTTCCGCCGCATGTACGCGAACTTCGCCGAGCAGAATCCGATGTGGAACGAGATCTCCTCGTCGACGGGGCACGTCTACGAGTGGGACACGGAGTCGACCTACATCCAGGAGCCGCCGTTCTTCGCCGACCTCGACGCGCAGTCGGGCACCGCCAAAGACATCGCCGGCGCGCGCCCGCTGGCGATCTTCGGTGATTCGGTGACCACGGACCACATCAGCCCCGCCGGCTCGATCAAGCCGTCGTCACCCGCCGGCCGCTACCTGACCGAGAACGGCGTCGACGTGCAGGACTTCAACAGCTACGGCTCCCGCCGCGGCAACGACCGCGTGATGACGCGCGGCACGTTCGCCAACGTGCGCATCAAGAACCTGATGGTGCCGGGCATCGAGGGGGGCGTGACGGTGCATTACCCGTCGAAGGAGAAGCTCTCGATCTACGACGCGGCCATGCGCTACGCGAAGGACGCCACGCCGCTGGTGATCCTGGCCGGCCACGAGTACGGCACCGGCAGCTCCCGCGACTGGGCGGCGAAGGGGACGAAGCTCCTCGGCGTGCGCGCGGTCGTGGCGGCGAGCTTCGAGCGCATCCACCGCTCCAATCTCGTCGGCATGGGCGTCCTCCCGCTGCAGTTCGAGGAGGGCACCAGCGCGCAGACGCTGGGTCTCGACGGCACGGAGACGTTCGACGTGACCGGGATCGAGGGGACGCTCCGTCCGCGCCAGAAAGCCACTCTTCGCATCCACAAGAACGGTGCTCCGACCGACGTCCCGGTCATCGTGCGCATCGACACGCCGATCGAGGTCGACTACTACGAGCACGGCGGCATCCTGCCGTTCGTGCTGCGGCAGTTGATGGGCGCCGCGTAACCGAGTTTATCGGTTACTTCCTCAGCACCTGCAGCGACGAGTCGTTCGTCGTGTTGTCGACCGTCGAGCCGTACACGATGGCCGACCCGGCCGCGGTCTCGATCTCGATGGCGTCGCTCGGCTCGAGGGCGATGCCGGCGAAGAGGTTGCCGGGCTGCTGTTCGAAGTGATCCGCCGGATAGGTCAGCGTCCGGAAGAAGCGCTGCGCGCCGGAGGCGGAGCGCACGGTCACGTGCAGCGTCACGCCGCTCTGCAGCGCGCGGACGCCGATGTTGAAGCGGTAGCGCCCGAGGTCGCGCGGCGCGATGAGGGCGGCGGTATCAGTGCGGGCCAGGACGGCCGCCGCGGGGACGGCGGGGACGGTGGCGCCGGTGGTGCCGGAAGGCTGGTCGTCGTAGGCGCGCGCCACCACCACCGGCAGCGGCCCGCGCTCGACCAGCACGTCCAGCGAGCCGAGGCCGCTGCCGCCCATCTCCGCCACCACGTCGGCGAACGTGCGGGTGGTGTGCGGGTCGAGCGCGTAACGCAGCACGAGCCCGTGCGGGCGGAGGTGGAGCCACCCCTCCATGACCGCCTCGGTCGGATTGGCGAGCTGCAGCTCCGTCTTGAAGTTCGCGTTCGACTGGCCGCGCGTCGAGCCGACCACCGGCACGATCGCATCGGCGGGGAGCGGCGAGATCTGCGCGCGTACGGCGGCCGCGACAAGGAGCACGAGGACGAGTTTCTTCACGTGCAGAATTATGATCGCCCCCGCATGAAACGCCTCTCGATCCTTCTCCTGCTGGCCATCCCGCTCCTCGCGCAGAAGCGCGACCCCCTCACCGTCGAGGCGATCTACGACCCGAAGACCATGACCCGCTTCGGCGGCGTCATCCAGAGCGACTTCACCTGGATCGACGACACGACCTTCGTCTGGCCGCGCAAGGACGCGGCGGGGGAGCTCGTGGAGTGGCGCGTCTTCGACGTGACCACGGGGAAAGAGCGCCCGCTCTTCGACCAGGCCAGGCTGCAGCAGGCGTTCAAGGACGCCGGCGTGACCATGCCCAAGGACGTCATCGGCGACGCCCTCCCATTCGACGCGAAGAAGAGCGCCGCGGTCCTCACCCTGGACAACGACCTCTGGCTCTACCGCCTCGGCGGCGCCCTCACGCGTCTCACCTCGAAAAAAGGAGAGGAAGAGGAGGCCACCTTCAGCCCCGACGGCAAGCAGGTGGCCTTCATTCGCGCGAACAATCTCTTCGTGGTCGACCTCGCCGGCCGCGAGCGCCGGCTCACCACCGACGGGAGCAAGGAGATCCTCAACGGGAAGCTCGACTACGTCTATCAGGAAGAGGTCTACGGCCGCGGCATCTGGAAGGGGTTCTGGTGGAGCCCCGACTCGTCGCGCATCGCCTTCCTCCGCCTCGACGAGCGCCCCGTCCCCGAGTTCACGATCGTCGACCACATCCCGTACCGCCTCGACCTCAACGTCTACGACTACCCGAAGCCGGGCGACCCGAATCCGCGCGCGTCGCTGCACATCGTGCCTGCCGCCGGCGGCGCGATCGTGGACGTCGACCACTCCGGCCACGCCGCCGGCGAGCTCCTCATCGTCGACGTGACCTGGGCCGCCGACGCGAAGTCGCTCACGTATCAGGTGCAGAACCGCGAGCAGACCTGGCTCGACCTGATGCGCGCGCGGCCCGACGGCGCCAGCACCCGCCTGCTGCGCGAGACCACCAAGGCCTGGGTCGATTTCCTCGGCAAGCCGGTCTGGCTCGCCGACGGCTCGTTCGTCTGGCAGTCGGAGCGCAACGGCTGGCGCCACCTCTATCACTACCGCGCCGACGGCACGCTCGTGCGCCCGCTCACCAGCGGCCAGTGGGAAGCGCGCGACGTCCACGGCGTCGATGGGCAATGGGTATATTTCTCGGCCACCGAGCATCACCCCCTCGGCCTGGACGTCTATCGCATCAAGCTGGACGGCACCGGCCTGCAGCGCCTCTCGTCGACGGAAGGGACACACACCGCGACGTTCAGCCCGAAGCTCGCGCATTACGTCGACAAATGGAGCGACATCCGCACGCCCGACCAGATCCGCGTCCACAATGTGGCGCGGGCTTCAGCCCGCGTCGTCGAAGCCAACGCGGTCAACACGAGCTTCGAGCTCCTGCAGCCGCAGTTCCTGCAGGTCGAAACGCGCGACGGCGTGATGCTCGACGCCGTGATGTACCGCCCCTCGAATTTCGACCCGTCGAAAAAGTATCCCGTCTATCAACTGATGTACGGCGGCCCGCACGCGCCGAAGGTGGTGAACAAATGGTCCGGGCAGGGACTGCAGTCGATGCTCTTCCTGCAGCTCATCGCGCAGCAGGGGGCGATCGCGTGGGTGGTCGACAACCGCACCGCCAGCGGCAAGGGGGCGGTGTCGGCCTGGCCGGCGTACAAGAACCTCGGCGCGTCGGAGCTGCGCGATTACGAGGACGCCATCGCCTGGCTGAAGTCGCAGCCGTACGTCGACGGCAGCCGCGTGGCCATCTTCGGCTGGAGCTACGGCGGCTTCATGGTGGCGTACGCCATGACGCACAGCAAGGCCTTCCCGGTGGGGATCTCCGGCGCGCCGGTGACGGACTGGCGCGATTACGACTCGATCTACACCGAGCGCCTCATGCTCATGCCGGAGAACAATCCGGAGGGCTACCGCCGCAGCGCGCCGCGCTTCAAGGCCGCCGACCTGCACGGGCAACTGCTCCTGATCCACGGTACGACAGACGACAACGTGCACGTGCAGAGCACGCTCCAGTTCGCCTATGAAATGCAACAGCTCGGCAAGCCGTTCGAGATGATGCTCTACCCGCGCACGAAGCACACCGTCACCGACAAGGAGACGCTGCTGCATCTGCAGCGGACGGTGCTGGGGTTCCTGCGGAGGACGATCTTGCAGTGAATTTGTTGCTGGTTGCTGGTTGCTGTGTTGCTGAGGTGGCTTGTTGTCGGGTTGTCGGTTGTCAGTTGTCTGGGATTCAGGGCGATAGGCGCAGACAACTGACAACTGATCACCGACAACAGCGCCCCACCATGAACCAGCAACACAGCAACCAGCAACCCACCCTTGGCAACCCCTTCGCACTCTCCAAAGCCATGAGCAAACACAATCCGAATCAGGACTACTACAAGATCGGCGGACGGTCGCAGAGCGACGGCCCCGACAAGCTCCATGCGAACGCGAATGACGACAAGAACGTGCTCGGGCAGGCGCAGCAGGACGCGAAAAACCCGAAGCACCCCGCGGTCATGCGCGCGAAAAAGAAATAGATGACTTCACTCCACGAGCTTGAAACACGGCGCGCGCCGGGCTTGTCCCGGCGCGCGCAGGAGATGCCGGCCTCACCCATTCGCAAGCTCGCGCCGCTGGCCGAGGCGGCCAAGGCGCGGGGGACGCGCGTCCTGCATCTCAACATCGGCCAGCCGGACATCGAGACGCCTGCCTGCATGCGCGAGCGCCTCAAAATCCTCGACCACCGCGTTCTCGAATACTCGCCGTCCAGCGGCACGCCGGAGTTCATCCGCTCGCTGAAGCGCTACTACGAGCGCCGACTCGGCCTGCGGCTCGAGGACAACCAGATCCTGGCCACGACCGGCGGCAGCGAGGCCATCCTCTTCGCCTTCATGGCCTGCGCGAACGAGGGAGACGACGTCCTCGTCGTCGAGCCGTATTACGCGAACTACAAAGCCTTCGCCACGATGGCCGGCCTGAACCTTGTGCCGGTCCTGAGCCGCGGCCGCGACGGCTTTCATCTCCCGCCGCGCTCGGTGTGGGAAAAGGCGCTGACGCCGCGCACGCGTCTGGTCATCCTCTGCAACCCGAGCAATCCGACGGGGACGGTCTACACGCGTGAGGAGCTGGACATGGTGGCGGAGCTCTGCCGCGACCACGGGCTCTTCCTCGTCTCCGACGAGGTCTATCGCGAGTTCACGTACGACGACCGCCGGGCCATCAGCGCGCTGGAGCTGCCGGACCTGGACGAGCTGGTGATCGTGGTGGACAGTCTCTCCAAGCGCTACAGCGCCTGCGGCATCCGCCTCGGCTCGCTGGTCACCCGCAACGCGGAGGTCTACGACGCCTGCCTGCGCATGGCCCAGGGACGCCTCTCGCCGCCGGGGCTGGCGCAGTTCATCGCCGTCGGCGCGGAGACGCTGGGGGACGACTACACGTTCAACATCGTCAACGAATACCGCCGCCGCCGCGACGTGCTCTATGAAGGACTGCGCACGATCCCGGGCGTCGAGCTGCAGCCGCCCGAGGGAGCGTTCTACTGCATGCCCCGCCTCCCGGTGGCCGATGCGGAGGATTTCTGCATCTGGCTGCTCTCCGAGTTCGAGCACGAAGGCGCGACGGTGATGCTCGCCCCCGCCAGCGGCTTCTACGCGTCCCCCCTCGGCAAGAGCGAAGTGCGCATCGCGTACGTGCTCAAGGAGGAGGACCTCCGCCAGGCGGTGGAGCTGCTGCGCGTGGCTCTGGAGCGCTATCGAGCCCTGCGGCCTTAGTACTCATCACGTAGGGCGGGCTTCAGCCCGCCTCCCCCGGGGGCGGCGGGCTGAAGCCGGACAAGCAATCGATAGCTCAAAACGAGCAACGCAGCTCTGAGCGCCAGAGCTGAACAAGGCCGGCCGAAGCAATCGACAGCTCAAACCGAGCAACGCAGCTCTGAGCGCCAGAGCCTGAAAATGCCGGGCGAAGCAATCGACAGCTCAAACCGAGCAACGCAGCTCTGAGCGCCAGAGCTGAAAAGGCCGGGCGAAGCAATCGACAGCTCCGAACGAGCAACGCAGCTCTGAGCGTCAGAGCCTGAAAATGCCGGGCGAAGCAATCGGCAGCTCGAAGCGAGCAACGCACCTCTGAGCGTCAGAGCCGGGTCGCTCCGGGGGAAGCAAAAAATGAGTCGAACCGACCTGTGCATCGCTGACCGCCAGTTTCGGGAAGCGGCGAACCACCTTCGCGTAATATCGCGTCACGCACGCGGAGAGAGGGCTTCATGTAGGGCGGCTTCAGCCCGCCTCCCCCGGGGGCGGCGGGCTGAAGCCCGCCCTACGTTTCGGGAGCACGCCGTTTGAAGATCGAGTCGCGCTGGAGCAGTCCGCAGTTAGTGCAGCGTTCCTTCTCGCGCGGCCTTTTGCAGATCGCGGCATTGGGTCGAAATGCCGGTGTTCGGCGTGCCCGACGCTGCCGGCGGCGGCTCCACGTCGCGCACGACGTAGGCCATGACTTCCCGTTGCGCGCAGCGCGGCGGCTCGGTCGAACAAATCACCGTGTACGACGCCACGTCGCCGCTCTTCGGGTCGCGCCAGTTCGCCACCCAGTGAAAACGAAAGGGGGCGGGGGGCTCGCACAGCCAGCCGGAGGTGAACGAGCTGGAGCCCGGCTCGCGCAGCTCGACGAGCTCCGATGCCGGCTGCCATCCCGCCGCGGTCAGCCGGCGATGCAGCTCCGCGACGGCAGCGTTGCCGTCGCCGGGCGGCAGGTCGTACTCCACGCCCTGCGGCCCGAAGGCCCCTTCGGAGCGCACGTTCGTCGCCCCCTCGAGCACGATCAGCGAAGGCTCGTCATGGGTGCAGACGGCGGCCGTCAGGAGGACGGCCGCCGTCATGAGAAGCGTCAGGCGCGATACGGTCATGGTTTCGGACAGGGAGTGTATTTACCGAGGCCGATCGTGCCGAAGGTCTTGTCCGTCATCGATGTCGGATATTTGCTGACGCCCACGATCTCCTTCATCGTCCAGCTCTCGCTCGAGGAGTAATCGGGGCATTCGCAGGTCACGGTGACGTTGTAGTGCACGTTTTTGTACTTCGTGTAGATGTTGAATTTCCGCCAGTAGCAGATGATCAGCGTACCGAAGGAGCTGATTCCGGGCTTCTTCACGAATTTCTTCATCAGGCCTTTCGGCGACACCTTGCCGACCTTCGGCAGCGTCTGGCCGGTGATGTACAGCCACTCCTGCTTCCATTCCAACAGAGTCGGTCCCTTCGTCTTCGTCCACTTGGAGTTGCACTTCTGCAGTCCGAACGGGTCGGTGTACATCGTCGGCTGGTTGTCGACGTATGAGTACTGCGAGGCGCCGATGACCGGAACGTACTCCTGGATCGGATCCTCGGACGTGAACCGCCCCAGGCGCGCGTCGTAGTGCCGGTGGCGGTAATACCAGTATTCCGACGGCGCGCGCTCGCGGCCGGTATATCCATACGAGGGCACGCGGAAGTTCTGCACCTCCATCTGCCGCCCGAACGGCGAGTAATACATGGGGTGTGAGTAGGAATCGTCGGCGGCGTTGACCATGCCGAGCACCGAGCCCTGGCCGTCGACGGCGAAGTAATGCACGCTGCCGTCGGTGATGGTCACGGCCAGCGGCTCGTCCAGGCCCGGCCCGATGAGGTAGCTGAAATCGAGATTGAAGCCGGCGGTCTTCTCGCCGATCATCATCTCCCCTTCATAGACGAACGTCTTCTCGGTCACCGCTCCGGCATTCGCCTTGATGCGGCGGCCGGAGGCGTCGTAGACCGCCTCCACCTGGTCGCCGCGGGTGGTGAGGCGGTTCTGTGCGTCGTAGACGTGCGGGATGCTGGCCCCGGTGCGGCCGACGAAGTTGCCGTTGGGGTCATAGAGCAGATTGCTGGTGCCCCCGTCGTTCAACAGACGCTGGCTGTTGCGGTTGGTCGCGTTCTGGTAGTACGTGTAGTTGACGGGATTGCTGCCGGAGATCACGGACTGGAGCCGGTTGCCGATCGCGTCGTACGTCCACGACTCGAACTCTCCCGCCCCCGGATAATCGACGCGGCTCAGGCGGTACTTCGCGTCATAGGTGTATTTCGTTCGCCCCACCGGCTGCTTCGCGAGGGTGTCGGCGGTGACGTCGACGTGGCTGATCTGGCCGAGCATCGTATTGGACAGCGTGGCCCAGTTGTAATCCCAGGAGTAGGCGTACCTGACGATGTTGCCGCCGTCGGAGTCGGTCGTCTGCACGCTCTTGAGGCGGGCCTGACCGTCGTAGGTGAAGCGGCGCTGCTGCCCGTTCGGGAAGTCGATCGACGTGTACTGCCCGAGGGCGTTGTAGTTGAAGGTATAGGGACCGGCCGGATCCTTCGACCAGTTGATGGTGCGGATGCGGGCCATGCTGTCGTAGGCGTAGGTCACCGTCGACCACGTGGCGGTGCCGTCGGCCGCGCCGACGCTGTACGTGCGGACCCGGTCGGTGGCGTTGCCGGTGAAGTAGCCGTACGTGATCCGGGCACGCGTTCCCTGCGTTTCGGTCTCCACGCGCCAGGCGTCGTCGTACGTGTACGAGATCACGTCCGCCGCCGCTGAGCCCACCTTGTACGACACCGACTGGAGCTTGTATCCGGCGTAGGCGAGGTTGGTCGTCTCCAGGTGCTGGTTGTTCTGCTGTGCGAGGATCTTCGTCGGGCGGTCGAAGGCATCGTAAGCGTAGCCCGTGGTGATGCCGCGGCGGTCCGTCTTCGAGAACACCAGGCCGTTGGTCATGACGAAGGACTCGGTGCCGCCGTTCGGA
>DASPMO010000199.1:0-11295 GCA_035627015.1 Thermoanaerobaculia bacterium | reverse complement strand
CCGCGAAGGGCAGCAGGTCAGCGCGGGGCAGCCGCTCGTCGAAGTCGAGCCGGAGCGCTACCGCCTCGCCGTCAGCGCGGCCGAGGCCACGCTGCAGAAGGCGCGGGCCGGCGAGGCCGAGGCGCAGGCGGGCTACTCGCGGCGGCAGCAGGCCAGCGAGAAGAACCCGGGACTGATCCGCGGCGAAGAGATCGAGACGTGGCGCACCAAAGTGCAGAGCACCGCGGCCGAGGTCGCGCAGGCGCAGGCCGCGCTGGCGCAGGCGAAGCTCAACCTGCGCGACGCCTTCGTCCGGGCGCCGGTGAGTGGCGTCATCCAGACCCGCACCGTCGAGACCGGGCAGTACGTGCCGGTCGGCACCGTGCTGGCGACGCTCATGCGCCGCGACCCGCTCCTGCTGCGCTTCCAGGTGCCGGAGCAGGAGGCCATGCCGCTGCGGCCGGGCATCGTGGCGCGGTTCAACGTGGCCGAGGATGCCAAGGTGTACGAGGCGCGCATCACCCACGTCGCCGCGGCGGCCAGCCAGGCCTCGCGCATGGTCGACGTCACCGCCCACGTCGTCAATCCGAACCAGCCGGAGCTCCGGCCGGGCGCGTTCGCGCGCGTCACCGTGCCCATCGGCGCGCAGCGCGAGGCCCCCGTCATCCCGCAGACCGCCATCCGTCCGAGTGAAAAAGGGTTCCTCGCCTACACCGTGAATGACGGCGTGGCGCGGCAGCGCATCCTGACCTTGGGGATGCGCACCGCCGACGGACAGGTGGAAGTGAAGTCCGGCCTGCAGGCCGGCGAGACGCTCGTCATTCGCGGGGCCGAGGCCCTGCGCGATGGCGCACAGGTAAAGGTGACCCAGTGAAAATCACGGAAGCCTGCATCAAGAACCCCGTCTTCGCCTGGATGCTCATGCTGGCCACCGTCGTCTTCGGCGGCGTGGCGGCGACGCGCATCGGCATCTCGCAGTTCCCCGACGTCGACTTTCCGACCATCAGCGTCGGCGCGGCGTGGGAGGGGGCGGCGCCGGAAGTGATCGAGCACGACGTGGTCGAGCCGATCGAAGAGGCGCTGATGCAGGTCGAGGGGGTGCGCAACATCACCTCCACCTCGCGCCAGGGCTCGGGCAACGTCACCGTGGAGCTCGACCTCTCGCGCAACGTCGACCTGGCGCTGCAGGACGTGCAGACGCGCATCGCCCAGGTGCAGCGCCGCCTGCCGCGCGACATGGAGCCGCCGGTCGTCTCCAAGAGCAACCCCGAAGACAATCCGATCATGTGGATCGGGCTCTCCGGCCCGTACCCGCCGCAGGTGCTGGCCGACTACGCGCGTTACCGCGTGAAGGAGCGGCTGCAGACCGTGCCCGGCGTCGGCGAGATCCAGTCGCAGTCGGTGGAGCGCAACATCCGCATCTGGATCGACTCCGACAAGCTCGACGAGCGCCGCGTCACCGCCGGCGAGGTGCTGCGCGCCATCCAGCAGCAGCACGTCGAGCTCCCCGCCGGACGCCTGGAGACGTCCGGCCGCGAAGTGAACGTGCGCGTCCTCGGCGAGGCCTTCGACCTCGAAGAGTTCCGCAAGCTCGTGGTCAAGGACGTCGAAGGGGCGCCGGTCTACCTGAGCGACGTGGCCATCGTCGAGGACGGCTTCGAGGACGTGCGCCGCATCTCCCGCGTCAACGGCGAGCCGGCCCAGGGCATGGGCATCCGCAAGCAGCGCGGCTCGAACGCCGTGGCCGTCGCCCGCGGCGTGAAGGACGCCATCGCCGAGATCCAGAAGACGCTGCCGCAGGGGATGGAGCTCGGCATCAACTTCGACTCCACGCAGTTCATCGAGGAGTCGGTGCACGAGATCCAGTTCGAGCTCCTGCTGTCGGTCATCCTGACCGCCTTCATCTGCTGGCTCTTCCTCGGCTCGTTCGGCGCGACGCTGAACGTGATCATGGCCATCCCCATGTCGCTCCTCGGCACGGTGGCCTGCATCTACTTCTTCGGCTTCACGCTGAACACCTTCACGCTCCTGGGACTGGCGCTCGCCGTCGGCATCGTCGTCGACGACGCGATCATGGTCCTGGAGAACATCTTCCGCCACGGCGAGATGGGGAAAGACCGCGTGAGCGCGGCGCGCGAGGGCACCGAGGAGATCAGCTTCGCCGCGCTGGCCGCGACGCTGGCCGTCTGCGCCATCTTCCTCCCCGTCGTCTTCATGAGCGGGATCATCGGGAAGTTCTTCCTGCAGTTCGGCGTGACGCTCTGCATCGCCGTGCTGCTGTCGTACGTCGAGGCGGTCACGCTCGCGCCGGCGCGCTCGGCGCAGATGCTCAAGACCGGGCATCGCCAGTCGAAGCTCGGCCACTTCGTCGACGTCGCCTTCGACAAGCTCGCCGCCGGCTACGCGAAAGTGCTGGCCATGGGGCTGCGCCGTCCCGTGATGGTGCTTTTGATGGCGGCCGGCGTCTTCGTCGCCTCGATCTACGTCTTCCGGAAGCTTCCCAGCGAGTTCGTGCCGTCGCAGGACCAGAGCCGTCTCATGGTCCGCCTGCAGACCGCCGTCGGCGCGAACCTCGAGGAGACCGACCGCGTCTTCCGCCGCGCCGAGAACTACCTCATGCAGCAGAAGGAAGTGGTGCGCGTGTTCGGCAGCGTGGGCGGCTTCGGCGGTGGCGGCGGCAGCGTGAACACCGGCATTCTCTTCGTGACCATGGTCCCGCCGGACCAGCGCGTCGGGCAGGCGGAGTTCTCCGCGCGGATTCGCAAAGAATTGAACTCGTACCCTGGCGTGCGCGCCAGCGTGCAGGACCTCTCGCAGCAGGGCTTCACCGGGCAGCGCGGCTATCCGGTCGAGTTCTCCGTGCGCGGGCCGGAGTGGGGGAAGCTGATCGAGCTCTCCACCGACCTGCGCGAGAAGCTCGCCGCCAGCGGCTTCGCCACGGACGTCGACACCGACTACCAGGTGGGGATGCCGGAGCTGCGCATCGTGCCGGACCGCGCCCGCGCCGCCGACCTCGGCGTCCCCGTCGAGGAGGTGGCCACGACCATCAACGCTCTCGTCGGCGGCGTGCGCTCGGGCAAGTACTCGAGCGGCGGACGCCGTATCGACATCCGCACGCGCCTGCTGGCGAGCCAGCGCACGCGCCCCGAGGACCTGGCGCGGCTGCGCGTGCGCACGGCGGACGGATCGCTGATTCCGATGTCGGCGCTGGTCAAAGAAGACGAGCGGCCGGCGCTGCAGTCCGTCACGCGGCGCGACCGCGAGCGCGCCATCTCCATCTACGGCAACGTGGCGCCGGGCAAGTCGCAGAGCGACGCGCTGGCCTACGTCGAGCAGATCGCCAGGGACCTGCCGCCCGGCTACCGCGCCGTGCTCGGCGGGTCGTCGGTGGCCTTCAAGGAGTCGATGGGACAGCTCATGTTCGCGCTGATCCTCGGCCTGGTGGTCGCGTACATGGTCCTGGCCTCGCAGTTCAACTCCTTCCTCCATCCGGTGACCGTGCTGTCGATCATCCCGCTCTCGATCGCCGGCGCCGCGTTCGCGCTGCTGATCACGGGGAAGACGCTGAACATCTTCTCCATGATCGGCCTGCTGCTGCTGATGGGCATCGCCAAGAAGAACTCCATCATCCTCGTCGACTACGCCGTGCAGGGGCAGCGCGAGCGGGGCCTGTCCGCCCTCGAGGCCATGCTGCACGCCGGCCCGACGCGTCTGCGCCCGATTCTCATGACCACCATGGCCACGATGATGGCCGCCATCCCTCCGGCGCTGGCGCTGGGCCCGGGCGCCGAGACGCGCGGCCCGATGGCCGTGGCCATCATCGGCGGCCTGGTCATCTCGACCGCCCTGTCGCTGCTGGTCGTCCCCGCGTTCTTCGTCGTCGCCGACAGCATCAAGGCGAAGCTGGCGGCGCTCACGCACCGGCAGCGCGAGGAAGACCCCGAAGAAGCGACCGCGCACTGAGTTAAGTGGACCGCCGGCGTCCCGCCGGCTGTCTGTGCAGGCGTCTCGCCTGCACACGAGAGCGGCGGCGGGACGCCTCCGGAGACAGCCGGCGAGGACGCCGGCGCTCCACAGCGCTCCTCCCGGTAGCGCTCGTCGCACGATGGCGGTACCCTGTCGCCGCTCTCGACTACACACACTCATGGAGGCGGAACATGTCCAGGAAGTGGTCGGTCCTCGTCCTCTCTCTCCTTCTCGCCCTGCCGGCCGTCGCGCAGACGGTCACCGGCACAATGCAGGGCACCGTCAGCGATCGTTCCGGCGGCGTGCTGCCGGGGGTCACCCTCACCATCCGCAACGCGGAGACGGGCCTGCAGCGCGTCGTCGTCACCAACGAGGCGGGCTTCTACAACGCCCCCTTCCTTCCCATCGGGCGCTATGACGTCCTGGCCGAGCTGGCGGGCTTCGGCGTGGCGCGGCGCAGCAACGTGCGCATCGAGCTGAACGAGACCACGGTGCAGGACTACCTGCTCGACCCCGCGGTCACCGAGTCCGTGACCGTCACCGCCGACGCCCCGCGCATCAACGTCAGTGACGGCGAGATCAAGCAGACCATCCGCTCCGCGGAGATCATGTCCCTCCCGCAGTCGAACCAGACCAGCTTCCTCGGGCTGGCCTCCACGCTGGCCGGCTACCAGGAGTCCAACCCCGGCGGCTCGCACGACAACCCCACGCTCTCGGTCGGCTCGTCGGCGAACTTCAACGGCGCCGGCACGCGCGGCACCACCTTCCAGATCAACGGCGTCAACAACGACGACTCCTCCGAGAACCAGCACCGGCAGGGGGTGGCCCTGGCCACCATCGCCTCGTTCCAGGTGCTCACCAACAGCTACAGCGCCGAGTTCGGGCGCGGTTATGGCGCGGTCGTCCTGGTGCAGACCAAGTCCGGCACGAACAAACTGTCCGGCGAGATCTACGGCTACGGGCAGGACGGCCAGTGGAACGAGAAGAAGTTCTTCGAGCGCACGCAGCCGCTGCCCGACAACTACCGCCGCCAGTTCGGCGCCACGGCCGGCTTCCCGATCATCCGGGACACGCTCTTCGGCTTCGTGCACTACGACAGCACGCAGTTCAAGGGGAACCAGATCGTCAGCCGCCCGCTGATCCTCCCTTCCGACATGGCCCTGCCGCGCCTGACCCTCGGCAACGACACGCCGGAGAACCGCGCCTTCCAGAACGCCATCCTGGCGCGTTTCCCCACCGGTCTCTCCCCGAACGCGCCGCTCGTCTCCGCCCGCGCGTACCAGTACCCGCAGTTCGCCAACAATCCCGACAAGGACTGGTCGGCGCGCCTCGACTGGAACGCCGGCAACGCCCACAACGTCAACACGCGCTACCAGCACACCACCCAGCTTCGCGAGAACGCGGAGCTGATCATCGGCGAGCAGACACTCCAGGACAACGAACAGTCGAACTTCGGCATCACCTGGACCAACGTCCTCGGCTCCTCGACCGTGCAGGAGACGCGCTACGGCCTCGGACTGCGCAGCACGAACGTCGACATCCTGGCCGGCAACGACACGCCCATCGTCCGCTTCGCGGCCATCACCCCGGCCACCATCATCGGCAACGCCGGCGCGTATCCGATCAACCGCGACCAGAAGGACCACCAGTTCGTCTACAACTTCTCCACCGCGCGCTGGGCCGATCACACGCTGAAGCTCGGCACGGACATCCGCCGCTCGCAGCTCGACGACCGCGCCTCCAATAACAACCGCGGCTTCTGGAACTTCACCGCCACCTGCGGCGGCGTCACCTATCCCACCGGCCTGCACGCCTTCTTCGCCGGCTGCGTCTCCACGTTCCAGAAGAGCTTCGGGCCCGACTTCCTCGAGAACGAGCTGAAGGAGGAGAACCTCTACGCGCAGGATGACTGGCGGCCGTTCGACAATCTCACGCTCAACCTCGGCGTGCGCTACGAGCGCGTGGCCGTGCCGCGGGAGCGCGAGAACCGCATGAACTACTTCTTCGGCGACACGCAGTACGTCGACCCGCGCCTCGGCTTCGCCTACGTGCCGGACTGGGGCAACGTCCGCCTCCTGCGCGCCCTGACCGGCTCGAACGGACGCTTCTCCATCCGCGGCGGTTACGGCCACTACCACGGGCGCATCTTCCAGTCGATCTTCTCCCAGGGCGGCGCGAACGTCCGCTACAACCCGCCCAACGCCACCTTCCTGAGCATCCCGAACAGCACCAACATCGCCGACCCGACCAACGGCTTCGTCTTCGTCCCGGGGCAGCCGCTGACGACACGCGTCACTCTGACGACCATCGACCCCGATCTGCAGATGCCGGAGACGCGGCAGTGGAACCTCACCTTCGAGCGCCAGTTCTTCCGTGAGTCGCGGCTGCGCGCCAGCTACATCGGCACGTTGGGGAAGAACCTCCTGCAGTACCGCTTCGACAACCTTCCCGTGCGGCCGGACGGCACGACCTGGAGGGTGGCCGCCGACTGGCGCTGCGCCGGCACCGGCGTCGTGGCGGGACAGGCCGTGAACGCGACCTGCCCGAACGTCGTCCCGATCGCGGCCAACGAGATCAGCCTGCGCGTGCCGCGCACGAACGAGCGCCGTCCCGACGCCCGCTACAACACGAACCTGGTCGTCGACAACGTGGCCGAAAGCTCCTACCACGCCGGCCAGCTCGAGTTCGAGACCGGCTACGTCGGCGGCTTCCAGGGGCGCGCCACGTACACGTTCAGCAAGGCTCTCGACAGCGGCTCCGAGGCCACGGCCTCGGGCGCGGGCGACATCAACATCTTCCCCGAGTACGAGAACTACAAGCGCGGCCTCTCCCGCTTCGACACGCGCCACCGCTTCACCATGACCGGCAGCTATCTCCTGCCGTTCTTCCGCGACCGCAGCGACGCCCTGGGCCAGATCCTCGGCGGCTGGCAGCTCTCCACCGTGGTGCGCCTCTCCTCCGGCACGCCGTTCACCATCATCGATTCCGGGGCGGTCGACATCGACTTCGACGGCGTGGCCAACCAGCGCCCCATCGCCGTCGATCCGTCGCGCCGCGGCGGCTTCCACGTCAACGACCCCAACACCTCGCAGCAGGAACTGCCGGTCAGCGCCTTCCGCCGGGCCACGCCGGAGGACGACATCTCCGACCTCATGGGCCGCAACACCTTCTACACCGACAGCCGCGAGCAGGTGGACCTCGGCCTCTTCAAGAACTTCGGCGTCCTCGGCAATACCGTCGTGCTGCGCCTGGACGTCTTCAACATCTTCGACCGCGTCACGTGGGGCGTCCCGGTGAACGACTTCGCCAACGTGAACTTCGGCCGCATCACCAGCACCCATCCGGACTACATTCCGAGAACTTTCCAGGTCGGTTTACGTCTTCTGTATTGATGAAACTGGCCCTGCTCCTCCTCTTTGCCGCGTCGGCCTTCGCCCAGAACGCGAAGGTCGACGCGCTCTTCTCCGACGTCGACAAGCCCGATTCGCCCGGCTACGCCGTGGCGGTCATCCAGAACGGGCAGATCGTGCACGCGCGCGGCTACGGCATGGCCGACCTCGAGCGCGACGTGAAGCTCACGCCGCAGAGCGTGTTCGACATCGGCTCGACCTCCAAGCAGTTCACCGCCGCCTGCATCCTCCTCCTGGAGCAGGAGGGGAAGCTCGCCCTCGGCGACGACATCCGCAAGCACCTCCCGGAGATGCCAGCCTACGAGCGTCCCGTGACCGTCGGCCACCTGCTGCACCACACCAGCGGCATCCGCGACTACCTGACCCTGATGACGCTGGCGGGCCTCGACGCGCGGAACGACTTCACGGACGAGGAGACGCTGGCGCTGATCGCCCGGCAGAAGGCGCTGAACTTCCTCCCCGGCGACGAGTACCTCTACAGCAACTCCGGCTACTACCTCCTCTCGCAGATCGTGGAGCGCGCCAGCGGCAGGAGCCTCCGCCGGTACGCCGACGAGAAGATCTTCAAGCCGCTGGGGATGACCAGCACGCACTTTCACGATGACCCGGCCGAGGTCGTGAAGCGGCGCGCGATCGGCTACGCGCCGTCGAAGGACGGCTTCCGCATCTCGATGTCGAACTACCACGTCACCGGCGACGGCGCGCTCTACACGACCGTCGAGGACCTGGCGAAGTGGGACGCGAACTTTTACGAGCCGAAGGTGGGCGGCCAGGCACTCCTCGACGCCCAGCACCGCGTCGGCAAGCTGACCGGCGGCAAGGAGCTGCCGTACGCCGCGGGCCTGATGATCCGCAAGCACGAGGGGCTGCGCATGGTGCAGCACGGCGGCGCCTGGATGGGCTACCGCGCGCAACTGGTCCGCTTCCCGGAGAAGAAGCTGAGCGTGGCCGTCCTCTCCAATCTCGGCTCCGCCAATCCCGACGAGAAGGCGATGAAGATCGCCGCGCTGTATCTCGACCTCAAGCCCGCGGAGACGCCGGCGGCGCCCGTGAAGGCGGACGCCATCCGGATCGCCCCGGAGGAGCTGGCCCGCTACGCGAAGACCTACTACAACCAGCGCGGCGGCGGCTATCGCCGCGTCGAAGTGCGCGACGGAAAGCTGATGTACGGTCCGCGCGAGCTGCGCCCCGTCGGCGGCGCGAAGTTCTCGCTCGACGGGCCGGTGCCGGTGTTCCTCACCTTCCGCGAGAACAGCGCGCTGGTCGAAGTGGAAGGGGAGGAGCCGAACGAGATCCCGGCCGTGCAGCTCGTCACGCCCGATGCCGCCGCGCTGGCGCAGTACGCCGGCCAGTATCGTTCCGAGGAGCTGCAGGCGGGCCATCGCCTGCGGGTGAAAGACGGCGCGCTGCACGTGCGGCCCGGCTACGGCCAGGAGGTGAAGCTCGAGCCGCGGGAGCGGGACGTCTTCGAGGGACAGGGCGTGCTCGTGCGCTTCCGCCGCGACGCCAACGGCGCCATTCGCGGCTACACCATCGGCGCGGGACGCGTCACCAACATCTCCTTCGACCGCAAATGAGACTGCTGCTGCTCCTCCTCCTGGCGCTGCCGCTCTTCGCGAACCCGCGCGTGATCGCGGGAGCGAAGCAGCAGGTCGGCGTCACGCGCGGCTACGACCCGGCCTACCGGAAGATCGCCTATCCGAACGGCGACGTGCCGCGCGAGACCGGCGTCTGCACGGACGTCATCATCCGCGCCTACCGGCACGCGGGGACGGACCTGCAGGTGCTGGTGCACGAGGACATGAAGCGCCACTTCGCCGTCTATCCGCGGAACTGGGGACTGCGCCGCCCCGACCCGAACATCGACCACCGCCGCGTCCCCAATCTGCAGACCTTCTTCACGCGCCACGGCGGCAGGCTCCCCGTGACGCGCCGCGGCGCCGATTACAAGCCCGGCGACATCGTCACCTGGCGCCTCTCCTCGGGAGTCCCGCACATCGGCCTCGTCTCCGACGTCCCCGTGCGCGGGACGGACCGTTACCACATCGTCCACAACATCGGCGCCGGCGCCCAGCACGAGGACGTCCTCTTCGCCTACGAGGTCACGGGCCACTACCGCTTCCCCATTCCCCTCTCCCCGCGCACGGGGAGAGGGCCAGGGTGAGGGGACCTTGCGACGCTCGTCCCGCCACGCAAGTACCCCACCGATCCGCGGCAGCGCGAGACGTGCAGATACCGAGAAGGCGAGCCGGTGTGTCATCCCGGGAGCGACGAATGTATCGAGCTCTTTTCCCGTGTTTGCCTTGATGACGCGGATCACACCGGCGGGAATGATGCCGGCAGACGCGGCGAGCGTGCCGTCCGGGCTTTCAGCGACAGCCATTGTGATCAAATCGTTGGGTCCTTTACGCGTCGCGCCGGTTCGCGTGTCGAAGACTTGCATGGCCGAGCCGATGTTGCCGGTGGGCCCTGGCAGGCCGGAGTTGCTGTCGAGCTGGCGGACGAGACCCGCTGCGGTGTCTTCACCGACGTCAGCTCATCCGCCTATCCGCGGAACTGGGGACTGCGCCGCCCCGACCCGAACGTCGACCACCGCCGCGTCCCCCACCTGCAGACCTTCTTCACGCGCCACGGCCGGCTCCCCGTGACGCGTCACGGCGCCGACTACAAGCCCGGCGACATCGTCACCTGGCGCCTCTCCTTGGGAGTCCCGCACATCGGCCTCGTCTTCGACATCCCCGTATGCGGGACGGACCGTTGCCACGTCATCCACAACATCGGCGCCGGCGCGCAGCACGAGGACGTGCTCTTCGCCTACGAGGTCACCCGGCATTATCGTTATGGAGTGCGGCAGCGCTAACAACCGCTCACTCCAACCGCAACTTTCGGATCACCGCAGGCGTAAAGTCCTGCAGCAGCTCCGCGACTGGCGCGTCGAGCGCCTTGCTCAACTTGAGCAGCATGGTCAGCGTGGGAGCTTTGAGGCCGCGTTCCAGGTCGCTCACATACTTTCCGCTCAGGCGGCCGCCGTGATCCGTGACGATGTCGGCGAGGTCTTCCTGCGAGAGATCGCGCGCCTCCCGCAGCGTCCGCAGGCGCTTCCCGAAGATCTCCGCATCCGGCCGTGTCACTCTTGCATCTGGCACTATTGTTCTAGTGCGCTTCAATAAACAATAGTTCCAGGAGCTGCAATGTCCTCTACCGTTGCGCAGATCCGCACTCTCTTCCTTGAGCCCCAACCCTCCTACACTCTTGCAGAAGCGGCGACTCTGCTCGACATGCCCGGGCGCGACGTCGGCGCCTGGATCGAATCGGGCGAGTTGGAAGGGGAGGACAACGGAAAGGGGATGGTGATGCCGTGGCCGGAGCTGGCGTCTTTCGCCCTCGAGCTCTGGTCTCAGGAGACGGTCGAAGGGTCGCTGGGGACGGACGTCGCGGACGTGCTGCCCGAGTTGCTGCGCCTGACTGACCTCGACGTGCGCATCCCGCGGATGCACGTGGTGACGCTGGAGCGGCTTGCGTCGCGCGACGGCAAGACCGTCAGCGCGGTGCTCGCGCGCGAACTGCGCGATCTCGTCTCCGAGCACGCACCATGGCTGAGCGCGGAGGTGCCGGGCTTCGCGGCGGCATGCGACTGGCCCGAGCTTCCCGGCGCAGCGATTCTCTAACACCCGACATCGCGACACAGGGGCAGGCCCGTTTCTCCTCGAAGCTGCGGTGGCCTCAGACACCGCTTTACGATCGAGCGTTTCGCCAGTACTGCCGAAACTTTCGGCACGACTGGCCAGCTTTTCGGCACGACTGCCGAAACTTTCGGCACGACTGCCCAACTTTTCGGCACGACTGCCCAAAGTTTCGGCACGACTGCCCAAAGTTTCGCCACGACTGCCCAAAGTTTCGGCACGACTGCCCAAAGTTTCGGCACGACTGCCCAACATTT
>DASPMO010000198.1:0-9202 GCA_035627015.1 Thermoanaerobaculia bacterium | reverse complement strand
TGTCACGCCTCCTCGAGACTGAAGAACGAATAAATGCGTTTGACGAGCGAGCGCTGCTCGGAATCGATCCGCAGCCGCCTCGCCTCCTCGGACAAGCCCTCGCGCGCGGCGACGTGCTCGGCCAGCCGCTCGGCCAGCGCCTCGGACACGCCGTCGGCGATCTCCGGCCGCGCCTCCAGCACGCGGCCGAACGCCTCGCGGTCGAGGCGCCAGCACTCCACTTCCTCCAGCGCCACGATGCTCGCGCTGCGCTTCTCGCCGGTGAGCATCCCCATCTCGCCGAAGAAGCTCGGCGCGGAGATGGTGGCCACGGCCCTGGTCGCGCCATCGACCGCCAGACGCACCTCCACGCTGCCGCGCGTGAGGATGTAGAGGTGGTCGACCGACCCGCCCTGCACGATGATCGTCTCGCCGCGCGTGAAGGGGGTGTAGACCAGCCACTCCGCCATCTCCTGCATCTCCTGGTGCGTGAGCGACTCGAAGAGCGAGACTCCGCGCAGCGCGTGCACGCGCTCGGCGATGGGCGGCTCGAGCGTGGCCGCCACGCCGCGATGCAGCACGACGTCGGTGGCGTGCGGGTCGAGCATGATGCCGCCGCGCCGCAGCGCGAACATGACCCGCGAACGGATCACGGAGTCGACTGCCACGCCGTCGTCGATCTTCGTCAGCCAGTAGCGCACCGCGTAGCGGCAGGCGCTCCCCTGGATGTCGGTCATGACCACGTCCGGCTTCGGGTCGGTGGCCACGTCGGGCACGCCGCGCGCGAGCGCGTTCATGACGATGTCGATGACGCGCGCCGGCGCCTCGGTGTAGCCGACGTCGAAGAAGACGCTGCGCCGCTGCGCCACGCTCCCCTGCCAGCGCTTTCCGGCCACGATGACCTGGTCCTGCACGAATTTGCTGTTGGGGACGATGTGCAGGTCGCCGTCGGTCGACTCGATGCTCACTCTCCGCCAGTTGATGTCGCGCACGACGCCCTGCACGTCGCCGATGCGGATGGTGTCGCCCGGGACGATGGAGCGGTCGATCTGCAGCGCCAGTCCGCTCATGACGTTCCCCAGCACTTCCTGCATGGAGAAGCCGATGACGGCGGTGACGACGGCGGAGGTGGCGATGATGCCCGCCACGTCGACGTGATAGAGGGTGCAGAGGTAGAGCACGACGGCGATGTAGCCGAGGCCGAGGACCAGGTCGCGCGCCAGCCGCGGCGGCTCGACGTGCAGACGGCGCAGGACGACCGCGAAGAGCAGCAGCACCACGAGGTTGAGCGCCACCGCGCCGGTGAGGACGTGCTGGAGGAGCACCAGCACCTTGGCCGTCTCGGCCTGGTTCAGCCGCGCCGCCACCACCGCCGCCACGCTGAAGACGAGGGCGGCCAGGTAAATGACGAAAATGCGCAGCGTGGCCTTCCGCTCGGGACGAGCGAAGAGCACGATCGCGGCACAAACCGCGATGACCGCCCCCAGCTCCCCGAGCTGGGAAAGCGGCAGCAGCGACCCCTCTGCCGGTGACATGTGGAGACCCTTTTACGTTGCTGGAGCGTTTCCATAGTACGCCGGTTTGGGGAGGAGTTCCATAGGGGCTGCCAGTCCCCTCTTCCACCACGCGGGGAGAGGGGGACGGCGCAGTCTCACCTCACCGTGATCGTGGCGACGGTGCGGTGCTCCCGAGATCCAGGAGCCAGCCGTTCGTGGCGGCGGCGATCGAGATGCCCGCGGATGGTCGTGTCGACGCGAATCGCCACCAGCTCGAGCGCGTGACGCCGCGCCGCACGTGCTTCGAGCCGGATGCTACCCATGCGCCGCGGGGAAAGCGGCGCATTCGCGGTTTTCCGATTCAGCAACCCGTTGAGCGGGCGCGGAAAACCGAAGCGTGCCGGCAACGGACGCGTGAATGTTGTGAACGAACAGACACGCGCACGCGGGGCGGGGCGTGAACGAACAGACACGCGCACGTGGGCCCATTTCCTGCTTCACGGCCCGGACATCTCTCATTCATTCATTCGGTAAGGAGGCATCGTGAAACTGCGTACCGCTCCCCTGGTGTGTCTCGCCCTGTTTCTGGTCGTCTTCCAGGCATTCGCGCAGGTCGATCCCGGACCCCGCGGCGGTCCGCCGGGTGCGGGCGATCCGCTCCCTTCCGTCGCCGCGAACAACCCGGTCACGATCCTCACGTTCTTCAACGACGGGAAGGATCGCTTCGAGGAGGTCAACTCCGTTTTCGGCACGATCCCGGGGGAGCCGGACGGCGGACTGGGGCCGCGGTTCAACTCGCGCAGTTGCGTGGCCTGCCACTCCCAGCCCGCGACCGGAGGCACCAGCCCCGCGACCAATCCGCAGGTGGCTGACGCCACCGCGCACGGCGCGACGAACACTGTCCCACCGTTCATCACCATCAACGGCCCGGTGCGCGAGGCGCGTTTCAAGTTCCTTACGAACAGCTCCGGCGTTCCGATCCCCAGCCAGCCCGATGGCGGCGTGCACGCGCTCTACACCATCGCCGGGCGCAGCGACGCCAGCACCTGCACGCCATCGGTGATCCAGCAGCCGAACTTCGCCGCCGCCATCGCCAACAACAACATCATCTTCCGCATCCCGACGCCGGTATTCGGCAGTGGCCTGATCGAGAACATCGACGACTCGACGCTGCTGGCGTACCAGGCCGCGATCAAGGTCAAGGCCGCCGGCTTGGGGATCGCCGGCACGTTCAATCGCGCCGGCGACGGCACGATCAGCCGCTTCGGCTGGAAGGCGTCGGTCAAGTCGCTGGATACGTTCTCCGGGAACGCGTACAACATCGAGATGGGCGTCTCGAACGAGACGGCGCCGCAGGAGCGGCCTTCGCCGAATGAAGACCGCGCCGCGGGACTGCCGGCGCCGTGCCGCCTCAATCCGACGCCGGAGGATCACACGAACTTCAACACCACCGCGGTCGGCACGCCGAGCGACGCGGTGATGTTCGCCATGTTCATGCGCCTGCTCAAGCCGCCGGAGCCGCATCCGACGATGCCGGGCGGCTCGGCCTCGATCGGGATGGGCGCGCAACTGTTCGTGGAGATCGGCTGCGAGGTCTGCCACAAAGCCACCTTCAAGACTGCGCCGTCGAGCCTCACCCCCGATCTCGGCAACAAGACCATCACACTGTGGAGCGACCTGCAGATCCACCGCATGGGCACGGGTCTGGCGGACGACATCCAGGAAGGCGCCGCGGGCGGCGATCAGTTCCGCACCGCACCTCTCTGGGGCCTCGGCCAGCGCCTGTTCTTCCTGCACGACGGCAGGAGGACGGACCTGCAGAGCGCGATCCTCGACCACTCCTCGAGCGGCTCCGAGGCGAACCTGGTGATCCAGAATTACCTGTCGCTGTCGGCCGCGCACCAGCAGCACATCCTCAACTTCCTTCGATCGCTCTAGGAGAACCGATGCCGCTCCTGCTGCTGCTCTGGCTGTCCATCGTTCCGCAGGGTCAGATCCTGGTGAAGGGGGCGGCTCCCGCCGCGAGCGACGCGACGACACCCGTGCCGGAACAGGGACGGGTGGCCGGCGGCAGCTACCGCAACGCGTATTTCGGTCTGACGTATCCGATCCCCGCCGGCTGGAAGGAACAGCCGGCGGGGCCACCGCCGTCCGACAGCGGGACATACGTGCTCGGGAACTTCGCGACGGCGCGGGCGTACGTGGCGGTGACGGCACAGGATCTCTTCTTCAGCACGGTCCCGGGGGCGAATGCGAAGGAGCTGCTCGCCGCCAGACGGCAGGGCCTCGAGCCGGTGTACACGCTCGAAAGCGAGCCTGCCGAGGTCACGATCGCCGGCCGCACGTTCCACCGGCTCGCGTACAAGGCGCCGGTCTCCGGAATCCGGTGGCGCGTGCTCGCGACCGACGTGCGCTGCCACGCCCTCACGTTCACGTTCGCCGGCGCCGACACGGCGGCGCTCGACGCGGCGGAGCAGGCGCTGGCCGGCCTCTCGCTGAAGAGCGCCGGGCCGGCGTGCGTCGCCGGCTACGCGGACGTGGTCGCGAAGGAAGATCCGGTCTTCACCACGCGCCGCTACAACACCATTCCCGTCCGCGTGATCGTGGACGCCAAAGGCCGCGTGAAGCACGTGCACCTCCTCAGCGCGTTTCCCGACCAGGCGCAGGCCATCCTCGCCGCGCTGCGCACGTGGACGTTCAAGCCGTACCGGGCGGGCGGGAAGGCGGTGGAGGTGGAGACGGGGATCGTGTTCGGGATGCCGCCCGCGGCGTTCTGACGTCCATCCTGATTGACTTACCTGCCTCCCGGACCTACATCCTCAGTGCAGAGAGGCGAGGAGGAAGCATGGCCACCAGGAAAATCGCGCTGGAGGAGGCGCTCAGTGCGCCTTCGACCGCACCCTACCTGCAGATCACGATGCAGGTCGTCGACGAAAGCCAACGCTCCGATTTCGAACGGAAGCTCGAAGACTCCGATCAGCGCATCGCCGCAATGGACGCCGCCGGCATCGACCTCTTCGTGCTCTCCCAGACCAGTCCCGGCGTGCAGGCCGAGAAGGATGCGGCCGTGGCGGTGCAGCGGGCGCGCGAAGCCAACGACTACATGAAGGGACTGGTCGACCAGCATCCGGACCGCTACCGCGCATTCGCGCACCTGGCGATGCAGGACGTAACGGCCGCTGCGGACGAGTTGCAGCGCTGCGTGAACGATCTCGGGTTTCTCGGGGCCATGATCAACGGCAACACCAACGGCACCTACCTCGACGACCCGTGCTACCTCCCCTTCTGGGAGCGCGTCGCCGGGCTCGACGTGCCGGTGTACATCCATCCGGCCAACCCGCTCATCCAGCCGTACGTGCTCAATGGGTACCCGATCATGCAGGGGTCCCTCTGGGGCTGGAGCACCGACAACTCCAGCCACTTCCTGCGCATCCTCTTCAGCGGTCTCTTCGACCGCTATCCCGGCCTGACCATCATCCTCGGGCACATGGGCGAGACGCTTCCCTACTTCCTCTGGCGCATCGACTCGCGCTACGAGGCCACCAACAGCGCCGACAAGCCTCCGCTGCAGAAGCTGCCCTCCGAATACTTCCGCTCCAACCTCATCATCACCACGACCGGCGTCTGCCAAGACTCGTCGCTGCAGTGCGCGATCGCGGAGATGGGCGAGGATCGCGTGCTGTTCTCGGTCGACTACCCCTACGAGGACGCGACGCAGGCCGCGCAGTGGATCGAGACCACGCCGCTGACCGGCGATCAACGCGAGAAGATCTGCTACCGGAACGCGGAGCGCGTGCTGAAGCTGGAGTGACGTCCATTCCTGGACAGGAAGGAACGAGAACGGCCGCTTCTCCAAAGTGGTCGATGCCGGCCGTTCCATGGCCCAGGACCGCAAGCGCCACGCAAGACCGAGTCGAAGCCCGGCTACGGTGACAAGGGCGACCGTAAGAAATAACCCCTCTCGAGGGCGGGCTTCGGGCCGCCCCGCTTCGGCACTGCGCTACAATCCGCCTCCCTTTCCTATGCCGAAGTACTTCCTCACCACCGCTATCCATTACGTCAACGACGACCCGCACATCGGGCACATGTACGAGAACATCGTCGCCGACGTCATCGCGCGCCATCGCCGCCGCATGGGGGACGACGTGCGCTTCCTCACCGGCACCGACGAGCACGGCCAGAAGGTCGAGCGCGCGGCCGCGAAGGAAGGGATCTCGCCGATCGACCTGGCCGACCGCGTCGTGAAGACGCATCACGACGTCGACCGGCGCCTGAACATCGCCTACGACGACTTCGTCCGCACCACCGAGGGGCGCCATCGCGTCGGCGTGCTCGAGCTCATCAAGCGCATCCAGGAGCGCACGCCCGACGACATCTACCTCGGCGAGCACTCCGGCTGGTACTGCCAGAGCGACGAGACCTTCATCCCCGAGAACCAGGTCAAGAACGGCATCGACGCGGAAGGCCACAAAGTCGAGTGGACCACCGAGCGGAACTACTTCTTCCGCCTCTCCCGCTACACCGAGCGCCTCCTGCATCACTACAGCGCCAATCCCGGCTTCATCTGGCCCGAGACGCGGATGAACGAGGTGCGCACCTTCGTCGAGCAGGGGCTGAAAGACCTCTCCATCTCCCGCAGCACCGTCAAGTGGGGCATCCCCTTCCCCGGCAATCCGGACCACGTCATCTACGTCTGGATGGACGCGCTGACGAACTACATCTCCGCCCTCGGCTTCGGCAGCGCGGACGATCAGCTCTTCCAGCGCTACTGGCCCGCCGACATGCACATCATCGGCAAGGACATCGTCCGCTTCCACGCCGTCTACTGGCCGGCCTTCCTCATGGCCGCGGGCGTGGAACTGCCGAAGCGCATCGTCGGCCACGGCTTCTGGCTGCGCGACCACCAGAAGATCTCCAAGTCGCTCGGCAACGTCGTCCGTCCCTACAACATCATCAATGACTTCGGACCCGACGCGCTCCGCTACTACGTCATGCGCGAGATGGTCTTCGGGCAGGACCAGGACTACTCCGATCAGTCGCTGCTCACGCGCTACAACGCCGACCTCGCGAACGACCTCGGCAACACGCTGTCGCGCGCGATCAAGATGTCGGACAGCTACTTCGGCGGAAAGACGCCGCCGGAGCGCTGCTTCGTCAACGACCTGCGCGACAAGGCCAGCGAGGTCGTGCCGGCCTATCTCAAGCACATGGACGATCTCGCGTTCCAGCGCGCCATCGAGAGCGCGTGGGAGCTGCTCAATGAGATCAACAGCTACATCGTCACGCGCGAGCCGTGGCGGCGCTATAAGGAGAGCGGCGCCAGCGGCGCGCTGTCGCGCATCCTGTGGGACGTGCTCGAGGCGCTGCGCATCGTCTGGGTGATGATGGCGCCGTTCCTCCCCGGCTCCACGCGCGAGGCGCTGACGCGGCTGGGCAGCAATCCCGACCGCATCGGCGTCGCCGACCTCCAATGGGGCGGGCTCCTCGCCAATGCGCCGCTGCGCGTCGCCGATCCAATCTTCCCGCGCGTCGACGTCCAGGAATACATCGGAGGCAAACAAGTGAGCGAAGAAGCGAAACCGGCGGCCGAGAGCGGCCCGCCGGTCGAAACCGGCCCACCGATCGAGACCACGCAGGCCGCGCCGCCGGGACTGGCCAAGATCTCCATCGACCAGTTCATGGAAGTCGACCTGCGCGTCGCTGAGATCCGCGGCGCCGAGCGCGTCCCGAAGTCGAAAAAGCTCATCCAGATGCGCGTCTTCACCGGCGACGAGGAGCGCACCATCGTCGCCGGCATCGGCACGAAGTATCAGCCGGAGGAGCTCGTCGGGCGGAAGGTGGTCATCGTGGCCAACCTCCAGCCGGCCAGGCTCATGGGCATCGAATCGAACGGCATGGTGCTCGCCGCGTCGATCGACGGCGAGCCGAGCCTGCTCAGCGTCGACCCGGCCGTCCCCGCCGGCACGAAGGTCAAATAGACGAGCCTTCCTAAAAAGTCGGCTGACACGCCCGCGCCGCGGATCTACATTGATACCGTCGCTGCCATGAGCGGATGAAAATTGCAGCGACCCAGCCGCCGCGCTCGTGCGCGATGCCCCGCTTCCCTCGGCCAGGGAAGCGGGTTTTTCTTTAGAGGCGATACTTTCCGGTGATCCCCCGCCACTTCACCTTGAGGAGCGCGGGAGGATCGCGGCGCAGGCAGTCGAGCAGCCGGATGCGCGACGGACGCTCTTCCGCCACCCGGCCGACCGGCACCTGCGCGATGCGCAGTCCGTTGCGCGCGGCGGCGTAGAGATACTCGATGTCGTACATGCCGCCATCCACGCGCTGCCGGCTGGCGATGGCGCGCGCGGCATCGCCGCGAAAGGCCTTGAAGCCGCACTGCGTGTCGCGAAAACGAAGCGACTGGAAGATGAAGAGCCGCTGCGCCAGCAACAGGCCGTATGACAGTCCGTAGCGCAGCAGCGTCCGCTCTTTCACCTCGTGCTCGCGCTCGGCGATGACCACGTCGTAGCGCTCCCGAGCGACGAGATCGATGAACCGCGGGAGCTGCGGCAGCAGCGCGGCCAGGTCGGCGTCGACGACCACGACCACCTCTCCCTTCGACGCCAGCAGCCCCTGCCGCACCGCGTGTCCCTTTCCCCGCCGCGCCCCCTGCACCTCCCGCGCGCCCTCGACCGAAACGGAAGCGCCGTCGTTCACGAGCAGGATCTCGTGCGGACGCCCACCCAGCGCCGCCTTGACCGCCGCGACGAAGTCGGCGATCCGGGTCTCGTTCAGGATGGGGATGACCACCGAGATCATGAGACGTACACCAGATCGTCCCCGAAGCGGCGGATGTCCGTTTCCGGGACGCCCAGCGCTTCGGCGAGCGCGCCCGGCGTGGGAAAGAACTGCAGGTGCATGTCCATCGTGTACTTCAGATACTGCTGGCGCGGGACGACCACGATGAGCTGCCGCCGGCAGACCCGCCGCAGCTCGGCGATGGCCAGGTCCAGCCGCCGCGCGTGCTCGAGCGTGTGCATGCAGGTCACGACGTCGAAGGCGCCGTCGCGGAACGGCAGCACCTCATGGTCGCCGACGATCCGCCGCGCCCGCCCCTCGCTGCCGCGCTCCATCAGGTCGCATCCGAACAGCCTCAGCGAGTCGAAGCGCCGCTCCTCCTGGAGCCGCCGCAGGAAGTAGCCGGCGCCGCAGCCGACGTCGACCAGCGTCCCCGGCCGCGCGTCGATCGCGGAGAGCACATACGCCAGCGCCTCGGGATTCGTATCCGTCAGGCGGCCGGCGGCGAACGAGTCGACGTCGCGGTAGAGGTCGCGCAGCTCCGTGACCGTCATCCGCGGCGCCAGCTCCTTGAAATCCATCCACTCCCGCACGTACTTCCCCTTGCACCAGACGAAGAACAGCGGGGCCATGAACCAGCGCGCATCGCGCAGCCGGCGCGGCAGCCGCTCGTCGAGGATGTTGCGGATGCGGTTCGTGACCCGCGTCGGGATCGGCATGCGTGTGCGCGCGAAGCTTACGCTACGAAAGGACGCACAAAAAGCGAAAGGGCCTTCGATTGCTCGAAGGCCCTTTCATAAATATATCCCGGCGGCGTCCTACTTTCCCACGCAGTTGCCCGCGCAGTATCATCGGCGATGCAGAGCTTAACTGCCGTGTTCGGAATGGGAACGGGTGTGACCTCTGCTCTATGACCACCGGAAACTTGGTTTCTGGATGGTGTT
>DASPMO010000197.1:0-15971 GCA_035627015.1 Thermoanaerobaculia bacterium | reverse complement strand
TGGTGAGGGGCGATAGATCGTCGCCGGCCGTTTCTGGCCGAGCGCCTCGTGTGGTCGCTCGTCGTTGTAGACGCGGCGGAAGTCGTCGAAACGCTTCTGCTGGCGCTCCATCGTCTGTTCGGGTGGACGTGCCGTCTCGGCCTTGAGCGTACGGTGCATCCGCTCGTGTGCGCCATTCTGCTCGGGGTGTCCCGGCACAATGCGTTCGATGCCGATGCCGATCCGGATCCACCACAGCGAAAGACGGGAAAGCCTTGCCAGACCGGGAGATCCGAACGGACTGCCGTTGTCCGACAGGATCGCCCGCGGCAGTCCGTACTCGCGGAAGATGCGCTCGAACGCGCGCCGCGTATGCGGTCCCTCGTTCGATGGATACGCCTCGCAGGCGCGGGCCTTGGCCGCGCAGCTGACTGAGAGATCCGTTAGCCAGTCGGAGACGCAAGGTCGTAGCGCAGCGTCACGATGCCGCGCGGAGATCTTTGGCAATCTTTCAGTCGGAGTTGAGCGATGCCTGCGCCGTGGACCAGCAGCGGGACGCCTCCACCAAGCAGGACTGGCATAACGGCGACCTCGACCTCGTCAACCACGCCGGCAGCGAAAAGACTGGCGAACAGATGGCCACCGCCGAACAGCCAGATATCCTCGCCAGGGTGAGACCGCATCTTCGCGACTGCTCCGCCAGCATCGTGACTGATGATCGTTACGTTGGGATGCGCGTCTGGCTGAAGTGTGCGAGAAAACACGTAAACATGCCAGCCGACCGGCCATGATGGAGCACCCGGTTTCTGCGTCAGCTCGAAGGTGCGGCGGCCTAAAAGGACGGTGTCGACTCCCGAATACAAGGAACGGAAGTCGAATGTCGGATCTTGAACTATCCAGTCAATCTCACCGTTCGGCCCCGCGATATATCCGTCGAGACTCGCCGCCACGCGGTATCGCACACGTCGCAGCGGCGCTGCCGCAGACCCGGCATTGCCGCGGCGCCGTTCCTGCCGTTGATGGGCTCCAGACCGCATTTGAGTAGCCCGCGTCTTTCTAACTCACTGCAGCCACAACAGCGCATCGGCTGGCTCTACCCGCCATTACGATATCGTAACATCCAAATGGCAGTTCACCTGCGCGCACCCAATGACGGTGAGCGCCGCCCGCGGACGGCGCTCACCGTTTCGAAGGCGGGTTACTGGACCTTCAGCTTCCAGACACCCTGTCCGTGCGTGGCCGCGTACATGGCGTCCTGCTCGGGGACATAAATGAGGTCGGTGACGTCGATGTTCGGCAGACCGGCCGGAGACATCTTCCACACGTCCGAGCTCGGCTCCTTCACCACGACGCCGTAGTCGGTGGCGACGTAGAGCGTGCCGCGGTTCGTCTGGACGATCGCGTTCGCGGGGATGTCGCCGTAGCCGTTGATCTTGTGGCCGTCGCGAACCGTGAACACTCCCTGCGGCGGATCGCTGTGCGAGGTCGGCGGGTGATAGAAGACTTCGAAAACGTGTCCCGGCGTCTCCGGCGTCTTCGAGTTGTAGCCGCTGTACGTGATCCAGGCGTGGTTCGGGTTCGTGCGATCGACGAAGATGTCGGTCGGGAAGCGCGGCGGCGCCTTCGGGTCGAGCGTGTCGAGACGGACGAACGCAACGGCCGCCGGATTGGGATCGTCTGCATTCTTCGAGATGAAGATGCGCCCAGTCGAGGTCGCGGCCCAGAGCGTGCCGGTGTCGCTGTGCGCGCGCTGCGTCGCGGAGACGTATCCGCCCGGGCGCGTCGCGCCGTACGTCGGCGCCGTCAGCCGCCCGTTCGGCGTCGGGTCGCCGAGGGGTTTCCAGTCGTCACAGGCATCAGCGGGCCACGTGATGGCGTTATCTCCGTTCAGGTCGTTCAGTTGGACTCCAGTCCAGAGATTGCACCGCGCGCGATGCTGCTCTTTGGTCGTCATCAACGGATTCCGGCCCCAGTTCGTCGAGCGGAACACGTGCTCGCGTCCCGTCCACAGCCAGCCCGGCGTCACCGGATCGGTCTCCGCCGGCGCGATGAAGCCGACGGCCTCGAGTCCGAACGGGGCAACGTTCAGGAGCGTGTGCGAGATGTAGTTCGCGTCGAACTGCTGCAGCGCGTTGTAGCGGACGAAGAAGTATCCGCCCTGTGCCGACGACAACATGAAATTCGAATCGGTACCGGTGGCGTCGAAGCGGCTCGGACCGCCGTCGGCGATGTAGACGTTCACCCAGTTGCCTTCGGCGTCCGCCGATTCCCACGAGCCGTTGTCCTGGGTTCCAGCAACGAGGCGGTCGGGATTGTTGCGGTCATAGTCGGCGGTGTACATCGCCAGCGTATTGAGACCGCGATTGATGGCGTGGAGCGTCTGCGGTACGCGGGAGAGCATGACCTTGCAGTACGCGAGGTTCGCCGGATTCACGAATGAATGCGGAGGCGCGGCACAATCCGCGCTGTCGTCGACGAAGACGCCGTCGGAGCGATTCACGCCGCCGTCGCTGAGATCGAAGAACTGCCGCCAGTTGAGGGGATTGACCAGGAGCGCGTGGTGATCGGGATGCAGTGTGCCCGGATGCGTGCTGCTGCGATTGTCCTCGGTCATGTCGGTGAACGTGACGCCGCCATCCGTCGACAGCAGCACCGCGCGGCCATTCGACTTGCCCGTGGCGGTATTGTTCTCGTTGTACTGGTTGGAGCCCGAGAGGTAGACCGTGTCGTGATCGGCACCGGAATTCGGTGCATTGCGCGGATTCGCGGGCGCGTACACGTAATTGTCGTAACCGCACTGCGGGTCGCAGTACGCCTGGGAGAACTGCGGGAGGTTGGTCCAGGTCGCCTGCGCCGTCGCCGCGGGCGTGTTGCGCACCGCGTCGTTGCGGCGGAAGAACGAGCTGACGCCGACCACCTGCGGCGGGGCCGGTGGATGGGTGGCGAGGATCTGGCCGCCGCCCACGCCGACAAACATACGCGTCTCGCCGTTCGGCATCACCACGACGTCGAACTCCGCGCGCTCGCTCACGCCCAACGGTCCCACCGGCGCCATGATCTGTTCCCACGTGCCGGGATCGCCATTACTGCGCGAGCGCCAGATGCCTCGGGCGAAGAACGACGCATAGACGGTGTTCGGATCGACGGGGTCGATCTTCACGCGGCGCGCGCCGCGTGGCGAGCAGGCGGTGGTGTTGCCGGCGACGGCATCCGGAGTCTGCGCCGTGCAGAGCGCATTGGCGCCCTGATTCACGAGCAGCCACGTCTTCCCTTCGTCGGTCGAGCGATAGACACCGAAATGCGGTGCGCCTGGAATGTTCCCGTCGCTGCCGCCGCAGCACGTGTTCGAGATCCCGCGCGTGGCGCGGCCGGTGGCGACGAAGAGCGTCTTGGAATCGCCCGGCTTCACCGCGATCGAGCCGATGCCGCGCGCGGCGAAGACGTCGGAACCGAGGGGACCTCTCCATCCCTTACGGCCGTCTTTCGACTGATAGAGGCCGACGCCGACTTCGCAGCCGCTGCTGCAGTTGTTCGGCTCTCCCGTTCCGGCCCAGATGGTCTTGTGATTCGGATCGTTCGGATCGAGCTCGAGGGCGGCGGTGTTCTGATTCTCGAACGTGCCGGAGACGAACTCCCATGAGGGTCCCTCGTACTCGGACGTTACCGGATCGTCGACGGCGAGCGCATTGTCGGTACGCCACACGCCGCCGTTCGACGCGGCGATCCACATCGTGCATTCCTCCGGTTCCGGTCTGCACGACGGCGAGATGACGCCATGGACCGTGCGGCCGCCGAAGTTCTCCGTTCCCGCGTTGTATTGCGTGCGGTTGCGGAACAGGTTCGTCAGGTCATTCATGCCGTTTGTCGGTCCATATGGCACCCATTTCCCTGTGCCGAACGCGGGACGGCCGAGAAGTCCGAACCAGTCATTGCGCGCGGTGGCGAATGCCGAGAAGGGAGGTGGCCCATTATCGCCGCCGTCGACGGAGTGCTTCAGCCAGTTCTCGTCACCGTAGCTGCCGGGGCTGTCCAGTACATCGGTCGGATCGCCCGGCGAGGGGCGCAGCGGTTTCATCGGAACATTCAGGAGTCCGATCGGCGATTCCGCTTTGGCCGGCGCGATCAATGGCAACGCATCGCTGGCCTGCTTTGTGACGGGGGTCGTACTGCAGGACGTGATTAAAGGAAGAAGAAAGATACAGAGAGCCACTCGCCAAGGAACTTTCATTCGGGAACCCTCCTCGGGCCGTTCACTGCAATTGATTCGTCGTAAAAGCGAGAGCTTCAGGTTTAAGTTGACGCGGACTCTTTGTCAAACAAGCAATCGGTTACAACGCAGCCGGCGAGAAGGGCTGCTGCGTTTCAACCTGTACACCGACGTTCTTGTGTGAACAACGCGCGGTTGCACAGAACGGGAACGTCGATTTACCGCGTTTTGCGTCAGGCGCAGCAAGGCATGGGCCGTCGACAGGAAGGTGCCATCAACCACGCGCGCGATATACGCAGGCGCAATGCGCCCCGCTGCCACTGTGCTCTTTTTGCAGGACCGGCGGTTCTGCCGCGGGCCTTCCGATGGGTTTTCCCTCGGGGTCTTTGATGAGGAAGAGAATTCGTTTACCGGATCGTGACGCTCACATCGACTCCAAAACCAGCTACGCTTAGTCCAGCTTCTGCGCCGCGACATAGGGGACGATCAAATGACTCGAGCACTCCTCGCCCTGCTTCTGACGCTTGCACACGTTCCTGTCGCCGAGGCGGCGCGCAGGCGGGCCGTGCAGCATCCGTCACTGGCCGTCGCGCCGGCGGCCATCGAGACCGCGGCACGTGAGGCCGCCGACGCTGCATTGAAGGCGGGCGTTCCGGCGGTTCAGATCGCGGTGTCGGACCGCGGCCGCATCATCTACTCAGCCGCATTCGGCATGAGCGATCGAGAGAGCGCGACTGCGGCAACGCCGGGATCGGTGCTGCAGGTCGGCTCGATCACCAAGCAATTCACAGCAGCGGCGATTCTCCGCCTGGCCGAGCGCGGGGCCCTGACACTCGACGATCGCATCGAGAAGTTCGTACCAGAGTTCAATCCACGAGGAGCGACGATCACACTGCGGCACCTCCTCAGCCACACGTCAGGAGTAGACGGGCCTTCCCCCAACCCTTACTTGCCGTTCACGCGCGAGCAGTTCATCAAGAGCATCAACGCGCAACCGCTCCAATTCACGCCCGGCAGCAAATTCAGCTACAGCAACTCCGGCTACAGACTGCTCGGCTATGCAATCGAGTCGATCACGGGCAGGTCGTTCGCCGATTTCGTCCATAGTGAGCTCGCGTTGCCGCTCGGGCTCCTCGACACAGGCGTGTGCGGAACGTCCAACCTGCCGCGGCCCGATGGTTACGGCCTGCTGCAAGGGACGTGGACGCGAATCCCGGCAATCGACATGTCGGTTCCGTTCGCGGCCGGTGCGCTGTGCTCCACCGCATCGGATCTCGCTCGCTGGTCGCACCTCCTCGCCACCGGCCGCGTCATGCTGCCTGCCTCGTACGCGACGATGACCACCTCCACACGGCTCACAAACAATACCGTCGCGCCCTACGGGCTCGGCGTGTCCGTGCTGAAGCAACTGGGACGTCCGGCCGTGGGGCACACCGGCGCAATCTCGGGCTTCCAGAGCTCTCTCCTTTATTTCCCCGAGCACGAAATCGCCATTGCGGTCATCATCAATGCGCTTCCCTCCCCAGCGGGCGCCGATGCACATGGCATCGCGCTCGCCGTCGCGGGCGCCGCGCTCACTACGCCGTAACCAGTCGCGCCGCTATTACGAGCGCGGAGGCGACGCGCACCCACCTGGAAAATGCTGCTCACGTCCCGGTACGTGCGCGGTCGCGTCAAGCTTTTGGTTCAGAGGACGAGGTGTTTTGGTCGCTCGGAGCTTTCGTTTGTCGGACTCGCCGCAGATATTTGGTGAGTTGGAGCTGACGTTTGGTGAGTTGGAGCTGCCATTTGGTGAGTTGGAGCTGCCATTTGGTGAGTTCGAGCTGCCGTTGGATAGGTCTGAGCGATCGTTTGATGGCTTGACGCTGGGTGTGACTCGGTTCGAGCTTTTGAGTTGGTCGCCTGGAGGTGTTTTTGGGAGCGGCTCGGGGAGATTTTGCTTCCTGGCTGCGAATCGCAGCTCGAAATGGATGACGCCCAGCATCAGCCGAGCAAAACTTCGCTCCAGCCGAGCAACATGGCGGTGCGGCGGAGCAGGAACGAGCACGAGCCGGACAAACATCAGCACGAACCGGGCAAACAGCAGCATCAACCTGACAAACGGAATCATCGAGCTCAGTCAATCGAATCATTGACGGACTCTTGCGGGGAACAACGTTTACCGTTACGAGACAGGCGCGCTCCCTCTCCGGGAAACTTCGATCGGAGTTCTCGCGTATAACGGTTCCGCGTGAAGACGCCCGAGCGACTCCCCGACCTGCAGATCCGTTCCACGCCGCGCCACCTGAGGGCGGTCGCAGCCGCCGCGGTCCTCGTCGTGGCGTCATTCGCTGCTTCCGCGGCTCATGGCGAAGCCGTCTCGACGCCCCACGTGAGGGCGGAGCTGCTGCTCGAAAAGCCATCCGTAGCCCCCGGCGAATCCTTCGACGTGGCGCTCCGGATGCGCATGAAGGACGGCTGGCACACGTACTGGAAACATCCGGGCGACTCGGGAGAGCCGACAGACATCAGCTGGAACCTTCCCCCCGGATTCACCGCCGGCGCCATCCAGTGGCCGTATCCACAGAAGATCATCCTGACTCCTCTCACCACGTACGGCTACGAGGGTGAGGTGATGCTGCTCGTCCCGTTCAAGGCCGCGAGCGATGCGAAACCGGGGACGACCGCGCGCGTGACCGCGGACGCCTACTGGATGGTGTGCGAGAAGGTCTGCATTCCGGAGGAAGTCAAGCTCGCCCTCGATGTTCCGATCGGCGCAGGTCCCGTGGCTCCCTCGGGGCCCGCCGCGTCCGCCTTCGCGAGCACGAGAGCGAAGCTTCCGATGCCGACGGATGACTGGAAGATCGCCGCCAGCGAACAGGACGGGCAGTTCGTGCTCCGCATCGACCCGCCGCAGGACGTCGCCCTCGATGGCAACGTGCAGTTCTTCGCCGCCAGCGGTCCGCTGATCGAATACAGCGCACCGCAGACGACGAGCGTCGATGGCGGGGTCGTCACGATGAGGGTCAAACGCTCCTCGTACCTCACCGGCGCGCCGAAGAGGATCAACGGAATTCTGCTTGCCGCGAATGGCGCCCGCGGAGGCGGACCCGCTGCGTTCGAATTCGACGTTCCCTTCACCGCTCCAGCAGCTGGCGCCGCGGCCCCCACCGACGCAGCCGCAACGACAGCCGTCCCCCCGACGCTGCTCGTCGCGCTCGCACTCGCGTTCGCCGGCGGCGTCATCCTCAATCTCATGCCGTGCGTCTTTCCGGTCGTCTCGCTCAAGGTCCTCGCGTTCGTGCAATCGGCCGGCGATGATCCGCGCCGCGTGCGTGCCCACGGCCTCACGTTCGCGGCGGGTGTGCTGGTTGCCTGCTGGGCTCTGGCCGCGCTGCTGCTCGCGCTGCGGGCAGCCGGCGAAGAGATCGGCTGGGGCTTCCAGCTGCAATCGCCCGGTTTCGTCGCGGCGATGGCCTTCCTGCTCTTCGGTCTCGGGTTGAGTCTCGCGGGCGTGGTCGAGGTCGGCACCGCGCTCACGCGCCTCGGCGGAACCGGCAGCAGTGGTTATCGCGCGAGCTTCATGAACGGCGTCCTGGCGACGGTCGTGGCCACTCCCTGCACGGCGCCGTTCATGGGAGCCGCGCTCGGATATGCGATGACCCAGAGCGCCGGCACTTCGATGCTGATCTTCACCGCTCTCGGCGCGGGCATGGCGGCTCCGTACGTAGCGCTTTCCGCCTGGCCGGCGCTGCTTCGGTTCCTTCCGAGGCCCGGCCAGTGGATGGTCCGCTTCCGCCAGTTGACGGCGTTCCCGCTCTTCGCCACCGTGGCCTGGCTGGCCTGGGTATTCGGCCACCAGACCGGAATCGACGGTGTGCTGCGCCTGCTGCTCGGACTCACACTGCTCGCACTCGGGCTCTGGATCTGGGGACAGTGGGTGACGTTGTCGGCCGCGGAGCGAACGAAATGGACGGCGCGGACGGCCGGCGCCGGATTCATCGTGGCCGGGCTCGTGCTCGCCGCAACGAGCGCTCCGGCGGCAACCGCGGCCCCCTCGTCGACACCTGCCGAGGGGATCGCCTGGGAGGTCTATTCGGCAGAGAGCGTGGCCGGGCACAGGGCAGCGGGACGTCCCGTCTTCATCGACTTCACGGCGGCGTGGTGCCTGACGTGCAAAGTCAACGAGCGCATCGCGTTCAGCTCGCACGAGGTTCAGCAGCTCGTGAAAGCGCGAAACATGGCCATGCTGAAAGCCGACTGGACGAACAAAGATCCGGCCATCACCCGCGCGCTGGCCGGCTTCGGTCGCTCCGGCGTTCCTCTCTACGTCCTCTACGATGCCGATCCTGCCGCGCAGCCCCGCCTGCTGCCGGAGATCCTCAGTCCCGGAATTCTGTTGAATGCATTTTCGGAAGTGAAGTGACCACGCCGCTCGCGGCTGGAACCAGGAGGAATGAATGAAACGAAAGCTGGCTGTCACGTCGTTGCTCGCGCTCGCGCTGTTCGTGGCTGGAGGCTGTGAGCTCGACGAGGACTCGGTCTATGTGCGTCCGGCGTCGTACGTGGCCCCCGCGATCGGGAAGGCGGCGCCTGAGTTCAAGGCCGTCGACACCTACGGCAAGGCGCACTCGCTGAGCCAGTATCGCGGGAAGTGGGTGGTGCTCGAGTGGTTGAACCACGGGTGCCCGTTCGTCAAGAAGCATTACAGCAACGACGTGATGCAGGCCCTGCAGAAAAAGTACGCGGCCAAAGGGGTGGTCTGGCTCTCGATCGTCTCGTCGGCGCCCGGCAAACAGGGGCACTATTCGAATGACAAGGCGAACGACCTGACGAAAGAGAAGGGGGCGGCGCCGCATGCAGTCCTCGTCGACGAGTCGGGCACGGTCGGCCGCATGTACGACGCCCGCACGACTCCCCACATGTTCGTCATCAATCCGCAGGGGACGCTCGTGTACATGGGAGGCATCGACGACAAGCCGAGCACGCGCGCGTCGGATTTCAAAGATGCGCGGCCACACGTCGACATCGCGCTCCAGGAAGCGATGGCGGGCAAGCCGGTCAGCGTGGCGACGAGCCAGCCGTACGGCTGCAGCGTCAAGTACTGATCTCACCTCACGAGCGGGCCGCTCCTCACCAGGGAGCGGCCCGCGCGGGACTCCGGAGCTCGAGCGCGTGTTTGCGAAATCGGCGTGGCCGCGCTCCCCAAGGGTCCTGCGCCTTCGCTGACGAACTGGCGTCAGGCGGGCGCAGGCACGAGTGGTCGTACGCACCATTCGAGCCGCGGGGCGGCGCCTTCCAGATACTGGAGCTCGAGCGTCAGGTCCCGGGTCACGGGCGAGAGACTCCAAAGGATCTCCGGGGTCGTCAATCCGGAGGCATACGGCTCCAGGATCTCGTCGTGGTAAACCACGATGCGGGTGACCAGCGCGAGCCATCGGGCGTCTGGTCTTCCGTCGCAGCGCACCTCGATGGTGGTCGCGGCACGGGTCGCCTGGCCGGCGTCCACCTCGAAGACCCTGCCCACGAATGCAACGTGATCCAGCGGTTCTCGCGCTCCGCTCCACCGCGCCTGCTCGGTTGCGGGATCCAGCAGTGCGAGGTCGATCGTCACGCGCTCGGGAACGATCGCGCCGCCGCGGGCAAGCTGGGGACGAAGGTTCTGGAGAATGGAGACGAACGGCTCCTCGGCCAGGCTTCGCCGCATCGTTTCGCTGATCAGGACGTGGATGTCTGCCGGATGCCGGTACGTCGTGGCGTCGGCGCAGACAACCTCGCGGACATGGCTGGCCAGACCCAGCACATCCACGAGCGCCGCGACCGCCTGCGTCGACTCGGCGTTCACATCGAGGAGCGTAAACCTGACGCGATCCGGGTCGGTGAAGGGCATGATCAGGAACGCCAGCGGCGCAAAGGGCCCCGTCCCGGCATAGAGCACTTCCACGGGCTCCGGAGCATTGAGCCGCACCACGTCCTGAATGGCCTTCAGGGCTCCACGCGAGAACGCCCGCGTGCGTCTTCCATCGAGCAGGCACTGCGCGGCCAGTGCAGGGGATAGCGCGACCCCGCTGTCCAGCCTGCGATCCGTCGCCGCGCGAACGGTGTGGCCTGCTGAAGTGGCTGCCGCGCTGAAGAGCTCATAAAGCTCGGAACAGGCGCGGTCCACCGACTCCGCATCCGAGGCAGAGTCCAGAATGACCGCGCTGAGTTGCTGAATGGTTTGCACGTCCAGGAGGCGGCGTCTTCGGCAGCCTCAGAACCGCCGGCTGAAGCCCGCCGCGATGAACCACTCCGGGTAGTCGTCGCCGGCCAGCTCCACGCCGCCCGACACGTCCAGTTGCGTGTTCGGCCGGACGATCCAGGCCACGCCGGCGTCGGCGATCAGCGACGTGTCGCCGCCGCCGAAGGACGTCTCGAAATCGACGAAGGGGAGGGCATTGCCGAGCGTCTTCTCCAGCGTCATCGCGAACACGCCCGTCGCGTCGCCGCCCTCGACGAAGGCGACGCCCACGTTCGGCGTCAGCGCGAAGCCGTGGCCCAGCTCGATGTCGCTCACCAGCCGCGCCTCGCTCTCGAAATCGGTGGTCCGGAGACGGCCGCCGCCCGACGGAGGCTGCACGCCGGCGATGATCGACAGCGGTATCGCCCCATCCGTCAGGCGGAGCTTGAATCCGGCCGCGACCGGCGCCAGCTCGACGTCGTCCGACAATCCCTCGGCCACGTCGCTCTCGATGCGCAGCTCGAACCGGTCGCCGAAGCCGATCCGCAGCAGCGTCGGAAGCGTCAGGCTTTCCTCATCGTCCCCGGCCAGCGTCAGGCCGGTCTCGAGCTGCACGACCCCGCTGCCCACCGTGGCCGCGCCATCCGCCAGGCCGGGACGGTCGGCCACGATCGTCTCTTCCTCCTGCGCGAATGCGGACACCGCCGCGAGAGCGAGACACACCATCGCCACCAGGACATGCATCTTCACTCTCTCCACCTCTCGCGCGACATCATATTTCTGTTACCGTGTCGCCGCGGTCCAAAAAAACAACTCGAGGTCCAGGTGAAAACGTTCACGCTCCGGCAGCGCATGCGCTATGCCTTCGACAATACTTTGTCCAAGGGAACTCCCGCTCTCATCGCCTGGCTGGCCATCGTCACCGTCGCCTTTCTCGGTGTCGCCTCGATCCTGCTCATGCTGGTCGGCGCCGCGCCGAGCGGGGAGGGGGGCGCGAAGCTCTCCTTCCCGGAGCTCATGTGGCACAACCTGATGCGGACGCTCGACGCCGGCACCATGGGCGGCGACAGCGGCCCGGTGACCTATCTGGTGATGATGCTCCTGGTCACCCTCGGCGGCGTGTTCATCGTGGGCACCCTCATCGGTCTCATCTCGAACGGGGTGGGCAACCAGATCGAGGAGCTGCGCAAGGGGCGCTCGCTCGTGGCCGAAACGGACCACATCGTGATCCTCGGCTGGAACGACCGCGTCTTCTCGATCGTCGGTGAGCTGATCCTCGGCAACCAGCATCGCAAGCGAAATGTGATCGTGATCATGGCCGACCGCGACAAGGTGTCGATGGACGACGAGGTCCGCGAGCGGATCGCCGACCTGAAGACGACGAAGATCGTCTGCCGCCGCGGCAATCCCATCGACCTCGGCGACCTGAAGATCGTCAACTTCAACGCCGCCCGGGCCATCGTCGTGCTCTCGCCCGAGGGCGACGATCCCGACGCCGAGGTCATCAAGTCCATCCTGGCCGTGACCAATCATCCCGAGCGGCGGGAGGAGAAGTTTCACATCGTGGCCGAGATCCGCGACCGCCGGAACATGGATCCGGCGCGCCTGGTCGGACGCGACGAGGCCCAGCTCATCGAGACCGGCGAGACGATCGCCCGCGTCGTGGCCCAGACCTGCCGCCAGACCGGCCTGTCGGGCGTGTACACCGAGCTGCTCGACTACGGCGGCGACGAGATCTACTTCAAGCGCGATGCGGCGCTGGACAACCTCTCCTTCGCCGACGCGCTGTTCGCGTTCGAGAGCTGCGCCGTCGTCGGCGTGAAGACGGCCGACGGCATCGTGCAGCTGAATCCCCCCATGGACCGCCGGTTCGCGCCCGGCGACGAGGCCATCGTCATCGCCGCCGACGCCGCGTCGATCCGTACCGGCAAGCACACTCCGCCGCTCGATCCTTCGCTGATGGTGCAGAAGCGCACCTCGGTCGAGGAGCCGGAGAAGACGCTGCTCCTCGGATGGAGCTCCCGCGCGCCGATCATCATCCGCGAGCTCGACAACTACGTCGCACCGGGGTCGCTGATGACCGTCGTCGCCGACGCGCCGCACATCGAGCAGGCCATCGAGGCGCTCCGTCCCACGCTGTCGCGGCAGCAGCTCGACTTCCGCCGCGGCGACTCGAGCGACCGCACCACCATCGAGAGCGTCGATCCGGAGCAGTACCAGCACATCATCGTCCTCTGCTACGCCGACAACCTGCCGGTGCAGAAGGCGGATGCGAAGACGCTGGTCACGCTGCTGCACCTGCGCGACATCGAGGCCAAGAGCGGCGCGAACCGCTACTCGATCGTCAGCGAGATGCTGGATGTGCGCAACCGCGAGCTGGCCGAGATCACCCAGGCCGACGATTTCATCGTCAGCGAGAACCTGACCAGCCTGCTGGTGGCGCAGGTGACGGAGAACCGCGACCTGCGCGCGGTCTTCGACGACATCTTCGACTCCGACGGCTCGGAGATCTATCTCCGTCCCGCGGCGGACTACGTGGTCCTGGACAAGCCGCTGTCGTACTGGCACGTGGTGGAGGCGGCGCGCCGCCGCGGCGAGGTGGCCATCGGCTACCGCCTGGCCAACGGCAACGGCGGCGACGGCGTCCGCGTGAATCCTCCCAAGGGCACCAGTCTGACGTTCGGCCCGGAAGACCGGATCATCGTGGTGGCGGAGAACTGACCGATGCGATCGATGAATGTTGTCCGGGTGTGTCTCGTCCTCGCCGCGCTGCCGCTCTCCGCGCAGTCGTCGCATCGCGCGAAGGAGTGGAAGACGCCTGATTTTCTGCAGACGGACCGCGAGGCCGGCCTCTCGAATGCCGGCTCGCAGTACTGCGCGCCGACGGCCGTTTCGAATTCGCTGATGTGGCTCGCGGCGAACGGCTACGAGGACTTGCGCCCCGAGGGAACCGCCAAGCGCGCGCAGATCTCCATGATCCGCAAGCTCGCCAGCCTGAAGTACATGAAGACCTCTCCGTCGATCGGGACGGACCCCGCGCAGCTCCTGCAGGGGATCGAGGCCTACGTGACGGACGCCGGCTACGCGATCGCGGAGCTCTCGCACGAAGGGTGGCGTCCCGTGCCTGAGGACTATGACGCCGGCGAGTTTCCCGTGCTCGACGACATCCGCGGCGCCATCGCCGACGATCAGAGCGCGGTCTGGCTGAACGTCGGCTGGTACGACTACGACGACGAGTCGGGCGACTACGCCCGCACGGGCGGCCACTGGGTGACGGTGGTCGGCTACGACGGCGACGATCTGCTGATCCACGATCCCTCTCCCGCGGCCGGCAGCGGCTTCCGCACGCATCGGATCACGCTCGAGGAGCTCGCCGAGGGACAGCTCACCGGCCGCCAGGCGAACCTGCCGCGCTCCGCCGAGGGCTACTACGAGGTCGGCGGGGAGATGGCCACCGGCGGCAAGACGTGCATCCTCGACGGCGTGGTGTTCCTGCGGCTCGAATAGCCGGCCGGCCTTGATTTTCTACGGCGGGTGCGGCGGCACGCTGATCCTCGGCACCGCGGGCTGGATGGGGAAGTGGTGCGCCCAGCAGGATTCGAACCTGCGACCTTCAGCTCCGGAGGCTGACGCTCTATCCAGCTGAGCTATGGGCGCTTGCGGGACAGCGGAGAAGATACCCCGCTGATGTGCTGAGCGCAACAGGCAGCGGGCGAGGCTTTATTGCAGGCATTGGCAGATGTATGGCATAATGTATGGCATCATGCCGAAGAAGACCACCATCTACCTGACCGACGAGCAGAAAAAGGCCGTCGAGCAGGCGGCCCGCAGCGAGAAGCGCTCGGAGGCGAACATCATCCGCGACGCGATCTCGGCTTCGCTCGCACAGCGCCGGCCGGAGCCGCAGCTGCCGCTGCCGGGCGTGACGCTGGGCGATCCTGCCTTCGCCGAGCGGATCGACGAGCTGCTGCACGGCTTCGGCGAATGATCCTCATCGACACGAGCGGCCTGCTGTCGGCCATGTTCGCCGACCAGCGCCATCACGAGGTCTGCGCGCGCATCCTCCGCGAGGCAGAGCCCCCGCGGATCATTTCGCCGTATGTGATCGCGGAAGCCGATTACCTGATTCAGAAATACGCCGGCATCGACGCGGAGCTGCTGTTCCTCGAAGAGCTCTCGCGCGGCGCGTATGTGGTCGCGACCTTCGGTCTCCTGGAGATCAGCAAGTCGAAGGACATCGTGGCCAAGTATCGCGACCTCGGCATCGGCGTCACTGACGCGTCGATCGTGGTCGACGCCGAGATCTACGACTGTTACGACGTGCTGACGCTCGACCTCCGTCATTTCCGCGCGCTGCGCGTGCCGGGCAGCCGCCGGCCGTTCCGCATTCTCCCCGCGGACCTCTGATCAGCGCTTCGCCACCGGGATCACGAACTTCTCCGCGCTGTGGGTCTCGGAGAACTTCACCACCTTCACGTCCACGAGGCCGGCCGCTTTGCCGGCAGCCATGGTGTCGGCCTCGGTGATGCTCTTCACGCCTTTCGGGCGGATGATCCAGAGCGCGCCGTTCGGGGCGAGGGACTGTCTCAGCTTTGCCAGACGTGAGAGGTCGTCGCGCGTGTTTGCGCCGTAGAAGATCGCATCGCGGTTGTGGCCGGAACCGATGCTGGCGCCGGCGCGCTCCAGGTCGGCCTCGAACGCGGCGTCCTCCAGATTCACCAGCGCCACCTGCTGTCCCGGCTTGATGCCCAGCTTCTGAATCACGCTCTTCGGGTTGCGGATCTTCTCCGCCCACTTCACGGCGTCGTCGCCGAGGTCGAAGACCAGCTCGCCGTCGATCGTCAGGCGTCCGTCGTGCGCTTCGAGCGAGCGGATCTCCGCGAATTTGATGACCACGCGGCGCTCGCCGCGAAAGATCAGCTCCGACGTTTCGAGCAGCGCCTGACCGTCATACGTACGGCCGCCGGTGGTGAGGCGCGCGGTGCGGACGTTTCCCATATGCACGAGCTTACCAGTTGTCACGTCCCTTGCAGTTATTCGGAGCAACTACAGGCCGGCGTACCTTTACGACGGCCTCGTCCGGAGGAAATCACGTTGAGATCAGGGATCGCCCTTGGGGCGTTGCTGCTGCTGGCGGTGGGTTGCGGAGTGGATCGTGGCAGCGGAAAGACGACGAGCACGGCCGTGGCAGTGGCGGGTGTGGTGGAAGAGCCGTCGCGCGAGACGTTTGCGCTGGGGACGGCGGTAAGTGCGAACGGAGCCGTGCCGCAGCAGGCCACTGGAGAGACGTTCATCCGTGGCGGCGAGGTGTTTCTGTCGGTCGACGTGCAGAGCGCGAGCACGGAACAGACGATCGAAGTGCGCTGGATCGACCCGAGCGGACGCGTGCTGCACCGAGACGCGCGTCGCGCTCCGGGGGGAGCGCGGTACGTGCCGTTCTCATCCGGCGCGACGGCGCAATGGCCGGTTGGCCCGCATCGCGCGGTGGTGCTCATCGACGGGCGGACCGTGAGCGAGAAGCTGTTCGCGGTGATCTGAAGGCCTCACGGCGTGTAGCGCCGCGCCTGCACCACTTCGCCGGAGCTG
>DASPMO010000196.1:0-41657 GCA_035627015.1 Thermoanaerobaculia bacterium | reverse complement strand
GCGGACGGGCGATGGGGTGGTGATTCCGTGGGGGGAGCTGGCGTCGTTTGCGATGGAGTGGTGGTCGCAGGAGGTGGTGGAGGAGGCGCTCGGGGCGGAGGTGGCGGAGGCGATCCCGGAGCTGCTGCGGCTGGCGGAGCTGGAGGTGCGGATTCCGCGGATGGAGGTGCTGGCGCTGGAGCGGGTGGCGGCGCGGGATGGGAAGAGCGTGGATGCGGTGCTCGCGCGGGAGCTGCTCGACTTCGTGTCGGAGCATTCGGGGTGGTTATCGCGGGAGGTGGCGGGGTTCGCGGAGGCGTTCGTGTGGCCGGAGGGGCATTGATTGTGCCGCGAACGCCGGATCTTGCCGGATGATCGTCCGCGCGCGGTCGCGCGGGTCACATTGAATCCCATCCGGAAGCACATTCATGTGCTCCCGGGTCACATAAATCTCATCCATGGATGAGATTGATGTGCTCCGGGAGCGGGTGAATCTCGTCTGGAGGACAGTGAATCTCATCCATGGATGGATTTTATGTGCTCCGGGAGCGGGTGAGTCTCGCCTGGAGGACAGTGAATCTCATCCATGGATGGATTTTATGTGCTCGCGGTCATTTTGAAGCCCATCGTGGATGGGGTTCGTGCGATCCGGGGCGAGTACCATGAGCTGGTATGCCGCGCGCGCGGGTGCTCGACGAAGATGCGGTGCGCTTTGGGGCAATGGTGATGCGCCTCCGGATGGAGCGCGGATGGTCGATCGCGGATCTCTCCCGCGCCAGCGGCATGAACGCGACGTGGCTCGGGGTATTGGAACAGGGCGGGAACATGCCCAGCCTGGCCACCATCTTCAAGCTCGCCGATGTATTCGGGGTCGAGGCGGCGGAAATGGTGCGCGTCATCGAGCGGCTCCGCCGCGGGGCGAGCCCGGCTGGCACGTGACTCGCGCGGGTGCCGGCCATGATGCTCGCTGACTTGAATATGGAGGGAGCTCGCGTCCATATGTCAGCCAGACTTTCATCTAAGCAGACTGCACTGGCTTCGCCAACGGAAACACAGCGGACCGCCGGCGTCCTCGCCGGCGGTCCGCATCCGTTGGCGAAGTCAGTGTGGTCTGCTTAGCGGCGCGTGCCTGACACCTCCGCGCCGAAGCGCCATGTTGCGCGTCCCGTTCATGACGATGGCTCCCTGGCCGCGGCGTCCGCCGCGGCGCCTTCGGTGGCAACGATCGCCGCCTCCTTCGCCTCGACCATGTTCGCATCCGGCTTCCTGTCCGCCGTCTTGCTCGGGACCGCGGGTGCCGCGCCCGGCAGTTTCTGCTCCTTGCGGGAGCCGAAGGTCAGCGCATAGGCCCAGGTGAACTCCGCTCCGAGGAGAAAGATCTGCGCGGAGTAGTAGACCCAGATCATGGCCATGACCAGCGAGCCGGCCGCGCCGAACCCCGAGGTCACGCCACTCCTGCCGATGTAGATTCCGATGAGCGATTTGCCGATCGTGAACAGCAGCGAGGTGACGCTCGCGCCGATCAGGACGTCCGCCCACGCGACCCTTGCCCGCGGCATGACCTTGTAGATCATCGCGAAGACGGTCGTGGTGAGCAGGTAGCTGAAGAGGACGTTCACGGCGCCGACCAGGGACTGCCAGTCGGCAAAGCGCGGTCCCCACATCTTTCCCAACGCCGCCAGCCCGGCGCTGACCACGAGCGAGACCATGAGCAGAAAGCTGATGCCGGCGATCGTCCCGAACGACAGCAGCCGGGCCCGCAGCAGGCTCCAGATTCCCATCCTCGACCGCTTCGGAGCACGCCAGATCCGATCGAGCGAATCCTGCAATTCGGCGAAGACCGAGGTCGCGGCGACCAGCAGCAGGACCAGGCCGAACACGGCGGCGGTCATGCTTTCGGCCGGCTTGCTCGCGCTCTCGAGCAGTTTCTGCACCGCCTCGGCTCCCTCGCGCCCCATCAGCCCCTGCAGCTGCGTCGCGATCTCCCCGCGCGCGGCCTCGACGCCGAAGATCGTCCCCGCCAGCGAGATCACGATCAGCAGGAATGGCGCGATGGAGAGCATCGTGTAATACGCCAGCGCCGCCCCCATGCTCTGTGCGTAATCGTCCACCCACGACGATGCCGCGGCCTTCGTGAGAATCCAGATGTTCTTCGCGGTGATGACCACCCTCTCGCGTTTTCCGGCCATGCGGAGAGTCTACGGATCCTTGCCGCTTCTTCTCCGGGTAGTCACGCTACGCCTCATCACGATCCTTCGTCCCACCCCCCACCCAGTGCCCGGTAAAACGCCACCAGTGCCACCAGGCGGTCGCGGCGCGTTTCGGCGAGGTTGTTCTCCGCGGCCAGGAGGCGTTCCATGGCGTCGAGGACTTCGAAGTAGGCGGAGAGGCCGGACTCGTAGCGGAGGGTGACCAGGCGCACGGCTTCCTCGTTCGCGCGCACGGCGCGGGTGCGCTCTTCCTCGACCTGGCGCAGCTTCTCGACGGAGACGAGGGCGGTGGAGACTTCGCCGAGGGCGTTGGTGATGTCGGCCTCGTACGCGATGCGGGCCTGGTCGAACTGGGCCACGGCGGCGCGGCGCTGGTTGCGGAGGCGGCCGGCGTTGAAGATGGGGCCGAGGAGGGACGACTGGATGGACCAGGTGCGCCCTTCGTCGAAGAGGTTGGAGAGCTCGGGGCTGGCCACGCCGAGGAGGCCGGTCAGCGAGAGCGTGGGGTAGAAGGCGGCCTCGGCGACGCCGATGTTGGCGTTGGCGGCGATCAGGAACTGCTCGCTCTGGCGGATGTCGGGACGGCGCAGCAGGAGCGACGACGGGAGTCCCGCCGGCACGGACGGCGGGAGAGGCTGGTCGGTGAGTGCCGCTCCCCGGGCCACCGGGCCGGGCGGGCGGCCGGCGAGGAAGTTGATGCGGTTCTCGGTGGCCACGATGGCGCGCTCGAGCAGCGGGATGACGGCCGCGGAGTTGGCGAGCAGGGCCTCGGCGCGCGCGGTCTCGACGGCCGAGGCGGTGCCCCCTTCGAGGCGGCGATGGAAGAGGTCGCGCGTGTCGCGGAAGGCGGCGGTGGAGCGGCGGGCGATGTCGAGCTCCGCGTCGAGGGCGCGCAGGTCGAAGTAGGCGGTGGCCACTTCGGCGACGAGCGAGAGCGTGACGGCGCGGCGCCCTTCCTCGGTGGCGAGGTACTGCGCGCGCGCGGCCTCGTTGAGGCGGCGGATGCGGCCCCAGAGGTCGGCTTCCCACGACGCGCCGACGCTGGCGCCGCCGCGGTTGGAGGTCTCTTCGTTCACGCGGGAGCGGCCGAGGCCCACCTGGTAGTCGACGTCCGGGTAGCGCAGCGACTCGCTGATGCCGAAGCGGGCCCTCGCCTCCTCCACGCGCGCGGCGGCGATGCGCGGCTCGAAGCCGTTGCGCAGCGCTTCGTCGATGAGCGCGCGCAGGACGGGGTCCTGGAAGACGTCGAACCATGGCGCGTCGGCCAGCGACGCGGCTTCGGCGGCCTGCGTCGCGCCGTAGAAGTTTTCGGGGATGGGGACGGCGGGGCGCTGGTAGTTCGGGCCGACGGTGCAGGCGGCCAGCAGGAGCAGGAGTGCGGGCACTGTCATCCTGAGCCGCGCAGACGGCGAAGGACCTCCTGCCTCGGGCGCGGGGGTCGGGTTGCAGCAGGGGGTCCTTCGCCCTCTGCGGGGCTCAGGATGACAGAGGAGCTTTGTCACTGGGCGGCCTCCTCGGCGGCGCGGCGCGCCAGGCGCTGTTCGGAGCGGGCGATGCGCTCGACGACGACGTAGAGGACGGGGATCAGGAAGATGGCGATGACGGTCGCGGCGAGCATGCCGGAGACGACGACCGTGCCGAGGATGCGGCGGGCGGCAGCGCCGGCGCCGCTGGCCAGCCAGAGCGGGACGCAGCCGAGGATGAAGGCGAAGGAGGTCATCAGGATCGGGCGCAGGCGCAGCTTCGCGCCGTGCAGCGCGGCCTCGACGAGGTTGCCGGTGCGCTCGAACTCCGCCTTGGCGAACTCGATGATGAGGATGGCGTTCTTCGCCGCGAGGCCGATCAGCACGACCAGGCCGATCTGGCCGTAGACGTCGAAGTCGTACTTGCGGAGAAACAGGCCGGCGAAGGCGCCGAAGACGGCGATCGGGACGCTGAGCAGCACGCTGAACGGCAGCGACCACGATTCGTACAGCGCGGCCAGGATCAGGAAGACGAAGAGCAGCGACATGACGAAGACGCGCGAGGCGGTGCCGGCGGCGCGCTTCTCCTGGAACGAGAGATCGGACCAGTCGTAGCCCATCTCGCGCGGCAGCACCTGGCCCGCGACGTCTTCCAGCGCGGCCATGGCCTGCCCCGAGCTGTAGCCCGGCGCCGCGGCGCCGGTGACCTGCGCGGCGCGGTAGAGGTTGAAGCGCTGCGTGTATTCGGCGCCGTTGGTCTGGCGGATGGTGACCAGCGACGAGAGCGGCACCATGTTGCCGTCGTTGTTGCGGACGAAGAACTGGCCGATGGCCTCGGGCGTCAGGCGGTCCGCGGCGTCGGCCTGCAGGAAGACGCGCCACTGGCGGCCGAAGCGGTTGAACTGGTTCACGAACGACCCGCCGAGGAACGTCTGCAGCGTCTGGTAGACCTCGTTCACCGGCACCCCCTGCTTGAGGGCCTTGTCGCGGTCGACGTCGACGTAGACCTGCGGCACGGCGGCGCGGAAGGTGGAGTTGACGTTGGCCAGCTCCGGCCGCTCGCGCGCGGCGGCGAGGAACTTCTGCAGGTTCTCCTCGAGGAACTGCGGGTTCTGCCCGCCGCGGTCCTGCAGCCAGAGCGAGAAGCCGCCGGCGGTGCCGAGGCCGGGGATGGGGGGCGGCTGGAAGGCGAAGATGGTGGCCTCGGGGATCTCGGCGCGGAAGCGGCCGTTCAGCTTCTGGATGATGTCGCCCGCGGCCAGTCCCTCCTCGTGCCGCTTGTCCCACGTGTGGAGCTGCGAGAAGAAGGTGGCGCCGTAGGAGTTGGAGACGCCGGAGAGGAGGCTGAAGCCGACGATGGTGTTGTAGTACTGCACGCCCTTGGTCTCGGCGAGGATCTTCTCCACCTTCCTGGCCACGGCGTCGGTGCGCTGCAGCGAGGAGGCGTCGGGGAGCTGCACGTTGATGAGCATGTAGGCGGCGTCTTCCTGCGGCACGAAGCTCGACGGCAGCTTCCTGCCGAGGCCACCGGCCAGCAGCGCGAAGACGAGCAGGATCACCACCGAGAGCACGGCCTTGCGGATCAGCAGGGCGGAGAGGCTCACGTAGCCGCGCGTGAAGCGGTCGAAGAGGCGGTTGAAGCCGCCGAAGAAGCGCGCGCCGAGGCCCTTGGAGTGCCTGCGCGGACGCAGGAGCATCGCCGACAGCGCGGGCGAGAGGGTCAGCGCGTTGAAGGCGGAGATCAGCACCGAGACGGCGATGGTCACGGCGAACTGCTGGTTGAGGCGCCCCTGGATGCCGCCGATGAAGGCCGCGGGAAGGAAGACCGAGGAGAGGATCAGGGCGATGGCCACGACCGGGCCCGACACTTCCTTCATGGCCTGGAGGGTGGCGGCGCGCGGCGCCATCCCCTCCTCGATGTGGTGCTCGACCGCCTCGACCACGACGATGGCGTCGTCGACGACGAGGCCGATGGCCAGCACGAGCCCGAACAGCGAGAGCGTGTTGATGGAGAAGCCGAGGAGCGGGAAGATGGCGAAGGTGCCGATGAGGGAGACCGGGACGGCCACAATGGGGATGAGCGTGGCCCGCCAGTTCTGCAGGAAGAGGAAGACCACCAGCACGACCAGGAGCATGGCCTCGATCAGCGTCTGGCGGATCTCGGCGATGCCGGCGGTGACGGGGCGGGTGGTGTCGACGGAGATGGTGTAGGCGAGATCGCTGGGGAAGCGCTGGCTGATCTCGGCCATGGTCTTCTTGACCCCTTCGGCGACCTCGAGGGCGTTGGAGCCGGGGGCCTGGAAGACGGCCACGTTGGCGGAGGGGTTGCCGTTGAAGCGGGCGCGCTGGCGGTACGAGAGCGCGCCGAGCTCGACGCGCGCGACGTCCTGCAGGCGCACGGCGGAGCCGTCGGGGTTGAGGCGCACGACGATGCTGCCGAATTCCTCGGCGGTGACGAGGCGCCCCTGCGAGCGGACGGTGTACGTGAACTCCTGCCCCGCCGGCACCGGCTCGGCGCCGATCTGTCCGGAGGGATTGACGGAGTTCTGCTGCTGGATGGCGCGCTGCAGGTCGGCCGCGGTGAGGCCGAGCTTGGCCAGCTGGTCGGGCTTGATCCAGACGCGCATGGCGTAGTCGGCGGCGCCGAAGTTCAGCACCTGGCCGACGCCGGGCACGCGGTAGATGGCGTCGTTGACGTTGATGAGCGCGTAGTTGCTGATGAAGAGCGGGTCGTAGGTGCGCTTCGGCGAGTAGAGGGAGATCAGCATCAGCGGCGACCCCTGCGTTTTGCGGTAGGTCATGCCGAACTGGCTGACTTCCGTCGGCAGGGAGGGGGTGGCCTGCGAGACGCGGTTCTGCGCGTTGACCTGCGCGGTGTCGCGGTTGGTGCCGACGTCGAAGGTGACGCGCGTGGAGAAGGTGCCGTCGCCCGCGTTGGTGGACTGGATGTAGAGCATGTTCTCGACGCCGTTCATCTGCTGCTCGATCGGCGTGGCCACGGACTGCTCGATGGTGAGCGCGTCGGCGCCGGGGTACTGCCCCTGGATCTGGATCATGGGGGGCACGAGGTCGGGGAACTGTTCGACCGGCAGGCTGAACAGCGCGACCAGGCCGCCGAGGACCGTGAGGATGGAGATGACGATGGCGACGACGGGGCGGTGGATGAAGAAACGGGCCATGTTGTTGTTTTCCTACTCTTCCCTGTCATCCTGAGCCGCGTAGACGGCGAAGGACCCCTGCCTCGTGCGCCGGCGTTGCGTTCCAGCGGGGGGTCCTTCGCCGTCTGCGCGGCTCAGGATGACAGTGTGTTACTTCGGCGAGACCACCTGTCCGTCCTTGACGCGGGAGAAGCCTTCGATGACCACGCGCTCGCCGGGCTTCACCCCTTCTTCGATGATCCACATGGCGCCGCTGCGGGCGCCGGTCTTGACGGGACGTACATCGGCCACGTTGCCGGGGCCGATGACGGCGACCTGCTGCAGCCCCTGCAGCTCGTTGACGGCGCGCTGGGGGACGAGCAGCGCGCCGCGCTTGAGCTCCGTCGTGGCGCGGACCTTCGCGTACTGGCCGGGGCGGAGGAGATTGCCGGGATTGGGGAAGATGCCGACCACGGTGATGGTGCCGGTCTTGACGTCGACGTCGCGGCCGGAGAGGGCGATGCGTCCCTTGTGCGGGAAGACGCTGCCGTCGGCCAGGACGAGCTCGAGCTCGGCGTGGCGCATGGCGGGGTCGCGCTGGTAGCGGAGGTACTCCTGCTCGCTGATCGGGAAGTGGACGCGGATGGGGTCGACCTTGGAGACGGTGGTGAGCACGGTCTGCGGGCTGACCAGGTTGCCGACCTGCGCGTTGGCGATGCCGGCGATGCCGCTGATGGGCGAGGTGACGCGCGTCCAGGAGGTGTTGAGTCTCGCGTTGTCGACCGCCGCCCGCAGGGCGCCGACGGTGGCGCGCGCGGCCTGCTGCGCGCTGCGGGCGTTGTCGAGCTCCTGCTGGCTGATGGCTTTCTGCGCGGCCAGCGGCTCGTAGCGGGCCACGTCGCGGTCGGCCTTGGCGAGGTTGGACTCGGCCTGGGCGAGGTTGGCCTGCGCCTGCTGCAGCTGCGCCTGCGCCTGGCGGGCGTCGATCTCGAAGAGGAGCTGCCCGGCGCGCACGTAGCTCCCCTCGGTGTAGACGCGGCGCAGCAGGTAGCCGTCGACCTTGGGACGGATCTCGGCGTTCACGTCGCCCTGGGTGGTGCCGATCCACTCGCGGCGCACGGGCTCGTCCTGCTGCACGACCGGTGTGACGACGACGCCGGGGGGCGGAGGCGCCGGCTTGGCGGCCTCGGATTTGGAGCACGCCGCGGCGGCGAGGGTCAACAGCGGCAAGAGGGCGATGGCGAGACGATTCATGACTTCTCCTGATGGATGGCGATGCCGCGGCAGATGTAGTCGCGGACGAAGGCGACGTCTTCGTCGAGCGGGCGCGCGGCCTTTTCGGCGAGACGCTGGAGGGCGATGTCGCGGATGGTGGAGGCGACGACGATGGCGGCGCGCTCGGCGGGGGCATCCCACACTTCGCCGTTTGCGCGCGCGGCCTCGATCATGGCGGTGAGGCGGGCGATGTGGGTGCGGTAGGCGGCGTGCTTCTTCAGCCGCCGGTCGCCGAGGGGCTCGGCCATGGCCAGGTAGAGGCGGAAGAACTCCTGCCGCTCGTCGAAGTACTCGAGCTGCGCGCGCACGACGCGCTCGACGGCCTCGGCGAAGGTGCCGCCGGCGCCGATGGCGGCGGCGATGCGCCCGTGGAACTCCTCGAAGGAGAAGGACATCGTCTTCTGGAGGATGTCCTCGCGCGACTTGAAGTAGAGGTAGACGGTGCCCTTGGCGATGCCGGCCTCGTCGGCGATGTCCTGCACGGTGACGTGGTCGTAGCCTTTGCGGGCCACGACGCGCATGGCGGCGTCGCGAATGGCCTGACAGCGAAACTGCTCGACGACTTCTTCCTTGGTGGTGGGCATGCTGACGATCGTGTCCGGAGAACTGACCGGACGGTCAGTTTAGTTCACACGGGGGTCAGCGAGGGTGTGACGGATTGGTCAGGATTAGGGGAAAGAGGAAAGAGGAAAGGAGGAAAGAGGCAGGAGGAAAGAGAGGTGGTGGAGAAAGAGGAGGTGGGAAGGAGAGGTGGACCGCCGGCGTCCTCGCCGGCTGTCTGTGGCGGCGTCTCGCCGCCACCCACGGGCGCAGGCGGGACGCCTGCGCAGACAGCCGGCGGGGACGCCGGCGGTCCACCAGGGGAACGAGAGTTAATTGGGCATGGTGGTCAGGAAGACGTCCCAGGCCCAGTGGCCGACGTCGGTCTTCTTTGCGGACACCACTTTGGCGCGGTAGCGGAACTGGTTGCCGTAGGCGTCGACGCGGCGCGAGTCTTTGTAGTCGAGGTCGAGCCGCTGCACGGCGGAGGCGGCCAGGCCGCGCTGCTCGGCGGCCTCGGAGATGCCGTTGCGGTCGGCGTCGGTCCAGAGCACGAGCGAGGCGAAGACGGCGTCGCCGGCGTCGATGACGCCGTCGCCGTTGCCGCCGTTCGACAGCTTGTCGTACTCGGCCAGGGCCAGGAAGCCGTTCTGCTGCGCCGACTCCGGCTGCGGGGTGAAGTTGCCGAACAGCTCCGCGCCGTCGTCGATGCGGCCGTTGCCGTTGCGGTCGAGAGCGAGGAACGCGTCGTCGGTGCCGGCCGCGGTCCAGGAGATGCGCTCGGCGAGGCCGTCGGCGTTGAGGTCGAACGACACCGGCGTGGCGGCGTCGGTCAGGGCGATGTCGTTGCCGGCCATGTCGATGACGATCGGCGTGCCGGCGCTGCAGCGGTCGCCTCCCACGTACCCGTCGTCGAAGCCTCCGGTGTTGCCGACGCAGGTCGGTTTCGGCATGTAGCAGCTGATTTTGTACGGTGACCCCGCGGACCAGAGATCGCCTCCCTGCACCGTCACGCCCGCGCCGCCCACGGTGATGGAGATGTTCACGTTGCAGCCGGTGACGTTGTAGCACTCCTTGAACCCCACGCCCACCCCGCCGGAGCACGCGACCGTGCTGCCAAGCGGTGCCGTGGCGACGGCACCGCGGCTGACGGTCCTCCCGTAATGGCCGTAGTAGTAACTCTCGAGCTGCCCGTAGTCCCACTGCTGCTCGGAGTCCACGTCGATGCGGCAGCTATGGTAGCCGTCTCCCTCGTCGACGCACGACAGGCAGACGTTCGCGGCGCCGCCATGCTCGCCCGAGATGTGTCCCCCGAGGCCGTGGGCCTGAAACGCCTCGCAGCGGGACGAGGCGGAGGCGACTTTGCCCGCCGCGCGGCCGGCCGGCTTCGGTGCGGCCGCGGCCGGAAGCGAGAGCGTCCGGCGCACGGCCGCGGTCTCGTACGCCGGACGCGCGTCCTTCCACGCCTGCCCGACCTGGCCGAACAGGCCGGCGATGTGATCGAAGAACTCCGGCTCCGGCACCTCGGCCGCGGCATAGAGATCGTGATGCAGGACGAGTGCGTGATACGTGCGCGAGCGCCCTTCGAGCGTCACCGTCACGTCGTACGACGTGTAGCTGCCGACGTCGTGGAAGCGATCGGGCTCGAGCGCCAGCACCTCGCGGACGCGCCACGGCTCGGAGTCGGCGGCGATGAAGCGTCCCGGCGCCCACTCGGCGTCGTAGAACGCGAGCTCGATGCCGTTCACGTCGATGGCGCCGGGGGTGATCAGGACCACTTCATCGCGCGGCGGCGTGACGTAGTCGTGCCACGCACGGTCGAGGATGTCGGCGATCGGGCCGGAGCGGAAGTTGCCCAGCGCGAAGCGCACGCGCAGGCCGTCGGCGAGCGTCTCGCTCCCCTCCCCTTTCTGCTGCAGGTGCGCGGCATGGTGATACGCGGAGAGCTTGCGGTAGGCCTCGCGCACGACGGCGCTTTGCGCGACGTTACGGGGCACGAGGTCTTGCCGCGGGGCAGCCGCGGCCTGTACGGCCGCGATGCAGACGAGGAATGCCGCGATCGCGGCGGTAAGGATCTGTCTCATGGTTTCCCATCCCTTTCCTGCAGCGACGCGCGCGCCGGTGCAGCGTTCTTCAGTTCGTTGAGGACGGCGGACTGCAACTGTTCGAAGCCGACCGCCCCGCTGAGGACCACGCCGTTGACGACGTAGGTCGGCGTGCCGGTCACGCCGATGCGCTTTCCGGTCTGGCGGTCTTTCATCACCGCCGCGAGCGTGGCGTCGGAGGCGCGGCAGGCGTCGAAGGCGGCGGCGTCGAGGCCGGCCGAGGAGGCGGCTCCGCGCAGCACGTCTTCCGACAGCGACGGTGCGGCGAAGAGCGCGCCGTGCACTTCCCAGAAGCGCCCCTGCTTCGCGGCGCAGACGGAGGCTTTGGCCGCCGCGAGCGCGTGCGGATGCGACTCCAGCGGGAACTGGCGGAAGACCAGCCGCACCTGGCCGCCGTAGCTTCGAGCAGACGGTCGAGCGCCGGCTGCGACGACCGGCAGTACGGGCACTCGTAGTCCGCGAATTCGGTGATGACGACGCGGGCGTCGCGCGGGCCGCGGAACGGCGCGCCGTCGGCATCGGGGTTGCCGGGATCGACGCGCGGGGCGTCGAGCCGGACCTCGATGCTGGCGGAGGCGCGCAGCTTCGCGGTGGCGTCGCGATACGCGGCGAGCCGCGCGCGCGACTCGAGGTCGAGGCGCACGCGCTCCAGCGCCTCGTCGGTGCTCAGCGAGTCGAAGGCGCCGGGGCGCGCCGCGTACTCTTTCTCGACGTCGGCGCGCGTGACCTGGACCGTCGCATTGGAAAGCCGCTTGCGCAGCTCCTCGACGGAGATCCCTTCTTTTTTCGCCTCGGCGCGCAGCAGGGCGGTGGTGATGAGGTTGTCGAGAGAGCCGCGGCGCAACGCGTACGCCTGTTGCTCCAGGGAGGCGAGCCTCGCGGCGATGCTCTCGTCGACTTCGGCGCGCGTAATGCGCTCGCCGTTCACCACGGCGACGGTCTCGGCGGCGAGCGGGAATGCGAGGACGCACAGCAGCAACCCGGTCGCGCGTGTCATGTGATTTCGTGTCATTCGGTCTCCTGGAAATCGTGAATTGGGGCGGCCATCCCGAGGCCACGGTAGGGGGGCGTCCGGAAGCGCGGCAATACGCGTGTGACGAACGCGCGTCGAGCTGTGGCGAATGAGTGACGAGAGGCGGCCGAGTGCGGATGCCGATCTAAAATGCGCCGTGCCCCGCCCCCCGATCGTGAAGCCGGCTTCGATGGCGCTGCTCATCGTCGCGGCCTGGCTCGTGGTCGGCGGGATGACGACGACGCACGTGGTCCTGCTGCAGCGGATCTACGGCATCACGATCCGCCAGGAGCCCGCCGAAACGTTCATCGCGATCTTCGCCTGGGCGCTGCTGACGCCGTTCGCGCTCTTCGCCGCGGAACGGCTTCCGGCGCGGCCGCGCGGCGCGCCCGCGATGGCGGCGGTGGCGGTGGCGCTGTCCGGCTGCACGGTCACGATCCTGTCGTCGTGGATGACCGGCGGCATGAACCTGCAGATGCGGGAGATCCTGGTGGTGGCGTGCAGCATCTTCGGCTCGAGCTTCCTGTTCGCGCTGTTCATCGTGGGGCTGGCGGTGCACGGGCGCGTGCGGCGGCAGGCGCTGGAGCGGCGGGAGCGCGCCGAGCGGCTGGAGTCGCAACTGGCCGAGGCGCGGCTGCGCCGGCTGCGCGCCGACCTGCAGCCGCACTTTCTCTTCAACACGCTCAACGCGCTGGCCACGCTGGTACATGTCGACGCGCACGCCGCCGACGCGGCGATCGGGAAGCTGATCGAGCTGCTGCGCCACTCGACCGAGGCGGCGCACCGCTCCATGGTGCCGCTGCGCGAGGAGCTCGACTTCGCCGAGCGCTACCTCGACCTGCACAAGGTGCGCTTCGGCGAGCGGCTCCGCTCCTCGGTCGAGGTATCCGACCCGCGCCTGCTCGACGTGGCCGTCCCCTCGCTGATCCTGCAGCCGATCGTCGAGAACGCGGTGCTGCACGGACTGCGGCAGGCCGGCGGCGGCTCGATCCGGGTGAAGGTGTTCGCCGTACAGGAGCGGCTGCTGTGCATCGCGGTGCACGACGACGGTCCCGGCTGCGATCCCGAGGCGATGGCCGGCCGCGCGGGGATCGGCATCCCGAACACGCGCGCGCGGCTGGAGGCGCTGTACGACCGCTCCGATGTCCTGCGCTTCCGTTCGGAGGGTGGGGAGTTCATCACGGAGATCCGCGTGCCCCTGGAGGCGGCATGAGACGCCTGGCGATCCTGCCGCTCGGGGTGGTGGCGCTCGGCGCCGCGTGGGTGCTGTTCGACGTGCTGCTGTTCCAGGTCATCGTGACGCTCTCCGGCGCCTCGGTGCCGCTGCGTCCCGTGGTGGTGCGCGAGCTGATGTCTGTCTCGCTCTGGCTGCTGTTCCTCCCCATCGCCATCGGCCTGGCGCAACGGTTCCCCCTCGGCCGGGGGCAATGGCGCAACCTGGCCTTCCTGACCGTCGCGGTCGTGCTCCTCGGCCTGCTGCGGGCCCTGGTGGGCGGCCTGCTCGAGCGCGATTTCGTGCACAGGCCGGTCTCGTGGCGCGCCGTCGGCGTGCACGTGGCCCTGAACGCGGCCGTGGAGATGTACGTGGTCGTGCTCCTGATGGGGGCGACGAACCTCGTGCGCGTGCACCGCGAGTCGGTGCGGCGGCAGGCGCAGGCCCGGGCCGCGGATACGCAACTGGCCTGGATGGAGATGGACGAGCTGCGGGCGCAGTTGCAGCCCGGCTTTCTCTTCCAGACGCTGGAGGGGATCCGGAGCGTGGTGCATGCGAGCCCCGCGGCCGCGGACCGGCTGATCGTCAACCTCAGCGACCTGCTGCGCCGCAGCCTGGCCTCGTCGGCGCGCGACCTGACGGTCGGCGAGTCGCTCGAGCAGCTCGACCGCTACGTGTCGCTGCACGCGGCGGCCAGCGGGCAGCCGACCACGCTGCAGCTGGACGTGGAGGAGCAACTGCTGCCGGCGCGATTGCCGTTCGCGGTGGTGCAGCCGCTGGTGGAAGGGGCGGTCGTGCACGCGGCGCACGGCGGAGGGGGCCGCATCCGGCTGACGGCCTCGAAGCAGCGCGCGCGCCTGCACGTGCGCGTCGACAGCGACGCGGTCGCCGCCGCGGGCCGCACCGATGGCGCCGTGCAGGGCACCAGCCTGGCGGCGCTGCGCGCGCAGATGGAGCGGATCTTCGGCTCGAATTTCCTGCTCGACGTGCGGCCGGCCGCACGGACGTTCACGGCCACGCTCGACATGCCGTTTCCCGAGCCCGAAAGGACGGAGCCCCGATGACGATTCTCGCCACTGCCACCATGCGGGCCCTGATCGTGGATGACGAGCCGCTGGCCCGCCACCGCATCCGCCTGATGCTGGCCGCGCACCCGGACGTGGAGGTCTCGGGCGAGTGCTGCGACGGACGCGAGGTGCTGGAGACGCTGGAGGCGCTGAAGCCGGACGTGGTGTTCCTGGACATCCAGATGCCCGACCTGAGCGGCTTCGAGACGCTGGCGCACCTCGGCGTCGCGGTGCCGCCGGCGATCGTGTTCGTGACGGCGCACGAGACGTTCGCGCGGCAGGCGTTCGACGTGCACGCGGTGGACTATCTGGTGAAGCCGTTCTCGCAGGAGCGTTTCGATGCGGCGCTGCAGCGCGCGCGGCTGTTCGCCGGCGGCGCGATGGCGCGCCCTCCGGCGGCCGTGTTCGCGGGCCGCTTCGCCGAGCGCCTGGCGGTGCGCACGCGCAGCGAGGTGCTGTTCGTGCAGGCCGCGGAGCTCTACTGGGTCAGCGCCGAGGAGAACTACGCGCGCCTGCACGTGGCGGAACGGTCGTACCTGATCCGCGAGTCCCTGCAGTACCTGGAAAAGCAGCTCGACCCGACGGCGTTCATCCGCGTCCACCGCAGCGCGATCGTGAACGCCGCACGGCTGCGCAAGGTGGTGTTCCACGGAAACGCCTGCGCCATCGTGCTGAAGAACGACGTGACGGTCCCCCTCGGCGCCCGCTACCGCCAACGCTTCGAGGCGTTCCTCGGGGAACGGCTGTAGGGGATGGACGGGCTGAAGCCCGTCCTACGTCAAGCGCGCTCAACGTAGGACGGGCTTCAGCCCGTCACTCCTCGCGCAATACTTTCCAGTCGAGGCCGAAGCGCGACAGGTATTTGCGCAGCCGGTCCGCATCGTTGGCGCTGGTCTTCTGCTGCCGCGAGGCGCTGAAGAGCATGCGGCCGGCCTCGGAGAGGGAGCGCGCGCGGCGGGCGACTTCGACGACGTGCTCGAGCTGCACGCGGTCGAAGGGATCGAGCGACGCGAGCGTTTCCTCGTCGAGACAGCGCAGGAGGGGGGAGTCGGTGCGCGGATGCCAGGCGCCGCGCAGGCGGGCGATCTCCTCGTCGACGATCTCGTTGGTGATGCGTCCGCCGCGGGCGAGGGTGGCCATGCGCACGACGGCGCCGTTGAGGTCGCGGAAGTTGCCGGGCCAGAGCGCCTCGCCGGAGGTGGCGAAGCGGAGGAAGCGCTCGCGCGCCTCGCGGCTGAAGCGGACGTTGGCGCCGGAGCGGCGGGCGAACTGCTCGAGCTCGAAGTCGAGGTTCGGCTCGATGTCCTCCAGGCGCTCGTGCAGGCCGGGCAGGACGAAGGTCCAGAGGTTGATGCGCGCCAGGAGGTCGTCGCGGAAGCGGCGCTCGCGCACCATCTCGCCGAGGTTCCGGTTCGTGCCGGCGATGAGCATGAAGTCGCTCTTCACCTCGCGGTCGCCGCCGAGGGGGAGGAAGACCTTCTCCTCGAGCGCCCGCAGCAGCATGGCCTGCTCGTCGAGCCCGAGCTCGCCGATCTCGTCGAGAAAGAGCACGCCGCGATTGGCGGCGCGCAGCAGGCCGGGGCGGTCGCGCAGCGCGCCGGTGAAGGAGCCTTTCACGTGGCCGAAGAGCGCCGACATGGCCGCCTCGCCCCGGATGGTGGCGCAGTTCACTTCCACGAATTCGCCCTGCACCTGGTGGCGCGAGCGCTTCAGCTCGAAGATGCGCCGCGCCAGCCGCGACTTCCCCGCCCCGGTGGGCCCCATGAGCAGGAGCGGCTCGCGCGAGTGGATGGCCACCTGCTCGATGCGGTCGATGAGACGGTTGAAGGCGGCGTTGCGCGTGGCGATGCCGGACTTGAGGAACGAGGCCGCCTCTTTCTGCTCTTCGCGGAAACGGGAGGCGATGGCGTCGTAGCGCGAGAGGTCGAGGTCGACGATCTGCACGGCCCCCTGCACGTAGCGCGCTCCCTGCCCGGGCGAGGTCTGCACGAGCCGGCCGGGAAAGTGCCGCGACTCGGTGAGGAGGAACATGCAGATCTGCGCGACGTGCGTGCCGGTGGTGATGTGGACCAGGTAGTCCTCGGACTCGGGGTCGAACGGATAGGTGCGCGCGAGCTCGTGCAGCGCGCCGTAGACCTGCTCGAAGTCCCACGGGTTGTCGAGGGAGAGCGGGCGGAGGACGACCTGGGTCTCGGGGGAGACGGAGGCGATGTCGTGCGCGAGCTGTGCGGCGTTGTGGGCCTGGTCGGGCGGGTGGAGGAGCTCGAAGCGGTCGATGAGCAGGTCTTCCTGCTGGCAGAGGGAGACCGAGGGACGCCAGCGCTCCCACCGGGTGGCGGGCTTGCCGAGATCGAGCGAGGTGCCGAGAAGGCCAATGGCGACGGTTTTCATATGGAGTGCGGCGGCGCCAGCCGCCGCTTTCAATTGCGGCGCAACGTAGGGCGGGCTTCAGCCCGCCCCTCCACGGGGGAGGCGGGCTGAAGCCCGCCCTACGTTGCGTTGCGTTGCGTTTGGAAGCGGCGGCTGCGACCGCCGCACTCCAGAATGATAACCCCATATCCAGTGAGATAAAGATTTCTCATCACGAGCTACCCCTCCCACCCACCCCTCCACACAATTTCGCCTTCCCCATCAGCAACTTACACCGCTGTGAGCGCTCGTGGCACTCCGCTCGCCTTTAGTACGGGCATGGCGAACAAGAAGCTGTTCCAGACCACGATGGCGGTCAACGAGGCGGGGGGACGGGCGTACGCGCTGACGGCGAAGCATGCGCTGGCGCAGTATGCGGCGACCGGATGCCTGAATGGGACGTTCTACGCGTCGGCGGAGGAGCAGCTCCGGAAGGTGCTGGAGCTCTGCGCGCAGGTGGACGACCTCTTCATCGCCCGCACGGCGGTCTACTGCCGCGAGCGCGGGTACATGAAGGACATGCCGGCGCTGCTCTGCGCGGTCCTGGCCGTGCGGAACACGCCTCTGCTGGAGACGATCTTCCGGCGCGTCCTCGACAACGGGAAGATGCTGCGCAACTTCGTGCAGATCGTCCGCTCGGGGGTGACGGGACGGAAGTCGCTCGGCACGGCGCCGAAGCGGATGATCCTGCGCTGGCTGGAGTCGCGGCGCACGGATGCGCTGTTCCGCGACTCGGTCGGGCAAAAGCCGTCGCTGGTCGACGTGATCCGGATGGTCCACCCGAAGCCGCAGTCGAAGGAGCGGGAGGCGCTGTATGGCTACCTGATCGGACGTCCGCACGACCCGGAGGCGCTGCCTCCCCTCGTGCGCGAGTTCGAGGCGTTCCGGAAGGGGGCGTCGGCGAAGGTGCCGGACGTGCCGTTCCAGATGCTGACGTCGCTCGACCTGTCGGCCGAGGTGTGGGTGGAGATCGCGCGGAATGCGCCGTGGCAGATGACGAGGATGAACCTGAATACGTTCGACCGGCACTGTGTGTTCGCGGACGAGGAGGTGACGAACATGATTGCGGCGCGGCTGGCCGACCCGGAGACCATCCGCAAGGCGCGGGCTTTCCCGTACCAGCTCCTGATGGCTTACCGGGCCGCGAGCGAGGATGTGCCGCTGGTGGTGCGGGAGGCGCTGCAGGATGCGATGGAGATTGCCATCGAGAACGTGCCGGCCATCGACGGGCAGGTCTACGTCTGCCCCGACGTGTCGGGATCGATGGGGTCGGTCGTGACCGGCCGGCGCGGCTCGGCGTCGTCGGCGGTCCGCTGCATCGACGTGGCGGCGCTGGTGACGGCGGCGATCGTGCGGAAGAATCCGGGGGCGAGGGTGCTGCCGTTCGAGGAGCGGGTGGTGGACCTGCGGCTGAATCCGCGCGACAGCGTGATGACCAACGCGGAGAAGCTGGCGGAGATCGGCGGCGGCGGGACGGCGTGCAGCGCGCCGCTGGCGCTGCTGAACCAGCAGATGGCGCACGGCGACCTGGTGATCTTCGTCTCGGACAACGAGTCGTGGGCCGACTCGCGGAGCGGCCGCGGAACGGAGATGATGAAGCAGTGGGAGCGGTTCCGGCAGCGCAACCGCAAGGCGCGGCTGGTCTGCATCGACGTCCAGCCGTACGGGACGGCGCAGACCCGGGAAGAGAAGGATGTGTTGAACGTGGGAGGATTCAGCGACGCGGTGTTCACGCTGGTGGCGGACTTTGCCGCCGGACGGCTCGACGCCGGCCACTGGACGAAGGTCATCGAGGACATCGCGATCGCGGAGCCCGCGGTCGCCTGAAGAACGAATTGAAATGAGTTGAAGAGGCCGAATGCTGTCGTGACTACATCCTTTGGCGATCGATGTCTCGGCAAACTTCTTGTCGGCCTCACTGAGGACCCATCATGACGACCAGCAACTATGAAGTGTTCAAGCCAGAGCGGGGCGTGGCCATCAAGGCGTGGACGCGCGGCGTGCCCGTGGAGGAGGCTGCGAAGAAGCAGCTGCTGAACATCGCCACGCTCCCGTTCATCTACCGCTGGATCGCGGTCATGCCCGACGTGCACCTCGGCAAGGGGGCCACGGTCGGCAGCGTGATCCCGACCAAGCAGGCCATCATCCCGGCGGCGGTCGGCGTCGACATCGGCTGCGGGATGATGGCCGTCCGGACGTCGCTGACGGCGAACGACCTGCCCGACGACCTCGGCCCGCTGCGGAGCGTCATCGAGCAGGCCGTCCCGCACGGGCGTACCGACAACGGCGGGCGGAACGACCGCGGCGCGTGGAAGAACCCTCCGGCGCGGAACCTGGAGACGTGGGCGAAGCTGGAGCCGAAGTACGCCGAGATCGTGGCCAAGCATCCGAAGCTCGGACGCGGCAACGACGTGAATCACCTCGGCACGCTCGGCACCGGCAACCACTTCATCGAGGTCTGCCTCGACGAGGCGAACGATGTCTGGATCGTCCTGCACAGCGGCTCGCGCGGCGTGGGGAACCGGATCGGGCAGTTTTTCATCGAGCTGGCGAAGCAGGACATGCGCAAGTTCATGATCAACCTCCCGGACCAGGACCTGGCGTACCTGCCGGAGGGGACGGATCACTTCAATGACTATGTGAAGGCGGTGCACTGGGCGCAGGCGTATGCGATGAACAACCGGGAGCTGATGATGGCGTCGATCCTCGAGGCCATCCGCGAGTCGGAGCTGCTGCCGCCGTTCGACGCGGACGCGGAGGTGGTGAACTGCCACCACAACTATGTGGCGGTGGAGGAGCACTACGGCGAGCGGGTCTTCGTGACGCGGAAGGGGGCGGTGCGCGCGGGGAAGGACGACCTGGGGATCATCCCGGGGAGCATGGGGGCGAAGTCGTTCATCGTGCGCGGGAAGGGAAACCCGGAGAGCTTCGAGAGCTGCAGCCACGGGGCGGGACGCTCGATGTCGCGCACCGAGGCGAAGCGCCGCTTCACGGTGGAGGATCACGTGCGCGCGACCGAGGGGATCGAGTGCCGGAAGGACCGCGACGTGATCGACGAGACGCCGGCGGCGTACAAGTCGATCGAGGCGGTGATGGAGGCGCAGGCGGACCTCGTGGACGTGGTGCATACGCTGAAGCAGGTGGTGGTGGTGAAGGGGTAGCGGAAATTGAAAATGAACAATTGAAAATTGAAAAAGGGCTCTCGCGAGGGCGGGACCTTTCAATTTTCAATTTTCAATTCATGAAACCAATGTTGACGATCGATGGCTCCCTCGGCGAAGGGGGCGGGCAGGTCCTGCGGACCTCGCTCGCCCTCTCGCTCCTGACGCGCACGCCTTTCCGGATGGAGAACATCCGCGCGAAGCGGAAGACGCCGGGACTGCTGCGCCAGCACCTGACGGCCGTGAATGCGGCGGCGCAGGTGGGGGGCGGGGCGGTGGAGGGGGCGCACGTCGGGTCGGCGGCGCTGACGTTCGTGCCGGGCGCGGTGCGCGGCGGCGATTATGCGTTCGCCATCGGCACGGCCGGCTCGACGATGCTGGTGCTGCAGACGATCCTGCTGCCGCTGGCGCTGGCGGAGGCGCCGTCGACCATCGAGATCGAAGGAGGGACGCACAATCCTTCCGCGCCGCCGCACGACTTCATGGAGCGCGCGTTTCTCCCGCTGCTGCGGCGCATGGGGGTGGAGGTGGAGCTGGAGCTGCTGCGTCCCGGGTTCTATCCCGCGGGCGGCGGGAAGATCCGCGTGCGGATCACGCCGGCCCGCCGCCTCGGCCGGCTGGAGCTGGAGGAGCGCGGCGCGATCACGACCCGCTGCGCGCGGGCGGTGGTGGCGAACCTTCCCTGGACGATCGCGGAGCGGGAGGTGAAGACGGCGGCCGAGGAGCTGGGGTGGCCGGAGGACTGCCTGCAGGCGCACACGCTGACCGGCTCGACCGGCCCGGGGAACGCGATCTCGATCATCGTCGGCTCGGAGCAGGTGACGGATGTGTTCACGGCGTTCGGCGAGCGCGGCGTGCCGGCGGAGCACGTGGCGCGCGCGGCGGCGCAGGAGGCGCGGCGCTACATCGACAGCAATGCCGCCGTCGGGGAGCACCTCGCCGATCAGTTGCTGCTGCCGCTGGCGGTCGGCGAAGGAGGGTCGTTCACGACGGTTCCGCTGAGCAGCCACTCGCTGACGAATATGGAGACGATCCGCAGGTTCTGCGACCGGGCGATGACGACGGAGCCGGTGAGCGACGGCGTGGTGCGCGTGACGGTCGGCTAAGTGGACCGCCGGCGTCCCGCCGGCTGTCTGTGGCGGCGTCCCGCCGCCACGGTGCGGGCGAGACGCCCGCACAGACAGCCGGCGGGACGCCGGCTGTCCACTTGCTATCCTGCGTCCGATGCGTCTTTTGGTGATTGCGCCGGATGGGTTTGCGCCGCTGGAGGTGTTGGGACGGGAGGCGGGCGATGTGGAGCTGTTCGTGGGGAGCGACGCGGAGACGCTGCGCCGCGATGCGGCGCGCGCCGATGCGGTGCTGATCGCCCCCCGCGCGGGGCCGGTGCTGACGGAGCTGTGGCGCGAGCTCGGGAACGTGCGCTGGGTCCACACGCTCGCGGCGGGCGTGGAGTTTCTCCCCTTCGACCTGCTGCGGCGCAGCGAGATCGTGGTGACGAACGGACGCGGGCTGTATGCCGATGCGCTGGGAGAGTTCGCCATTGCGGCGATGCTCTGGTTCGCGAAAGACCTGCGCCGGCTGGTGCGCAGTCAGGAGGGGCGGCGGTGGGAGCCGTTCACCGTCGAGCGGCTGGCGGGACAGAGCGTGGGGATCATCGGGTACGGCGGCATCGGGCGGGCGGTGGGGGCGCGCGCGGCCGCTCTCGGCATGCACGTCACCGGGGTCGGGCGGCGGCAGGAGCGCATCGAGCCGACGATCGACGATGTGATCCCGCGCTCGGACTACGTGGTCCTGAGCACGCCGCTGACGCCGGACACGTACCGGCTCTTCTCCCGCGAGCGGATCGCGCGAATGAAACCGTCGGCGGTGCTGATCAATGTCGGCCGCGGCAAGACGGTGGACGAAGCGGCGCTGGTGGGGGCGCTGGAGAGCCGGAGCATTCGCGGCGCGGCGCTGGATGTGTTTGAGCACGAGCCGCTTCCGCCGGAGCATCCGCTCTGGCGGCTGGACAACGTGCTGCTCTCCCCCCACACGGCCGATCACACCAGCGACTCGCACGCGCGGGCGATGCAGTTCTTTCTCGAGAACCTGCGGAGGTTCCGGGCGGGGGAGCCGCTGCTGAATGTGGTGGATAAGGTGGCGCAGTATTGAGTTGTGGAGTGGACCGCCGGCGTCCCGCCGGCTGTCTGGGCGGGCGTCCCGCCCGCCCGGGAGTGACGGCGGGACGCCGTCACAGACAGCCGGCGGGACGCCGGCGGTCCACTACCAGGCGGCTTTGTCGCGGGTCTGGCGCCAGCGGTAGGTGCTGGGGATGATGGTGTTGGGCTCCGTGGCGGTCTCGAGGAGCGACAGGGCTTCGCGCAGGACGCGGGTCTGCAGCCAGCGGTTGCGGGGGTCGCCGAAGGGGGCGCCGTAGGGGAAGCGGACGGCGAGGGCGCGCGGGGCGCCGATCAGGCGCGTGAAGTCGGCGTTGAAGGTCAGGGCCACGGTGGGGATGCCGGAGCGCTCGATGACCGATTGCAGCAGTCCCACGGACTGCATGCAGAGCGGTCAACTGGGGGCGATGAGGACGGCGTCGGCGTCCAGCTCGGCGGCGAGGGCGGGCGCGGTCTCGTCGAGGAGGCGGCGCGGGTCGGGGATGGCGCCGCTGAAGCTGTAGTGCACCGGGGCGAGCTGGCGCTCCTCGCGCACAGATCAAGGCGACGCGCGAGACCGGTTTCGCCGCGACGAACGGCACGTCGGAGACGGTGGTGAAGTCGAAGTCGGGTTTGTATTTGGCGCGGATGCTCGCGCGAAGCTCATCGATCATCGAAGGAATCCAAGACGCTCGCCGACGACGCGGTAGAGCGGGCTGCGGTCGCTGATCACGGCCACGGTGCCGGTCATCCCCGGACGCAGGGCGGGCTTCAGCCCGCGAGCGCGTCGGCCGGCGAGTTGGTGATGAAGGTCTTCGGCACGCGCCAGCCGCAGGCCACGGCGGTCTCGGCCTGCTTGTGCTTCATCCGCTCGCCGGCGGAGAAGGGATTGGCCAGGAAGCAGCCGCGCCGCTCGAGAAGTCGAAGAAGGAGTGCAGGAAGGCGGCGTTGTTCTGCATGCGCGCGGTCTCGATCATCCACCCCACCGGATCGACGGCCTCGGCACGCCGGTGGATGAGGTCGAAGAGGGGGACGTAGGTCTGCCGCACGAAGAAGGACGCGACGTGATCGAGGGTCTGGTGGGCGTAGTAGTAACGGCCGTCGCGCCAGGCGTAGCGCCCCCACGGCATGGGGACGAGGACGAGCGGCGTGGCGCCGCGCTGCTCGAGCGCGGCGGAGAGTTTGGCGATGTGGCCGTCGAGGGGAAAGCCGCAGAGGGCGATGGTGCTCATGGTGCCCGTGCGTGGCAAGGTACGGGCCCGTGCAGCGTAGGGCGGGCTTCAGCCCGCCTCCCCCGGGGGGAGGCGGGCTGAAGCCCGCCCTACGTTTGGTTCCCATCGCTCCGAATGCACTACACTTCCGCACTTCGTTCCCATGGCCATCCCCAGACCCGAGATCTCACCGGCGGAGTTGGAGACGCTCGTCCTCGACGTGGTGACGTCGGAGGGGCGGCCGGTGACGGTGACGGAGATCCACCGCTCGATGCCGCGGGCCTTGCGGCCGGCGGCAAAGGCGGTGAGCGGGGTCGTGGCGGCGCTCGCGGATGCGAAGCGGCTGTTCCGCATCGGACGGCGCTACAGCGCGCGGCCCGACCGCACGCTGCACGAGCGCATCGTCGGCCTGGCCGCGGAAGAAGCGCTGACCGCGCCGCAGCTCGCGAAGAAGCTGCGCGCTCCCGCGGGGCGCGTCCGTGACGCCATCCGCGAGCTCGTCGAAGGGGGCGAGCTGCACGCGTATCCGAAGCAGCAGCGCGTCGTCCGTTATGGTGCGCATCCGCCCGGCGCGGCCGACCTCCTCCGTCCCGAGCTGGCGCGGCTCCTGGCCGCGGCGGCGAAGCTCGGCATCGCCGAGACGGAGGCCAGGCGCGCGCTGCGCGAGCTGCTCGGCGACGCAGACCCGATCGTGGCCGCGATCCGGGAGCTCGAGTCCGACGGGGCGCTGGTCTACCTCCCCCACCTGCGTACCGCCCTCGCCTCCTCCTTTCGAGACAAGCCGTCCTTCGACCGCGCCGTCCTCGGGCTCCTGGCCCGCGGCGCGGTCCAGTTGCAGTCGCATCCCACGCCTTCCCTGCTCGGTGCCGCGGAACGCGACGCCATGATCGAAGACGGCCGCGGCGGCTATTTCAGCGCCATCGGCCTCCGCTGATCGGAGACCCCATGCACGAAGCCCTTCAGACGTTGCGCCGCACGCTCCGCAACCCCTTCCTGCAGAACCGCGTCGACACGGCGTGGGACGCACGCTCGATCGCCACGGACGTCCCGGCCATCAACGGCGATGCGTTCCAGCACGTGCTGCGCACCATCGCCGACGTGCGCGCGTCGCGGCAGTCGCACGGCCTGCTCCTCTTCGGCGAGCCCGGCTCGGGAAAGACGCACCTGCTCAACCGCGTGCGCCACTGGATCCAGCAGGACGAGCACGCGTGGTTCGTCTACGTCCTGCCGATCACGGCGCCGGACCGCGTCCATCGCGACATCCTGCAGGCCACCGCGGGCGACCTCACGCGCGGCGCGCCGGAGACGCACGGCATCACGCAACTGGCCATCGCCGTGGCGCGGCTGTTCATGAGCGACGTCCACGCGCCCATCCGCGAGATCGCCGCGTGGTGGCGCCGCGTCATGGACGAATACCCGGCCGGCGACGCGCTGGCGCAGTATCTCCTCCGCCACCTGGACATCTTCATCCTCCCGCTGGGCCTCGACGGCTCGGTGGTGCGGGTGGTGGCGCAGTTCCTGGCGGGGCGCCATCGCGCCGCCGCGCGCGACTGGCTCCTCGGCCGCTCGCTACCCGAGGAGACGCTGGAGACGCTCGGCGTCGCCTTCAGCCTCGACGAGGAGTCAACCGCGCTGACCGCGCTCTCCACGCTGATCCGCCTCGGCGGCGATCTCTCGACGGTCGTCTTCGCCTTCGACCAGATCGAGGGCCTGCAGATCGATCCCGACGACCGCACCGGCCTCCTGGCGTTCGCGAACGCGGTGACGCAGCTCCTGGCGCTGCACGAGAACGTGGCCGTGGTGACCTGCGCGCAGCTCTCGTTCATCGACACGCTGGAGCGGATCGTCGGCCGCGCGTTCTTCGAGCGCATCGCCGAACGGAAGTCGGCGCTCCGGCTCGTCACGCCGGCCGAGGCGATGACGCTCGTGCAGCAGCGCCTGCGCGGCGACACCGACATCGAGCAGGTGCGCGTCTTCGAGAAGGTGGGCAACGCGGAGCCGGTGTGGCCGCTGACGAAGTCGCAGGTCGAGCTGCTGTCGATCCCGAGCGTGAGCGCGCGCAGGCTGCTGATGGGGTGCAGGGAGTTGTTCGATGGGTGGCAGGAATCCCCCACCCACGCAGCGCAACCCGCAGGGGAGCAAACACTGGACAGCATCTGGGAGTCGACGCTCGACGAAGAGCGGGAGCGGCCGACGGCGCTCATCGACGACGGCGTCATCATCGATGGGCTCGTGCGCGCCGCGGCGGGCGAGCGGGCCACGAAGGTCAAGGACGTCGACGTGCTGCTGAAGCGGGAGGGGAAGACGATCGCCGTGGCGGTGTGCAACGGCGAGAACCTGACCAGCCTGGCCTCGCGGCTGAAGCGCCTCGCGCAGCTCAACGCGCAGAAGAAGTTCGACGAGCTGGTGGTGGTGCGCGATCAGCGGCTGCCGATCAAGGCCACGGCGAAAGCCACGCAGCAGCGCCTGCGCGAGCTCACCGACTCGGGTGCGCGCGTCGTCCGCCTGTCGGCCGAGGCGTATGCCGCGCTGGCCGCGCTGCGGCGCCTCCTCGCCGACGCGGCGGCGGGCGACCTCACGCTGGACGGGCGGCCCATCCAGCCGGACGAGCTGAAGGCGTGGCTGGCGCAGCACACACCGTCCGCGGTCGAAGAGGCGGTGCGCGCGGTGACCGGCGATGCCGCCGATACGGCCTCGCAGCAGGAGCTTGCCTCGCGCGTGCAGGAGCTGCTGGTCGGGCGCTGGATCGTCCCGCTCGACGCCATCGCCCGCGACGCGAGACTCTCCCTCGACGATCTCCGCGACGTCGCCGCGCGCGAGAGCGCGCTGTTCGGCGTCATCCGCGGCGAGCAGGACCTGCTCTTCCTCCGCAGCAGCGCCATCGAGAGAGCCTGACCATGACCCGAATCGTCAACGTCACCGAAGTCCGCAACAACGTCTACTGGGCTGCCGGCGGTCCGCGCTCCGGCGGCGACGGCCTGCGCGCGCTGCCGCTCCTCGGCACGCTCTTCCATCAGGCCTACGCGGGGCTGACCGGGAGCGACGAGCGCGTGAACCTGGTCCGCCCGCTCGAGCGCGCCGACGCGACGCGCGAGTCGTGGCGCCGCGAGCTCGCCTCGCACGCGTACGCGTGGCACGTCGCGCCGCGGCTCGAGGAGCATCAGTCCGAGCTGCAGGGCGAAGCCGCGGCCGTGGCCGCGTACTGGGAGGCGGTGCGGAACCTCACCGGCTGGCTGGCCGACCTGGTGTGGGAGCAGCGCAACGCCGGCCGCAGCGTCTCCGAGGCGCGCGAGGTGGTGTTCGCCGACACCGAGCGCGAAGTGAGCGTGAAGCTGACCGACGACGCCTGGAGCGCCCCCGTGACGGTGACCGGCCGCATCGACGCGCTCCTCCGCCAGCCGCAAACCGGCGCGCTCTGCGCCCTCGAGCTGAAGTCGGGACGCACCGCCCCCGAGGCCGACGTCTGCCAGGCCGCCATGTACCGCCTCCTCCTCGACACCGACGACGTGGCCCTGCTCTCGTTCAAGCCCGAGCCCCACGAACAACGCTTCGCCTCCGATCAACTGAAAGAAGCACAAACCAAGCTGAAGGCCCTCATCGGCCGCCTCGCCGGAGTGGTCGGCGACACCAACCCGCCAACCGCCAACCGTCAACCGCCAACCGAAACGGGCCAACGCATCATCGACGCCCTGCACGAGGGGGGCGTGCGCGTGAAGCTCGACGGCCAGCCACTCACCGGCCCCGCGTTCGTCCGCTACTTCATCGACACGGAGCCGGGCGTGCGTCCGGACCGCATCCCGCAGCTCGCGACGATGCTCTGGACGCGGCTGAAGACGCACGAGCCGCCGCAGATCTCGATCGAGCGCGGCCGCATCGTGGTGGACGTGGAGCGGGAGGACCGCCAGACGGTCTGGTGGCGCGACCTGCGCGGCCAGCTCGCGCAGCCTTCGAAGGGAGGGGCGTCGCGGTTCCCGGTGGGCGTGGCCATCGACGGCTCGCTGCACTGGGCCGACTTCGCCAAGCCGCAGGACTCGCACATGCTCGTCGCCGGCACGGCCGGCAGCGGGAAGAGCGAGTGGCTGCGCGCGGCGATCGCGAGCCTGCTGGCGCAGAACACGCCCGCCACACTGCGGCTCCTGCTGATCGATCCGAAGCGCACCGCGTTCCATGCGTTCGAGAATTCGCGCTCGCTCTACGCGCCGGTGGTCTATCCGGACGACACGGAGATTGCGCCGCTGTTCGCGGAGCTGATCGAGGAGATGGAGCGCCGCTACCGCGCGATCAGCGAGGCGGGGCTGCCAGACCTCGGCGCGTACAACCTGGTGGCCTCTGATTACGGAGCTCAGCCGCTGCCGCGCATCGTCTGCTTCTGCGACGAGTACGCGGACCTGATCCTGGCCGACCCGAAGCAGCGGAAGGAGATCGAGCGCCTGGTCGGCCGGCTCTCGGCGAAGGGACGCGCCGCGGGCGTGCACCTCGTCTTCGCCACGCAACGGCCGGACCGGAACGTCGTCACGGGTGTGATCGATACGAACCTCATGGCGCGCGTCTGCCTGCGCGTGGTCAAGCCGGCCGAGTCGCGCATCGTCCTCGGCGGCGAGCCCGGCGCGTCGACCCTCCTCGGCCGCGGCGACCTGTTGTTCAAGGACCTCGGCGCTCCCGTGCGCCTGCAGTCGCCCTACGTGACGGACGAGGAGCTGGCGGAGCTGTTGTAGCTCCAGTGGACCGCCGGCGTCCTCGCCGGCTGTCTGTGGCGGCGTCCCGCCGCCATTGTGCGGGCGAGACGCCCGCACAGACAGCCGCCGGGACGCCGGCGGTCCGCTATGCTCGGGGCGTGACGGGCAATCTTTCCGAGGCGCGTGCGGCGTTCGCATCCTTTGTCGACGCGCTCCCGCGCGAGGCGCGGCTGCTCGTGTTTCATGACTTCGACGCCGACGGCGTGACGGCGGGGGTGGTGCTGCAGCGCGCGCTGGAGCGGCTCGGCTTCACGAACGTGCTGCGGCGCACACCGGGACGGGAGCGCGATGCGTGGTCGGAGACGAACCGCGCGCTCATCGCCGAGGCGCGGCCCGAGGCGGTGTTTCTGCTGGACCTGGGGTCGCGCGAGGAACCGCTCGTCGAGAACGCGCGCTGCTGCATCATCGATCATCACCGGCCGGACGGCGTGCCGCCCGGCGCGCTGCTGATCACCGCGTACAGTTGGGATCCGATCCCGAACACCTCGCTGATGGTGTTCGATCTCTGCGCGGACGTCGAAGACCTCGACTGGATCGCGGCCATCGGTGCGCTGAGCGACGTCGGCGAGCGCGCGCCGTTTCCGCTGCTGGCCGCGGTGAAGAAGCGCTACGCGATGTCGGACCTCAAGGAAGCGACGGCACTGGTCAACGCCGCCCGCCGCGCGTCGGAGTGCGATCCGGAGACGGCGGCGCGTGCACTGCTCTCCCACGCTTCACCGCGCGACTTCGTGCGCTCCTCCTCGCCCGAGGTCGAAGCACTGCGCGCGGCGCGCGCGGAAGTGCAGCTGGCCATGGCCGAAGCGAAGAAAGCGGCGCCGAAATTCGCGGGGAACGTGGCGCTCGTGCGCGTCAGCTCGCGCTGCCAGGTGCATCCGGTGATCGCGCAGATCTGGCGCACGCGGTTGCCGAAGTACATCGTGATCGTCGCCAACGACGCCTACCTCCTCGGCCGCGTCAACTTCTCCGCACGCTCCCAGAGCGGCGTGAACCTGCTCGACTTCCTGCGCGCGAACGGCGTCGACGCGCGCGGGCACGATCAGGCCACGGGCGGGAGTGTTTCCGTGGAGGAGTGGAACGCACTGCTGGAAAGGCTGGGATTCATCCTCCCTTTCCCATGACGCGAACGATGGCTCAGGACTTGGATTTACGAGTCTCGATGGTGCACTTTCCCTTCGACAACAGCTACGCCCGCCTGCCGGAGCGCTTCTTCACGCGCACGGCGCCGACGCCGGTGGCCGCGCCGCGCCTCATCCGTCTGAACCGTGCTCTTGCGGCCGACCTCGGGCTCGACCCCGATGCGCTCGCCGGCGAGGAGGGGGTGGCCGTGCTGGCCGGCAGTCGCCTGCCCGCGGGAGCGGCGTCGATCGCGATGGCCTACGCGGGACACCAGTTCGGCACGTTCGTGCCGCAGCTCGGCGACGGGCGGGCCATCCTCCTCGGCGAAGTGATCGATCGCGGCGGAGTGCGCCGCGATATCCAGCTCAAAGGTGCCGGCCGCACTCCCTGGTCGCGCGGCGGCGACGGACGAGCGGCGGTCGGACCGGTGCTGCGCGAGTATGTGGTGAGCGAGGCGATGGCCGCGCTCGGCATCCGCACCACCCGCGCGCTCGCCGCCGTGACCACCGGCGAGCCGGTGTTCCGCGAAGAGGTCGTGCCGGGCGCGGTGCTGACGCGCGTCGCGTCCAGCCACATCCGCGTCGGGACGTTTCAGTACTTTGCCAGCCGCGGCGACGTGGAGGGCGTACGGCTGCTCGCGGATCACGTCCTGGCCCGCCACTACCCGGAAGCGGCCGCCGCGGAGCGCCCCTACCATGCCCTGCTCGCGGCGGTCGTGGAGGCTCAGGCGAAGCTGATCGCCGACTGGATGCTGGTCGGTTTCATTCACGGGGTGATGAACACGGACAACATGTCCGTCGCCGGCGAGACGATCGATTACGGACCGTGCGCGTTCATGGACGAGTACAACGCCGGGCAGGTCTTCAGCTCGATCGACCGGCAGGGGCGGTATGCGTTCGGCAACCAGCCGGCCATCGGCGGGTGGAACCTGACGCGGCTCGCGGAATGTCTGCTGTCGCTCCTTTCGGAGAATGAAGAGGCCGCGATCGAGGAAGCGCAGGAGACGCTGGCCGCCTACGGCCCGGCGTTCGAGGCCCGCTATCACGCCGGACTGCGGCGCAAGCTCGGGCTCTCCACGGAACGGGAGGACGATCTCGCGCTGGTGCTGGAGCTCCTGCAGGCGATGCACGAGCAGAAGGCGGACTTCACGCTGACCTTCCGCCGGTTGTGCGACGCGGCCGCCGGCGACGCTGAGCTGGAGTCACTCTTCGCCGATCCTGCCGCGCTGCGCGCATGGCTCCCGCGCTGGCGCCATCGGCTGGAGCAGGAGCCCGGCACCGCCGACACGCGCGCGGCGGCGATGCGCATGGTGAACCCCGCCTACATCCCGCGCAACCACCGGGTGGAGGCGGTCATCCGCGCCGCGATCGACGAGGATGACTTCGGTCCCTTCGAGGAGCTGCTGGCGGTTCTGTCGCGCCCCTACGACGAGCAGCCGGAGCACGCGGAGTACGCGCTGCCGCCGGAGGAGAGCGAGCGCGTCCTGGCGACGTTCTGCGGCACGTAGCCTGTCTGTCGAGCAGTGGCACGCACTGCTCGACAGACTGCACGTCAGCCGCGGCGGCCGGACTGACAGCCCGTCAGCACCGGCTGCACCACGGAGACCGACGCGCCGGCGTCCTGCACCTGCGTTTCGAACGTGTTGAGATCGGTCGCGAACTGGCCGATCTTCCCCTGCAGGTCGCCGAGCGATCCGACGAGACTCTGCAGGTCGTTGGCGAGGTCGCCGAGGCCGGGGATCTGCGGCAGGGTGATGTTGAGATGCAGCGCCGAGAGCAGCGGGTTGAGGATGGCGTTCATGGCGCTCTTCAGCAGGTCGAGCACCGGAGCGAGCACGCCGCTGAGGCCACTCAGGATGTCGCGGATGGAAAACGAGAACGTCGGCGTCTTCCAGTCACAGGGGTAAGGAAAGAAGCCTCCCGCGTAGCAGATCGAGGTCGGGTACGGCGGGCCGTACGGAACCGTGACGCTTTCCGACAGCGCGTTGGCCACCGCCTGCATTGGGCCGAGGATGCCGCTGAGCGTGCCGGTCACGGAATCGATCGCGCTCGAGATCGAGGCCAGCGACTGGAGCTTGCTCTGCGCCTGATCGAGGTCGTTCTCGAGCGTATTCAGGTCCGCGTTCACCGTACCGACGGCCGACGCGGCCCGCGTCACGAGCGGCTGGGCGATGCCGCACGCGGTGTCGAACTGCTGCTGCAGCGCATCCTTCGGCGCGCCGGCGGGGAGGCCGCCGATGCACGACTGCGCCTGGGTGACGACCTGGCTGAGCTTCTGCTCGAAGCCGATCGAGTCGCCGATGCCGCGATCGAGCTGCTGCACGCGGACTTCGAGCTGCGCCACCGCATCGCGCAGCGGCCGGATCGTGCCGGCGAGCTCGTTCGCCGCCGACGCCGCCGCGCTGACCGGCTGCTGGAGCGTGGCGATGGCGTCCTGCAGCACGCCCGCCTCCGTGCCGATCTCCGGCACGATGGAAATCGTCTCCAGCAGTTGCGAGGTCGTGGTCAGAGTGTTGTTCAGCGACTGCAGCTTGCCGGCGATGTCGGCCGGAATCTCCAGATCGTTGCGCGCGGTGACCAGTCCCGCGTCGAAGCCGTCGACCTGCTGCTTCAGTTGTGTGGTGTTGTCCGTCAGCGCGGTCAGCGCCGCGAGCAGTGCTTCTGGGTTTCCCATCTGGGTAGTCATCTGTCGCTCCTTCGCGAAGGGAAGGCAGCCCGGCGTTCGGCCGCCGGGCTGCCGGGGTACAGGCCGGCCTCAGACGCTGCAGCTGCCGAAGCAGTGCTGCCCGATCTGAGTCGAGCCGACGGTGGCGGTCACGCAGACGCCCTTCGGAATGCCGAAGGTCGTACAGATGTGGGCGCAGAGGCTGGCCGACTTGCCGTTGAAGATCGACGGCACGCCGGAGATGCATTTCTGGCCGAGCACGGGGACGTTGAGGCACACCTGGCCGTTCTGGACCGTGGCCGTGGCGCAGAGATCGCTCGGCGCGATGCGCGCCGCCAGGAGGGCCGCCACGCCGCGTCCTGCCGTCGGGGAGTTTCTAACCACCGGGTGAGCCTGAATCGGAGTTCTCATCACACGTTTCTCCTTAGGTAGTGGGCGGCCGCGGGAAGACCGCCCGGTCTTCTGTTCGACGCACTCCCGCAATGCAGCTGAGATCAGGGGCGGGTCAGTAGACGTCCCACTCGCGGACGCTGCCGACCGTCACCGGGATGACGTCGCTGACGTCGACGGTGAAGCGGAAGACATGACGGGCGCGGTCGAGACGGCGCTCGGGATCGAAGAAAGTCAGCTTCACGTCCCAGCAGTCGGAGCCGGGGCGGCCGATCGGGCTGCGCGTGACGTCGATCGTGTCGAGCTTCAGGCCCGACAGGAACGCCTTGCGATAGACGAACTCGAGCTGGAAGGCGTTCGTGGCGGCGTAGTTGAGGGCGCGCTCCTGCGGCGTCAGGCCGAGGTTGCGCACCTCGTAGTAGAGGCGGTCGAGGAAGTTCTGGATTCCTTCGGCCTTGCTGCGGAACTCGTCGCGCTGCGCATCGTCCTGCGGCTCGTCGCCGATGACGGCCTGCACCAGCGAGGACGTGGTCCAGCTGTAGATGCCGCGCGGATCGGGGAAGAGGTACGGCACGGTCTGGCCGTTCATGAGGCGCGCGGTGCCGCGCACGATGCCCGGCACGGAGACGCGCTCCGCCCCTTCGGTGAGCTGCGCGCGCAGGGCCTCGCGCAGGCGGTCGTAGACCACCGATGCGAACGGGCCGACCGGCGCGATGGCATAGACCGCGGTGCCGTCGATGCTGAGGGTCCAGGTGACGGCGGCCGCGGAGACGGGATCGCGCTCGAGGGCGGAGAGGAACTCGCCGGGATCGCCGGTGTTGCGGCTGGTGAGCTGCAGGAACTGGTCGCGCCGTGCCTCGCTGCCGAAGTCATAGCCGATCTGGCCGAGGACGTAGGCCAGTGCGGGTGGAGCTTCGACGACGGAAGGCAGCGGACAGGAGGGACGGATCTCGCTCGGCAGAACGCCGGCGAGCTGCGCTTCGATGGGCTCTGTGTGCTCGGACATGTGCATACCCCTTTCGTGAGTTGATGCTGCGTGTGTCTCCAGGCTCGCGCGCGCGGCCCGGACATCCAACCGGCCGCCGAGGAGGCGCCGGCAATCGATTCCAGTGAGGGAGTCACACGACTGCGCCGTGGACAGCAGCGCATCGCGGACGCGGCGTGCGTCGGGTCTCTCGCCGCGCGCGGCCTGCGCGCTCAGCAGCAGCGCGGCGATGCCGGCGACGACAGGCGTGGCGAAGCTGGTCCCGGTGCGCGCGACGGAGTCGCCGCCGGAAGCGGCGCCGAGGATGTCCTCGCCGAGGGCCAGGATCCCCTGCTCGCGATAGGCCTCGCCCCAGTTGCTGAACTCGAGCGCGGCGCCGGCGGCGCTCATCGCGCCGACCGCGAGCACCGAGGGGACGGCCGCCGGCACGTGCAGGCAGGGACACCCTTCGTTGCCTGCCGCGGCGACGATCAGCACGCCGCTCTCGCTGCAGCGCTGAATGGCCTCGGCCAGCAGCGGCTCGGCTTCTCCGCCGGCCGCGAGCTCTCCGCCGCTGATGTTGATGACGTGCGCGCCGCGGGCGACGGCCTGGTTGATGGCGCGGGCCAGATCGAGCTGCGAGCAGGCGCCGGGCTGCGACGCGTAGATCGGCACGATCAGTCCGCGGCAGCCGGGGGCGATGCCGGCGATGGCGCTGCCGTGCTGCCCGAAGATCACGCTGGCCACGTGCGTGCCGTGCCGCGAGGCGGAATCGTCTCCCGCCGCGCACGGCACCAGCGTCTCGACTTCTTCGATGGCCGCGCCCGCGAAGCAGGAATGTGCGAGATCGACCGGGCCGTCGAGGACGGCGACGCAGATCCGCGCGTCTCCGGTGGTCTCGCTCCACAGTTCCTGCAGACCGGGGATGCGGGGTGCAATCGTGTCGGGGTTCATCGGTGTCGTCTCCTGCGTGTTGTGGAACGCAGAGAAGACGCAGCGATGGCGTTTTGTGAATCGCGAAAATCAGCGGCGGATGGTTTCAGTCGACGTATCGGTGCCGAGGCGTGTGACGTCGACCGCGACTTCGCCGATGGTGATGCGGCAGACGTCGAAGAGGCGCACCGGGGCGGTGATGCGCGCGGTGCCGACGAACGTACCGTTCTTGCTGCCGAGGTCCGTGAGGATCATCTCGTCGCGCGAGACCTCGAGACGGGCGTGCTCGCGCGAGACCGAGGTTGCGTCGATGGTCACGGCGCAGCCGGCGGCGCGTCCGATGAGATGCACGCCTGCCGGCAGACGCGCCGAGCCGTCGGCCCAGCGCAAGGCGACGAGAGCGACGTCGATGGAGGCGTCTTCGTTCCGCAACACGCCGTTGAACGCGTAGCCGTAGCCGTAGGCCGTGCGGATGGCGTCGGCGCGCCCTCCGCGCTCTTCCAGCGCGTTGCGGATCTCGAGCACGAGCGTCTTGAGATTCGCCTCTTCCACGATCGAGCCCGCCCAGACGTGGTCCAGCAGCTCGCGCTTGCTGACCGCCTTCGGATGCTGGCGCAGCAGGTATTCGAGCAGCCGGAAGGCGCGCGGCGTGAGACGCACGGGCTCGTCGCCGCGCACGAGCAGCTTCTGGTCGGAATCGAGGCAGAACCGATCGAAGAGAAATCGAACCATGAGCTTCCACCAGACTCCTACCAGTCTCTTACGACTTTCGGATGGCCGGGAACGACATTGACCGCATGCATTGTAGAAAACGCCGGAGTGATTGCCTGCAGGAGCGGCGCAACGGGCGCCGGAGCCGCGCGGGTAGGGATTTCGCACCGCCGCGACTCTCCCTGACCAGAGAGAACCCGGTAGCTCCCCAGCTCATGCTCGGAACCCTCATCGGCGGTCACATCCGCATTCTCGACGCCCTCGGCCAGGGCGGCATGGGCGAGGTCTACGTCGGACGCGACGAGCGCCTCGACCGGCGCGTGGCGGTCAAGGCCGTCCGCGCGGACCGCGAGCGAAGCGGCCGCTCCCGCGAGCGCGTGCTCCGCGAGGCGCGCGCGCTCTCGGCGCTCGATCATCCGAACATCTGCCGTCTCTACGAATACATCGAGGCGCCCGAGGGCGACTTCCTCATCCTCGAGCTGATCGAGGGAGTGACGCTGACCCGCGCCGTGGAGCGCGGCATGAGCCGCACGCGCAAGCTGCGCATCGCCGCCGACGTCCTGGCCGCGCTCATCGCCGCGCACCGCAAGGGGATCGTGCATCGCGACCTCAAGCCGGACAACGTGATGATCACCCCCGACGGCGGCGTGAAGGTGCTCGACTTCGGCATCGCCCGCCTGGAAGAGGAAGAGGAGGAGGAGCAGCCGCACTTCGCCGGCACGCCGCGCTACATGAGTCCCGAGCAGGCCGCGGGCGGCGACGTGACGACGGCCAGCGATCTCTACTCGTTCGGACTGCTGCTGCAGATGCTGCTCACCGAGAGCGCGCCGGAGAACGTGCCGCTGACGGGCGAGCGCCGCGACATGACGGCGCTCGTGAATCGCCTCCGGGCGCCGGTGCCGGTGGACCGCCCCTCCGCGGCGGAAGCACTCACTGCCCTGCATCGCATCCTGGACGCGCCGAAGCGGCGGCTCCGCTTCGCGGCCGCCGCGCTCGCGCTCCTGCTCGTGGTGGCGGCGGCGGTGCGCTACACGCTCGACGTCACCGCGGCGCGCGACGAAGCACGTCACCAGCGCCGCCAGGCGGAGGAGCTGGTCGCCTTCATGGTCGGCGACCTGCGCCAGAAGCTGGAGGGCGTGGGGCGTCTGGACGTGCTGGACGGCGTGGCCTCGCGCGCGCTGGCGTACTTTGCGTCGCTGCGCCCCGAGGAGCTGACCGGGGCGGATCTCGACCACAACGCGCGCGCCCTGGCCCAGCTCGGCGACGTACGCGAGCACGAGGGAAAGCTGCCGGAGGCGATCGCGCTGTTCCGGCAGTCGGCGCGATTCGCCTCCGCCGCCGTGGCGCGAAAGGATGCGCGCGAGGAGTGGGAGCTCACGCTGTCGAACGCCTACTTCGAGCTCGGCGACGCCTATCGCCGTCAGGGCAACGTCCGGGAGACGCTGCGGAACTTCCAGGCGTACTTCGACATCGCGCAGCGGCTGGCGCAGCGTCATCCCGCCGACCTGCGCTATCAGGCGGAGCTGAGCTACGGCCACGGCAACCTCGGCGCGGCACACGAAGCCGCCGGCGACGTCACGCGGGCGCTGCGCGAGTATCGGCGCGCGTGCGAGCTCGATCGCGAGCGCCTCCGCCGCGCGCCGCACGACGAGCAGTGGCAGGGCGATCTCGCGAACTCGGTCAACCGCCTCGGCGTCGTGCTGAAGAAGCGCGGCGACCTCGCCGGCGCGCGGCGCGCCTTCGACGAAGACCTGCAGATCCGCCGCCGTCTCGCCGCCGCGTCGCCGCGGGACGTGCGCCGGCAGGAACGGCTGGCGACGAGCCTGGCCTGGGCCGGCACGCTGCAGCAGGCCATGGGCGACGATGCCCGCGCGCGCGCCTCGTACCGCGAAGAAGCGGCGCTGACCGCGAAGGCGGCCCAGCGCGATCCGGACGATGCCCGCGCGAAACGGAATCACGCCGTGGCGCAGATGCGTCTGGCCACCCTCCTCCCACCCGGCGAGGGGCTGCCGCTGATCACCGAAGCCGTCGACGATCTCCGTGCCGTCGTGCGCACCGATGCGCGCGCCGTCTGGCGCCGCGACCTGACCGTGGCGCTGGTGCGCGTGGCGCAGATCCGCTCGCGTCTCCAGGACGCCGGCGCGGCGCGCCGCGCATCGGCGGAAGCACTGGCCGCGAGCGAGGCGCTCGCCGCCGAGCGGCCGGAGGATCCGGTGGCCGTGCGCAGCCTCTGTGAATCACTCCTGCTCGCGGCGTCGCTCGACGAGGACGCCGCCGCGGCCGCGCGGCAGAGAACGCGCGCCGCGGAGCTCGCCGCCAGCGCCATCGACGATCCCGATGTCGCGGCTACCCGCGTGCGCGCGCTGATTGCACTCGACCGCCGCAGCGCTGCGCTTCCTCTCATCCGCGCGCTTCTGGACGCCGGCTATCGCGAGACGTCGTTCGTCCAGGCCGCCAGTCCGTAACGCTCCCCACCGCCGCGTTCCCGACCGTGCAGCGTCACCGACGCTGTTCCAGCCACCGCTGTACCAACCGAGAGGAGCTTCTCATGAAAAGCAAGGCAGTCGTCAATGTGGACCCCTTCATCATCGTCGTCAACGTGCACGTGCTCGACCACCAGATCATCATCGACAAGCCGAATGTCCCGATTCCGTGGGACTTCCACGGGATCGTGCGGTGGCAGATCGACGGACCGGATGACGCGGCGTTCGACCCGGCCGCGGGGGTGAAGTTCCAGGTCGACAATGCGCCGTTCACTCCGTACCGCGTCAGCGCGAAGGTGTGGGAGATGGACGTACGCAACACCAACAACGCGGTCGTCTCGATTCCGTTCAAGTACACCCTGAACCTCACCGATGGAAACGCCGTGATCGTCGACGATCCGACGGTGGAGAACGACTCGCCGCCCAAACCCGTAGCCCGCCGCGTCCGCCGCCCCCGCCGCAACGCGCGCGCCCGCGTCTGAACGAGACCAGCCATGAACGACACTCACGCGCATTCGCTCTCCTCGCACCGCTGCCGCTCCCACGCGCCGCGCCCGCAGCAGCGCCAGCCGGAGGCGGATGCGCGTGACGTCGCGCTGCTGGAGGCCATCCGCGACGGCGACGAGCACGCCTTCTGGGCGCTGTGGATGAAGCATTCACGGCGCCTCTTCGGCCTCTGTCTCCGCGAGATGAACGGGAAGCGGGAAGACGCCGAAGACGCGGTGCAGGAGGCGATGCTCCACGCGCACGCGAAGCTGCCGCGCTTCGCCGCCTCGATCACCGTTCCCGCGTCGTGGCTGACGCGGATCACCTCCAACGTCTGCAAGGACATCCATCGCCGTCGCACACGCCGGACGCGCATGGCCGAGCAGGCGGCACTCCTCGGAGGAGATGCGCTGCAGAGGCCCGAAGCCGCCGCTCCCGCCGCCGCGAGCTGCGATCCCGCCGCGCTGATCGCGCGGCTCCCCGAGCGGCTGCGCGAGGTCTTCGTCCTGCGCATCCTCCAGCACGCGTCGTACGGAGACATCGCGGCGCGCCTCGGCCTGACCTGCGCCACCGCGCGCAAGCGCGTGCAGGAGTCGCGCACCGCGCTGCGCGCCTGGCGCGACGGGATGGAGTAACCTCGCCGCGATGGCCCTCACCGCCACCATCTACAACTTCGCGACGCAACTGGCCGACATCGACCGCGGTGTGTACGAGAACCTCGACCTGCGCATCGCGCGGCAGCCCTCCGAGACGGCCGAATACATGCTGATGCGCTTCTTCGCGTACTGCCTCGAATACACGGAAGGCATCGCCTTCACCGAGGGAGTGGCGGCGGGCGACGAGCCGGCGGTGGTCATCCGCGATTTGACGGGGCGCGTCACCGGGTGGTTCGAAGTGGGCGCGCCCGATGCCGAGCGTCTGCATCGCGGCAGCAAGCTCGCCGGGCGGGTGGCCGTCTATACGCATCGCCCCATCCGCCTGCTCCTCGGCGAGCTCGCGGGGAAGAAGATCCATCGCGCGCAGGAGATCCCGATCTACGCGTTCGATCCGCCGTTCGTGAAGGAGATCGCCGAGGCAATTTCCTGCGGGCCAACGGCGTGAAGGTGCGCGGGCACGATCAGGCCACGCGCGGGAGCGTGTCCGTCGAGGGGTGAACGCACTTGCCGGAGAAATTAGGTTTCTTACCGTAAAGCCGTCCTATAATTACGCGGGGGTCCATTCTCATGAACAACCGCTGGCACCGATCCACGGGATCGCTGTGTTTCTTCATTGCCGCGCTATGGAGTGTTTCGACCACCGCGCAGCCCGCGATTGTCAATTTCGATCCCAGCGGGCCATCGAGGTACATCGTGGCGCTCAAGGACGATGCCGGCACACGAGTGATAGAAATCGCGGCCAGCGTGGCAGCCGTCAGCGGCGGGACGGTGACTCACATTTACGAACATGCGGTGCGAGGGTTCACCATAGAGACGACCGCACAGGAGGCACTCGCGTTGGCCGCGGATCCGCGGGTGAAATTTGTGGAGCAGGACTCGCAGGTTCATGCCGATCGCGAGATGGAGAACGACGCGACGCAGAATTCACCACCGTGGGGACTGGACCGGATCGATCAACGCGATCGTCCGCTCAGTGGAACCTACACTTACAACAACACCGGGGCAGGCGTGACCGCGTACATCGTGGACAGCGGCATCAATGCGACGCACGTCGACTTCGGAGGCCGCGTCCGATATGGGTTCAACTTCGAACCCAATCATTCCGGGGCGGACTGTAACGGTCATGGATCACATGTCGCGGGCACGGTTGGCGGTTCCACGTATGGCGTGGCCAAGGGCGTGTCGCTCGTGTCGGCGCGCGTACTGAACTGCAATGGTTCGGGATGGGTGAGTGATTTCGTCGACGGCATCAACTGGTGCATTGCAGATCACGCCGCCGGCCAGCCGGCGGTAATGAACATGTCCGTGTACTCGGATTCCCCTTCCACGGGGCTGGACCTGGCGGTTAACGACGCCATCAACGATGGCATCGTGGTCTGCGTGCTCGCCGGCAACGGAACGGCCAATAACGGAGTGGCTACGGACGCGTGCAATATCTCTCCGGCCCGCGTGACCAATGCCATCACCGTGGGATCGGTGAACAGCAGCGACACGAAGGCCTCTTCATCGAACTTCGGCTCCTGCGTCGATCTCTTCGCACCGGGAGTGTCGATCTTGTCGGTTGGATACACGAGCAGTACCGCGACGGACACGAAGAGCGGCACGTCGATGGCAACGCCGCACGTTACTGGGGCAGCGGCCCTCTACGTTGCCGCCAACCCCGGCGCGACGCCGGCGGCCACAACGACCGCGCTCGTCAACAGTGCCTCCGTCGGCAAACTCACCAGCATCGGGTCGGGTTCTCCGAACCGGCTCCTTTACATGGGCGACATCGGCAGCTCATCGACTACAGAGAAGATCGTCAACGGCGGTTTCGAACAGACCGTATCGACAGGAAACTCGTCTCCCGGATGGACGCTTTTTCCGGCACAGGGACACACCGTCTTTCAACAGGGCGGTTCGTATCCGCACGCCGGCACGGCGTATGCCTATCTCGGCTCGACGAACAGCGCGACGGACATTCTGAAACAGACGGTCTCGATCCCGGCCACTGCCTCCAGCGCGCAGATCACGTTCTGGGTCAACGTGGTGACCAGCGAGACCACGAGCACCACGAAATACGACTATCTCTTCGTCGATCTGTACAACACGAACGGCAGTTGGGTAAGCGCCGTCGCCGAAATCACGAACCTCAACTCGCCGCAATCGGGAAACCTGAACGGCGTGTATTTCAAAGTCGGCCCCATCGAAGTGAGCGAATATGCAGGGTCCACCCTCCAGTTGGTGTTCGACGCGTTCACCGACTCGTCGCTTCCTACCACGTTCCGGCTGGACGACGTCTCGCTCATGATTACGGAGGAGCGTTGCTACAGCCTCTCCGCGTCCGCGGCACCCGGCTCCGCCGGCTCGGCGTCGATCAATACGCAGCAGAACTGCCCTGGCGGGTTCGATGCGGGAACGCAGGTGTCGATCTCGGCCTCTGCTAATCCCGGATACCAGTTCTCGAGCTGGAGCTCGACGAATTGCTCGCTGGCGAATGCGAGCGCCTCCTCGACAACCTGCACGATGTCGGGCAACGGCAACGCCACGGTCACGGCGAACTTTGTCGCGAACTGGGTGGTGAGCATTTCGGCCGTCACGCCGAACGCTTCCGAGAGCGGGCCGACGAACGGCACGTTCTCGGTTTCGCGTACAGGACCGACGAGTGGGAGTTTGACCGTGTTTTACACGATCGGCGGAAGCGCAACGAACGGCACCGACTACAGCTCGATTTCCTCAAGCGTCACGATTCCATCCGGTTCAGGGTCAACGAACATCTCCATCGTGCCGATCGCAGACGGTTCGAGCGAAGGGAGCGAGACGGTGATCCTGACGCTGTCGAGCAACGCGCAGTACAGCATCGGATCTCCGTCATCGGATACCGTCACGATCACCGATTCCGCGCCGCCGGGAGCGCAGTTCTACCTAATCACCCCATGCCGGCTCCTCGATACACGCAACAGCGTGGCTCTCGCATCGGGAAGCTCGCGGACGGTTCAGGTGTCGGGCGCCTGCAGCATCCCCTCCGGTGCACGCGCGGTGGCCGTCAACATCACAGCCGTATCGCCGCCAGCAACGGGATACTTCACTCTCTACCAGCAAGGAATCACGCGGCCCACGACGAGCACGATGAATTACCGCTTGAATCGCACGCGTGCCAATAACGCCATCATTCCGTTGTCGAATGTGGGACAACTCATCGTCTACAACGACGGCGGCATGACCCATTTTCTCCTCGACGTGACGGGATACTTCCAGTGACTGATGCGTCGCGACGGTATGCTTCGCGGGCTCATGGCCCTCACCGCCACCATCTACAACTTCGCGACGCAACTGGCCGACATCGATCGCGGCGTGTACGAGAACCTCGACCTGCGCATCGCCCGGCAGCCCTCCGAGACGGCTGAATACATGCTGATGCGCTTCTTCGCGTACTGCCTCGAATACACGGAAGGCATCGCCTTTACCGAGGGAGTGGCGGCGGGCGACGAACCGGCGGTGGTCATCCGCGATTTGACGAGGCGCGTCACCGGGTGGTTCGAAGTGGGCGCGCCCGATGCCGAGCGTCTGCATCGCGGCAGCAAGCTCGCCGGGCGGGTGGCCGTCTATACGCATCGCCCCA
>DASPMO010000195.1:0-72296 GCA_035627015.1 Thermoanaerobaculia bacterium | reverse complement strand
TTGACCAGCGGCTCCACGGCGGCGCGCAGGTCGGCGAAATCCATCACCCAGCCGAGGTGCGGGTCGAGCGGCCCACGGACGGCCACCTCCCCGCGGAACGAGTGGCCGTGCGTGCGGCGGCACTTGTGCCCCTCCGGCACGTTGGGGAGGAAATGTGCGGCTTCGAAGCGGAAGTCCTTGACCAGTTCGACGATATCGGCCATTTCCGAGGGAGAAGATATGCTACTGGCCACTCTTTTGCTCTTCGGATGTGGCGTCATGAGCAACTACACCGACGCCGATCGCTCGATCGGCACCATCATCAAAGACCTCACCGCGGATCTGTCGATGCTCCTCCGCAGCGAGATCGCGCTGCTCAAGCTGGAATTGAAGGAATCGGCCGCCAAGCTGGGCGGCGGTGCGGCCATGATGGGCGCCGCGCTGTTCCTGGGCCTGATCGGGCTGGCGTTCCTCTTCGTCACCATCACCCTCGGGATGGTCGCGCTCGGATTGCCGCCGTGGCTGTCGTCTCTGATCGTGACCGTGGTGCTGTTCGCCGCCGCGGGCATCCTGGTGGTCATGGGCAAGAAGAAACTGCAGGGCGTGAACTTCGTCCCGAGTGAGTCGATCGAGCACATCAAGACCGACATCGACACGCTGAAGGCCGACGTCGCCCGGGCACGGAGCAGGTAATGGACGAACAGAAAGAGCACATCCAGCGCGCGATCGTGAGGGCCCGCGACGGAGTGTGGGACCGCATCGACGAGCTGGACCGTCACCTCCGCACGAACCTCGACCCGAAGACCATCGCCCGCACCTACGCGCCGCACCTGATCGCCGGCGGGGCGGTCCTCGGCGTGGTGGTCGGCTTCGGCTTTCCCAAAGTCTTCCGCAAGCTCATCACCTGGGGGGTGCCGATCGGCATCATCGCCTTGACGGTGAAGAACGCGCGGGAGGCGAACGCGCAGTTGCGCTGAGCTTCGCGTTGCTGGTTGATGGTTGCTGGTTGGTGGTGTTTTTCGCAACCAGCCACCAGGAACCAACAACAAGCAACCAGCAACAAAGTTCACTTCACCCTCACGTACCGCGCTCCCGGCAAGGCCCGGATCCAGCCACCCAGCTCCAGTTGCAGCAGCGACTCGGCGACGGCGCCGGTGGTCTGGCCGAGCTTCTGCGCCAGGGCGTCGACGTGCGCTCCCTCCTCGCGCGTGAGCGCGGCCAGCACTTCGCGCAGCGGCGACTCCGGCTCCTCCTCGGCTGCCTGCCTCACGCGCAGATGGCCGGGCAGCTCGTCGAGGATGTCGTTCCCGTCGTGCACCAGCTTCGCGCCGTACTGCGCCAGGCGGTGAGTCCCTTCCGAGCCGGCGGAGAAGATCGAGCCGGGGACGACGAAGACGTCGCGGTTCTGCTCGGCGGCCATGCGCGCGGTGATGAGCGAGCCGCTGCGGCGCGTGGCCTCGACGATCACCGTGCCGTGCGTGAGGCCGGAGATGAGGCGGTTGCGGACGGGGAAGTTTTCCGGCTTCGGCGGCGTGCCGGGAGGCAGCGCGCTGAGAACCAGTCCCTTCTGCGCGATGCGGCGGTAGAGGCTCAGGTTCGAGCGCGGATAGACGACGTCGATGCCGGTGCCGAGGACGGCCAGGGTCGTGCCGCCCGCGTCGAGGGCGGCGTAGTGCGCGGCCGCGTCGATGCCGCGGGCCATCCCGGAGACGACCACCACGCCCGCGGAGACGATCTGCCGCGCCAGATGCTGCGCCGCGTTGATGCCGTATGGAGAGGCGCGCCGCGAGCCGACGATGGCGATCGCCGGCGCGGCGGAGAGGCGCGCCAGCAGCGCGCGGTCGCCGCGGAAGTGCAGCGCCAGCGGCGGGTCGGGGATCTCCTTCAGCAGAGGGGGATAGTCGTCGTCGAGGAGCGTGAGGACGCGGTCGCGCAGCGCCTCGATGCCGATCGCGGATGTTAACGGACTCCTGACTTGCTCCGCCTGCTCCCGCGTTATGCTCAGGAGGCCTTGCAGGAGAGTGGCGGTTGCGTTGCATGCCTGCGCAACAGGATCGAAGTACTCCAGCAGCAGGCGAGTCCGGTTCGGCGTGAGAAACGGAAGCAGCGACAACGCGATCAGTCGATCGCGCGATGCGGGGTCATTCATTCGCGTGCGTGGGGTGCGGAGGAAAGCGCGAAGGACGACGGCCGCGGAGGTCGCCGGACGGTAGGAACGCCGGGGATTATAATCGGACCGCTTTGCAGAGCCAAGTGAAGGAGACCCGATGAGGCGCGCGTTTACGTCGTCGTTGTTCGCCGTTCTGTTCCTGCTCCTCGCCATCGGCTGCGGTTCCGGTGGCGATCTCGCGAAGCCCGAGACGCAGCGCGAGTTCGGCGTCCGGATGGCGCGGATGAACCTGTGGCGGGAGGCGATGTTCCGCTTCCGCCGCGAAGTGCAGATCACTCCCGACAATGCCATGGCCCACAACAACCTGGCCGTGGCGCTCGAGGCCACCGGGGATTTCGACGGCGCCGCCAGGGAGTACCGCGAGGCGCTCCGCCTGGACCGCCAGAACCAGTACATCCAGAAGAACTACAGCCGCTTCGTGGAGTTCACGCAGAAGGCGAAGAAGCGCGACGCCGCGGCGGTGAAGACCACAGCCTCGGCCACGGGGGCGGCCTCTCCGGCGCCGCCGGCAGTCACCGCCACGGCCGAGCCCCCGACACCCGTCACGTCCACCACTACCACCAATCCCCCCGGAGGTTCGCTGTGAAACGCACCCTGGCCGTTGCCGCACTGGCCGCACTCGCACTGCCGCTCGCCGCCGACGTGATGGAGGTCAAGCTCAAGCTCCCGGTCAAGCCGAAGCTGCAGATCACCGGGGAGGAGCGCGTGGCCGTCGCGCCGTTCATCATCGCCACCAAGGGGGAGCGCCGGAACGACCGCGCGGCGAAGGTGGACGTGCAGACGGAGTTCAACCGCTACCTGAAGAAGCAGCTCGCCAAGTCGACCAAGCTGCGCATCGTGGACGTGCCGCAGACGCGCCTCCCCGGCACGGACATCCGCACGCTCTCCGACGCGCGCGATTACTGGAAGGACCTCGGCGCCAGGACGAACGCGGACTACATCGTCTCCGGCATTGTCGACTTCGACATCAACGACAAGTCGGGCTACCGCACCGAGGAGTACACCTCGCCGGCGGACGGCCGCACGTTCTACCGCCAGGTGCTGGTGGAGTCGACGGGCTTCGTGTTCGACATCGACCTGGCCGTCTTCAACGCCGATACGGGCGAGATGGTGCTGGAAGAGAATTTCCGCGACTTCAAGGAGTTCGACCAGCGCAACTACGACGAGATCCTCGGCCTCTTCGAGAATCTCCGCGCCCTCGAGACCCAGCTCGTCGGCATCTTCGTGGCCCAGGAGACCTCGGCCACGCGCTACGTGTTCGAGTAGCGGTTGTCGGTTGGCGGTTGGCGGCTGACGGGTCGCGAGAGCGCGACTGTCACCGATTCGCATGACGAGCCTGCCGATTTTCGACGATGATGCGAAGTGCAGCCCGTTGGCGGTCTTCGACCGCCAACCGCCAACTGTCAACCGACAACGGAGGCTTTACGTGAAGAGACTGGTCGTTCTCGTCGCGCTGCTGTTTCTCGCCGTGCCTGCCCACCCGTTCGGGCAGAACAAGATCGTCTACGACACCTTCAAGTGGAACGTCTACCACTCGACGCACTTCGACGTGTATTTCTACGACGAGGAGCGGCCGCAGCTGCAGCGTGTCGTGGATGCGGCGGAGAGCGCGTATCTCGATCTCTCGCAGAAGTTCAACTACCAGATCTCGAAGAAGATCCCGCTGATCTTCTACCACACGCATTCCGCCTTCGAGCAGACCAACGTCATCCTCAACTTCATCCCCGAGGGGGTGGGCGCGTTCGCCGAGCCGGCCAAGAACCGCATGGTCCTGCCGATCGACATGCCGGACGACCAGCTCCTGGAGCTGGTCACGCACGAGCTGACGCACATCTTCGAGTACGAGATCCTCTTCCAGGGGAAGTTCGGCAAGAACATCACCGCCAACCCGCCGCAGTGGATGATGGAAGGGCTGGCCTCCTTCATGGCCCAGGACGAGGACTCGCGCGACCGCATGGTCCTGCGCGACGCGGTGGTCAACGACAACATCCCGAAGGTCAGCAGCGGCGCCTCGGGCTACTTCGCCTACCGCTTCGGCCACTCGGTCTTCCGCTACATGCAGGAGACCTACGGGTGGGAAGGGCTGCGCGACTTCATCTACGAGTACCGCAACACGCTCGGCAACAGCATCGATCGCGCCCTGCGGCGCGCCTTCAATGTCTCTCCCGAGGAGTTCGACACGCGCTTCCGCACCTGGCTGCGCAAGCAGTACCTCCCGGCGCTGGTGGCCAAGGGTGAGCCGCAGGAGTACGGCGAGCCGTTCCGCATCCGCGAGGAGGGAGCCGCCAGCAACGAGATCTCGGCCGTGCCGTCGCCGTCGGGCGACCTCCTGGCCGCCTTCACGACGTACAAGGAAGACATCGACGTCGTCCTCTTCAACATCCCCGAGCGGCGCCTGCTGAAGAACCTCACCGCCGGCTACACGAGCGAGTACGAGTACCCGATCGTGCAGTCGTTCACCACCGCGCCGGTGACGGGGCGCGACGTGGCCTGGGCGCCGAACGGCGACCAGATCGCGTTCTTCGTGAGGAAGGAGCGCGGCCGCAACCTGCTCCTGCTGAATCCGATCAGCGGCAAGATCGACCGCATGATCGAGATGCCACTCGAGCAGCAGCTCAGCCCCGCCTACTCGCCGGACGGCCGCCGCATCGCTTTCTCGGCCATCCAGGGCAACCAGTCCGACATCTTCATCTACGACCTCGAGAACGGGAACATCACCAATGTCACCAGCGACTCGTTCTACGACTCGTCCCCGGTGTTCGCGCCGGACGGGCAGTCGCTGATCTATTCGTCGGTCGGCGAGGAGTACGCGAAGCTCTACCGCCTCAACCTCTCCAACACGAAGGAGCGTTTCCAGCTCACCACCGGCGACTGGAACGACATCGACGCCTGGTTCAGCCCGGACGGCAAGCGCCTCTTCTTCGCCTCGGACAAGCAGACGGGCCGCAACATCGACACGGCCGCGCAGATCCTGGAGGAGGCGGAGAACGCCGCGCGCACCGAGGGGGACACGCCCAAGGCCGACGTCACGAACTTCGCCGCCTTCAACATCTACTCGCTCGACCTCGCCACCGGCGACATGCTCCAGTACACGGACGTGATCGGCGGCTGCTTCGCGCCGGTCGTCTTCACCGGTGCGAACAACAAGGAGCGGATGGTCTTCTCGTCGTACTACAAGGGGCAGTGGCGCCTCTACTCGACGACGACGGACAAGCCGCTGCACCCGGCCGAGAAGACCACGCTGCCGTCCGCGCCGATTGCCCCCGAGGAGCGCTCGACGTTCCGCTCCACGTCGGAGTTCTTCATCGATGAGGAGAAGATCGAGCGCACCGGCGGCTTCAAGCTCTTCATCGACGACATCGACGTCGCCGCGGGCGTGACCTCCGATCAGCTCCTGCTGTCGCGCTCCACGCTCTACATGAGCGACATGCTCGGCAACCGCCGCTTCATCGCCTCGCTCGACTCGGTGGACACGTTCTCGAACTTCGACTTCCTCTACCTCGATCTGCACCGCCGCGTGAACTGGGGGGCGCGTCTCTTCGACAACCGCTCCTTCTACGCGATCCCGCAGGAGTTCGAGTCGCGGGGTTTCGACCGGCGGCAGGCCTATCGCGAGACGGGCGCGCTCGGCCTGGTCAGCTATCCCTTCTCGCGATATCACCGGCTCGATACCGGCGTGGGCTACATGGCACGCTCCTACACATTCCTCGACTTCGGCGCCGGCGACAGTAACGGGGACGGCATCATCAATTTCGACGACGCCAACGCGTTCACCATCAACCACAACTTCCCGCTGGTCAGCACCACGTTCAGCGGCGACAGCGCGGTGTGGAAGTTCTTCGGTCCCGTTTCCGGCCGGCGCTACCAGCTCTCGGCGACGTACGCGCCCGATCTCGACCAAGGGGGAGCGCTGACGAGTGACGTGGTTCTCGACTGGCGCGAGTACATGCAGATCAGCTCGCGCACGCTCCTGGCCGCGCGCCTGTACGGCGCCTGGTCGGAGGGGAACTTCCCAAGCATCCACTACTTCGGCGGACTGAACACGCTGCGCGGCTACGACTTCCGCTCGTTCATCGGGCAGTACGCGGGCTTCGCGAACCTGGAGCTCCGCTTCCCGCTGGTGGACGTGCTGGCCACGCCGATCATGGTCATCCAGCAGATGCGCGGCGTGCTGTTCCTCGACGTCGGCGCGGCGCACTTCAAGGGGCAGACGTTCGATCTCCGCGACGACGAGGGATTCCTGGTCGACGGCGCGGCCTCGGTCGGCTGGGGCTTCTCGTTCAATATGTTCGGCCTCCCGCTGAACTGGGACTTTGCGAAGCGGTTCAACGGCAAGGAGTTCGAGCCGGGATTCCGGACGAGCTTCTGGGTGGGGCAGACGTTCTAGGCTCACAGGTACATAGGCTCATAGGCTCATAGCAGTACATTGCTGTGAGCTTGTGAGCCTATGCGGCTCTCGGCCGCATCCTTCGATCCGCGATCGTCTCCCGCAGGAACTTGAGCAGCGCCTTCTCCTCCCGCGACAGCCCCATGCGCACGACGGGGGAGCCGCGGCGCGTCTTGCGGAGCATTTCGAACGGCTTGCCTTCCATGTACTCGTCGAGGAGCCGCGGGCAGATGTAGGAGGAGCGGCAGACGGCGGGGGTGTTGCCGAGCTGCTCGGCGGTGGCCACGATGGCTTTGCGCACGCGGCGCTTGCGGTCGGCCTTGCTGGTTCCCTGTCCCTGCATGGCCAGGGCGATGGAACAGAGGAGCGTCCCGGCCCAGGTCCGAAAGTCCTTGGCCGTGAAGTCCTTGCCGATGATCGACTGGATGTAGTCGTTCACGTGGCGGTCTTTGACGTCCACGATGCGGCTGTTCTGGGTGAACTTGAACAGCTCGGCCCCCGGGGTCTTCTTCAGCGTCTGCACGATCTCGGCGACATCCTTGTCGCGCACGGCGCGCTTCTGCTTCTTCTTCCACTTGCCGACGTAGTCGAAGAGGACGTCGCCCCCCTCGACTTTCACGTGCGAGCCGCGGATGGTGGACAGCCCGAACGTCGACTCCGCCTCCGCGCTCTTGTCGTTGCCGATGCGGAAGAAGCCCTGGTCGATGAGGCGCACCATGGCCGCCAGGACGCGGGCGCGATCGAGGGAGTCGCCGTGCAGGTCGGCGCGCACGCGGCGCCGCAGCGCGGGGAGCGCCTCCCCGAACTCGACGACGCGCTTGAACTTCTCCTCCTCGCGCTGCGCGCGGAAGCGCGTGTGGTAGAGGTACTGCGTGCGCCCCTTCTTGTCGACGCCGACGGCCTGCAGCGGCGCCGTGTCGCCACGGGCGATGCGCACGTCCCTCCACGCGGGAGGAATACGCAACCTGGCGATCCGGGCGAGCACTTTCTCGTCTTCGACTGCAGATCCGTTGGCGAAACGGTAGGCGAATCCCGTCTCCTTCGTGCCTTCTCTCCGGATGCCGTGCAGGTCGAGGTACCACCGGCGTTTCACGCCCTTGATCGGCATCGCGCGGCAATTTTGCGAGAATGGTGCCCTTTGTCGATGCCGCCGCTGACTCCGCTCCAGAAACGAATCCTGCTCGTCCTGTCCGTCATCGTGGCGCTGACCCGGTTCCTTGCGGTCGCGCGCTCGCTCAACGACTGGGACGAGGCGCTCTTTTCCCTCGGCGTGGCCGAGTACGACGTCACGCAGCACTGGCCGCACCCGCCCGGCTATCCGCTCTTCATGGCCGCGGCGAAGGCGGTCCATCTCTTCGGTGTGAACGAGTTCCGCTCGCTGCAGGTCATCGTCCTCCTCGGCGCGTGCTTTCTCTTTCCCGCTCTCTTCTTTCTGGCGCGGGAGATCGGCTTCGACTACGTGACCTCGCTCTGCGGCGCGGCGCTCTTCGTGTTCCTGCCGAACGTCTGGGTCTATGGCGGCACCGGCTTCAGCGACATCCCCTCGACGATGCTCGGCATCGCCGCCTGCGCCCTGCTCCTCGCCGGGCGGCGCAGCTCGCGCTTCTACCTCCTCGGGGCGATCGTGCTGGGGATTGCCGCGGGCATGCGCGTCCCGAACCTCCTCATCGGCGCGGTTCCCGCGCTCCTGGCCACCTGGCACCGGCTGCGCGCGCGCGATTTCCGCGCCGTTGCCGCGGCGATGGTTCTCGGCGGCGCGATCGCCGGCGGCAGCTATGTCGGCGCGGCGCTGGCGTCGGATTCGGTCGAGGGCTACCGCGCCGCGGTCCGCGCGCAGAGCCAGTACGTGCGCGACATCGACTCGTGGCACAACCCCAAACGCGTGCCTCTTCCGCAGGCGGCGAAGAAGTTCTTCCTCTGGCCGATCGACCAGCGCCAGCACATGTCCTGGCTGTGTGGGATCGCCGCGATCGGCATCCTGGCCGCGCTGGTGCGGCGGCAGTGGTGGGCGCTGCTGCCGCTGGCCGTGTTCGCCCCTTTCATGATCACGGCGTGGCTGAACCTCGACATCGAGGCCGCCGGCCGCTACGCCATCGCCTATCTGGCCGTGCACGCGCTGCTGGCGGCGTACGGGCTGCGCGTCATCGGACGCCGCGCCGGCGTACAGGCCGCGCTGGCGTTCTGCATCGTAACCGTCCTCATCGTATGGGTCTGGCCCGGCCTCACGCTGCAGCGGACCACCGCCGCGCCCTCCGCGGCCTCGCTGACCTGGGTGCGCGACCACCTCCCGAAGAACGCCGCGGTTTACATCCAGGGCGCATTCGGGCCGCACGCGCGCTACCTGCTGCCGGACCACAACCGTGCCATGTACGAGAAGCTCGACTCCCTGTCGCAAGTGACGCCGGAAGTGTGGGCGGTGGAGCCGGACTTCGTGGAGGGCGCGCCGGTAGTGTTCTTCTGGCCGCACACCAACCCGCTCTGGAAAGTCATCCGCCGGCGCAACTTCGAGACGTCGGTCGTACGCCTGGTCAGCGTCATCGACTTCGGCGAGGGATGGTACGCGACCGAGGGGACGGGGTCGGAGATCTTCCGCTGGATGGGGCGGCAGGCGTCGGCGGCGCTGCCGCCGATCCCGGAGGGGGGGCGGCTGTCGATGAAGATGTACGTACCCATCGACGCCATCGCGCCGCCGACGATCGAGGTGTGGGTGAACGATGCGCTGGTCGAGCGCTTCACCGGCTCGCAGGCGAACATCGAGAAGTCGTGGACCATCGCCTCGCGCAAGGACGCGCCGAACGTGCTGCGCATCGTCACCAGCGACGTGGCCGTCCCGGCGAAGGTGGGGAGTGGGAATGACACGCGCGAGCTCGGGCTGCGCATGGACGGATTGTCGTGGATGCCGGTCCGCTGAGCCGCAACGAGCGCATCGCCTTCTGGGCGTGCGCGGCATTCGCGGCCGTCATGCGCTGGCCCGCGCGCTCGCTGACGCTGTGGGACTGGGACGAGGCGCTCTTCGCGCTGGCGCTGCGCGACTTCGACGTCAGCGCGTACCACCCGCACCCGCCCGGCTTTCCGCTCTTCATCGCCGCAGCAAAGCTCGTCCCGCTGGACGGGTTTCACGCGCTGCAGACCATCGTCTTCCTGTCGTCGCTGTTCGTCTTTCCGGCGATGTTCTTCCTGGCGCGCTCGCTGCGGGCCAGCGCGCCGGTGGCGATCGGCGCGGGGCTGCTGCTGGCGTTCTTTCCGAACGTCTGGTTCTTCGGCGGCACCGCGCTTTCGGACGTGCCGTCGATGGTGCTGGTGGTGACCGCGTGCGCGTTGCTGTTGCGCGGCAACGTGGTCCTCGGCGCGATCGTGCTCGGCATCGCCGCGGGCTTCCGTCCGCAGAATCTGCTCATCGGTCTCGTGCCGTTCGCGATCAGCGTAGGGCGGGCTTCAGCCCGCCCCCCGGGCGGGGTGGGCGGGCTGAAGCCCGCCCTGCGTTTGGCCGCCGCGGCGATCGTGCTCGCCGCCATCGTCGTCACCACCTACGGCACCGCGGCCGCGCTCAGCGGCGGCTGGAGCGCCTATCGCGAGGTTCTGGCCGGTCACGAGACGTACATCCGCACCACCGACTCCTTCCTCGCGCCGCGGCATCCGGGGCTGATCCAGGTCGCGGACGATTTCTTCTTCCGGCCGTACCGGGCCATGCCCATCAACGCGATCGTGACCATTCTCGCGGCCACGGCCGTCGTGCGGCGAAAGCACTGGCTGGCCATCGCCATCTTCGGCCCGTTCTGCTTCTTCGCCTGGCTCTTTCTCGACTTCCACAGCACCAGCCGTTTCTCGATCGCCTACATGCCGATGTTCGCCATGCTCGCGGCGGCGGGCATCCCGCGCCGCGGCTACGCCGCGGTGCTGGCGGCGGTGACGGCGCTGATGATCGGCTGGACGTGGCCGGCGCTGCGCGTCGTGCACACCACGCCGTCGCCGCCGGTCGCGGCCATCGAAGCGGTCCGCAACGCGCGGGGGAATCTCTACGTCGACCATCGCCTCGGCGCGCACGCGGACCTGCTGCTGCCGGAGCGGCTGCGGATCATCGTGCGCGTGGCGCCGCCGTTCATCGAAGACCGCGACGCCATCCTGCTGAAGGAAGAGCTGAGCGCCGCGCCGGGCGCGCGCAATTTCACGCGCGAGCGCGAACGTCTCGAAGGGATCGCGCGCAAGCGCTACTTCGAGACGTCCGTGATCGTGGGCAGAAGACCTACGGCCTGAACTCGATCGTCTGCGGGAACCACGTCTTCACGCGCTTGCCGTCCTTCATGGGCGGCGTGAAGCGCGCGGAGCGCATGGCCCGCACGGCCGCGTCGTCGATACCGAAGCGGGCCACGCCGCGGAGCAGCTTCACGTCCGTCACCTCGCCGCGCTCGTTGATCAGAGCGGTCACGACGATCGTGGCGGAGATCTTCTGCTGCCGTGCGATCGGGGGATACATGGCGGTGATGGGGCGCGTGGGACGCGGCACGACGTCGAGCGCCGACATCTCGACGACGTCGCCCTCGCGTACCGCCGGCACCGGAGCGGGGGCCGGAGCCGTGGGCTGCGGCACGACCGCGGGCGCGGTGGTCTGCGTCTGCACCGGCGCGGGAGCGACCGTCGCCGTGGTCTCTTCCGGACGGGCCGTCTCGCGGCGCTGCTGGTCGAGCTGCGCGGCGGTCAGCGTCGGGCGCTCCTCGACGGCGGATGCCTGCGGGGGCGCGCTCACGGCCGGCGCCGCAGCCACGGGTGCGTTCTTCGACTGCTGCTTCTTGAGCTGCTCCAGGTAATCGTTCTGGAGCTTCATCATCTCGGCCTGCATCTTGGCCTTGACCGCGTCTTCGAACGCTTTCTTCTGTGCGTCGGGATCGGGGGAGGTCGTGGCCGCCGCGGCGGTGCTGGTCACGGCCACGATCGGCTCGGGGATGACCGGCGCCTTCTGCACCGGCGCGGGAGCGGGCGCCACCAGTTGCGCGGCGGCGGTGGTCGTCGACGGGGTCGTGCCCTTGCCGCCCATGAAATACCAGGCGCCGGCGCCGAGCACCGCAAGCACGGCGACGGCCGCGATGGCGACCGGCAGTTTGCTCTTCGGTGCCGGCTCCGGGGGGGTGATGCCGAACGAAGGCGCGACCCGCTCCGGCGAGGCGGCGGCCGCGATCGGGATTCCCGGCGCGGTGACCGGCCTGGGCGCCTCGAGGTACGGCGCGAGGTTGAGCTTCGATTCCTTCTCGCGCTCGAGCGTCTCCGCCTCCATCTCCTTCTTCAGAAGATTCGAGAGATAGAAGGCGAGGTTGAACGTCGTCGCCGAGTACTTGCCGCCGTGCGCGAGCGCGGAGACGGCCTGCTTCATGTCGGCCATCGAGGCGTAACGCATCGACGGGTCGAGGTTGAACGACTTGTCGAGGACGACGCGGATGTCGTCGGGGATCGGCGCGCCGGCGAGCGTCTTGGCCGCGCGCACCGCGGAGACGAACGCGCTGGCGGTCATGGCGTCGGGCGGCTCGTGTCCGGTGACGAGGAGGAAGAGGATCGCGCCCATGGCGAACACGTCGGCGCTCTTCGGTGCCTGTCCCGAGGTGCGAAACTCGGGAGCCATGTAGCGGCCGATCTCGGCGGCGATCTTCGGATCGTGCTGGATTGCCCCCAGGATGCCGGCAGCGAGCTGCTGGCCGGCGACGCGGATCTCGCCGTCGTCGCTGATCCAGATGAGCTGCGGGAGGAGCGCGCCGTGCGAGAGGCGTCCGTTCGAGCCGTCGCGCAGCTCGCTGGTCGTGGCCAGCGACAGCGCCACCTTTTCGGCGATGACGATGGCCTGGTCGACGGGCAACGGATTGGGCTGCACGTCCTTGCCGCCGCGGCCGCGGTCCATGATGTGCCGCAGCGAGCGTCCGCCCGCGTAGTCCCAGGCCAGGAACGGCGTGCCGTCGGCCACGCCCGAGACCTGGTCGCGCGCGAATGACGTGCCGGTGAGCTGCGGGACGATCCGTGAGGCGGATTCGACGCTCGCCGTCAACGCGGCCCGGTCGCCGCCGGTGAAGCGCCGCAGCGCGACCGTGGCGCGGAGCTGCCCGCCCTCGATCCGCCCCGCGCGCCAGAGGTCGCCCAGCGAATCCTGTTCGAGTTTTTTGAAGAGGATGTACGGACCGAACTGCTCGTACGGCTTGTTGCGCGCAGCCATGATGGTGGACCCCCGGGCTTGATTGTGGACGGGGAAGAATACCACCGATTTTGCAAAATGTTCACGTCTGGACTGCGGCAGGCACTGCCGTTCGTGAGTGCTACTTCACAGAACTTGTCCGATGACAGGTCCCAGGTTCCGTCGAGCGTCTTGGAGCGCGAGTCGTGCTGCCGCCGTGAAGGCGTCGCGGCCCTGTTCAATCGCATCGAGACGCGCTTTGAGCTCCACCACGAATGTCAGGTTTTTCTGTTGGATCAGCTCCGTCGCATACGAGATGAACAGCCGCTGCACATCTGCATAGACTTTCGCCCGTTCGCCCGGCAGTCCGCGCTCATTGAGCCCTAGCACTTCGATGCACGCCTGACCGCGCATCGAGCCATTTCGGGCGGAGAAAACGCCGGTCGCATCGAGTCTCAAGTCCGTCGCCGGATTGTCTTCGACGGGATTGATGAGCAGTGGCTCTTCCTGAACTTCTTCGCCGGGCGCCGTCGCACGATGCGTCTCGTCAGCAAGCGGGAAGAAGTTCCACTTGCCGATCCGATCATCGCTGCGTGCGGTGCTCGGCTGGTTGCAGAGCTGACAGGAGGGCAGAAGATTTTTCCAGTCATATGCGAGCCAGTAGTAGCCGGGATGTTCCTCACCGTTTGCCAGTAGCACCGGCTGATTGTGCTGGTCTTTCAGAGCAGCTTTAGGCCGGAAGTGCTCCATATCGCCGTGCTGCGCCGTGCGAATCCGCTCTTCGCAGTAGGCGCACTTGCCGTGGAATGGCCCGTCGGCGGCGAGGTACACCGCTTCTTTCATCCGGCCATACAGCGTGCTGCTGATCGCGACGGACTGGCCGCTGGCCTTCGCAAGGTTGAGCCTCGACTGTTCTGCCGCGCAGTCATTGCGCCAACGGTCCCACTCCGGCGTCGATGGTTCAGGGAAGTCGATTTTGATCATCTTCGCGTGGGCGCAAGAGTTCTTGCAACTGGCGGCGGACTTCCAACGAGAGTGCCTCGGGCATGTTGGCTCTTTCAGCGATGACAGCATTCAAGTGCGCGGACAGAACATCATCGACCACCGCTGATGCCTCGCGCCCGAGCGCTGTCTCCTCGCTGCCGAGTTTCTCGTGAAGTTTCGAACGGAGTTGCTCGACTTCAGCCGTAGACGCCTCCGTAGGCTGCGCAAGAAGCGCGGCGAGGCGTTCGATCTCGTGTTTGGTTTCATCGTCGGTCGTCGTTTCGAGACCGAAAAGATAAGAGGTAAGAATTTGATCCGCGCGAAGGCCGCGTGGAGGCCGAAGGCCGGACTGCGCCTGCACGGCATCGCCGTTCCAGCCGAGATGCACGAGGCTCACCTCGTCGTCGCTGAGGTCGGTAGTCCCGGTGACGCAAAGCGACGCGTGGGTTGTGACGATGAACTGCACCCGCGGAAACTGACGCCGCAACGCGCCAATGATGCGACGCTGCCATGACGGATGGAGGTGTTGCTCGACTTCGTCGATCAGAATCTGTCCTTGGAGTCCGTTCCATAACATCTCCGGACTTCGTAAAAAAACCCATCCAAGCAGGTCGAGCACCCAGGAAAGGGTCGAACGATATCCATCGCTCAGCGATGCGACGGGAGCGGAGAATCCCCATTGACCACGGACTTCCAGCCCATGATCGCCGAGTTTGGTGGATCCGGGAGGCAACAACAACACGTTGTCGATGGCACGAAGCGGGTCGAATTCACCGCTGCTGCTCGATAGGAATCGGCGGAGGGCAAGCTCGGGATCCTGCAACGATGCCTCGGGATCGAACAGCGTGGCGACGGCGTTTCTCGTGGAATACGACCGCTGCATGTCGGATCGCAACGTGCGGCGGCTCGCCCCGTACCCGCAGACGAACAGAGAATCAAGCCAGACCTCGCCGTTCGTTACAGCATCGAGCGCTTCCCCATAGGGACGTCGCGTGATCGAGAGCGTAGACGTCAGTGCCTGCCCAAGCTGCTCCAGCTCGATTGTGATCGAACCACTCGTTGCACCAGCGCGAAGCCACTCTCCACGGGTGTCTGTTTCGAACAGCGCTACCGCATCCTTCGGTGTCGAGAGCGCGAGCGCAATCGCCTTGAGTACAGTGGATTTGCCGGTGCCGTTATCCCCGACGATGACGGTCCAGGGTGTTATCTGTCCATCCCGCTCCAGAGTGATGTCCGCATGTTCAAACGAGCGGATGTTCTCGAGAACGACGCGCCGCAGACGGGCGTTGGATAAAGGTAGGTGAGGGAGTTGAACCACACGCACGTGGTAACAGAGGCAACCCCTCGCAGTCAAATGAAGAGCACGGGCTCAGCGGTTCATCTCTCCATTCCGGTCAGCGCGACTGCACTGCTTTCGCCCGCTTGTCGCGGAAGTATTGGCGCTGCCAGCGCTCCACGTTCGCGTTGTGCTCCGCGGCGTTGGTGGCGAAGACGTGCGAGCCGTCGTTGCGGGCGACGAAGTAGAGGTACGGCGTCGTGGCCGGGGCCGCGGCCGCGCGCAGCGAGGCCAGGCCGGGGTTGGCGATCGGCCCGGGAGGGAGGCCCGGGGTCTTGTAGGTGTTGTACGGCGAGGCGAGCTGCAGGTCGGCCTTGCGGATGTTGCCGTTCCACGTGCCGGCCAGCTTCATCGCGTAGATCACGGTGGGGTCGGCGCCGAGGAGCATCCGCTTGCGCACGCGGTTCACGTACACCGAGGCCACGATCGGGCGCTCCTGCGGCAGGCGCGCCTCGGTCTCGACGATCGAGGCCAGGGTCACGGTCTGGTGCGCATCGAGCCCGCTGGTGATCAGCGCGATCTCGTTTCCCCAGTGCTTGCGGAAGTTCGCCACCATGGCCTGCACGATGGTCGTCACGGGCGTGCCGGGGTCGAACTTGTAGGTGTCGGGGAAGAGGTATCCCTCCAGCGAGTCGGCCTCGGGAGCGAGGTCGCGAATGAGGTCCGCCTCGCCGGTGATCTTCTTCCACTCCTCCTCGGTCCCGAACCCTTCGGCCGAGAAGAGCTTGCCGATGGCGAAGCGGTCCAGCCCTTCCCGGATGGTGATGGAGGCGAGGATCACCTCGCCGCGCGCGAGCTTGTCGATGACGTCGACCGGGGAGAGCGGCTTGTCGAACTCGTAGACGCCGGCTTTGAGCGAGTCGCGTCCGCGCAGGAGCTTCATGTAGACGAGCGGGATCCACTCGTCGCGCAGCACGCCTTCCTTCTGGAGCTGCTGGAGGATGGCCGAGGTGCGCAGGCCGCGGCGGATCTCCACGCGCTTCTTCGTCTCCGTGTACCCCTTGTACGGCGTGCCGACGGCGCGCCAGAAGAACCAGCCCGCGCCGATGGCCAGCAGCACGCCGAAGACCCCGACGGTCACCAGCGAGCGCATCAGCTTGCGGCACCCGCCCCGTTGTGAGCGGCGTGCGGCTATGACGGCCTCCGTTGACGGTCGTCGAGGAAAGACTGGAGGATGACCGCGGCGGCGTGCATGTCGATGTCTTTCTGAGCTTCGCGGCGATTCCTGCCGGACTGGCGCAGCCGCTCCATCGCTTCCACGGTGGAGAGGCTCTCGTCCCAGAGCTCGACGGGTTTGCAGGTTTTCTGCCGCAGGGCCTCGGCGAAGTCGCGGTACTTCCGATCGTTCACCGAAGCGTGCGTGCGTTTGGGGATGCCGACCACGAACAGCTCCGCGTCGAGCTCGCGCCCGAGGCGGTCCAGTTTCTCCACGACGTCTCCTTCGTTGCGCATCACCGAGTGCGGCGAGGCCACGACTCCGGAGTCGCTGACGGCGATGCCGATCCGCCGCGCGCCGAGGTCGATGGCGATGATCACCGGCGGATACTACAATCCCGTCCCGCCCATGAAGAACTTCAATCTCGACGCAATTCTCGAGGCGATGTTGAAAGTCTCGGATCGCGTGTCCGATCTCAACTTCTCGGTCGGCCGCCCGCCCCAGGTGGAAGTGGACGGCCAGCTCGTCCCGGTGAACTTCCCCGGACTGCCGCGCCTGACGCCGTTTCAGACCGAGATGATCGCCATGCACATGCTGCGCGGCGACCGCGAGCTGACCCGCGCGCTGATGACCAACGGCTCGGTGGACCTCAGCTACTCGATCCCGCAGAAGACGCGCTTCCGGGTGAACATCTTCTCGCAGCGCGGCACGTACGCGATCGTGCTGCGCGTCATCCCCGAGGGCGTGCCGTCGCTCGAGTCGCTCAAGCTGCCGCGCGAGCTGTGGAACATCCCCTCGCTGAAGAACGGGATCGTCCTGGTCACCGGTCCGACGGGGTCGGGGAAGTCGACCACGCTCGCGGCGCTCATCAACGAGATCAACCAGAACCACGCGTACCACATCATCACCATCGAGGACCCGGTGGAGTACATGCACCGGCACGTGAAGTCGACCGTGAACCAGCGCGAGGTGGGCTCGGACACGCGCACGTTCTCGCTCGCGCTGCGGGCCGCCCTGCGGCAGGCCCCGAAGGTGATCCTCATCGGCGAGATGCGCGATGTGGAGACGATCGAGATTGCCATGGAGGCGGCCGAGACGGGGCACCTGGTGCTGTCGACGCTGCACACCATCGACGCGGCCAAGACCGTGGACCGCATCATCGGCGTCTTCCCGAAGGACCAGGAGCCGCAGATCCGCACGCGGCTCTCGCAGTCGTTCCGCTACGTGATCTCGCAACGCCTCCTGCCGAAGATCGGCGGCGGCCGCATCGCCGCGCTGGAGATCCTGAAGTCGACCATGCGCACGCGCGACTACGTGGTCAAGGGGGAGAGCGAGGGACGCTCGCTGATCGACGCCATGCACGACGGCTCCGTCGACGGCATGCAGACTTTCGACGACGAGATCGAGAAGCTCTGGCAGCAGCGCGTGATCAGCAAGGAGACCGCGCTGGCGTATGCGACGAACCCCGTGAACCTCGCCCTGCGCCTCGGCGACGAGAACCTGACGCCCGCGGACGAGGGCGATTCGATGCTGTCGATGCTGGAGTAGGCCACCCATGATCCGAATCACTTGTACCTCCTGCCAGAAACCGCTCTCGCTCGACGAGACCAAGCTGCCGATGCGGGAGGTGTCGTTCCCCTGTCCGGTCTGCAAGGCGAAGCTGACCGTGGACCGCCGGACGCTGGAGACGGCCGAGGCCCCTGCGCCGCAGCAACAGCAGCAGCAACCCGATGACGACAACGAGAACGAGCTGGGGGAGAAGGCGGTGATCGTCGGCGCGGACGACGCGGTGCTGCGCAACGCCGCCAAGCTGGTCGGGTTGCTGCCGGTGTACTTCCCCGAGCCGGCCCGGGCGCGCGAGTTCTACCTGCAGGAGTTCCCGCAGATGGTGATCATCCATCCGGCACAGATGTCCGCGCCGCCGCTGGAGAGCATGGCCCCGATCATCGGCCTGGTGCCCAACGACCGCCGCAAGTCGTTCTTCGTCCTCGTGGCCGACGGACTGCGCACGATGGACGGGAACGCGGCCTTCCTCTACGGGGTGAACCTGGTCGTGGCGAAGAAGGACCTCGGCCAGTTCCCCGACATCTATCGCGAGGCGCAGGCCGCGCACGAGCGGCTCTACGCGGGCATGAACGCGGTGGCGAGGGAACGCCAGCTCGGGTGACGGCACTCACCATCGCCTTCGTCGGCCAGTGCCACACCGTCGGCTATCCCGGCGTCCCCCCCGATGCGGCGTTCCCGGAGGTCTGCCGCGCGGACATCCAGGCCTCGAGGCCGGAGCGGGACGTGCGCGTCCACCTGCAGCCGTACTATCACCCCTCCGAGTTGTCCGGGGCGGTGAGGGAGGCGCTGGCGCGGCAGCCGCGCGTGGTGGTGATCGAGGTGGTGGGCTGGCTGGCCGTGGTCGGGACGCGCGCGGTCGACCTGTCGCGGCTTCCGTCGGGCGTGCGCTCGGCGTACGAGCGCGTGCGGCATTTCCGCCACGTCTCGCATGCCGTGGCCAGGGGCGTGCCGCGCGGCGCGGAGCTGATCTACACGAAGCTCGCGGGGAGCATCCTGAAGCCGCTCCTGCCGCGCTATCCAAGGCCGGACGTCGCGGAGTACGAGAGCGCGGTCGGGCAGGCGCTGGAACTGGTGCGGGACGCGCCGGGCGTCGACGCGGTGCTGCAGGGGCCGGGCGCGCCGAACCTCGACCTCGACGCGCGCGGCATCGCCACGGACGCGGTGGCCCGCTACCGCGACGTCCGGGAGATGGCACAGCGCGCGGCCGCGTCGCAGGGGGTGTTGTTCGTGGACCGGTGGGACACGGTCACGGGGGCGTTCTTCACCGACAACTCCGTGCGGCCGACCGCGGCCGGGCATTCGGTCTGGGGCCACCTTCTCGCGGCGGAGCTGCTGCGCGCGGGCCTCGTCTGAAAACAAAAACGGGCGCCGCGTGGCGCCCGTTCTCTGCTCGTATCGTCGTACGAGGCGTTGCCGCTACTGCGACTGGATGCCTTCCGGGTAAACGACGAAGTTGCCGTTCGAGAAGACGATGTCGCAATCGAAGTTGCCGGTGATGACGGGCTTGGAGACCGAGGTCGTGCTGTCGCCGTCGTCCTTCTGGTCCGCACCGATCGACTCGATCGAGTAGCTGCGGTTGGTGAAGCCGATCTGGAACTTGGAGCCCCAGCCGTCATACGCCATGAACTTGCGCGTGTACGTCGGCGACAGCAGGGTCTCGATCTTCGAGATGTCCTCGCTGGGTGCCGGCCACGTGATGTTGACGCCCGCGGCAGAGTACGAGTTGGTGTCCGTAGCGCGGGATTCCCACGCCGTGGCCACCGACCGCATATCAGCCATCGACCGCTTCTGACGGGAGCGCTGCAGCGCCGTCAGCAGGTTCGGAATGGCGATCGCGGCCAGAATGCCGATGATCGCGACGACGATCAGCAGCTCGATCAGGGTGAATCCTTTTTGCTTCCTGTTCATTCAGGCCCTCCTTAAGGGCTTCCCTAAGGGCAATGGAAATGCCACCAAAACTGTCTGTATTTTCAGAGATTTAGCGGGTCACGTGACCGAATGCTGACATTTCGTGACAAGACGGTGTGACAGTAATTGTCAGTCGGCGGCCCACGCCCGAACCACGCTTCGCAGGTACTCGATGCCCTCCACGAACGCGCTGACCGTGATCGACTCGTTCGTGTTGTGAATGGCGAGGGACTGCGCAAAGTTCACGAGGTAGGGGGAGATGCCGTAACAGGTGATCCCGCGCCTGCGAAGAAAGCGCGAATCGGTCGAGGAGCGGTAGAGGACCTGCACTCCCGCCGGAACGCCGTAGCGCCGCTGCGCCTCGGCGGTCAACAACCGGAAGAGGGGCGTTTTGTCGGTCGAGGCCGGCACCGGCCCCTCGCGCACCGGCACCTCGCGCACGATCGCGCCGGCCGGCGCAATGGCCTGTTCGAGCCAGGCCACGCGCGTGTCGGGATGCTCGTCCGGCAGGTTGACCATGGTGATCAGCATTTCCCACCGTCCGTTGCGCTGCTCCGGCGGCCCGGTGGTGACGGTGTTCTGCACGAGGTCGCGGTAGGTCGGCGGAAGCTCCCAGAAGCGTCCCTCGCGGATGGTGCGGTCGATGTCCTGCAGTGCTTCACGAAACTGCAGCCGCGTCGGGGCGACGGCCTCGAAGTACGCGCGGACGGGTGGGATGACGCGCCCCGGCTGCCGCGGGAACATGTACGGCTCGAGGGCAATGCGCGCCGCGCGCAGCGCGTCGCGCGTCGGCGCGGAGATGACCGCCTGCACCATCTGCTTGCCGCCGATCTCGACGCCGAAGTACGTCAGCCGGTCTCCGACGAGCTCAGTGATGCCTCCCTCGGTGATGCCATAGGCAACGCCCTCGAAGAGGTCGGGGCGATGCGCGAGCAGCCACTGCATCCCCTCGCGGCTCCCGCGCTCTTCCTCCGCCGTGGCCAGGAAGACGAGATCGTGCGGCGGCGGGTTGCCGCTTCGGGCGATGTCGACGAAGGCCACGAGCTGGCAGAGCGTCAGCGCCTTCATGTCCAGCGTGCCGCGCCCGAACAGCTGGTCGCCGCGGAGGTGCGCGCCGAAGGGCTCGATGTCCCAGCCGTCGCCGGGCGGGACGACGTCGATGTGGTTGAAGAGGAGCAGGGCCTGGCCGGGCGCCCGTCCCCTGATGCGCGCGTAGACGTTGAGCATCGACGGGGCGGACTCGATCAGCTCGGCCTGAACGCCGTTGCGCCGGAGGTACGCCGCGATCCACCGCGCCGCCTCGGCCACGCCCTCGGGCTTCGAGCTGTCGATGCGCACGAGCTCCTGCAGCGCGGTCACGTCCGGCGTGATCTTCAGCGGCTTGGGGATGTAGCGCTGGTCGCTGCGCAGCTCCTCCCGCTCGGCGCGCTCCCAGCGGATGATGGCCAGGGCGATCCCGGCGCAGAGGAGGATGACGATGGCGGCGGCGATGCGCTCGTTGCGATGCCGCCGCGGATCGATCACGCGCGCCATGTGGCGCGGGCTTCAGCCCGCGATCCTCCGGCGGGCTGAAGCCCGCCCTGCATTCGGCCAGAACGCGGCGATGAGAAGCAGCAGCGTGGCGACGATCGACACTTTCAGGCCGTTCGCCGCCAGCGTGTTGCGGTAGCGCATCTCGACGCGGTGTTTCCCGGGGGGAAGGTGGATGCCCTGGAAGCCGATGTTCGTGACCACCGGCTCGACGCGCGCGCCGTTCACGGTCACGTTCCAGAACTTGTTCGGGGTGACGCTCATGACCAGGAAGCCGCGGCCGTTGCTGGTCACGTCGAGCGTGGCCGTGTTGGCGGTCTCCTTCACCGAGTGCACGACCCCGCGCGCGGGGACGAACGACGGCGCTTTGATGAAGGCCACGGCGTTGCTGTAGCTGCCGTCGGAGAGCTTCTTCACGAAGTCGCGGCGGTCGCGGATGGTCACGACCTGGTCGGCGAAGTAGTAGCGCGGGTGATAGCCGACGTCGGTGTACTGGATGGCCACCGCGCGCTTCATGTTTTTGTTCACGCGCTTCCGCTCGGCGTCGAACGGCTTGTACTCGCCGCGATAGCGGACGTTGGCCATGGCCACGAAGGGACGCCACCAGTCACCGCGGCCGGAGCGCTTGACGTCCCACAGCGACTCGATGAGGTCGATGGTCGGCAGCAGCGCGGTCTTGTCGTAGTCGCGCTCGAGGACCATCGACAGTCCCTCGCCCGCGGGCGTCATCGGAAAGAGTCCGTTGCGCACGATCCAGTAGACGGCGTCGCCGGTCGAGAAGTATTTCTTGGCCATCTCTTCCTGGCCGTACCAGTCGGCCTCGTGGAAGACGCGCCACTGGTCGCGGTCCCGCGGGAGGCGTTGCGAGGCCAGCGGCTCCTCGAGGAAGAAGCGCGCCGGCATGCGCGGGTTGATCTGGTGCACGACCGGCAGCAGGTCGGCCAGCACGAAGGCCAGCATCAGCGCGAGCCAGAGGCGCCGCTTGAGCAGGCGCACGGACCAGATCAGGCCGAAGAGGATGGCCCCGCGCGCGGCGGCGATGATCCATCCCTCGCGCGACAGCTCGACCATCCGCTGCGCCGCCCTGGGCCCCTTGAGGCCCCACACGTTGATGAAGAACTTCGCGTAGTACGGGGTGAAGGCGAAGATCGCCAGGGCCAGGGCCACGATGGTGGTCGCGGCGATGAAGCCGAGGGCCGCGTCGCGGATGGCGTCGTCCCCGGCTAGGAGCCGGTCGAGGAGCTGCGAGGCGAAGATGATCGCCGCGAACAGCGCCACGAGGATGAACTTCTCCGGATAGCGGATGGAGGTGGCGATGCCGAGGTCGTACAGCCAGCGCAGCAGCGGCGTGTGACCGCCGAGGGCGATCAGCAGCGAGAAGATGACCAGGATGAGCACGAACCGCCCGCCGCGCGGGCGCACGAAGAATGCGCCGACGGCCAGCGCGGTCACCAGCAGCCCGCAGTAGACGTTGAAGAGGAACGGGGAGCCCATGCCGGGATAGAGGCCGCCGCCCCAGTACCACATCACCTGCTTGATGGAGATGTGGCCGAGGAAGTTCGGGTAGATCAGCTCCGCGAGCTTGGCCCACGGGAGGCTCCACGCGCTCACCAGCGAGTAATCGAAGGTGCGCGAGCGCGCCGACTCGCCGACGTGGTCGATGGCGGGGATCATCTGCGCCGCGCCGACGGCGATGGCCGAGCCGGAGATCAGGGCGATGAAGAGGACGCGCGAGAGCATCTCCGGGATGGCGTGCGTCCACGGATGGTTCCACTCCCGCGCCGCGTACCAGCCGCGATAGAGCGCGTACATGCCGATGATGAACCCGGTCTGCATGACTGTGGTCGGCTCGGCGACGAGGAACTGCAGTCCCAGGAAGAGCGAGGCCCGCGCGAAATCGCGCCGGTTCGGCTGCAGGAGAAATCTTCGGACGTACAGACAGGTGAGCGGCAGCCACGCCGCGCAGAAGAGGATCGGCAGGAGGTTGACGTACGACAGATACAGCCCGCCCAGGCCGAAGGCCAGCGCGCCGAAGAACGACGCCGGGATGCGCAGCTCCATCGATCGCAACAGGGCGTACATCCCGATCAGGCCGATGTAGATGTGCACGAGGATGTGCAGCCGGTAGCCCATGTCGTAGCTGGGAAGGAGGATCAGCCACGTCAGCGGGTAGAAGACTTCATGCTCGGGATTGGCGGCGATCGGCTGGCCGGCGGAGAAGCGGCGGTTCCAGTACGGGAACTCCCCCCCGTCCACGATGTCGCGCAGGACCTGCTTGGTCGGGTAGTAGTAGCGCGTGAGGTCGCGCATGTAGAAGTTGTCCGTCCCCACCAGCACGTCGGCGAAGAACAACGTGGCGATGAGGGAGAGGATCGCGATCGCGAAGAGATCGTGCCGCCGGGTGTCCGTCACAGGCGGCGCATTGTAATGAAGGCGAGCGCGAGGAGCGAGGCCAGAGAAATGGCCGCTCCCACCGCGATCAGCGGATTGCGGTAACGCATCTCGACGACGTGCCTCCCCGCGGGCACGCTCACGCCCTGAAAGCCGGCGTTGACGACCACCGCTTCCGCCTCGGCGCCGTCGATGGTGACGCGCCAGTATTTGTGCGGTGTGACGCTCATGACCAGGAACGCGGTGCCCGCGGCCTCGACTTCGATGCGGGCGCTGTTGGCGCTCTCGCGGACGTTGCGCACGACGCCGTTTGGACGGGCTGAAGCCCGTCCTACGTTGAGCGCATTTCCCGCGTGAGGCGTGCTGAACGTAGGGCGGGCTTCAGCCCGCCTGAACGTGTACGCGACGCCTTGCGTGGAGCGTGCACCAGCGAGCAGTCCCGCAAAGTCCGTGAGGTCGCGTACGGGAATCACGCGCTCGGCGAAGTAGTAGCGCGGGTGATCGCCGAGGGGGGTGAACTGCACGGGCTGCACTCGGCGCCGGTCGCCATTCACGCGCGCCAGCGCACGCGCCGGGTCATCGTACGCGCCGAGGAAACGGGCGTTGGTCATCGGTGCGATGAGCGCCGGCCAGTCGGGACGGCCGCGGGCGAGCCAGTCGATCACTTCGACGAAGTTGCTCGTCGGCAGCAGTGCGGTCTGGTCGTAATCCATTTCCATCACCGTGCGGATGCCCCAGCGCGCGGGCGTCATCGGCCGCAGCGCGTTGCGGCGGATCCAGTAGAGCTCCGGACCGATCATGAAAGGGCGGAAGGCGGGGTCCGACGATTGCCACTCGATGGCGTGCATCAGCCGCCAGTCGTCGCGCTTCGCGGGAAGTTGGCGCTCGAGGGGCGGCGGCTCGGTGAAGTAGGACGAGGGCATGCGCGGGGCGAGCTCCGGGAAGAGCAGCCCGAGGTCGAGGAGGACGAAGAGGGTCGCCAGCGCGAGCCAGACCCTGCGCCGCTCGCGCGGCAGGTTGCGCACCAGCAGCGCGAAGAGCGTGGCGAAGAGCGCGGCCACGATCCAGGCGGAGCGCGAGCGGACCAGCATCTCCGCCAGCTCCGCCGGCCGCGGCTTCCAGAGCGCGATGAAGACCCGCGGGTGCGCGGGCGTCAGCGCCGCGATGGCGAAGATGGCCGCGGTCCCCGCGATGACCGCGGAGACCCGCAGCGCCGCGCGCCGCACGCGCTCGTCCCCCTCGAGGATGCGGTCGAAGACGCGCACGGCGAACACCGTCGCGGCGAAGACGCCCATGAGCACGAACTTTTCGGGATAGCGCACCGCGCGCGCCAGTCCCAGGTCGTACAGCCACTGCCAGAGAGGCGTGTGGTGGCCGATGGCGAGCAGCCACGACGCGGCCAGGATGGAAGCGGTCAGTGCCCATCCCCGTACGCGGGCGAACAGGCCGGTGAGGAGCATGGCCGCGATGAAGAGGCCTGGATAGAAGCCGAGGAAGAAGGGCGTCCCCCGTTCCCCGTACAGCCGCCCGCCCCAGTACAGATTGCGGTCGGGGTTGTGATGCCCGAAGACGTTCGGAAAGACCAGTTCCGCGATGCGCGCGGGCGGCATGCTCCACGTCGTGACGAACTGGAAGGCGAAGCCGCGGGAGCGCACGGAGTCGGCGGCATGATCGACGCCGGGGACGACCATCGCCGCCGCCACGCAGAGCGCGGCCAGGGAGATCAGCGCCACCGCGAGCAGCGGCCGCGCGCTGCGCCGGCGGATGCCGAGGGCGATGGCGTACGCGCCGAGGAGGAAGCCGGTCTGGGCGACGGTGGTCGGCTCGCCGACCAGCATCTGCAGGCCGAGGAAAAGCGCGGCCAGGGCGAAGTCGCGCGGGCGCCGCTCGAGCAGGTAGCGCCGCGTGTAGAGGCACGTCAGCGGCAGCCACGCCAGCACGAAGAGGATCGGCAGCAGGGTGAGGTTCGACAGCACGACGCCGCCGAGCGCGAACGACAGCGCGCCGAGAAACGCCGCGGGCACTGAAAGCGGACCGCCGGCGTTCTCGCCGGCTGTCCGTGCAGGCGTCTCGCCTGCACGCTGCGGCGGCGGGACGCCGCCGCAAACAGCCGGCGGGACGCCGGCGGTCCGCAGAAACGCGTACATCGTCCACCCGCAGATGTGGACGTGCAGGACGAGCAGGAGGCGAAAGCCGAGGTCGTAGCTCGGGAGGAGGATGAGCCACGTCAGCGGATAGAAGACTTCGTGCTCCGGGTTCGCGGCCATCGGCTGGCCGGCGGCCAGGAGCGGGTTCCAGTACGGGAACTCGCCGCCGAGGACGATCTCGCGCAGGACGTGCTTGGCCGGGTAGTAGTAGTGGGTGATGTCGCGCAGGTAAAGCGCGTTGTAGCCGGCCAGGACGTCGATGAAGAAGAGGGTGAGGATCGACGAGAGGATCGCCAGGGCAATGGCGTCGGTCCGTCGCGAGGAGGTCACGGCCTCACGATACGGCAGTCGCGGCGTTCCGCGCGCCGACGCGGTCGCGGAAGATCGGATGGCTCCAGATCTTCTTCTTGTGCAGCTTGTAGAAGACCATCGTCTTCAGAATGCCGAGGCCGTAGCGCACACCGCGCCAGAAGCCGACCTGCGAGGCCTCGTCGAAGTAGCGCGTCTGGATCGGCACCTCGCGGATGCGCATCCCCTTGGCCACGGCCTGCGCGATGATCTGCGTGTCGAAGACGAAGTTGTCGGAGTTCGCCTCGAAGTGGACCGTCTCCAGGAAGCGCTTGGTATAGGCGCGGAAGCCGGAGTGGTACTCGGAGAGGTAGACGTAGAAGGTCGCGTTCTCGACCATGGTCAGGAAGAGGTTCGCGAAGTACTTCCACTTCGGCATGCCCCCTTCGATGGGGCGTCCGCCGAGCATGCGCGAGCCGAAGACAGCGTCGGCCTCGCCGCGCAGCAGCGGCTTGACCAGCTCGGGGATGATCTTCGGGTCGTACTGATGGTCGGGATGGACCATGACCATGATCTCGCCGCCCATCTCGTCCATGGCCGTGCGGTAGCAGGTCTTCTGGTTGCCGCCGTAGCCGCGATTGACCTTGTGCACGACCGTGTGGATGCCGAGCTCGCGAGAGAGCTCGACGGTACGGTCCTTCGAGCAGTCGTCCACGAGCAGGATCTCGTCCACCCAATCCTTGGGGATGTCGTCGTACGTCGCCTGGAGCGTGCGCTCGGCGTTGTAGGCGGGGAGGACGGCGATGACTTTCTTTTCGTGCAGCGGCATGCGGGCGGCGCGGAGGATAACATAGGCTACGGGCCCATCCCGGCGGCCTCGGCACGCGCTTTGGCCGCCTCCCGCGGCCGTCCCGTGCGCTCCATGTACTCGGCCTCGTAGAGAAGGAGCGTGATCGTGTCCCGCTTCGCTCCCGCGATCTGCGGCCGCGCGAGGAGCGTGCGGCTGAGCGCGTCGTGTTTCGGATGCAGGCCGCACCAGGCGAAGAAGGCGGACATCAGGGCGAGGTAGGCCGCCGCGACGGCAACCGGCGCCTTGCGGACGGCGAATCCGAGAGCCACGACCGCTGGCGCGGTCACGACGAGCGCGAGCAGCACGTCGCCGCGCATTTCCGGGGGCATGAACCCGAGCGGCGCGCGCCAGCGGGGGTCGTCGAGCGCCGCCCCGAAGGCCTCCAGCAGCTCGGACGGCGTGGCGTAACGGTTGAGGTTGAGGCGCGAGCTGGCCACGAAGAGCAGCATCGTCCAGCTCGTGGCCGCGATCGCGGAAAGCGCGCCGAGCCAGCGCGGCACGCGCTCGAGGAACGCCGCCACGCCGATGATGAAGAAGAGCGTGCAACTGTCGAAGCGCCGCTGCCCGAACGAGGCCCCGCCCCAGAACCACCGCTCCAGCACCGAGAGCAGCAGCCACTGCGCGGCGAAGAGCGTCAGTCCGGCATACGCGAGCCGGCGGTCTTTCACGAGAGCCAGTCCGATCAGGGCGAGGACCAGCAGCGGCGTCCAGGGGACCAGCCCGTGATACCAGGAGAAGAGCGTCTCGAACGGCCGGAAGGTGGCGAACATCTGCCACGGATGCGCGCTCCCGCCGATGTTCACGAACGCCAGCGGCGCGCCCCAGAGCGTCTGGCTGACGATGAATTGCGGGAGCGCGGCGAGCAGCGCCCCCCCGAGGATCCCCCGCCAACCGCCAACCGCCAACCGCCAACCGAAGAAGAACGGGACCAGCGCAATCGGCGCATTCTGCGGCCGCACCGCGCAGGCGAAGCCGATGGCGAGGCCGATCGCGAAGGCGCTCTGTTTCCTGGCCGAGAGCCACACGACCACCGCGCATGCGAGCGCGCTGATGGCGTGCGACATCGTCGGCGCGCGCAGCGAGTAGTACGCGAGCGGACTGCCGAGCCAGACGGCGATGGCCGCTTTCCCGTTCGCCATCGCCGTTCCGAGAAGGAGCGTGAGCAGTCCCGCCAGCGCGGTCATCGTCACCACCGCGGCGACGTACGGCGTGGAGAAGCCGTCGCGTGGTGCGCCGGTGACGCGTGCGAGCAGGTCGCCGATCACGAACGCCGGATACCACGCCAGCGACGCGCCGGCCGTCCAGTGATTGCTGAGGTGCGCGGTCTCCGTGACGTCCTTGAAGAGGATCTGCCCGTCGGGGCGCACGAGGCCGATGCGGGCCCATTCGTCGAAGAAGAGGAGATCGCGGTCAAAGTACGTCGACGGGAGATACGCAAAGTAGCCGGCGCCGTCGGGGCGGGAGATGCCGGGCGTCAGCCAGAGCAGCGTGCTGGCGAGCCAGACGGCGATGACCGCCAGCGCGCCGCGCTTCATCGCATTCTCCAGATCAGGAAGAGGAGCGCGATCGCCGAGATGACGCCGCCGATGGCGAAGAGCGGATTGCGGTAGCGCATCTCGACGACGTGCCTGCCCGCGGGCACGTCCACACCCTGAAAGCCGATGTTCGCGACCCGCGGCTGCGCCGGGCGCCCGTCGATCGTCACGCGCCAGTATTTGTGCGGGGTGACGCTCATGTAGAGGAACGCGCCACCGGCGCTCTCCACCTCGATGCGCGCGCTGTTCGGGGTCTCGCGTACGCCGCGCACCACGCCGCCGCTCATCGCGTAGCGTGGCGACGGCGGGAGGTGCAGGAGGCGCACGGGACGCCGTACATCGGGCGGATGGGTGAACAGCGCCACCGCGCAGATGTTGGCCATCGCCGCCACACGCTCCAGCCACCGCGGGTCGTTGCGCGCCTGCGCCCACACGGCCTCGGTGAGCTCGGCCGTCGGCAGCAGCGCGGTGCGGTCGAGGTCGGGCTCCAGCACCGTGGCGATGCCGTGCGAGGCCGGCATCATCGGATACATGGCGTTGCGGTAGATCCAGTAGAGGTCCGGCTGCTGCGTGCCGTACGCGCCCGCCGGCTGCAAGGCCGCGACGTGCAGGAGACGGCAGTCGCGGTGCCGCGCCTTGAATTCCGTCGCGATGGCCGGCTCTTTCTCGAAGTATTCGGTCGGCATCCTCGGTGCGACTTCGGGGACGACCAGGCCGAGGTCGAGCAGCAGCAGCGCGCCGGCCAGGAAGAGCCACAGCGGACGCCGCACGCGCTCCAGATTGCGCAGGAGGATGAAGAGCAGCACCGCGCGTCCCGCCGCGAGCAGCCAGCCGGAGCGCGAGGCGGGGAGCATCTCCGCGAACATGCGCGACGACGGATTCCAGAGGTGGATGAAGAGCGGCGCGTACATGGCCGTCAATGCGAAGAGCGCGATGACGCCGAGGAGGATCGCCAGCACCGCGGCGGTGCGGCGCGCGGCGCGGATCGCGCGCTCGTCGCCGGCCAGGATGCGGTCGAGAGTCATGGCGCCGAAGACCACCAGCACGAACAGGCCCATGAGGACGAACTTCTCGGGATAACGGATGGAGCGCGCCAGGCCGGCGTCGTAGAGGATGCGCCAGAGCGGCGTGTGCACGCCGAGGGCGAGCAGGAGCGACAACCCGAGGAGGATGAGCGTCACGCGGCGGCCGCGCGTCCCCGCCGCGATGCCGGCCAGGGCCAGCGCGGCGATGAGGATGCCGGGATAGATGCTGCGCACGAACGGCAGCCCGCGCTCCCCGTACAGCGGCGAGCCCCAGTAGACCGCGCGGCCGTTGAGCAGTTGATGCCCCAGGACGTTCGGGTTGACCAGTTCCGCCACGCGCGCGGCGGGCATGCTCCAGCTCACCACGCGCTCGAACGCAAAGCCGCGCGCGCGGACGGAGTCGCGGGCGTGATCGATGGTGGGGATCAGTTGCACCGCCGCCACCAGCAGCGCGATGACACACAACAGCGCCACTTTCGCCAGCATCGTGGACCGCCGGCGTCCTCGCCGGCTGTCTCCGGCGGCGTCCCGCCGCCCGCCCGCCGGTGGCGCCGAGACGGCGCCACCGACAGCCGGCGAGGACGCCGGCGGTCCGCATAAAGCGTAGAAGCCGAGGATCATGCCCGTCTGCAGCACGATCGTGGCCTCGCCGAGGAGCACCTGAATGCCGAGAAAGAGCGCGGCCAGGGCAAAGTCGCGGCGCGTGCCGCCGCGGAGAAAGCGGCGTGCGTAGAGGCAGGTCCACGGGAGCCAGGCCAGCGTGGCCAGCACCGGCAGAAAGTCGTGCACCGCCACCACCGCACCGAGCGCGAACGACAGCGCGGCCGCCGCGCTCGCCGGCGGACCGGCATCCATCGAGCGCAGCAGCGCGTACATCCCCCAGGCGGCGAGGTAGAGGTGCAGCAGCACGAAGAGGTTGAAGCCGTACGTGAAGTCGGGCAGCAGCACCAGCCACGTGGGCGGATAGAAGAGCTGATACGCAGGATTGGCCGCCAGCGGCTGGCCGCCTCCGATCCAGCGGTTCCAGTGCGGGAACTCTCCGGCCAGGACCGCCTCGCGCAGCATCGTCTTCGACGGATGCGCGGCGTACACGAGATCGCGGACGTAGAACGTGCCGCTGCCGACAAGGACGTCGAGGAAGAAGAGAGAAAGGATCGCGGTGACTACGACAATTCCTGCCGCACCCGCTCGCTCACCGGGACTCCCGCTGCCTCGCATGCGCGTGCGATCGTCTCATAGGCTCCGCGCCGGTTGCCCTCGCGCAGCATCGGCAGGATGCCCTGGGCGATGATGCCGTCGAAGAAGCGCTTGCGGTCCACGTCCGTGGGGAGGACGCGCTTGGCCCCCTCGCGGAGCGTGCCCAGGACGTCGTTCACCTCGGCGTACTCGGGCCCGATCGTGCGCTGCAAATCCTCTTTCAGCGTGCGGGCCAGGGCGGGAGACTTGCCGCCGGTCGAGACGGCGATCTGGATCGAGCCCGACTCGATGATGGCCGGGACGATGAACTCGCAGAGCGGCGTCACGTCGACGACGTTGACGGGGATGCGCCGCGCGCGGCAGTCGGCGGCGATCTGTTCGTTGACCGCCTGGACGTCGGTCGAGGCGATGACGATGTTCGCGCCGTCGAGATCGGAGGCGTCGTACTCCTTGCGCTTCAGCGCCAGGCATCCTTCCCGCGCCCACTGCTCGATCTCCTCGGTGAATTCGGGCGAGACCACGGTCACCCGCGCCCCGTACTTCATCATCGTCTCCGCCTTGCGGGCGCAGACGTTACCGCCGCCGATGATGACCACGCTGCGGTCCTCGATGTCGAGGTAGATGGGGTAGTAGGGGTAGCGCTTCATGATGACGTGGTTGCTGTGTTGCTGGTTGCTGGTTCGTGGTGGTGTGTCGCCAGCGAGCACCACCATGAACCAGCAACACAGCAACCGCATCAGTAGATCGGAAACCGGTCGCAAAGCTCCTTCACACCCTTCTTCACTTCCTCGATCGCGGCCACGTCGCCCTTCGCGTCGAGCGCGCGCGCCATCAGCTTCGCGATGGTCCCCATCTCCGGCTCCAGCAGGCCGCGCGTCGTCACCGCGGGCGTGCCGATGCGGATGCCCGAAGCCACCATCGGCTTGTTCGTGTCGAAAGGAATCGTGTTCTTGTTCACCGTGATGTTGGCCGCCTCGAGGATGTTCTGCGCGTCCTTGCCGGTGATCCCCTTCGAGAAGACGTCGGTCATGAAGAGATGGTTGTCCGTGCCGCCGGAGACGATGCGGAACCCGGTCTCCTTCACCGCCTCGCAGAGCGCCTTGGCGTTCTTCACGATCTGGGTCTGATAAGCCTTGAACTCGGGGCTCAGCGCCTCGCGGAACGCCACCGCCTTCGCGGCGATGATGTGCACGAGCGGCCCCCCCTGAATGCCGGGGAAGGCGGAGCGGTCGAGGTCCTTGGCGTGCTTTTCCTTGCACAGCACCAGTCCCGCGCGCGGGCCGCGCAGCGTCTTGTGCGTGGTGGTGGTGACAAAGTCCGCGTACGGCACCGGCGACGGGTGATTGCCCGTGACGACGAGGCCGGCGATGTGGGCGATATCGGCCATCATCAGCGCGCCGACGCTGTCCGCGATCTCGCGGATGCGCTTGAAGTCGAGGACGCGCGAGTATGCCGACGCCCCGCAGATGATCATCCGCGGCTTCGACTCCTCGGCGATGCGCTGCATCTCGTCGTAGTCGATCAGCTCGTCCTCTTTGCGCACCCCGTACGCCACGACCTTGAAATCGCGGCCGCTGTACGAGAGCGGGTGGCCGTGCGTGAGGTGGCCGCCGTGCGAGAGGTCCATCCCCATGATCGTGTCGCCCGGCTTGAGCATGGCGAAGTAAACGGCCATGTTGGCCTGCGAGCCGGAGTGCGGCTGCACGTTGGCGTGCTCGGCCCCGAAGAGCTCCTTGGCGCGGGCGATGGCGATGTTCTCGACGATGTCGGTCGGGCCGCAGCCGCCGTAGTAGCGCTTCCCCGGATACCCCTCGGCGTACTTGTTCGTGAAGACCGAGCCCATGGCCGTGAGCACGGCCTTGGAGACGTGGTTCTCGGAAGCGATCAGCTCGAGAGTGTCGTTCTGCCGCCGCGTCTCGAGCTCGATGGCGTCGAAGATCTCGGGGTCGGCGTCGGCGAGGCTGCGGTGCAGGAAATCGTGGCCCGTTGCGGCATTCGTCATGGCCGCCGGATCTTATCGAAAAACGCGATGGCCGCGCCCGCGAGGTAGAGGGAGCCGGTGATGACGATGTTGCGCTCGTCTGCGCGCAACGCCGCCGCGAACGCTTCCTCGGGATTCGGGATCGGCGTGGCGTTCGCGAAGCTGCTCGCCGGGACGGAGCGCGGCGGATACGGCTCGGTGGCGATGACACGGTCGAACATCGGGAAGAGGCGATCGACGACCGGCGGCACGTCCTTGTCGCCCATGATGCCGAAGACGAGGAGCCGCGGCCTCGCGACGTGCTCCTCGAAGAACGGCGCGGTCTGCGCGATGGCATGCGCGTTGTGCCCGCCGTCGATCCAGATCGTCTTTCCGGCGTGCTCGATGCGCTCCAGCCGCCCGCGCCAGCGGGTCTGCATCAGGCCCGCGTCCGTGTAGCCGAGCTCGCGCGCGGTGCGCGCCGCCAGGCCGGCGTTGCGCCGCTGAAAGGCTCCCGGCAGCGGGGCGTCGTGCTCCTCGGTCACATGGATGAAGCGATTGCCGAACTTTTCCGCCCGCTGGCGGAGCACGTCCAGGACGACAGGATCGTCGTTCGACGTCAGCACGACCGCGCCGCGGTGGATGACGCCCGCCTTCTCCCGCGCGATGGCGCGCAGCGTGTTGCCGAGGTACTCCATGTGATCCATGCCGATCGGCGTGATCACCGAGGCCACCGGCTGGACGACGTTCGTCGCGTCGAGCCGTCCTCCCATCCCCACCTCGAGCACGGCGATCTCACACTCCGCCCTGGCGAAGGCCAGGAACGCGATGAGCGTCAGCGCCTCGAAGTACGTCGGCGTGATGCCCGGCGCACGCTGCAGCGCGACGATGCATTCCTCCAGCAGCGCGGGCTCGATCTCCCGGCCGCCGATGGTCCAGCGCTCGCGCAAGTCGACGAGATGCGGCGAGGTGTAGTGCGCGGCGCGCTTCCCGGCGGCGAGGAGGATCGAGGTGAGCATCGCGCTCGTGGAGCCCTTGCCGTTCGTCCCGGCGACGATGATCGACGGATACGCGCGCTGCGGATTGCCGAGGACGCGCAGCATCGCGCGCATGCGCGTCAGGCCGGGACGGATGCCGGAGCCCTGGAGGCTGTCCAGCCAACGTAGGGCGGGCTTCAGCCCGCCTCCCTCGGGGATGGGCGGGCTGAAGCCCACCCTACGTCTGGTCATTTGCTCATGAAGAGGCGGAGGAAACGTCCGATGGCCGGCTTCATCTCCGGGCGCGGCGTGATGAGGTCGACCATCCCGTGCTCGACGAGGAACTCGCTCCGCTGGAATCCCTCGGGCAGCGTCTGGCGGATGGTCTGCTCGATGACGCGCGGTCCGGCGAAGCCGATCAGCGCCTTCGGCTCGGCAATGTTGAGATCCCCCAGCATCGCGTACGACGCCGTCACCCCGCCCGTGGTCGGGTCGGTGAGGACGGAGATGTACGGCAGGCGCGCGGCGGCGAGACGCGCCAGCGCGGCGGAGATCTTCGCCATCTGCATCAGCGAGAGGATCCCTTCCTGCATGCGCGCGCCGCCGGAGCAGGAGACGATGATCAGCGGCTCGCGCTTCTCGATGCAGCGCTCGATGGCGATGGTGAGCTTCTCACCGACGACCGAGCCCATCGAGCCGCCCATGAACGCGTACTCCATGGCGCAGATGACCACCGGCAGCCCCTCGAGCTTCCCCTCGGCGCAGAGGACGGCGTCGCCCGAGCCGACGCGGGTCTGGTAGACCTTCAGCCGGTCGGCGTAGCGCTTCGTGTCGCGGAACCCGAGGGGATCGCCGGAGCGGATCTCGGTCGCGAACTCCTTGTACTTGTTGTCGTCGAAGAGGATCTCGAAGCGCTCCCGCGCGGTCAGGCGGAAGTGGTAGCCGCACTTGGGACAGGTGTTGAAGTTCGCCTCCACCTCTTTGCGGTAGACGATCTCTTTGCACTCGTCACACTTGATCCACAGCCCCTCGGCGATGGAGACCTTGCGGTCCACCGCCTCCTTCGGTTTCTTCTCCTTCCGGAACCACGCCATGGGGCGGGACTCTAACATACGGCCACGCGGCCATGGCACCGAGGAGCAGGGCCAGCATCGGCGTGAGGATCACGCGCGGCGACGAGCTCTCGATCCACCAGACCGGGTCGGGGTAGTGCACGTAGAAGTAGACCGTGGCGCCGGTGGTGAGGAGGGCGATGGAGACCGGCGCCAGCGCCTTGCGCCAGTTGCCGAGGGCGATCAGGGCGATGGGGACGAGATACGGCAGCCACCACAGCTCGAACTTCGCGACCTTCAAGAGCGTCTTCAGCGTGACCGGCAGCGCCGACCAGTAGATGGGGAGCGTCGCGCCGCTGTACATGTAGTACAGGCCGTTCCTGAAGACGAAGGCCATCCACGCCGCGAACAGCAGCGCCGCCGGGGCGACGGTCAGAAATGCCTGCCTCGGCCTCCTCAGCACGATCAGGATCGTGAGAAAGACCGCGATGGCGAACGTCGTCCCCTCGAGCTTCGTGTAGACCGAGCCGGCGAGGCCGAGGGCGATCAGGAACGTCTGCGCCTTTCGCTCGTGAATGAAAACGAGTGCGGCGATGACGATCGTCTCGTACAGGAGCAGCGGCGGCTCCGCGCAGCCGTGCGGGTAGGCGAGGGCGAAGGCGTAGGCGAGCGTCGCCGCGAAGAGCATCGTGCCGAGCGCGTCGCCCGACCAGACCCGCACCACCACGAGCGTGGCGATGAAGAAGAGCGGCCCCGCCAGCACCGCCGCCCACCAGGGAAACTGGTGGGAGAAGAGGTTGGAAAAGGAGAGGAGCAGCGTCTGCAGCGGCGGATAGTCGACCGTGAGCTGCGGCCAGGTCTTCAGCACGTCGGGATCGAGCCCCCCCGCCCGGAACCAGCGGATGGCCTTCGGGCCCCAGGTGAACGCCAGATCGCCACACGAAGATCGCGCCGTGACGACCCCGTAGAGCACTGCCACCCACGCGATTGCCGTCCCTGCGTCTGCCAAACGTAGGACGGGCTTCAGCCCGTCCCGGCGGGCTGAAGCCCGCCCTACGTACACCCCAATCCCGATGATGACGGCGAGCAGCGCGAAGAGCACCGTCCTGCTCCACTCCACGCCGAGCACCGACATCGCCGACATCAGCAGCGCCACGATCAGCGCTCCCGCGGCCATGGCCACACTCCACCGTGCCCGCACGTCGACGAAGCGCCACACCACCATCCCCACCAGCGGCAGGATGAGATAGGCGAGCAGGCCGAGGACTTCCGTACTCATCGTCGTTTGTAGAGGTACCCCTCGGGAAACGTGGCGATCTTGGCGTAGCCCGCGTGCGCGAACTCCTCGTGGATCGAGATCACGTACTCCGGCTGCAGCTCGTCCACCTTCTGCGCCACGGGGTACTGCCGCGGCAGCATTCCCAGGGCGGTCAGCCAGTGCGTCTGGTCATAGTTCGGCGCCTCGGCCGGCTTGAGCACCGTCACCTTCGCCCCGCGCGGCAGCAGCGGCTCCGCGCGCCGGCAGAGCACGATCGCATCCGCGCTCGGGAAGCGCGCGGGCCAGACGTGGTCCTGGATCGTGGAGGGGAAAAAGTCGAGATACGGCCCGCCCAGCCAGTGGTAGCGGCGGGCGAGCGCGGCCAGGAAGACGATCGCCGCCGCGACGATGACGACGCGGCGGACGACTTCAGATCTCACGGAACATGTAGGGACGGAGCACGTCGAGGCGCTCGTCCAGTTTGGAGGCGTCGATGTAGCGCAGGGTCGCTGCGACCGAGGAGAGGAGCGAGTTGCCGTCCTGCGGCGTGTAGCAGAAGCCGACGATCTTGCGCGGGCTCGGGACGGTCAAAGTCGAGGTCGGGATCACCGTCTGCGAGAGGATGCGGCCGAAGTAGCCGTGGTCGCGGCCGAATGAGAAGATCTGGTTCACGGCGCGCTTGTTGGTCACGGCCACGCGCGGGTTGTTGCGCAGCGCGGCCTTCGCTTCCTCGAGCGTCGTGTCGTGCTTGAGGTCGAGGTCGAACCAGAGCGTGTGCATGTACTGCGTCGGCAGCTTGATGGCCGACGAGAAGAGATTCAGCTTCTCGCCCAGGGTCTGGAAGACGTGATAGGCGTCGCGGGCGTGATGCGTCCCGAACTCCGGATCGTCGTGCTTGCCCGCCTCCGGCGCGGCGATGAACGACTTCGTATCCGAGACGTCGTTCGCGCGGCGCATGCAGACGAAGCGTCCCGCGGCGAGGCTTATCTTGTCTTTCTGCGTGCCGAGGGTCTTGAGCAGCACCGAGATGTTGTGCGTGTTGCACGACACCACCTGCACGAAGCGCTCGTCGGGGTCCTGCACCTCGTCGTTGATCCCGCGCGCGTACGGCTTGCCGAAGCCGAACTCCGAGCCCTGGGCCAGATACCCCTTCGGCCCCTTCATGCGGTTGTAGAGCTTCTGCTTGTTGTCGTTGCCGGCGGGAGTGCAGTCGACGACGACCGTGGCGCGCTCGATGGCCTCCTCGGCCGTATACGCGACGCGATGCCCGAGACGTGCGAACTCGTCGCGCGCCCCTTCGTCGGCGGCGAGATTCGCCCCGCGGTTGATCAGGAAGTCGACCATGGCCCGGTCGTTCGGTGCCGGGGTGCGCTTGTGGAACGTCACCTCGTCGATGCCCCAGGCCGCCTTGAAGTCCGTGAACAGCCCGATGAGCGGCTCGCCGATCGTCCCGGTGCCGATCACATGCACGATGGTTTTCTTGGTCATGAAGGAAGAAAGCTCCTCAGGTGAGAATCGGGCGCGGATGATAGCAGAGGGAGCAATTTGACAGGGGGCGGGGGCGGGGGCGTTGTGGTGCTATGGCGAAAGTGGAGGCGATGACGGAACGGGACCGGATCGCCGCCGAGGTGCTGGAGGAGTTGAACGTGCGGCCGCCGGGACAGAAGCTCACGCGCGAGGAGTTGGTCGCGCTGCTCCGCCGAATGCCTCCCATGCCACCGGGCTGGTCCTCCGCTGAATACATCCGGGAGCTTCGCGGGCCTCTGCCTGAAGACGATCCGGACTATCCTCGCGATGATCGTGATTGACGCATCGGCGCTGATCGATGAGCTGCACTCGCCGGTCACTGGCGATGCGGAGGTTCTTCACGGAATACGGCGCGCCTTGTTCCGAGGCGTCATCACCGACATTCAGGCGGAGTACGTCGTCGCATTCCTTCGCGACGCTCCGCTCGAGCGGCATGCCGTTGAGCCTCTCGTCCCGGCTACGTAGCATTGGCCGAGTCCCTGAACCTCCCCCTCATCACCCGCGACGCCCGCCTCTCCCGTTCCACCGGCCACGCCGCCCGCATCGAGTACATCGCCTGATGCCACCCAGCAATTTGACAGGGAGGGAGGGCAGTTGCATTGTGGTGCGATGAGTAAGACGGCTGAAGAGACGGAAAGGGAACAGGCGATCACCGAGGTGCTGGCGGAACTGAAGGCGATGCCGCCTGGCAAGACATTGTCGAGCCGGGAGTGGTACGACATCGTGAAGCGGCTTCCGAAGCTCGGCACCATGCCGGAGGGATGGTCCTCGGCAGAAGACATTCGCGAGATGCGCGGGCCGCTGCCTGAAGATGATCCCGACTTCCAGCGTCGATTCGGTCGTCGTTGACGCGTCGCTACTCGTCGACGCGATCGTCCACACTGATCGTTTCGCGCGGCGCATCGCCGGAATCGAGTTGCACGCGCCGGTGACGATCGACGCTGAAATGCTGCAGGCATTTCGCCGCCGGTGGCTGGTGCACCAATTCGACGATCGCGAAGCGGAAACCCTGTTTGCGGCATTCCGGACGCTCACCATCATCCGCCATCCCGTTCAGCCGCTCGTTGAACGCATGTGGTCCCTCCGCCGCAACATCACCGCCTACGACGCCGGCTACGTAGCATTGGCCGAGTCCCTGAACCTCCCCCTCATCACCCGCGACGCCCGCCTCTCCCGTTCCACCGGCCACGCTGCCCGCATCGAGTACATCGCTTAGAATCGCCGCCCCATGGCCGCGAAGACGGATTCCGGCGAGAAGTTGATCGCCTCGAACAAGAAAGCCTTTCACGACTACTTCATCGTCCAGAAGTTCGAGGCCGGGCTTGCACTCACCGGGACGGAGGTGAAGTCGCTGCGGGCGGGGAGGGCCAACCTCAAGGACAGCTACGTCACCATCAAGGACGGCGAGGCCTTTCTCCTCGGCGCGCACATCTCCCCCTACAGCCACGGCAACCTCGAGAACCACGACCCCGAGCGGACGCGGAAGCTGCTCCTCCACCGGAGAGAGCTCGAGAAACTGAAGAAAGAGACGACCGAGAAAGGGCTGACCGTCGTCCCGCTGCGGCTCTACTTCAAGGGGGCCCGGGTAAAGGCCGAGATCGCCGTCGTACGCGGCAAGAAGCAGTACGACAAGCGCGACACCGAGAAGAAGCGCGAGGCCGATCGCGAGACGGCCGCGGCCATTAAAACCGCCCGCGGCTGAGCCGGTGTGGCTCCCCAGCCACAGTCGTGACTCCGAGCGGGGACAGGCGTAGCGCTTCCACCAGAACGGTGCCGCCGGGTAAACGCCGCTGAGTGAGGGACTTAGCGGAAACAGACCAAGTGGTCGGCCCGTGGCACTCCCCTCGCTCCTGTCCCGCCGCAGTTATGTACGTTCAGCGCAAGACCATCAACACTTCCGTCAGCATCTCCGGCATCGGGCTGCACTCCGGTCTCTACACGACCGTCGAGCTCCGGCCGGTGCCCGCGGGGAGCGGTGTGACCTTCGTTCGCGCCGATCTCGACGGGCTCCGCATCCCGGCGTTGCAGGCCTCCACCACCGCCCTCGATTACGCGACCACCGTCGGAAAAGACGACGTCCAGGTCGGCACCGTCGAACACTTACTGGCCGCGATCATGGCCTGCGGCATCACCGACGTCGACCTCCACATCGACGGTCCCGAAGTCCCGATCATCGACGGCAGCGCGCTGCCGTTCATGCACCTCATCGACGCCGCCGGCGTCCGCGAGCTGGATGCGGAAGTCGCGGTCCTGCGTCTCCGGGCCCCCGTCGAGATCGTCGACGGCGACAAGAGCATCCGCATCGTTCCCGCGAAAAACCTGGTCATCAAGTACAAGATCGACTTCAACCACCCCGTCATCGGGCGGGAGTCGTTCCAGTTCGACTTCAGCCACGACAGCTTCCTCCGGAAGATCGCCCCGGCGCGCACCTTCGGCTTCATGCGCGACGTCGAGAAGCTCCGCGCGGCCGGCCTGGCCCGCGGCGGCTCGGTCGAGAACGCCGTCGTCCTCGACGACCGCGGCGTCGTCAACGGACCGCTGCGCTTCAAGGACGAGTTCGTGCGCCACAAGATCCTCGACCTCGTCGGCGACCTCGCCCTGATCGGGCGCCCCATCGCCGGCGAGATCACCGCCTACCGCGCCGGCCACGCCCTCCACTCCCGCTTCGTCGCCGAGATCCTGAAGGCGGCCGCGCGGCAGGAGGAGGAGAGGGAGACCACGGTCGCGCAGCGGTACGAGCAGTTCGCCTGACGTAGGGCGGGCTTCAGCCCGCCCATGGACGGGCTGAAGCCCGTCCTACGTTGTGGTAAAAAAGCCACACGTGCGATTCATCCTCTTCTTTTTCCTGATGCTCGCGGCGCCGCTCCGGGCGGCGCCGCCCAATCCCACCATCGAGCACCTGGCCGCCACCGCCGCGGCCGGCCACGTCTCCGTCCGTTTCACCCTCGCCGGCGCCTTCGACAACGCCGAGATGCTCGAGGCGCTCAAGAGCGGCCTCCCCACCAGCTTCACCTACTCCATCGAGATCTTCCGCGACCGCCCGAACTGGTTCGACGACTCGATCGCCCGCGCCAGCGTCGAAGTCATCTGCACCTACAACTCCCTCACCCGCGAGTACCTCCTCAACTACCGCCGCGACCGCAAGCTCGTCCGCTCCGAGACCTTCATGGATCTGGCCGCGCTGGAGCGGCAGATGGCCAACATCGAGGAGAAAGACCTCTTCGACATCGGCGACCGCAAGCCGTACAAGCTGAAAGTGCGCGTCAAGGCGGACCTCATGCGCGGCTGGCTCATGTACGTCATCCCGTGGGAAGTCTCCACGCGCTGGCGCGAGGCGCGGGTGCGATGAGTCTCCGCGACCTCGTCCTCCGCTACCGCAAGGACCCGCGCTTCATCGTGTCGGTCCCGCTGGTCATCCTGGCCGGGACGAGCCTCGTCTACTACGTCACCCAGCAGGCCAAGCAGCTCACTCCCGACGCCCTCGGCAACCGCCTGCTGCTGTTCGTCCTCTGGAACATCAACCTGCTGCTGATCATCGGCATCGTCTTCGTGCTGCTGCGCGGGGTGGTCAAGCTGGTGCTGGAGCGGCAGCGCGGCATCATCGGCTCCCGCTTCCGCACGAAGCTCGTCGTGACGTACGTCGTCACGTCGCTGCTGCCGGTGGTCGTCCTCTTCCTCGTGGCCACCGACCTCCTCCACGTCTCCATCGACCGCTGGTTCGCGACGCCGGTGCGCACCATCGTCACGAACGGCGAGCAGATCGCGCAGCGGGCGCAGGACCAGACCGCGGAAGTCGCGGAAGGGGCGGCGCGGGAGATCGCCTCGAGCAGCGACGCCCGCGACGCCGCCCGCGTCGACAACGTCCTCTCGCACGTGCGCCAGTTCCACCACGTCGACATGGCCGCGGTCTATCGCGGCGGCATCCTGCTCAAGGCGCAGGCCGATCCGCGCGCCCCGATCCACGAGGTGGCCGACCCGAGCGCGCGCTTCTTCGCGGAGGTCGCGCAGAAGGGGCGGGCGGTGAAGATCGACGTCGTCACCAGCGGCAAGTGGATCCGTACCGCGGTCCCCATCGCCGGGGACGACGTCGCGCTGACGGGCGTCTTCCTCCCGTCGACGACCAGCCGGATGATCGACCAGTCGATCATCGCCTACCGCGACTTTCAGCAGCTCTACACGCAGCGCGGCCGGCTCAAGGCGACGCAGACGATGCTCTTCCTCGCCGTCACGCTGGCCATCCTCTTCGGCACGCTCTGGACGTCGATCTACGCGTCGCGGCGCATCACGGTCCCGATCAAGGCGCTGGCCGAGGCCACCTCGACGCTGGCCGGGGGCCACTACGGGCACCGCGTGAACGTCGAGGCCACGGACGAAGTGGGGCGGCTCATCACCTCGTTCAACGACATGTCGGCCACGCTGGCCGAGCAGCGCCGGCAGCTCACCGAGACCAACCGCTTCATGACCACGGTGCTGGAGAGCGTCAGCACCGGCATCATCGCCTTCACCGACGAGCTGCAGGTGCTGTCCATCAATCGCGCCGCGGCGCGGATGCTGGAGCTCGGGAGCGTCTCCGCCGGCGCGTCGCTGGCCACGCTCCTGCGCGGCGACCTGGAGCCGGTGGCGCAGGCCATCCACGAGCTCACCAGCAACCGCGCCCGCACGCGCGAGGTGGCGGTGATCGTCAGCGGCGAGCTGCATTACCTCGAGCTCTCCGCCGCCCGTCTCGGCAGCGGCGCCGGCTGGGTGCTGGCCATCGAGAACTCCACGCAGCTCGTGCAGGCCCAGAAGCTGGCCGCCTGGAACGAGGCCGCGCGCCGCATCGCCCACGAGATCAAGAACCCGCTCACGCCGATCCAGCTCTCCGCCGAGCGCATCGCCCGCAAGTTCGGCAGGGAGCAGCCGGCCATCGAGGAAGGGTGCCGCATCATCGTCGACGAGGTGGCGCAGCTCAACCGCATGGTCGACGAGTTCGCCCGCTTCGCGCGCATGCCGGCCATCCACCTCCGCCACGCGCAGCTCGCCGAGATCCTGCAGCAGGCCGCCGGCCTCTATCGCGACACCAAGCCGCACGTCTCCATCTCCGTCGACGTGGCCCCCGACCTCGAGCTGCTGATGGACCCCGAGCAGATCCGCCGCGCCGTCGGCAACCTGCTGAAGAACGCCGTCGAGGCGACGGAGTCGGGCGAGATCCGCGTCTCCGCGCGCCGCGCGCCGCATCGCGTGGTGATCGAGGTGGCCGACCCCGGCCGCGGCGTTCCCGACTCCGACAAGGACAAGCTGTTCCTCCCGTACTTTTCGACGAAAGGACGCGGCACGGGCCTCGGCCTGGCCATCGTGCACCGCATCGTGCGCGACCACGACGGACAGATTCACGTCCATGACAACCATCCGAAAGGAACACGCTTTGAGATCGAATTGCCCGCGTAGACCAGCGATGAGAGATGAACGATGAGCGATGAACAACTGCTCCTCGGCGCTCATCGTTCATCGTTCATCGTTCATCGCCCGTTATGGCCAAAATCCTGATCATCGACGACGAGCCGTCCATCCGCACGACGCTCTCCGGCATCCTCGAGGACGAGGGGCATCGCACGACCGCGTGTGAGTCGGGGGAGGAGGGGATCGCGCAGTTCGCGCGCGATGAGTTCGACCTCATCCTCCTCGACCTCTGGCTCCCCGGCATCGACGGCCTGGCCGTGCTGGAACGGCTGCGCACCGCCGGCGCGCCGCCGGTGATCGTGATCTCGGGGCACGGCTCGGTCGACAGCGCGGTCCGCGCCACGCGCCTCGGTGCCTACGACTTTCTGGAGAAGCCGCTCTCGCTCGAGCGCGTGCTGCTGACCGTCAACCACGCGCTGAGCGACCGCCGCCTCCGCGAGCAGGTCCGCGACCTGAAGCGGCACCTCACGCTCGAGGAGATCCTCATCGGCGAGAGCGAGCCGATGCAGCGCCTCGAACAGCAGATCCGCAGCGCCGCGGCCTCCCACAGCCGCGTGCTGATCACGGGGGAGAACGGCAGCGGGAAGGAGATCGTCGCGCGCACGCTGCACCGGCTGTCGCCGCGCGCGGAGCAGCCGTTCATCGACGTCAACTGCGCGGCCATCCCCGAGGAGCTGATCGAGTCCGAGCTGTTCGGGCATCGCAAGGGGGCCTTCACCGGCGCCATCGACGACCGCAAGGGAAAGTTCGAGCTGGCGGACGGCGGCACGCTCTTCCTCGACGAAGTGGGCGACATGAGCCTGAAGACGCAGGCCAAGGTGCTGCGCGTGCTGCAGGAGCAGACCTTCCAGCGCGTGGGCGGGCAGCAGACCATCAAGGTCGACGTGCGGGTGATCGCGGCCACGAACAAGGAGCTGGAGTCGGAGATCGCCAACGGCAGCTTCCGCAGCGACCTCTATTACCGCCTGAACGTGATCCCGATCCAGGTGCCGCCGCTGCGCGCGCGGGGGAACGACGTGGTGCTGCTCGCCGAGCACTTCCTCCGCCGCTTCGCCGCCGAGACGGCACAGCCGCGCAAGAAACTGTCGGCGGGCGCGGCGGCGAAGCTGAAGGCGTATCACTGGCCCGGCAACGTGCGGGAGCTGCGCAACGTGGCCGAGCGCCTGGCCATCCTCCTCCCCGCCGAGACCATCGAGCCCGAGGACCTCCACCTCGGCGCGCGCGTGGACGCCCAGCCGGTCGACATCGCCGCGAACCTGCCGCTCAAGGAGGCGCGCGAGCAGTTCGAGAAGCAGTACATCCTCGACCGCCTCCGCGAGTTCGCCGGCAACGTGAGCCGTACCGCCGATTCCCTCGGCGTGGAGCGCAGCAACCTCTATCGAAAGATGGACGCGTACGGCATTCGGGGGCGGGAATGACCGCGGAAAATGTTGCTGGTTGCTGGTTACTGGTTCAAGGCGATGTGTGGCGAGTCGCTATGAATCGCCTTGAACCAACAACCAGCAACCAGCAACCTCCTTTGCGGGAATGAGAGCCACCCCTCCGGCGTTAGCTGCGATGCTTGACAGCGAACCGAGGCGCCGCTAAAGTTCGCCGTCCGTAAGCGGGAATAACTCAGTTGGTAGAGTGCAACCTTGCCAAGGTTGATGTCGCCGGTTCGAGTCCGGTTTCCCGCTCCAAACGAAACTTCGCAAAGGCCGCAACCGCGGCCTTTTTCGTTTTTGTCCTGGTCGCAGCGGCTTGCGCGGCTCGCCCCGCCAGCGTCGCCATGATCGTGCTCACCGAGGGTTGCCCGCTGCCGCTTCCCGGCGTGCGCGTGCGCGCCACCGCACCGGGCCGGGCGGACGTCGAGCAGACCACCTCCGCGGACGGCCGCGCCGTGCTGACGCTCGCTCCCGGCGCCTGGCTCCTCACCGCCACCCTCGAAGGCCTCCCCCCGTCGTCCGTGCGGGTCGAGGCCGGACGCGGATCGGACCAGCCGGTACGCCTCCTGCTCGCGACCGCTTCGGAAGGCACCATGGAGATCGCGCCGCACGGGCCGTGTCTCGTGTGCGCATGCTGTTCGGAAACCACACGCCGATGGTCGCAACAATCACCGCGACCGCTACGGCAATCTCTTCCGCTTCAAGGGACGCGCGTGGATCGTGAACAAGGCGGGGAAACGCCGCGCCGCACCGACCTACGACGTCTATTTCCAGCCATGAGATCCTGATGCGAAGGGCCGCGCGATCGCGCGGCCCTTCGATTGAGTCACCGTGGCAGATCGAAATGAATCTGTTGCACCGCCGCGACAGCGACGAGTTTCCCCTCGCTGGTTGCGGGACGGAATCGCCATCGGCGCACCGCTTCGGCCGCGGCCTGATCGAGACCGTCCCAGTAAGGCGCGGGATTGAGCACGGCCACACTGTCGACAGTCCCTCTCGTATTGATTCGCGCGTCGACGAACACCACTCCCTGGCGACGGTTCCGGAACGCCTTCTCCGGGAACGACGGAGAGACTCGATCGATCGCATCCGGCGGCATCATCCCCTTCCACATGGCGGCGCGCACGTATCCTGCGGGAGCGGGCCGCTCGACGAACTGCGCGCTGTGCGCGAGCACTTCCTCCTCTTTCGTCACGTGCAAGGTCACCACCGCCCCGCGCCCTTCCTTGTCGAACTCCGCATAGGTGCGCACTTTCGGGCCGTGCTCTGACTGGCTCACGCCCCCGGCACCGTTGCCGGGCACCATTTCGATACCCGAGCAAAGGACGACTCGCTCGCCACCCCGCCATACCTCGATCGTGAGATACGACCGGCCGTCGCTGGACATTTGGGTACTCGTTCGCAACTGATAGTTGTCTTCGCGGCAGGCGAGCATCGAGAGCGCGAGAGCGATGATGAATCCCGAGCGAACCGTCGCTTTCATGAAGCCCCTCCATCCCTCACTCCATCGGTAATTCTCCCCCAGACTCGATTTTCGTGATCTCTCTCATTTCTTCAACTCCCGAAAGGCCGCCGGCGCGATGCCGTGCTTGTCGACGAACCAGCGGTAGAGGGTGGAAGGGGTGCCGAAGGCGGAGCGAAGCGCGATTTCCTCCACCGAAAGGGGGGTATGCCGCAGGAGGCGCTCGGCCTCCCGGAGTTGCTTTTCCCGGAGGACGACCCGGAGCGGCTTCCCGAGGATCGTCGGAGCGATCCAGCTCAGGTATTGCGGCAGGACGCCCTCTGGAAGACGGGGGTACAACGACGAGGGCGTTTCTTAGCGGTTTCTAAGCAGACCGCACTGGGTTCGCCAACGGATGCGGACCGCCGGCGTCCTCGCCGGCTGTCGTGGCGGCGTCCCGCGCCGCCACTCCCGCCCAGAGCGCAGGCGGGACGCCTGCGCGACAGCCGGCGAGGACGCCGGCGGTCCGCTGTGTTTCCGTTGGCCGAGCCAGTGCGTCCTGCTTAGCGCGGCGGATCGCGCTCCTCCTCGGCTGGTCCCGCGCTCAAGTGAAGCAACGCGCGACCCGTGACGACGTGCTCCTGCGCGGCGGGCTCGTCCCGTGGCCGCACGTCGCCTCGTGGCTCTTCGAATCGTGGACGTACGAGTGGGTGGTGCTCACCCTCGGGGCGGACGCCGAGCTCCTCCCGGCCGGCCTGCGCGCGGTGCCCGTGATCTGGATCGCCCCGGCCTGGGTGATCCACGGCCTCGACGTGCAGCGCCAGGTGGAGGTGCTGCCGCACCGGACCGTGCGACCGAGCACCCTCTCCGAGTACCTGACGGACTTTCTCGGCCGCGGCCTTGCCCCGCACACCGTCGAGCTCCTGCGCGGAGACGGCGACTTCATGCAGGCGTTCGACTTTCCCTACGGGGAGGCCGATGGGTAGGGCCACTCCCCTGCGGCCGGCAAAATTTGCCACCAGGTGGCTGTCAATAGCGACCCGGTGGCATTCAACAGCGACCTGGTGGCTTTCAACAGCGACCTGGTGGCTTTCACCAACGACCCGGTGGCTTTCAACAGCGACCTGGTGGCTTTCAACAGCGACCAGTTGGCTGTCAACAGTGACCCGGTGGCATTCGATGGCCTCCGGTTAGACTGCTGCGGCTTGAAACGCGGACTCTTCTACGGTGCCATCGGCGGTGTGCTGCTCGTGCTGCTGAAGCTCATCGAGTACCAGTATCTCGTCCGGGCGTATCCGGCCGAGGTGTATGGCGGGCTGGTCGCGGTCATCTTCATGGGCGTCGGGATCTACGCCGGGCTGCGGCTGACGCGGCCCAAGGTGGTGGAGGTGGAGGTCGTCCGGGAGGTGGTGGTGCGTGCGCCGTTCACCCTGAACGCGGAGAAGCTGAAGGAGCTCGGGATCACCCAGCGCGAGCACGAGATCCTCGGCCTCATCGCCGAGGGGTTATCCAACCGGGAAATCGCCGAGCGGCTCTTCGTCTCCGAGAACACGGTCAAGACCCACTCCTCCCGCCTCTTTGAGAAAATGAGCGTCAGCCGCCGCACCCAGGCCGTCCAGAAGGGGAAAGAGCTCGGCCTGATTCCGTAAACGAAAGGACTACGAGGCAAAATCACCCGAAAGGATGACGACAAACTCCTTTCCGTACAGCAAGTTGGCGCCATGAAAAACATCGTACTGAAATACGGCCTCATCTCCGGTCTCATCCTCACCGTCCTCTGCGCGATCCACTGGCCCGTGATGATCAACCAGCACCTCCCCGAGCCGTGGGGCATGGTCGTCGGCTTCTCCACGATGATCCTCGCCTTCACGGCGGTGTTCTTCGGCATCCGTGCGTATCGCGACAAGCAGGGGGGCGAGCTGACCTTCGGCCGCGGCCTGCAGGTGGGGCTGCTGATCGCCCTCATCACCTGCGCCTTCTACGTGATCGGGTGGGAGATCGTGTACTGGAACTTCATCCCCGACTTTGCCGACCGCTACGCGGCGATGACCATCTCCCGGATGCAGGCCGACGGCGCCTCCGCCGCCGAGATCGCCAAGACGCGGGCGGAGATGGCCCAGTTCAAGGAGATGTACGCCAACCCGATCTACAACACGGCCGTGACTTTCATGGAGATCTTCCCGGTCGGCCTGATCATCTCGGTCCTCTCGGCGGCCATCCTGCGGCGGAAGAGCGGCCCGGCCGTGGCCGCCACGGCGTAAACTTCCCCTCCATGGACGACTTTCGCGGCGCGGGCGGCACCGAGGGTGGCATCGGCATGTTCCTGATGGGCTTCGTGATGGCCGTGGCGGGGGGGTATCTGCTCACCAACCAGGTCACGGTCACGAGCGGCTACTGGCACCTCTGGGGCTACAACGCCTTCGGCCTCTCGCTGCTGCCGTTCGTGGTCGGGATCGCCTTCCTCTTCTTCAACGGCAAGTCGCCGGTGGGGTGGGTGCTGACGATCGCGGGGGCGGTGATCCTCTTCGTGGGGATCATCGCCAACCTCGACATCTACTTCCGCCCGACCAGTCTCTTCAACACGCTGGTGATGCTGGTGCTGCTGCTGGGCGGGATCGGGCTGGTGGCGCGCTCGCTGCGGCCGGCGCGGGGCTGAACGTAGGGCGGGCTTCAGCCCGCCCCCCGGACGGGGAGGGGGACCATCACGTTCGCCGCGAGTGCCGACGGGCTGAAGCCCGTCCTACGTTTTCACGTGCGTCGACTGCTGAAAAAGAAAAACGAGGGGGTTTCCCCTCGTTGTGCACCACACGGGACTCGAACCCTCCGTATCACAAGCCAATCGCTGAAATCTTACGATTTGTTGCGTCTTCCTGAAATTCGTCCGCACCGGCGGTAATGCGTGATGCCCGACTACCGTAAGCCCGCCGGGGTGCGCTGTCAAGCAAAGTTCCCCTCCGAGACCACGGCCGTGTGATTCGACTTGACGGGCGGGTCGGTCCGCTCGGCCAGGTTGTCCTTGATCTGCCACATCGGCTTCTTCTGCGGCGCCGCGCCGCGCAGCTCGAAGAGGATGCCCACGTTGAAGCGGCTGAGCGGCTGCTGCGCGTTGGGCTGGATGGCGGCCAGGTGGTTCTCGCGCACACTCACGTAGCGGCCGAAGTAGCCGAAGACGCGGATCCCCTCGATGGGCTGGTCGAGCATGCCGGTGAAGCGGGTGATCTTGGCGTAGTTCTCCCGCACCACGATGCTCTCCGCGTTGCCGACGAAGATGGCGTGCCGCGAGCGCGTGTAGCCCACCACCGCGTAGACGTGGATGTCGTTGCCGGTCACGGTCACGCGCTCCATGCGGTCGACGCGCGCGGCCAGCTTCAGCGGGTTCTCGTGGCTGACGCCGACGTGGATGGCCTGGGCCGCGCCGATGATGGTGTTGTCCTCGACGATGGCCTCGAGCACCTCCGTGCCGGCGATGACGATCCCCTGCGAGGCGCAGGTAGTCTGGGCCACGTCGTTGAGCCAGGCCTGGATCTCCTGGGGAGCCTTCTCTTTCTGCAGGACGAACTTCGCGGTGGTCTTCCGCACCAGGTCCGTGGCCTTGCGCTGGTCGGTGAGCTCCTTCGGGTCGATCGCGCCGCGGATGACCTCCGCGATCTTCGGCTCCGCGGCGAAGCGGAGCTCGAACTTGTCGGTGACCGGCACCCGTACGTTCGGCGTGCGCGCCAGCAGCGGCGGGCGCGTCCCCGGTTTCACCGCGCGCCGCTGCTTCGGCGGGGGCGGCGCGGGCTGCTGATTGCCGCCCGGTGCGCTGATGGCGCCCGGCTCGGCCGGCGCGGGCGTGCCGCCGCGCGTGAGCCTGGCCGCGTCGGCCTCCGCCTGCTTCTTCGCCTCCGCCTGCTTCTTCGCCTCCGCCTCCTTGTCCACGAACTGGAGGCCGGAGACCATGGCCTGGGTGACCGCCTTGCGGGCGGCCTGGTTCTCCATCTTGATGTGGAAGAACTGCTGGAACTGCTGCGGCGCGGGGAGGACGCGGATGCGGTTGTCGCGCACCGAGGCGCGCTGCGCGTTCACGATCAGCAGCCCGACCTGCTGGTCGCCGACGCGCAGCTCGCAGTCCTCGACCGAGATCAGGCCGCGGTCGGCGTCGCTCGTGACCGGCTTGTTGTTGACGGTCAGGCACGACACCGCCCGCACCGCCGCGTGCGCGCACTGCACGTGCAGCCCCGACAGCGACACGTTCCTGCAGTTGCGGAACGACAGGACGCCGTTGAGGTGGCGCATGTCCCCTTTGGCCGTGGCCACGCGCGCCTCGGCGTACAGGTCGCGCACGGTCACGCTCGCGCAGTTCTCGAAGAGCAGCGCGCACTCGGCTTTCGTGGCGATGATGCGCGTCCCCGCCCCCGCGCCGGAAATCTTGAGGTTGCGTCCCACCACCGTCTTCGGCTTCGTCTCCGCCCAGCTGTAGTCGCCGGCGCGGAAGCAGATCGAGGCGTTGTCCGTGGCCTTGATCTTGTCGAACACCTTCCACCACTCCGGCCCCGGCTTGACCACGATCGAGCATCCCTCGTGGTCCTGCTTGCACAGCTCTTCCAGCGCCTTCTGCACCGTGTCGACGGTCGGCCCGAACTTGCAGACATTCGACGAGAACTTCACGTCCTCGGCGGTGATGTTGGTGAGCGGCGGGAACCACTGCTTCTTGCGGCAGTCGTCGATGTTGCCGATCCAGTTCTGCGCGACCTGGCTCCACGTCACGATGGCCAGCGGCGCGTAGTGATGGACCACGCCGTGCGGCGGCGCGTCGCTCAGGATCTCCAGCCCTCCCTCGCCGACCGTGCGCGCGGTGAAGAGCCAGTAGTCGCCGGCCTTGAAGTCGCTGCCGCCGAACTTGATCCGGATGCCGTCCTCGAGGTCGATCTCGGTCGCCTTGACGGTCTGCAGCGGCCCGTCCCAGCGCCGCACGATCGGGTGCGTCCCGTTCTTCTGCGCGTCGATGGGGGACTTGAACTGCAGCGTGCGCGTGGAGGCGGTGACTTTGTGGACCTGGGCGAAGGTGCCGGTGCCGCCGAGGAGCTCGGACTCGTCCGTGACGACCTCGGCCCACTGCTCATCGGCGATGGAGAGCATTGGGTCGCGACCGAGGCGGACGAGCTTCACGGTGTCGGTGCCATCGAACGACTCGACGGAGAAGGTGACGGAGCCGTTGTCGCGCGACCATTTGAACGTGGCCGCGTCCAGCGCCCCGCCCTGGTGGATCTCGACGCGATAGAGGCGGTTCTCCAGCCCGCGGAAGGCGCTGCTGGGGAGGGGAGAGCAGAGGTCTTCCTCGGTGCCGGTCTGGTCGAGCAGCGTGGTCAGCGTGCCGTTGCCGGCGGCGGGCGGCTTCCACGTCGCGCAGGCCTCGTTCTGCGGCAGTTGCTTCTGCACGCGGACCTGCGCCACGACCTGCACGCGCGACGCGGTGTCGGCGCCGCCGAGGGCCGGCTCCTTGATCTCCGGGTCCTGCTGCGCGGTGATGTGGCGCTCCCAGACGTCGAGGTAGACCATGTCGCGGCGGCCGACGACCGGGGAGATGGGCGGTGCGCCGGGGAGGTCGGGCTGCGACCCGTAGGCGATGGCGGCGCCGCCGGGCTCCCCCAGCTGGCAGAGGATGCCGTCGACGTAGCCGCGGCCGGGGTGGATCTGGATCGTGCCGGTGGCGAGCGCCTCGACCTTGAAATCGTCCCCTTTCGGGAAGCCGGTCTGGCCGATGACGTCCGTCGCGGTCAGGGCGGCCCGATGCTCGGTGATGTCCCCCTGCTCGTTGAAGTCGGCGTCGAGCAGGCCGCGACCCTGCTGCTCCAGCACTTGTGAGTAGTGCTTCGCGGGATCGTGGGTGAGCCGTGTGAAATCGCCTTTCATGGCCGTTGTCCTTTCTGCTACGTCACGAAAATCAGGCCGGCGTCGAGGCCGAAGGGGAGGTATTCGTCGAGGCGCACGCGCAGGTTGGTCTCGCGCTGCGGCTGCATCAGGAAGTGGAAGGCGCCCATCTCCGCGCCGTCGTCGGCGCCGGTGCGGGTGGCGGCGTTGCAGGTCAGGCTGAGCTGCGCGTACGCGGCGTCGCCGTAGTTGCGGGAGGTGTAGGTCGGCTCGATGCCGTGGCAGGAGAAGCGCCGCGGCGTGACGGAGCCGGGCGCGACGTACGAGAAGCGCACGCAGCCGGTCTGCCTGCGCTGCACGAGCACGCGCTCGTCGAAGATGCAGTTCGAGGCGTCGAGCTGGCGCACGTGCACGCGGCCGAGGATCGTCACCTCGTCGAGCTTCGCCGGCGGACCGGCCGTGCTCCCCGCGGGATCGCCGCCGATGGCGGCGCAGACGCCGAACAGCTTCAGCTCCGCGACGGTGGTGTCGTCGGTGAAGGCGGCGTGGAGCATGATCGCGCGCCCGTTCGCGCCGGGGATCACCAGGAGGTGATTGCCGCTGCGCAGCACCTCGGCATTGGCCAGGCGCGGATCGGGGAGGGCGCGGATGGCGTCGCGCAGCAGGTCGCGCGGATTGCCCAGCGGCGGCACCGCGAACGCCGCCTCGACCGGCTCCTCGCCGTCGACCTGGACCATGACTTTCGGCGCGGGGCTGCTGAGCGTGACCGGCTCGGGGAGCTCCGCGCTGCGCAGCACCAGGCATTCGCGTGCGGCGGGGAGGAGGAGCTTCAACTGGTCGGCGGTCGGATCGTCGCCCGCCGCGAGGATGCGCACCTGCGCCCCTTCGCCGCCGATGAAGACGAGCGACGACTTGGTGTGCAGGACCAGCGCGCCGGTGTGCTCCGGCGCGTCCGCGGCCGCGCGGATCTGCGCCTGGAGCTGCTCGGCGGCGTGCTTCATGGAGATCGGCATGTCGGGGAGGTTGATCTCCCGCGCCTTCAGCGCGCCGATGGCTACCAGGAGCTTCCGCTTCTCCGAGGTCAGCAGCACGTTGAGGAACGGCGGCAGCGTGCCGGAGACGAGCGCGGGGACGAGCGTGGCGTCGCCGTCGCGTCCCGCGGCGTCGATGATCGAGTCTCTGGCGGTGATGCCAAGGCTCTCCGCGGGCGCGACGATGGAGCCGGTAATGCTCCGCTCGAGCACGATCTCCAGCTCGCTGTTGGTCGGCGCGGCCCAGATGGACGGCAGCTCCGGCGCGAACGGCGCGCCGTCGGGGGTGACGCCGCGTCCCGGCACGACGGTGGTGTGCAGCAGCTCCAGCTTGCGCAGGACGTCCTCGCAGCGGATGGCCCCGGCCACGAGGAGGCCGTTCAGCGTCAGCGAGTTGCTGCTGCCGCCGTCGCCCTGGTTGACGGTGATGTTGCCGAGGAGGGTGGGGCGGCGCTGCGACTCCGCCTGGATCACCAGCGATTTCTTGCCGATCTCGATGGTCAGATCTTCAACGTATGTACGGCTGTTGCGGATGGTCACCACGCAGGTCGGCTTGTTCGACCCGAGGGCCAGGGCGACGGCGTCGGCGATCGTGGCGGCGTCGCCGGGGACGGAGACGATCTTCGTGTGCTCGTCCTCCGACTCGATGGTGGTGCGGCCGTACGGGCCGCCGCCGCTGTCGCCGCTGAAGCCGTACGTGTAGCGCACCACCACGCCCGACTGCGGCGTCTCGCCGTCGGGGAAGGAGATGCGCCCGCGGGTGACGTCGACGCCGACTTTCCCCGCGGCCGGCTTGGTCCACGTGCCGAGGTCCATGCAGCAGATCGCCGCCGCCGGGATGTGCACGTTGTCGCGGACGACGTGCAGGCTCTTGCCGATGCCGTAGTAGCTGTTCGTGTGCAGGAAGAAGGCGGCGGGGCGGATCGGCGCCATGACGTCCCCTTCCAGCGCCAGCGCGCCGTCGGCGAGCGGCGCGGGATCGTGGAAGAGCTGCGTGGGACCGCCGATCGGGGAGAAGTGCCAGCGGTGCTCGTTGGCGATCTCCTCCACGCGGCGCGCGTCGATCCCGCCGAGGGGATAGCTCTGCAGGCGCCAGAGAAAGAAGCCGGCGTTGTGCACGTTGTGCCAGCCGTTCACCTGTCCCGGCGGGCGGACGTCGACGGTGTGGGCGATGGAGTCGAACGGGCCGTCGAAGCGGTCCAGCACCTCCAGGTTGCGCACGTCGACGGTGGCGACCTGCGGGCGGAGGTGGTTGAGGTTCTGCGTCCAGCCGATCAACTCGAAGAACGGCACGACGTGCGCCGACCAGCCGGTCACGTCGCGGGCCAGCTTCTCCAGGATGCGCTGCGTCCCCTTGCCGTGGCGGTACGCGAGCGTGCGCGCGACGTCGGCGCGGCGCGTGGTGCGCACTTCGTAGAGCGGGTTGTTGGCGACCAGGTCGCCGATGTACGGCACGACCCACTCCGCGCAGGTCTCGATGAAGAAGTCGTCGTAGAGATCGTCGACGTTGTTGCGGACGAGCTCCGCCTGCTCCTGGATGATCTCCAGGAGCGCGCGCAGCGCGCCGCGGCGCTCTTCGTCGCGCAGGCGGTGCAGCGCGGGAAGCAGGCGGTAGAGGTCGAGTGCGGTGCTGCTCATCGTCTCCTCACAGCGTCTCGAACTGCGTCTTCACCACGGCGTCGGACGGCGACGCCAGCGTGGCGATCTCGTATGGATGGATGCGGATGTGGTCCCCGATCTCCGGCCCGCCGCTCCTGCGCCGGAGGCGGGTGATGTTCACCGCCACCACGCCGTCGAGCGCCTGCAGGACCGCGTAGACGGCGGAGAGGTGGATCGGCTCGCCGAGGTCGCGATTGGCGAAGGCGAAGAACGTCGCCAGCGCCTCCGCGGCCCGGGCCTGCAGGTCCTCGAGGAGATGGTCCTCGTGGACCTGGAGGGTGGCCTGGATGGAGAACGGCACGTTCTCGTGCACGCGCACGTGCATGGGGCGGTTGAAGTCGCGGCGGGCGTCGAGGTCTTCGACGATCAGCGCCAGCGCGGTCTGCGTGAGCACGGCCCCGCCATCGCCGGCCACGGTGAGCCGGACCACGCGCTCGTTCTGCTGCATGGTCCAGGTGGCGCGGGCCTTGGCGACCGAGGCATGCTCGCGCGCGGCATCCTCGAAGTCGCGCAGGGAGACGATGCGCCCGAAGGTGCGCACGGTGTTCGGCGCGTTCTGGCGGATGCCGTCGACCGATTCCGCCGCCGCGCCGCCCGAGGCCGCGTCGGGGTTGGTGGCCCCTTTCAGTCCCACCGGGCGGTCGAGGAGGTTGGTGAGCGCGCCGGCGCGCACGTTCCCCTCGGCGCCGAGGCCGACGCGGTATTTGGCGGTGACGTTGTTCCGCCCCGTGGTCAGCCGCGCGCCGGGATCGCCGCCGAACTGCACGGTCATGGCGTTCTTCTCGTCGATGGCGGTGACGTAGACCCGGTCGTCGGTGGTGTGGTCGAGGAGCGATTCGACCTCGCGCCAGCGCACGCCGTCGACGCGTACTTCCAGCGTGCTGGCCACGCCGTTGCGCGCCCCCGCCTGCAGCACGTGCGTGACCGGCGACTTGGCGACGGCGAAGGTCTGGAATCGCGCCGCCGCGTCGCCGCTCCCGAGGACCTGGCCGGCCACGGTCTCGCCGTGCGTGACCTCGGCGACGTTGCCGTACATCACGGCGCTTGCGCCGTCGAGCGGGCGGGTGAGGTCGGGGGTGAAGGCCACGCGCAGTTTCCCGCCGTCCATGACGGCCTCGGTGACGGTGGCGATGTGTGGCTGCCCCGCGGCGTCGTCGAGGACGATGGTGCGCCCTTCTTCCAGCGAGTCGAGCGCCGCCATGACGGGGCTGGCGGCGATCGTGGCCGGGTACTGCTTCGCGGCCACGGGCACCGGGTCGGAGGTCAGCTCGACGACGGAGACGAGGCGGCGGTCGGCGATGCGCCACATCGGCGGGCCGAGAGGGAACCACCCCGGATCCTTCATGTCGAGGCCGAGGAGCGAGCCGTCCAGGGCGGTGGCGAAGACGATGGTGGCGGTATTCGCCATGAGCGTGTCGAGGTTTTCGACGGTGGCGTGCTGCAGCGGCGCCCAGTTCGAATACGTCGTCGCATTCACCGCGGTCTGGCGCCGCATCCAGACCCGCTTGTCCTGGCCGCGGGCGAAGAGGTGCAGGCGCGAGGAGAAGTCGCGCGTGACCGTCAGCCGGTCGATCCATCCTCCCATCGAGGTCCAGCCGCCCCACACGTTCCCCGTGCGGCGGATGCGCGCCAGCGTGCTGTTGGTGCGGCGCGCGAACAGCTCCACCGAGCCGTCCGCATTCACGCCGGAGGCGAGATCGAGCACCACGTCGTGGAGGTTCGTCCACGGCAGGAACGCGCCGCCGGGATCGAGCTGGCGCGTGGCCCAGACGTCCCTCGCTCCGATGCGGCGGACGAAGATCTCGATCCTTCCCGCGGCGGTGGCGACCGTGTCGACGCGGTCGCACTTTGGCGCGTTCGCCCCCGGCACGATCCACTCGTCCCACGAGAAGCCGCTGAAGCGGCGGATGCGCGGACGCCCATCGCTGCCACGCGCGACAAGATACGGCTTGCCGGCGGCGATGCCGGCACGCAGCCGGTCGAAGCCGCTCCCGAGCTCGACCCAGCCGGAGGCCGTGTTCTGCCAGACCGTGCCGGCGGCGTCGCGGCCGAACACGAACACGCTGCCCGCCGCCTCGCATGCCGCGACCTCGGTGAAGCTCGTGCCGCCGAGGGGGCGCCACAACGTGTTGCTGCTGCTGTTCCACGACCAGATCGCGCCGTCCTCCGCGACGGCGAACACGTTGAAGTCCTTGCCGTCGTGCACGCCCGCGACGGGGGAGACGACGCGCAGGTCGAGCTGCAGCTCGGTGACGTTGCCGGCGTAATTCGGCAGCTCGTCCCCGTTCTTCGAGCGCATGACGTACGGCTTGGTCTGCGCGCCGGCGATGGTGGCGTAGCGCGTGGCCGCGGGGACGCCCTCCGAGGCGGCGCGCACGAGCAGCACGCGCGAGCCTGCCTTCAGGTCGGGAACGGCGCGGTCGAGCGGCAGCACGCGCGGAGTGGTCAGCTTGAAGTCGGTGTTGCGCGCCTTGAGCTCGACCTTGTCTCCCGTGACCTCGGGGACGGTGGTCATCTTCGGCGTGTCGCTGCCGAAGAGCGCGAAGCGGCGTCCCGCCGCGGCGGCGCGCGCGGTCACGCGCGTCAGGTCGGCGCGGGCGATGGCCGGCTGCCATCCGATCTGCTCGGCGCCGGCCGCGGTGACGCTCTTCGCCTCGATGCCGAGGTGATCGAAGATCAGCAGCGCCGATGTGGCGGCGGGCTTCAGCCCGCCCTCCTCGAGCGGCGACCCGGTCGCCCCCTTCGCGTAGGGGTTAAAGTCCACCGGCACGCCGCGCACGCGCACGAGGTTCAGCGCCGCGTCGGCGTGGATCGCCTCCACGGTCTCGAACTTCTGCGGCTTCTCGTTCTGCCCCGGCACGCTCTGCAGGCGCAGGCCGATGGGGATCTCCAGCGTCTTCCCCTTCTCCAGCGTGAAGGCGACGTGCGCCACCGCGGCGGCGCCGGGGGCGGGGCGGTAGTCGAGCAGGCCGGCCAGGCGGCGCACCGACTCGCGATGCACGGCCGTGCGCAGGAAGGCCTCGTTGGCAATGCGCTCCTGGTAGAACGTGAGGATGTCGCCGAGGTACGCCCACATGTCCAGGACGGCGATGCCGTAGTCGGTCTCGTCGCGCGCGGTCCACGGCGCCAGCTCTTTCTTTGACGGGATGCGCTCGATCATGGCCCGGCGGAACGAGCCGTAGTCGCGGATGCGGTACTCGATCGCGCGCAGCGCGGGACGGTTGTCGATGGACGGGGTGGTGGCGTCGACGGCCGGTTTGCAGCACTTACAGGTCATTTGCCGCTCCGCATGTCCAGGCGCAGGACGCCGTTGTCGGGAAAGCTCGGGTCGTTGTCGAGGCGGATCACCTGCGTGCGCCCCACCGCGATCGCGCCGCGCTGCAGCTCGCCCGCGGGGGGATCGCCCCAGCGCTGGAACTTGGTCACCGTCGCGGCGCTCACGCCGTCGACCGAGGTCACGGTCTCGTACACCTGGCTGAGGTAGAGCGGCTGCCCGAAGGTGAAGCGGTCGGGATGGAAGAAGCCGCCGCTGCTGCTGAGCGCCTCGCGCACGGCCCGCTCGACGTGCGCGCGGAAGTGTCCTCCCTTCACGCAGACTTCGATCTCCAGCTCGACCGGCACGTAGGAGGGGGGATCGATCTCGAGGTCGTAGCCGGTCTGCAGGTAGCGCGTGAGCCAGCTCTTGATGCGCTCCTGCGTCTCCGGCTTCAGCTCCGTGCGCTCTTTCGGGTCGATGGTGACGAAGACCGTGTGCCACGTGCCGGTCCAGCGGAAGGTGGCCACCGCCTTCGACACCGAGGGATGCTTCATGGCCGCGTCGGCATAGTCCTGCGGCGTGACCGCGCGTTTGGTGCGCGTGCGCATGGCCGCGGGTGCCGTGAGGCGCACCGACTCGAGGCTCTCCGGCGCCACCGCGCCCCACGACGGCATGGGGTTCTCGAGGAAGCGGATATCCGGAAAGTCCATCGCGCCGTCGGGGCGGAGGATGTGCCAGCGCCCGCCGCCGCCGAGGTTCCCGCTCGTGCCGACGCCGACCCGGTACTCGGCGTGGATGAACGAGCCGCGCGGCGGCGCTTTCCCCGCTGTGCCGTCGCCGAAGCGGATCATGGCCCGGCCGTCGTTGTCGGTCTCGACGACAAAGTGCGTGCTGGTGTCGTCCGAGGAGAGGAGGTCTTTCTGCCACGTCCACACTTCGTCCCCGGTGGTCGTGCGGACGCTGATGTCCACGTGCGGCGTGACGGCGTGCGGATCGGTGGCCCGCATGGAGGCGACGGAGCCGTCGGTCGACGGGACGCGGAAGCTGAGCGGCCCCTCGTCGAGGAAGAAGCGGTAGCAGCGTTTGTCGCGCGGCTGGATCCCTTCTCCCTCCTCGGCCGGCGGGATCTGCGCCGGCGGCTCGTGCGGGAACCACTCCTCGGCGATGCGCCGCCCGTGATGGGCGAGGAGCATGTTTCCCTGCGTCACGCCGACCTGCACCCAGGTGTCGTCCGCGTCCTGCGCGGCCACGCACAGCGGGAAGGTGAGCGCGTCTTCCTGGTCCCACTCCACGCGCGTCAGCGCGAGCGCCGGGTCGAGCGGGTCGAGCGCCTTCCGCACCTCGGTCACGCGCACGACCTGCCGCCGCTCCCGCGACGCGTCCGCGGTCTGCAGCGTCTCCGGGTCGACTCTCTCCTTGACGAGCAGGTAGTCCCCTTTCTTCAAGACGCCCACGTAGTCGCCGATCAGGTCGAGGCGCGTCGTGCCGGTGGGGAGGCAGCAGTTCCCGCGGCGCCAGGCGTAGACGTTCATCTGGTTGAGGATCGGGTCGACGGCAAACTCGGCGTCGGTCTCGAAGACGGCCGTGGCCGCGCGCGAGGCGGCGTCCTGGCTCACGTACGACGAGGCGATGACCACCGGATGCAGCGGCGGCTTGCCGGCGATGGGGGTGGTGATCTGGGTCAGCAGCGGCGTGTCTTTCGGGATCGTGCCGGTGGAGAGCGCGTCGGCGTGGACGAAGACGCGCGCGCTGGCGCCGTCGTGCATGTGGTAGTCGATGAGGCGCGCGTGGCGCCGCACGGAGATGCGCTGCCGCGCGGTCTCGAGGTAGGCCTCGTTGGCCACGGCGTCCTGGTAGTAGCTGAGGTGGTCGGCGGTGTAGGCCAGGAGCTCGACGAGCGTCGTGCCGAGGTCGGCGGGGTTGCGCTCGATCCAGTCGGGATGCAGCGTCGGGATCAGGTCGAGCAGCGCCTGGCGGAACGACGCGTAGTCGCGCGCCAGGTAGTCGACCGGGATGGTCTTCTCCTCCGGCTCGGGACAGGGGCGCTCGTCGCGGCAGTCGAAGTCGCTCGGGCAGCCGGCCTTGAAGTTGAAGGTCGCCGCGGCGTACGCGGGATGCAGCTTCGGCGGGCGGTTCGGCACGTCGGCGTCGGCCACGGGGTCGTAGACGTGCTCGATGGTCAGGCGGTAGTCGGAGAAGTCGCCGGGCGTGGCCACTTCGACGCGCAGCATGTCGTCGACCCGGGTCACGCTGACCACTTCGATCTCGGCGATGCGCGTGCCGCCGATGACCTTCACCTTCTTCGGCTCCGCGGCGATGGCGTCGAGCATGGCGGTGAGGCTGGCCTTGCCGGGGTTGGTCGACTTGGGGATGAAGTGCACGCGCAGCACGCGCTGGTTCTCCGGCTCGGGCTGCGTCACCACCTCGACGTAGTCGATGCCGTTGACGTGCTCGTTCGCGGCCACGTCGTCGCGGGCGGTGTCGACGGCGCAGAAGAGATCGTCGTATTTCATGACGCGGCGCTCCCGGAGCGGAAGAGGTCTTCGTGGCGCTGGCCGGTGTCGCGGCGCACGTAGGTCACTTCCACGGTCAGCACTTCGTGCTCCGGCGTGATGCGCACGCGCTCGACGGTGATGCGGTCGCTCAGCCACCGCTGCAGCGAGCCGTGCACGAGGAACTGCGTGGCCGCGGCCAGCGCGCCGCTGTTCGGCGCGAAGACCATCTGCCCCAGGCCGCAGCCGAAGTCGGGACGGTTCACGCGCTCGCCCGGCGCGGTGAAGAGCACCTGCCAGATCAGGTCGCGCACGTGGTCGTCCGGCGTGGTGACGGCCACGCGCCCGTGCGTGTCGATGTCGAAGGGATGATCGAAGTAGTCGCGCATCGCCTTACCCCACGTTCACTTTCGTCGAGAGCATGGTCTGCAGCGGGGGACTCTGCGGGGACGACGGCACCATCGGCGTGACCGGATACGGGCCGGCCTGCTGCCCCACGTGCTGGTGCGTGTTGAAGGTGTTCACGAACTGGTTGAGCCAGTTCAGGAGGTCGTCGCCGAAGACGCTGGGATGCGTGGCCGCCTTGACCAGCTCGATGGCCGGGCACTCCACGACGATCTTCGTGGCCGCCTGCAGCACGAGCTGCCCGTCCTGCGTCTTGATGGTGAGGAGGTTCTTGGCGTCGCCGTCGCTGAGGGTGATGGTCTTGGCGTCGTCGTCGAGCGCGATGAGCAGCCCCGCCGCGCTGCGCAGGATCTTCAGCGGCGGCGTGGCCTCGCTGCCTTTCTCGTCTTTGGGCAGCTTTCCCTCCGGCCACCAGCAGCCGCTCCAGATCGGCCGCGATACGTCCCCCGCCTCGAACTCGATCCACACCCCGGCGCCGACCGGCGGGACGAGATGCAGCCCCACCCCCTCGCCCGCGTACGGCACGGAGGGCAACGCCCACCCGGTCTCCTCGCCCGCCAGGATCTCCGGCACGCGGGCCTTGAGCCGGGCGATGTTTTTCGGGTCTTCGTTGTCCGTGACCATCCCCCGGAACTTGCCGAAGTGGCGCGCCATCGGATCGCGCGGGAACTCGAGGAGCTCGTGATCGCGCGTCATGCTTCCTCCTCCGAACAGTCCCCTCTCCCCACCGCAGTGGGGAGCGGGCCAGGGTGAGGGGCGATGCATCGGGCGAGGAACGGCCCCTCACCCCGGCCCTCTCCCCACTGCGGTGGGGAGAGGGGGCTGGAGAGCGCGAGGCGTCTCATCTTTCCTCCTGGAACGACTCGTTGCCCGCGAGCCCCGTCGCGTTGCGGCGCAGCGTGAAGCGCTGCTTGTGGCCCTCGCTGGTGAACGTGTGCAGCACGCGCTGCACGTAGTACGTCCCGCTGTACAGCCGTCCGATGCCGCGCACGCTCACCAGGCGCTTCGCGCGCAGCACGTTCCCGAACGTGGCCGTGTTCAGCTCCCCGTCCGCGGTCACCGCCCACGACGAGCGGTCGACGATGGCCTGCGTCAGCGTCTGCCAGTCGCCCCCGTAGCCGAGGCCCGTCTGGCTGACCAGCATCAGGCGCGGCTTGTCGGAGGGGACGGTGGCCGTGCTGCCGAGGAGCTGCAGGCTCGCTCCCTCGGCGGCGATGTCCTGTTCCGAGGCGTCCTCGATCTCGACACCCTTCACTTTGGCGTGCAAGGGGCGGAAGTGATCGTGGCGGAGCTGGAAGGAGTCGACGTTCGTCGCCTCGCCGAGGTTCACGCTGATCACGCCCAGGGGCGTCTGCTGCACGTCCGGCGGATGGAAGTGCCCCTTCGTCTCCCCGCTCTGCGGGTCCGTCTCCACGTAGCACTCGTAGCCGTTGCGCCGGGCCAGGTACTGCAGGAACTGGATGTCCGTGCCGCGCTGGATGGTGGTCTGCTGTTCCTCGTCGTGCGCCTGCGGCGTGGCCTTCACCTCGGCCGCGAATCCGTAGTCGCCGAAGATGGTCGTGGCGATGTCGCCGTCGGCGGTGCCCGGCCAGCGCTTCACCTTCTCCTCCAGGTTCATCAGCACCGAGCCGTCCATGGCCACGACCGTGAGCACCGACTTGCCCGGCTGCGGCGAGAAGCTGACCGACGTCTCGATGACGTGGCCGTCGATGAGCGTCTGCGACTGCGAGCTGCCCGCTTTCACGTCCAGCCTGATGCGCGTGAAGCGCGCGAACGTGGCGTCGTCGACGATCGTCCAGCCGCTGCCGTCGGGGCGCACGGCCACAGCCAGGCGCAGGCGGAGGATGGCCGCCAGCTCCGCGTGGTCCTCGACCTCCACCTGCTGGATCGCCGACGACAGCTCTTCCGACAGAGCCGCGCCGTCGACGCTCAGCGTGTAAGAGATCGCGCTCGACGCATCGGCCATCAGCTCATCCCTCCGACGGCGGCACGACGATCGTGCGTCCCGGCTCGGCCACCAGGTCGTCCGGCCAGAGCGCGGCGTTCGCGTCGCAGAGGCGCCAGAAGCGCTCCGGGTCGCGGTAGTAGCGCCAGGCGATGTGGTCGAGGCGCTCTCCCTCGTCCACCATGTGCCCGAAGCGGCCCGTGGTCACGGGGATGAAGCGCGTCTTCTTGTACGCGACCTCCCGCCCGTCGCTCGTGGTGAGCCTGGCTTCTTCGACCTTTGCGTAGCGGCTGCCCCTGAAGAACATCGCATCACCTCGGCTTTGCCCCCGCGACGAGGTCGCGGATCGATTGTTCGTTGCGGTCCGGCATCAGCGACGCCGCGTGCCGCTCCTTGTGCTGCTGGTAGGCGAGGAAGGCGTCGCGGCCCACGCCGCCCGCCTTCAGCTCGAGATAGGTGAGGACTTTCATGCTCAGCTCGACCGTGGCCGTGACCGGGTTGAGCTTCACGTCGAATCCCGACTCGTTGATGGTGAAGCCGGTGATCAGCACCGGCACGACGCGCGACTCCCCCCACACCAGCAGCACGAACGGCAGGTCGGCGGGACTGATCTGGACTTCTCCCTGGGAGGCCAGGTCCTTCACCTGCTCGACCTTCGCGCTGGAGGGATAGAGCAGCATCTCCAGCATCGAGAGGAAGGGGTAGATCCCGCTGTCCACCGCGGTCTGGTTCTGCTCCGGCTCCTCCAGCAGCTCGCTCGCGTCGAGCGTGACCGTCATGACGATGGTCTCGTTCGGCGGCCCCTGCGCCCGCAGCAGGTCCTCCTTGTTCGGCGTCCCGCCGCCACCTCCCTTCGCCTCCACCGCCCGCCGCTCCAGCGTGCGCTTCACGGTCTCGGGGTTGTACTGGTAGGTGAGCACTTTCGGAGGCGGCGCCCCCGCATCCTGCGACTCGTAGATCACGAGCGCGCCTTTGAGGAAGCGGGGGCGGCCGGGGAAGTCGGAGGGCATGGGCTACTTCGCTCCTTTGAGCGCCTTCAGCATCGCCTTCGCGTCGCGCTTCACGTCGGTGTCGGGATCGTTCTCAGCGAGCTCGCGCAGCGGCTCCGCGAGCTCCGGCCAGCCGACGTAGCCGACGCCGACCACGGCCTGGCGGCGCACGTCGGGATCGGCGTGCTCGAAGCCGATGCGGAAGTACTTGTCGAACGTCTCGTCGTGTTTCGGCGGCGCGAGCAGGAACGCATGCGCGAGCGTGCGCCGGAGTTTCTCCGGATCCTTCGGCGGTGACTTGAGAGCGCGTGCGACGTCGGCAGGCTTGACGGTTTTGACCTTGTCCGCGACTTTTTTTTCCAGATTCTCGGCGTTCTCCCCCGAGAAGGCGATGTAGGAGATGCCCAGCATTTCGTCTTCGATGTAGTGGAGGAACGTCTCCTCGCCGGGAACGTTGTAGACCGTCTCCGTCGGTGTCTTCTCGTCGCCCTCGATGTAATCGTGGTTGTCGAGATTCTCGAAGTACGCGACCTGGGCCACGTCGTCTTCCGTGACGTCCGGCGCGATCGGTACCCGCTTCACGTTCTGCATGTCACCCTCCTCAATCCAGGCGGAACATCACCCGGAGCCGCATCACGATGTGCTTGTAGAGCTGCTCTTTGATCGACGATTCCTTGTCGAACACGAGCCGCTTCTGCATGATCTCCAGCTCGATCCATTTCGCGAACAGCTTCCCTTCGCGCCGTGCCAGCTCCTTCGCCTCGACGCTTCGTTCGGGAAGCGTGCGCGATTTGATGTTCCCCTCTTCCATGTCGTGTTCCGTGCGCAGGCGCCGCGAGCCCGAAGCCGCCCCACCGGCGGACATCGGGAAATCGCCCCCGCCGGTTCCTTTCTCCGAGAACACGCCGCGGCGCTTCCGCCCCTCTTTGTCCGTGAACCACTTGATCTTTTCGACGCGCGGCACGCTGGCGAATGCCTGGGTGGGACTCATCTTCTTCGCGGCCATCAGGTCGAGGGTCATCATGGACTGCGCGAGTGCGGCCGGGTTGCGGATCGCTTCCCGGCCGAACATGAGGTGCGTGATCGCGGATACGGACTCCCTTTGTGACGCCAGTCGCTTGTCGAGCTTTCCGGTCATGGCGAACGTTCGCAGCGCGCCCGCCAGCTGCGTCTGAGTCATCGGTTTCTTGCCGGTGGCGTTGGCCTGGATGTTGGCGAATACGTCGGGGAGGTCCTGATACGAGCTGGCGCCGATCTTTTCGACGAACGCGTTCGTTTCTCCGGAGAACTTCGACTCCGTCACGTCGGGGCCGCGGGTCGAGGGGCGCGCCGACGGCGAGGTGTAGTGGAGCTTCCCGCGCTGCGGCTTGAGACCTTCTTCCTGGGCCTTTCGCACGAGAGCCGGATAGCCGATGCCGGCCTGCATGCGGATCGGGTCCTTGGCCGTCCCCTTCTGCTGCATGTCGCCGAGCTTGGCCGTGACTTTGTCGTCGCTCAGGATCTCGTCGACGGCCTGGTAGACGAGCTTGCGGATCGTCTCGCGTGTCGGGAGCTTGACCGGTACGCTGTCGCCCGGGTTGGCCTGTACGTCGACCTTGTCGCCTTCCAGCGCCACCTTGGACAGGCGGAAGCGCACTTTCCAATACGCCAGCTTGGCGCGGAAGAGGACGCCCATGGCCCCCTTCGACGTCGCTGACTTCACGCCCGGGCCGATGACGCGCATCGCCTTCGCCAGGCGATCGGCCGCTTTCTCCTTGTCCTTCTTCGTCCGCGACTTCTTCGCGCCCTTCCTCTTCTTCCCGATCCCGAGCTTCTTCAGTCCCTTCTTGATCTTGGCGACGACCTTCCTGGCCGCGCGCGCGATCTTCTGGCCGATCTTCTTCAGCTTGGCCATGATCCGGCTGGCCATGGCCTTGACCTTGCCGCCCACTTTGCGCGCGGGGCGCATGAGGCGGGCGAGCATCCAGTTGGAGACGAACTCGATGGCGGCCACGGCGCCGGCGGCGACGGCGGCGGCGAACTGCGGTCCGGCGCCGCCGCCTTTCACCGCCTTGAGGAAGGCGATGAATTTGCTCATCGCGGCCAGGATCTGGCTGACCGTCCCCCACGCCGCCTGCAGCCCCTCGACGATGGCCATGACCGCGCCCGCGGCGGGGACGATCATCGACACGAGCTTCTCGATCAGGAGCTGGATGAGGACCATGGGGATGGCGGCCTTCAGGGCGTTGAAGGCCATCGTCCCGACCTGGGCGATGCTGATGCCCCCTTTCTTCAGCACGTTCCAGATCGTGGTGCCGATGCCGAGGACCGCCTCCAGCTTGGCGTTGAACCACTCCTTCACCGCGGCCTTCATGGCCGCCCAGAGATGGTTCTGGATGCCGTCCACGATGGCCGCGCCGAGGTTCGACAGCCAGGCGCCGGGACCGGAGGCGACGTCCTTGATGATCGCCGCAAAGGCTGCCAGCGCGGCGATGGCTGCCTGCGCCGCCTTGATGGCCCCCTGCACCGCCGCGGCCACCGCTTCGATGGCCGCCTTGAGCCCTTTCTCGAGGAAGCCGAGGATCGCCTCGAGGGCCTTCAGGTAAGCGTCGAGGAGTGCCTGGATGCCGCGCTTCAGCGCGTCGGCGAGCTGGTTGACCGCGTCCTCCGCCGCGGCCACGGTGTCCTGGATCGCTCCCTTCACGCGGTCGCGCAGCTCGGGGAAACCAGCCAGCAAAAAGTCCGCGGCCAGCATGCAGGCGTCGCCGGCCAGGCGGATGGCGGCGATGATCGCGTCGCGCGCGGCGTCGATGATCGCCGCGGCGGCTTTCTGCGCCGCCTGGATGGCCGCCTTCACCAGCTTGCGCGCGGCCTCGAAGATGGAGCCGATGACGGAGAGGACGCCGTCGAAGAAGGCCTTGGCCTTGGAGGCCAGCCAGCCGAAGATGCCGTCGGACTCGGAGTCGGCCTTGGCCTTCTCGCTTTTGGCCTCGCTCTCCGCGTCCTTGCGCGCGGCGGCGGCTTCCTCGTTTCCTGCCTCGACGCGCGCCGCCGCTTCCTGATCGGCGGTGGTCTGCTCGCTCTCGATGGTCGACTCGGACTCGGTCATCGCGGAGTCGGCGTCGCCGCGCTGCTCGTCGACCATGGCCTGCTGCTCGGCCGACCATTCGCCGCGCTGCGCCTCGACGTCGGCGGCCGCGCTCTCGCGGCGCTCGGTCTGCTGGTCCTCGTTCTCGGCGATGGCCTCCTCGACCTTGGTCTCGTGATCGCTCTTCTCGCTCTCTTCTTTCTCCGCGTGCTCTTCTTCGGCGGCCACCATGTCGGCCTGCGCGCCCGACGCGGCGGCGCGCACGGCGTCGCCTTCTTTCTCTTCCGCGACGATGGACGCGGTCTCGTCGTCGGTCGTCACTTCCGGTGCGCCGCCGCCCTCGCCGCCGCCCCCGCCGCCGGTGGCGGTGAGGGTCTCTTCGTCCATGGTGGGGTAGAGCTGGTCCTCGCCGCGTTTCTGCGCGACGTCCGCCGCCCCCTCGGTCTCGAGCTGCGCGGTGGTCTCGTCGAGCTGCGCGCGCTGCGCGTCCGCGAGCGCGGGATCGGCCTCGCCCGAGAGCTCCACGGTCGGCGGCGGTCCCGCGGTCTCGGCCAGCGCGGGGTCGGTCGTCGGCAGGTCGCCGATCGCCCCCTGGATATTCTCGACTTCGGCCGCCGAGAGCTCCCCTCCCTCGCCGCCCGAGACGTGCGGCGCCGCGACGTCGTTCGTCGGCGCCGGCGGAGGCTCGGTGGGCTCGGGGATCTGGTCCTCGGCCGACGGCGTCTCTCCTTCGGGAGTGGCTTCTTCGACGCCACCCTCGGCCGCCGCACCTTCCCCGCCGCCCCCTTCTTCCGCGCCCGGTCCGGACTTGGTCTGCGGCGCTCCCGAGGGACGCTCCATCTCCGGCGGCGCCGATTCCATGTCGGACTTCTTCTCGGAGACGGCACCGTCGACGGAGGCGGAGACGCTGGTCAGCGCGCCCGCGATCTGCCCGACTTTCAGCGAGCTGACGGTGGCCATGGCCTCGGCCGGCGGTGCGCCGGCGACGTCGGGCGGCGCTTCCTCGGTCGTCTCCGCGACCGCGCCTCCGCCACCGCCGCCGCCACCCCCACCGCCCTCGCCCCCGCCGCCTCCTTCCCCCTCGGACAGCGAGGCCATGGCCGCCTCGCGCTCCTTGGCCGGCAGCTCCGCCCCTTCAGCCGGCGGCGCGTCTTCGTCGTCCGCCTCGTCCTCGGATGCTTCTTCGCGGCCCGAGCGCGCCGCGGCGTCTTCCTCTTCCTGCTTCTTCGCCTCTTCTTCCTGCTGCGCGGGGGAGGTCTCGTCGACGTTTTCGAGCGACTTCTCCGCCGACATGTCCTCCTGCGGCTCGGGCTCCGCGGCGGCGGTCTCCTCCTCCTCGCTCTCCGCCTCTGCCATCTTCTCTTCGGTCTCTTCGGCCTCGCTCCCCTCGGGAGGCGCCTCCTCGACCGCGGCCTCGCCGCCGCCACCACCACCACCACCACCGCCCCCGCCGCCCCCGCCCATCGCCGCCGCGGGCGCCGGAGCCGGTGCCGGCCCCGCGCCGCCGGCGCGGACCGCCGTGCGGCTCTCCGGCGGCGCGCCAGTCTGTTCGAGCGCCTTCGTCGCCGTCTCCTGCGCGGGTCCGCTCGGTGCGCCCCCTTCGACGGGCGGCTTCTTGTCCGACTCGGCGGCCGGCTCCTTGGCCTTCGCTCCTTCGGTGGCCGAAGCGGGCTCGCCCTCCTTCGGCGCTTCCGCGGGCACCGGCTCCTCGACCGGACCCTCCGCCGGCGTGGCCTTCATCTCCGGCTTCGGCGCCTCCGGCGCCTCTTCTTCCTTTTTCTTCTCGTCCTTCTTCTCTTCGGGGGCCGGCGGCGTCTCAGGCCCCGGCTTCGCTTTGTCTTTCCTCTTTCCTCCTTCCTCTTTCCTCTCTTCTTCGCGCGGCTCTTCTTCCCGCGCCGCCTCTTCAACTTCCACGTCCTCGACCGCCTCGGGCTCTTCCGAAGTCCGCGCCTGCGCGTCGGGCGGTTTCTGCGGCGCGGGCTCTTCCTCGACGACCGGCGGCGCGGGCTGGGAGATCGCCGGCGAGACGCGCTGCCACTCCGCCTCCGACATCTGCTCCCGCAGGCGTCCCGTCACCTGCTCGCGCTGGTCGGGAGGGAGCGACTCGAGGCGGTTGCGGGCCTGGCCGGTCTGGTCCTCGGCATCGGAGCGGAGGATCTCGGCGATCTGCGTGGCCTGCGCATCCGTGTCGGCCGGCTTCTCCTCATTCTCCTTCTGTTTGGCCGCGGCCTGCCGCAGGCGGCGCTGCATGCGCTGGTTGCTCGCGCCCACCGCTCGCTGTCCGCGCCGCTCCTCGTTCGCGCGCGTACGCGTCGGCGCCGGCTCGCGGGCCGGCTGCGGCTGCTGGAGCTTGGCGAAGCGCGCCATCGCGTCAGCCCGCCTTCCCCAGTGCGTCGTAGATGGCCGCGGCCACGTTGGCCGCCAGCGCGCCGCTCTTCGGCAGGGGCGCCGTCACGGTGTCGAGCGCTCCCGAGGAGGAGGGGAGCCCGCGCTCGGCGACGAGGCGCTCCAGCTCCGCAGTCACGGCGCCGCGAAACGACTCCGCGTCTCTGGACGACAGCTCCACGTTCGTCAGCACCACGCGGTCGATCGTGATCATGGCGACTCCGCGAAGTGGCGGCCGAACTCGTTCGGCGTGACGAGCTTCTGGATCTTGGCGTACTCGCGCCGCGCCGCGTGCACGATGTGCTTCTCGTTGACCACACCGCCGTCGGCGGCGGCCAGGAACGCCGCGCCGAGGGCGATGTTCTTGATGTTCCCGCCAGCGATCTCCATCCCGGCCAGGAAATCGAAGTCGAGCGCGTCGACCGGCGTCTCGCGCGGGAACGCGCCGCGCCAGATGCGCGCGCGGGAGGCGCGGTCGGGGAACGGGAAGTCGATCACGAAGCGGAGGCGGCGGAGGAAGGCGCGGTCGAGCGCGGTCTTGCGGTTGGTCGAGAGGATGGCCAGGCCGCGGTAGTCCTCCATCCGCTGCAGGAGGTAATTGACCTGGATGTTGGCATAGAGGTCGTGGCTGTCCTTGACGTCGGTGCGCTTGCCGAAGAGCGCGTCCGCCTCGTCGAAGAAGAGGATCGCGCCGCTCTGCTCCGCGGCGTCGAACACGCGGCGGAGGTTCTTCTCCGACTCGCCGATGTACTTGCTGACCACGCCCGCCAGGTCGATGCGATAGAGCTCCAGACCGAGCTCGCCGGCGATGATCTCCGCGGCCATGGTCTTGCCGGTGCCGCTCGGGCCGGCGAAGAGGGTAGTGATGCCGCGGCCGCGGGTGAGCCGCGACTCGAAGCCCCAGCGCCGGTAGACGCGGGCGCGCTGCGCGACCTGCGCCACCACCTCGCGGAGCTGCTGCGTGGCGTCGCTGCCGAGGACCAGGTCGTCCCACCGCTGGCGGGTGGTGATGCGCTGCGCGAGATCGTCGACGCGCCACGAGACCTGCTGCTGGCAGGTGTCCCACAGCGTGCCGGCGCCGTCGCGCGAGGCGGCGGCCGCGGCGCGGGCGATCATTTCGGGGGAGAAGTCGAACTGCTCGACGAGGGGGTCGAGGGGTTGATGTGGGGCGGGCTTCAGCCCGCCGTCGATCCGCGGGCTGAAGCCCGCGCCACATTCCAGGGCCTGTTGCCAGAGTTGGCGTTGCGATTCTCGGCCCGGGCGTTCGACGCGGGCGATGGTCAGCACTCTGGCGCCGTGCCAGGCGTCGCGGGTGTCGACGATGATCGGGGCGTCGAGGAGCTCGACGATGTCCTGGAGGGCGGTCTCGTTGTTGACGTCGGGGGCTTCGCGCTCGGGGGCCTGCACCAGGTAGGTGAGGTTCAGGAGGCGCGACTCTCTGGCGAGGGCGCGGAAGAGGGAGGTGCGCTCCGGGCCGAGGGGCGGGAGGCGGCGGGGGTCGAGGCGCTGGAGGGTGCGGCCGGCGTTCTCGGCGATCGCATGGGCGAGCGTTTCTTTTCCCGAATGGGGGGAGCCGGTGAGGTTGATGGCGCGCTCGTTCGCGAGCGATGCGGCGAGGGCCGCGTGGGCGGTGTCGAGCGGGCCGCGCTCGACGGGGCGGAGGACCTCGGCGGCGGCTTCGTCGAGGCGGTTCACGCCGTGCAGAAAGTCGGCGACGCGGGGGTCGAGGCGCAGGGGGCGCAGCGACTGCGGCGTGCCGGGCTGCGGCGGCGGCTCGACGTGCACGAGCGCCCAGCGGCGCAGCGGGGCGGTCGCGGCGAAGGCGGCGCGGTCGCCGCCGAAGAGCGAGACGGCCAGATCGGGAGAGGCGTACTTGCGCGCGATGTCGTCGTGCGCGTAGGCGAAGAGCAGCTCGAAGCCGGCGTCGACCTCGGGGGCGAAGGTCAGCAGGATCACGTCGCGCTCGAACGGCGTCAGGGCGAAGGCGGCGGCCAGCGCGTCGAGCGCCCACGGCTTCCTCGCGCGCTCGACTTCCTCGAGCTCGGCCAGCGTGGCGGGATCGTCCGCGATCGCGGTGCGCTCCCGGAGCAGGCGGTCGGCCTGCGCGTCGCCGATGACCGGTCCGCGGAGGTCGTCGTCAGCCGCGTCGCGGCTCCAGTCGCGGCGCAGCCGGGCCACGAGGAGGCGGAAGAGGAGGCGCAGGCGCCGCAGATCGAGGTCGGTCATGGCAGCACCAGCGTGACGTCGTCGAAGCTCTCCGCGCCGTTGACCCGCACGCGCACCGCGTGCGCGCCGTCCGGCACGCCCGGGATGTCGAGCTCGATCTTCCCCGGCTCGGCGAGCGTGTAGGTGGCGAAGACCGCCGCGCCGACGATGGTCAGGCTGTCGAGCTTCTCGGCGGAGAGCCGCGTCCCCTCGAGGCGGATCTTGTTGCCCGGCAGCTTGGTCAGGGTGTCGACTTCGGGCACGAGGACGAACACGGCCACGTTCGAGCTGAAGCCGCGGTGCGGCGTCTCCGGCTCGCCGAGCATCAGGTCGTTCTCGACGGAGACGCGGACCGGCCCGGGCTGCAGCGCCACGTCGTCGGGGATGGTGACGGTGATGTGCGTGGTGTCGATGGTCTTGACGGTGGCCTGCACGCCACCCAGCAGCACGCGCAGGCCGCCGGAGGTGAAGCCGGAGCCGCGCAGCACGAGGGTGTCGCCGATGCGCGCCCAGGCCAGGTTGCGCTCGGTCGCATTCGGATCGTCGTGGCGGATGGTGAGGATGGAATCGATGTGCGGCGCGCGGAAGGTGACGGCCTTGATGCGCGGGCCGCCCACGGGCGGCTCGCCGACGCGCGGCGCGAACTTGCGCGGATGCTGGCTCTCGATCTGGATGACGGTGACGAGATAGCTGACCGAGGTGCGGTACGGCTTGGTCGACGCGGACCAGATCTTGGTGAGGTCCTCGAGCGTCATCGGCTCGAGGTAGAGCTTCACGTGCTCGATCTCGTTCTGCAGGTCGGGATCGAGGACGTCGTTGCCGAGGATCACCGCGTGGTCGTGCAGGACGCGCATGGCCTCGCCGAGGATCTGCTGCGTCTCGACCTGGTCTTCCTCGTTCTCGCCGTAGGCGGTGACGAGGTAGTGGAGCTCGAGGGCGAGCGGCGGCCGGCCGAAGGAGCGCGGATGGCTGCGCAGGTCCATGTTCTTGAGCGCGGCGCTCTCGTCGATCTTGTAGAGGAAGAGGTTGACGCGCTTGCCGGTGATGGTGGTGACGGCCACGTCGAGCGGCGCGACGCTGACGGGCGCGGAGGGATTCATCTCCTTTTCGAGGAGGTCGCGGAGGGTCTCGCTGACCGCGCCGATCGCGCGCGACTTGCTCACCACGCCTCCGGCGCGTAACGGCGGAGGCGCGCGTAGTCGTCGAAGTTCGACGGCGGCTCCGCGGGCGCGGGGGCGGCGGGGGCGGGCGGCGGCGCGGGGGGCGGGGAGGGGGGAGCGGCGGCGCGGATCTCGATGGTGCCGATGCGGATGTGGACTTCGGGGGCTTGCGGG
>DASPMO010000194.1:0-64335 GCA_035627015.1 Thermoanaerobaculia bacterium | reverse complement strand
CGGCGTCCTCGCCGGCTGTCGCGCAGGCGTCCCGCGCCTGCGCCCTGGGCGGGGGAGTGGCGGCGCGGGACGCCGCCACGACAGCCGGCGAGGACGCCGGCGGTCCGCATCCGTTGGCGAAGTCAGTGTGGTCTGCTTAGGTGTCGGACCGTCCGGCGTGGGCGGCGGCGAAGAGCGGGTCGGCGACGACGGCCTGTTCGTAGTGCTCGATGGCTTTGCGCCAGCCTTCGTCGGTCCAGCGGTGCCACTCGTAGCGGCCGCGCAGGAAGGCGTCGTACGCGGCGGCGCTCGCAGTCAGCAGTGGCCGTTGACGGCCATTGAGGAGGCCCTCTGGCGGGATGCGACGCTCATCCTGCCGCCGGCCTTGCGGACGCGGAAGCTCGGCTGCCGCGGTATCAGATCGGGGTGCTCGCGGTGCCGGCGGAGGACGGGCGGGAGTCGGTCGACGCGATGCTGACGCGGATGTTCGAGGAGCTGGCGGATCTCAATCAGGAGCGGCTCGCGCGCCTCATCCCCGGGCTCGCGGAGGCGATGGCCTGGCCTGAGCCCGAACAGCGTGACCGCGCCTGCTGAAGCAACTGATCTGGAGGTGATGCGCAATGTCCTCGCGTCTGTCCGACGCCATCCGCCGGCTTCCCGCGCTCAGCCGTCCGCGCCGCCGCGTGCGGAAGGCGATCGAACGGCCGGTCGCGGCGCGGAGAGGGCCGCAACCGCGCGCCGCGCGGGCGCCGTACGTCCTCACCCTCTCCTCGCGTCGCGTTGTGCGGCGCACCCTCCCCGAGGCGGTCGTGCCGTACTTGAGAATGTCGGGACGCCGGCGGCGACGCTCCGCGGCGCTGAGCGGCCGAGTTTGGACGCGCCGTGTGGCACGCGGATGACTCCCGCACGCGCCGCGCGCGTGCGGGAGGATGCGGCTCAGCGTGCGGCGTTCAGGTACTTCAGCAATTCGCTGTCCGTGGACAGCAGCAACAGCGTGTCGGCGTCGAAGCTCTCTTCGAGCGTTCCCATCGATTTGAGGAAGCGGTAAAAGTCGGGGTCGCGGTTGTACGCCGCGGCGTAGATGGTGGACGCTTCGGCGTCGGCCTTGCCGCGGATCTCCTGCGCCTGGCGATACGCCTCCGACTCGATGACCCGGAGCTCGCGCTCCTTCTCGCCGGCGATGCGCGCCGCTTCACCCGCGCCTTCGGACCGGTAGCGCTCGGCGATGCGCTTCCGCTCCGAGATCATGCGCGCGTACACCTCCTGGCGCACTTCGTTGACGTAATTGATCTGCTTGATGCGGAAGTCGAGGATCTCGATGCCGAGATCGCCCGTGCGGCGACGCGCGTTCTGCAGCACTTCGTTGGTCAGCTTGTCGCGGCCGAACTCCACGCGCTCGGCCGCCTCGGGCTGACTCAGCTCGGCGACGTCTTCGGCGACGACGAACGGACGGTTGGTCGAGCGGACCACGTCGATCAGCTCGTGCTTGGCGATCGTGTTGCGCGTCTCGCCATCGAGGATGTCGTCGAGCCGCGACTGCGCGCCTCCCTCGTTCTGCAGGCGCTGGAAGAAGAGGAGCGGGTCGGTGATGCGCCAGCGCGCGTACGAGTCGACCCAGATGAAGCGCTTGTCCTTGGTCGGAATCTGGTTCGGATCGCCGTCCCATTCCATGAAGCGCTTCTCGAAGGCGTGCGCGATCTGCACGAACGGCATCTTCACCTTCAGTCCGGGCGTCGTGACCGGCTTCCCCACCGGCTTGCCGAACTGCGTGATCACGACCTGCTCGGTCTCTTTCACGGTGTAGAACGCGCTCGAGAGCACGGCCAGGAGCACCACCGCAACGACGGCCACGACAATCAGTCTGGTCTGCCTCACGGCTTCACCTCCGTCGGGTTCTGGAGCGAGAGGAGCGGCAGGACGCCTTTGAGACTCTCGTCGAGGACGACCTTCCTCTTCACCTTCGGATAGATCACGCTCATGGTTTCGAGGTACATGCGCCGCCGCGTGACCTCGGGCGCGCGCTGATAGGCGGCATGCACCTGGATGAACAGCTCCGCGTCGCCGCGGGCGCGGTTCACGCGATCGGTGGCGAAGCCCTGCGCCTGCTCGACGGTCTGCTGCGCCTGTCCGCGGGCCCGAGGAATGATCTGGTTGTAGTCGGCGCGGGCCTGGTTGATCAGCTTCTCGCGCTCCTGCTGCGCCTGGTTGACCTCATTGAACGACGGCTTGACGGGGTCGGGCGGATTGACGTCCTGCAGCACGATCTGCTCGACCTTGATGCCGTTCTCGTATTGATCGCAGAGTGCCTGGAGCCGCTGCTCCACCTCCGCCGCGATCTCCTGCCGGCCGACCGTCAGCACCTCATTGACGCTGCGGTCGCCGACCACCTCGCGCATGACCGTCTCGTTCATGTCGCGGAACGTCTTGCGGACGTTTCTCACTTTGAACAGGTACTTGTACGGCTCGCGGACGCGGAACTGCGCCGTCCACTCCACGACCGCCACGTTCAGGTCTCCGGTGAGCATCAACGACTCCGCCGAGAGGTCCTCGGCGCTGTACGTCGTGCGGGCGCCGGTGGCGTCCGCGGTGCGGAATCCAAACTCTTCCTTCAACTGCCGCTCCACCGGCACCTTCACCACCGTCTCCAGCGGATACGGAAGCTTCATGTGAAGCCCCGAGGGAACCTGCCGCGCAAAGCGGCCGAAGCGCATGACGAGGCCGGCCTCCTCGGGGTCGATGGTGAACCACGTCGTAAACAGCAGAACAACGGCGGCGATGATCGCTACGATGCGCAGCACGACACGCGGGTTGACCCCGGGTGGCCGGAACTGACGCACGTGCGGCATCTCGAAATCCATGGGCATGGGTGCTCCTTTCAGGACGAGAACCGTCGACGGGGCAAACGCGGTCCGAGTCCCGCGAAAGTCCGTGCTTGAGAAATGAGGCCACGCGTCATACCTTCCGGAGGAGTCACCCATGCGCCTCGACGACTGCTACACGCTCCTCGACGTCCGCCCCGGTGCCACCGCCGAGGAACTGAAGCGCGCCCATCGCGACCTGGTCCAGGTGTGGCATCCCGACCGCTTCGCCAGCGACCCGGCGCTACGGCGGAAGGCGGAGGAGAAGCTCAAGGCCATCAACGAAGCCTACGAGACGATCCTCGCCTCGCCGCTCGGTCCGGACGATCCGGAACCACGGACGGCCTCCGCACCGGGCGATGCGGTCCGGCGGCAGGTGGTCCGAAACCGCACCTGGGCCCTGACCTGCCTCGCGGCCGCCGTCTTCGTCCTGCTGCGCCGCCCGACGCCGGGCGGCCTGCTGATCGCGCTGCTGCTGTTCTGCATGGCGTTCGTATTCATGATGCGCATGCGCGCGGCCACGCGGCTGTGAAGGCGGCATGGTCTGACGGATGGCCGCAGGGGCAAGACGCCGGCGATCCACGCGTTGGCCAGCGCGGCCCGGAAATCGTCGGGAAGGACGTGGCCGCGCTCCGCCTGCGGGAGTCATTTGCCGCACCCGTGTGATCGCATCTACGAGCGCCTCGTGAAGGACCGGAATTGCGTTTTTCGGCGGCCCCTATCCATCGATGAGGGAGGACCGGACGAGGGGCGTGGACGCTTACGCGCCGCCGGCCGCCGATCCGAGGGACGTCGTCTCCGGCAGCGGTCGCAGGTGCCGGCGCGGTTCATCATCGCGCAGCAGCGGGAGGCGCGTGGTGAACGTGGCGCCGTGGTTGCGGCCGGCGCTGCAGGCGGAGACGCTGCCGCCGTGCAGCTCGACGATGTGCCGCACGATCGAGAGACCGAGGCCGAGACCGCCCTTGCGCACGCTGTCGGAGCCCTGAGTGAAACGGTCGAAGAGGTGCTGCAACAATTCATGCGACATTCCTTCGCCGTTGTCCGTGACTTCGATGATGGCGTCATGGTCGTCATGACGGACGCGCACGCGGATCTTGCCGCCGTCCGGCGTGAACTTCACCGAGTTCGAGAGGAAGTTCCAGACGACCTGCTTGAGGCGCTCGCGGTCGCCGCTCACGTCATCGAGTCCGAGGTCGAAGTTGTAGGCCGTCCCGAGATCGAACCACGCGATGGCAAACGACGCGAGAAACGTCGCCACCAGACCGGGTCCCGCCCCCGCGTAGGCCGCGACGAGCATCACCGCCAGGAAGTAGGGCGGCGAGACGTGCGGCGAGATGTAGGGGTCGAGAGCGCGTGCCACGAGCACGGCCGCGCCCACGGCCAGGAACGCAAGCGCATACCGCCGGATCTCAGACAAGACCATGGTCTCTCGCATAGTTCATGAGCGCGTAGCGTCCGTCGATCCTGAGCTTCTCGTAGATGCTGTGCAGGTGGAACTTGACCGTCCCTTCGGTGATGTCCAGCCGGGAGGCGATCTCCTTGTTCCGCAGACCGGAGGCGACCATCTTCGTGACTTCCACCTCGCGAGGCGTCAGCATCGACGCCGCGGCCGCGACTGCCTGCTCGCGCTGGAGCACGAGGCGGAGCGCGCCCGCGATGGCTTGTCCGTTCCAGCTCTGCTCGCCGTTCGCCACCTGCCGCACGCTCTGCACGAGCAGCCGCGGCGCCGACTCCTTGAGCACCAGACCGCTGGCGCCGAGGCGAAACGCTTCGAGCAGGCGCGCGTCATCGAGCGACGCGGTGAGCAGCACGGTCTTCGTCGGCAACTGCCGCTCGTGGATGCGGCGCAGCAGTTCGATGCCATCCATCTGCGGCATCCGCACGTCGAGCACGAGGACGTCGGGCTGATAGGTCTCGACGGCCTGTAGTGCGTCCACGCCGTTGATGCAGCGTGCCACCAGCTCGCAGTCCGCCTCGCCGCGAAAGAGTTGTTCGAGCGCGTCGAGGATGAACGGATGATCGTCGGCCACGACGATGCGGATGGTCATGAGCGTGCCTCCTGCAGCGGGATGCGCACGTCGATCGCCGCGCCCGCGCTCGAAGAATCGACGACGAGCGATCCGCCGAGGTTCCGGACGCGCTCTTTGAGAGTGCGAGGGCCGTGGCCAGACCGTTCGAGGGCCGCCAGATCGTGACGCCCGCTGAACGGAAAGCCGCGACCGTTGTCGCGGATGTGCAGCTCGACGGCGCCGTCATGACTCGTGGCGGCGACGACCGCGCGCGACGCGCCTCCGTGGCGGGCCGCATTCGACAGCGACTCATTGATGATGCGGCAAAGCTCGTGCGCGAGTCGCGGCGCGACGTCGATCCGGTCTGGCGCGTCGACCTCGACCTCCAGCCCCCACTCCAGCGGGAAGCGTTCGCGCATCCGCTGCAGTTCGTGGGCGACGATGGTGTGGCCGTCGCGGACGTCGTGCGGACGAAGCTCGCGGACGATCGTGCGGAGCTCGCGCTGGTCGCGTTCGAGCACGTCCTGAATGTGCACGAGCTGTCCGGCGAGCTCCGAGTCGTGCGTGACGCGGCTGCGCATGGTTTGCAGCGTGAGGCCGACGCCGGCGAGTGACTGCACGATGCCGTCGTGCAGGTCGCGGGAGATGCGCAGGCGCTCCTCCGCGCTTGCGGTCTGCCGCACCTGTTGCATGAAGAAGAACTGTTCGAGTGTCGCCAGTACGAGGCGTCCCGATACGTGGGCCAGGGCCAGGTCGTCGGCCGTGGCGCTGCGCACATCCGGGACGATGAAGCGGGCGGCGAGTGTCTCGCTCTGCAGGGATACGACGATCGCACTTTTCATTGCGTAGCGCTCGCGCAGCGCGGGGCCGAGCGGATCGCCCGCGCGCTCGATGACGCTCGGGTGCGCGGGATCGTAGACGAGCATGGTCCCGGCATCGGCGCGGGCGAATGCGCTCGTGTTCCGCACGTCATCGAGCGCCGGCGCTTCCCACGCGCCCGGCGGCATCCGGTCGACGTGCAGTCCACCGTCGTCCCGGATCGCGGTATGGACCCACGGCTCTTCCGGTTCTTCCCACACGAGCAGCACGCGCCGTGCACGCAGCACCGTGGCCGCGTGGCGAAGCGTGATGCGGAGCACGTCGTCGCGATCCGCGGCCAGCTCGCGCGGCCAGGCGGCGAGCGAGGCGAGCTCGGTGCGAAGCTGCTGCTGATAGACACCGAGGTAGACGAGCAGCGCGGCGAGCACGCCGAGATAGGCGATGCGGATGACCGCGCGACTGGCCTCGAACTGCGGGTCGGTATACGACGCGAGGACGGCCATCACGCCGTAGATCGCCATCGCGGCGATGCCGGTGGCGAGGATGCCGCGCCACGAGAACCGGAGCGTGGCGCAGAAGAGCGAGAAGACGAAGTAGAGGAAGAACGGGCTGGCCGGCCCTTCGGTCAGATAGACGAAGACGGTGAAGAGCAGGAGGTCGAGCGCGTGCGAGAGGATGCGCCAGCGCGCGGACGGCACGGCCGAGCGCCACGCCGCGGCCGCGGCCAGCAGCGCATAGACGGTGTAGACCGCGAGAAGCGCGTACGTGGCGCGCTGATACTGCGCGGGAGTGGACGGCTCCAGGTAGACGGCCGTCAGCGAGGAGAGCGCAAGGACGAACCGGCCCGTGGCGATGAGCCGCTCGGCTCGCGCGTGAGGGGCGTAATCCGGACGGATGACGCCGTCGGTACTCGTGGTCACGCGGCTTTCAACGCCCGCGCCGGTCGCGCCGTTCCACGCCTATCCAACGATCAGGTGGACCTGACCCGGTGAGCGATGCAGGGCGGCGGGGGCGGTTTCTACACTGGCTGGGGGCCGGTACCGCCCGGCGATCTTGTCGTTACCGAGGATGTGTATGCGTAGACGGGTTCTCCTTCTGATTCTCCTGTCCTTCTGTGTCGTGGCAGCGTCGAGCTGCCGGTCACGCCGAAAGGTGCCGCCGCCGCAGTCCGCACCCCCCGTCGCTACGGCGACCGCACCGGAGCCGGCGGTATCGGTACCCGCTCCCGACCGCGACTTCGTGCAGCCTCAGCCCGACACGGACGACGTGCTCAGCGAAGACATCCGCGAGGCGAATCGGGCGGCGCGCGAGCGTGGCTGGATTCGCGACGCATTCTTCGCTTTCGACGCGACCACACTCGATGCGGAGGCGCAGGAAGCGCTCCGCCAGTCGGCCACGTGGTTGCGCCAGAACCCGGAGTACCGCATCCGCATCGAGGGCCACTGCGACGAACGCGGCACCGAGCAGTACAACCTCGCCCTCGGCGATCGGCGCGCCGATACGGCGCTGTCGTATCTGGTCACACTCGGCGTAGACCGCGCCCGGATCCAGACCGTGAGCTATGGCGAGGAGCGTCCGTTCGAGGAAGGGGCGAACGAGAGTGCGTGGGCGCAGAACCGCAGGGCGCACCTCGTGCTCTCCGCGCGACGTTGACTATCAGGCTGCACCGCGTCGAGTGGTTGGGCACCGTGAAGACGTGGTGCGGGCGAGCCGGCGGACCGCTCTCCGCCGGCTCGCAGTTTTTCGAGGGGATGCCGGATGAAAGCCGAAACCGTGGAGGCGCTCGTCGGCCGCATTCATGCGGTCGAGGCGGAAGTAGATGTGCTGCATTCCGCGGTCGCCGCCGAGACTCTCCCCGCCAGCCAGCAGCAGTACCTCGCCCGATGCTTCGACCTGCTGCGCATGGAGCTGGCGGCGGTGCGCACGTACATCGCCGATGTTACGGAGCGGTGTGACTGAGAGCTGCCGCGCAATCGATTCGTGCGCACAACCGTTTTCCACGAGCGACGGTCCGATCATGCGCACTGCCCTTCTCTGGATGTTCGTCTGTGTCGCTTCGCTCGTCAGCGGCGGCAGGCACACGGCAGTGGAGACGATGCCCGCGGCGCCGCCGCCTGTGCAGCTCGCGGCGCTTCCTCCGTTCGACCGCGCCATTCGCCTGAACATCGAGTACGACGACGCTCTGGTCGAGCAGCATGGCGCACGCGTCGAGGCTTTCATCCGCGAGGTGGTCGCGATCCACAACGTCGAGTGGCGCCGGTATCGCCGCGAGTGGTTCGAGATCGGCCGGCTCACGCTGCGGCCCTCGACCACGGACCTCGACGCGTCGTATGTGCTCGCGAAGTTTCTCCACCGCACGGCGGAAGAGCCGGACACGATCCACGTCAACGTCACCGGACGTCTTCTCGAGGTCTACACCAGCGGCACGGATGCGATGCCGATCGGCGGGCTCGCGTACCGCGGGTCGGATGCGCTGATCGTCAGCGCGACGCCTGGGGTGACGGCGGATCTCCTCGCGTACTACCTGTTCCATGAGCTGGGTCACTGCTGGGACGCGTACGACATTCCATTTCACGGCGGGGATACGACGTTCGGCAGCAAGACGCGGATGACGTTCGAGGTCGACGCGGGCAATGAAGAGATCATGGAGGACTCGCCGGGGCCGCTGCCGCGCGGCACTCCGAAACGCGCGCCGATGGTCATCCGCGAGAAGCTCGCCCGTGCGCGTGCGGTCACGGGCGCGTTGCCGGTGTACGCCGCGGTCCACGATCTCCTGCTGCACGAGCCGTCGCCATCGAATCCTGCATACATCGAGAAGAAGGGCGTGGTGCTCGCCAGGGCGGGGGCGGATCGGGCGAAGGTCGCGGATCTGCTGCGGACGTACGAGATCACCCGCCGCCAGATGCGCGATGACGCCGAGGTACGGCAACAGATCGCGGAGCACTACTGGCGTGCGAACGACGCGATTCGCAATCGCGACTACGAGACCGCGGACGCGGAGCTGCAGATGATCCGCTCGATCGGTGCATCGCCGGACGTGCACATGCTCGTCGGTGCGGTCGAGAAGAAGGTGCGGCGGCGGCGGTAGGCGACATCGGCGCCGCGCTGCATCCGCCCCCGGTGACCATTTCAACGTGCGCCTCGCGATCCTGCTGCGCCGGCGTCCTTGCGCTCGCGCAACACGCGCCCGCCCTGAACGTTAAGGACGGACGCTTTGCGCATTTGCGCGTGCAACGGTTCGAGGTCGACTGTCCCCTCGGTGTCCTGCAGAGGGGCGGACGCGGGCAGTCATCGACGGTCTGCACGCCAGGGAAAGAAACGAGAGCGCGGTTGCCGGCCGGTCAGGTACGACACGAATACGTTGGCATCGACGACGACGCGCTGCACGTCAGATGCGCCCTCTGCGTTTGCGCGCTTCGGCGACTGCCTGCAACGGGTCGTCGGGACCGCCCTTGAATGGTCGAGAAAGGCATCGCGGCTTCCTCCTTACGCATTCTGCTGCATGGAACTAAGTTGCGCGCACCGAAACCATTCAGGAGGGAAGAAGAGATCGACGCCAAGATCCGCTTCGCCGGAGGATGCGGCACGGCCGCCGGCAGCGGCATCGGGGAGAGCTGCAGTTGCTCGAGGCAGTCCAGTTTTGATGGATCGCCGCCCTTAAGCTGCTATCCTCGTTGCGGCGGAGTCCGGTCCCATGAACATTGGCGAAGTGACGAACCATCGCATTCGGCTGTTGATCGTCGACGATCACTCCGTGATTCGCTGCGGGCTGCGGGCGATCTTCGGCGTGCATCGCGACATCGAAGTGGTCGGGGAGGCCGCCGATGCGGAGAGCGCCGCGAGGTTTGTCTCGCGGACGCACTGCGACGTCGCGCTGGTCGACCTGCGGCTGGCGGAGAGCTCCGGGATGCAGGTCCTGCGCGCGCTGCACGAGCTTCGCCCCTCGTGCCGCGCGGTGATGCTGACCAACTACGCCACCGAGCGTGACGTGAAGGAGGCCGCCGACGCCGGCGCGCATGGCTACGTGATGAAGACGGCCGACCCGGGGGAGATCGTGAATGCCGTGCGTGCCGTGCATACGGGACAGCGTTACTTCTCCTCGCATGCGGCCGCGCTGCTCGCCGACGCGAAGCACGCTCCCTCGCTCACCGGCCGCGAGCAGCAGGTCCTCGAGCTGCTCGTCCCCGGCAATCGCAATCGCACCATCGCGGGCATGCTCGGGCTGGCGGAGGAGACGGTGAAAGGGCACGTCAAGGAGATCCTCATCAAGCTCGGCGTGCGCGATCGCACCGGGGCGGCGACCGCCGCCATCCGCCGCGGCCTGGTGCGCATCGACTGATCCCGCCGCGGAAGAGTGACGCGTGGCTCATCACCGGCTCCGGCTCCTCGCGCTCTGCAGTCTCGCATTCGCGGGGGCGGCCTTCGCCCTCGATCCCTCGCGGGCCATCACGCAGTACGTGCATCGCGTCTGGACGGTGCAGAACGGTCTCACGCAGAACTCCGTGCAGTCGATGGCGCAGACGCCGGACGGCTATCTCTGGTTGGGCACGGAAGTCGGCGTGGTGCGTTTCGACGGTCTGCGGTTCACTCCGTTCGACCCGTCGAACGCGCCGAAGCTGCGCTCCGCGAACATCACTGCGCTCTTCGTCGATCGCGGCGGGCGGCTCTGGGTCGGCGGCGGGCGAGGCCTGAACGTCCACCGCGACGGCGCGTTTCACGAAGTCCCCGGCACGGCCGGTGTGACGAGCGTGTTCGGGATCGCCGAGGTGCCGGAGAGCGGCACGATGTGGTTCGGCTCCTCGCACCGCGGCTTGTACGCGTACAAAGACGGCGTGGCGCGGCGCGATCCCGCGGTGCCGGCACAGGTGTACGCGATGTCTGCCTGTCGCGGCACGTTGTGGGCCGGTACGGCGGAGGGGCTGTATCGCCACGATCGGGGCTCGACGAAGCGCATCGACGGAATCGACGGCCCCATCTACGCGCTTGCCTGCGCCGAGCGCGGGGTCTGGGTCGCCGGTGCCGGCCTGTTGCACTACGACGGGTCGCGCGTGACGCGGCCCGTCGCGCGACTGGAGAAGGAAGAAGTGTGGGCCGTCCTCGCCGACCGCCGCGGCAGCCTCTGGATCGGAACGAGGAGCGGGTTGTGGCGGTGGGCCGGCGGCGTGTTGTCGCGCATGGGCATCGAGCACGGCCTGTCGTCCAACTACGTGCAGTCCGTCTTCGAGGACGCCGAGGGAACGCTGTGGGCGGGCACGAACCTCGGCGGCGTCAATCAGTTCCGCGACGGCCTGTTCCTGCCGTACACGCATCGCGAGGGACTGGTCGACACCGCGGTGTGGAGCGTCGTGCAGGAGCGGAGCGGCGCGATGCTGGCCGCCACCGAGCGGGGAGGCGTGAACCGGTTCGCCGGCGGCCGCTGGAGCCGCGTACCGGGAGGACCGATCGACGATGCGATGCTCACCGCCGTCTGGCCCGACGCCGACGGCAGCGTCTGGGTGGGCAGCGACGGAAACGGACTGCATCACCTCAGGAGCGACGGCACCGTCCGCGTCTACACCACGCGCGACGGCTTGCCGGCCAATGAGATCTTCGCCCTGCTGCGCGCGCGCGACGGCGCGCTCTGGATCGGCAGCTCCGCCGGCCCGGTGCGATTCGCCGGCGGACGCTTTCGCGTCTTCGACACGAAAGATGGCCTGGGCGGTGCGTTCGTCATCGCCTTGTACGAGGATCGTCGCGGCCGTGTCTGGGTCTCGACCGGCGACGCCGGAGGGCCGGCATGGTTCGACGGCACGCGCTTTCACCTGGTGAAGCTCGGGAACCAGGACTCGCCGAACGTGGCGGTCTGCGTCTACGAGGACGGGCGCGGCGACTACTGGTTCGGCTCGCGGGCCGGTCTGCACCGGCTGCACGACGGCCGGATCTTCACCTACACCGGCGCGCACGGCCTGGTACCGGGAATGATCACGTACGTCTTCGAAGACGCCGCCGGCGCACTCTGGCTGTCGGGTCAGACGGGGTTGTTCCGCGTGCCGCGCAAAGCGCTCGACGACATCATGGCCGGACGGGCGTCGAAGATCGTTCCCGTGGTGTACGGGATGGGCGACGGGCTGCCCGGACCGGGCGTCGTGGCCAGCGTCTCGCCGTCCGCCTGGCGCGCCACCGATGGAACGCTGTGGATGGCCACGGGCCGCGGCATCGCCGTGCTCGACCCGCGGGCGCGGTTCCCCGCGCTCCGCGCGCGGCCACTCGTCGAGGAAGTGCGGCTCGACGATGCCGTGGCGGCCACCAAAGGAGTGGTGAGGATGCGGCCGGACGTCGACCGCATCCGCTTCCACTACACCGCTCCCTCGACCACGGTCGCGGATCGCATCCGCTTCCGCTACAAACTCGCCGGCTACGACGCGCGCTGGATCGATGCGGGGGAGCGGCGCGTCGCCGAATACACGAACCTCCCGCCGGGCCGCTATCGCTTCCTCGTCGAAGCCTCCCACGGCGGCGAGACCTGGCTCTCCGCCACGAGGCCGGTGGCCGTGCATCGTCTGCCGGCCATCCATCAGACGCCCTGGTTCCTGCTGGCGTGCGCGATCGCAGTTACGGCGATGATCTGGGTCGTCCACGCGCGGCGCATGCGCACGCTGCGTCTGCGCCACGAGGCCGTCCACAACGAGCGCCACCGCATCGCGCTCGAGTTTCATGACACGCTGGCCACCGGCCTCACCGGCGCCATGATGCACATCCAGGGCGCCATCGACCGGGCCGAGGATCCGGCCGGCGCCGCCGAGCACCTGCACACCGGCAAAGGTCTCCTCCGCGCGACGATGGACGACGCCCGCCGCGCGCTCTTCAATCTCCGCGCGGCCCGCCTCGAGGCGCGCGGCCTCGCCGACGCCCTGACCGCCATGGTCACCACGACGACCAACGGGCTCCCGGTGAAGGGCATCGTCGAGGTCCGCGGCACGCCCCGCCCGCTCGCCGATCACACGCGCGAGCATCATCTGCTCCGCATCGCGCAGGAAGCGCTCACCAACGCCCTGCGCCATTCGGGCGCCCGCACCATCACCGTGGTCCTCGAATACAGGCGCGGCACCATCGTGCTGACGGTGAGGGACGATGGCCGCGGCTCGGGCGAGTTTCCGCCCGGGTCATCGCCGGAGACCTCGTACGGACTGCGCGGCATGCGCGAGCGCGCCGATGCCATCGGCGCGAAGCTGACCGTCTCCACGCGCCCGCGCGGCTTCGAGGTCGCCGTCGAATTGAAGGGCTGATCCCCCCGAACGTAGGACGGGCTTCAGCCCGTCCCCCCGGGGGAGGCGGGCTGAAGCCCGCCCTACGTTCGCTGGCCTGATCCCCCGATCGGGGGGGACGGCTGCCCGCGGCGCCATGCTTCACTCGCTGCATGGGTGATCAACAGATTCGTCGTCGCGATGCGATTCGTCTTTTCGTTGCTCTTTTCGCCGCTCTTCTCCTCGTGCTGGCCGCCTCCGTGCCGCTGTCCGCGGCCGAGATCGCGCCGGTCCCCCGCCACGTGAAAAGGCAGTTGCGCAAGGCGGTGGAGCGCAAGGAAATCAAGCAGGAGACTGCGCGCCAGATCATGCGCGACATCTCCCAGGGCTGCTTCGCCAGCCGGATGGACAAGATCGATCCCAAGAAGGCCATCCGTCTCGCCCAGCGGTATCAGGACGATGCGGACTGGATGCGCAGGATGGGCTTCGACGTCTCGGTCGCGCGGACCATCAACCTCGACCAGTATTTCCGGCTGATCGAGCCGCGCAACTTCGTCCGCGAAAGCATGACCACCGCCCATTACCAGATGGGCAACCAGGCCACCTACAGCGTCGAAATGGGGCCGGTCAACTTCACCTTCCAGGGCGCGATGGTCTGGATGATCGCCGGCAATCGCGTCAAGACCACCACGAACGACGAGGGCACGTTCACGAGCTGCACGCCGACGTTCAACTTCCTGCGCGCCGGTTCCGGCTGGGCGCCGGAAGTCACGATCAATCCGGTGATGCTGGACTACATGCCCATCGGCGGCTCGTATCCGGTGTACGGCGGGTCGTGGCTCAAAGGCTATCTGACGCGGCAGGTCGTCCAGACGCACGTCGCCCAGGAGCCGGACAGCTGTCAGGACTACACGGCCAATTACGTCTACCGGTATCAGTACCACGCGCCGGACGGCAACATCGTCGCGTTCTATCAGCGTCCCGAGGAAAAGCCGCAGACCTCCTCCTGGGGCCCAAATCCCAATTTCTGCGGGAGCCGCACGCCGTTCATCCCGCGCGAGCCCGATCACTACTGGTCGTCCGACGGCAATGCCTCGCTCGATACCACGAACAAATGCCGGCCGGTGATCCGCTGGTCGGATGGCTCGGTCGAGGAATTCAACCGGGCCTTCAATGAAGACACGCCGATGGTCACCTCCGAGGACGCGGAGCGGCTGATCGCCGAGCCGTATTCACTCCCCACCTGTTCGGCCGAGGACTGGCAGCGGGACCTGCACCTCACCGATCGCAACGGCAATGTGGTGACGTTCAACGCGGGAGGGATGTACGACGCCCAGGGGCGCAGGACCAGCATCACCACCGAGCCCGGCGAGAACGGATTTACCCGCCTCCGCACGGTCGAGCTGCCGTCGATCGGCAACGCGCCGCCGCACCGCTACACCATCGAATGGAAGCAAATCCTGATCGACTTCGCGCAGATCTGGCCGGACGTGCAATGTCACGAGCAGACCGACGGCCTCTTACGGCCGTGCACCAATTCCGCGAATCCGCAGGACTACTCCATGCCGACGCCGGACCTCATCGACGTCGTCGACTACATCGTCACTCCCGACGGCCGGCGCTACACCTTCGAATATGGACCGTGGGGCAACCTGACGCGGGTCACGGAGCCCGGCGGCGCCGTCCGCGAATGGATCTACGGCGGCGCGGCCAATCTCGGCTACGCGAACGCCGTCACGCAGCTGTTGAACCGCCCCGAAGAGGGACGCTGCCTCGGGTCCATCTGGACCGATGAAATCGTGAAGATGCAGGCCCGCGGCGTCACCGAGGAGCGCGTCTATCCCAACGGCCTGCCGGCCAATCCCGCGTCCGCGGCCGCGTGCAGTGCGGGCTCCAGCGGCAAATGCTTCTATCCGACGACCTACAGCTTCGCGCTGCGCCAGCTTCCCATGCCGCACTGCCAGGACCAGTCCGGCGGCATTGCCTATCCCGGTTGCACGCAGCTCTGGAAAACCACCGTCCTTCCCGACGGCACGATCACGAAAACGGGATCGAGTCTCGCCCCGCTCCTGGGGAGCTGGTGGCGTGACGACCAGCACGTGTCGCTCGCGGTCGACCAGCACGGCTTGCCCGTCGGCGAGGAAACGTATTCGGGCGGCCAGCTCGTCTCCGCCACCTATACCGCCGACCCCGACACCGGCACGATCTGGACGGACGGAGACGTCATCCCCATCCGCGGCTCTCCCTACGCCGTCCTCGGCAACACGCGGCCGACCCGGACCATCACCATCCGCGACGGCCTGGCCATGACCACGAACTTCTTCTATGGAAACTGGATCGACATCGATCCCGCGCCGGACGTCACGCTCAAGCGGCATTCCACCGAGCCCACCTCGGTCTGCACCTTCGGCGGCATCGCCGCCGTTTCCGCCGACCGCGTGAACGACGGCTGTACCCTGTCGTCGGCCGGCAATCCGCTCCTCAGGACCGAAACGAGTTACCTCAACTACTTCGATTCTTCCTCGCTGACCGGCCGGATCCTGCTCGACCTGCCGAAGGAGATGCGCACCTTCGGCCCCAATGCCGCGAAGACCGGCTTCTCCACCGTCCCGCTGGCCGCGCAGACGACGGCCTACGACGAATCTTCGCTGGCCCCCAGCGGCCGCCCGGCCTCGGTGCTGAACACCGGCGTCGGCACCCAGCGCGGAAACGCCACCACCGTGCAGCAGCGGGTCGATGCCACCCGCACCATCTCCGTGAAGACCCGCTATTTCGATGACGGCTCGATTCAATCCGTCACCGACCCGCGCGGCTACCTCACCACGCACTATCCCGATTTCTCGCTCTGCAGCGCCTCCGCGACCTTGACCGAGAAGCAGACCAACCACCTCGGGCATACCATCACCACGGTCCAGGACTGCGTCTCCGGCCTGCCGCTTCGCGTGACCGACGCCAACGGCAGGAGCCTGTACACGCAATACGACTATCTCGGCCGCGTCGTCGAGAACGCCGGGGTGGGGGACGAGCTCACCGCGCTGCCGACGAGCGGCGGGCTCTATCCGTTCACGCGCGATCCCGGGACGTCCACGCCGACCGGCGCCGGCTCGAAGCCCGGCGATGCCCGAGTGGCCGCATGGACCGAATATCTCGAGCTCGGAGATCCGCAGCGCCAGCGCGTCGTCTCGCATCTCCGCGACGGCTCGGCCGGCGGCCGCTACTCGAAAGTCTTCACCGACGGCCTCGGGCGCGCCGTCCAGACCCGGACCGAGGTCGATCCGGCCAAGACCGGCGGATACGCCGAGAGCGTGTCGACCACCGGCTATGACGGCATGAACCGAACCGTGGCCGCATACGTGCCCTGCTTCGCCGGCGCGAGCGACAGCGTCACCGCGCATTGCAGCACGATGGCCACGAAGACCACGTATGACGTGCTGGGACGGGAGCTGTCGGTGCTCAAGCCCGGCAACCGCCTCACCAGCCATCGATACACGCAGGAAAACGGACGCTGGCTCACCACCACCACCGATCCGCGCAACTTCACCACCAAGACCTTCACCGACCTCCTCGGCCGCGTCGTGCAGATGGACCGCCAGTCCTCCCTCTGTGCCGGCGGATTCTGTTCCACGACCATGTCCTACGACGCGGTCGGCCGCATGCTCCATGAGAGCGATGCCGGCGGCAACACCATCGATTACACGTACGACATGCTCGGCCGCAGGATCACCATGGCCGACCCCGACATGGGCAAGTCCCTCGGCAGGCAGTGGGTCTATGAATACGACGAGATGGGCAACCTGATCGCGCAGACCGACGCCAAAGGGCAGCGCATCGAGCTCAAATACGACCCCCTCAATCGCATCACGCTCAAGGACATGCCGCCCCTCGGCATGAGCGCCGATGACGTCACGTATTTCTACGACGGCCAGGGGCCGCAGCCTCCCGACAATCCCGCGCCGGCGGTGACCTCGATCTCGCCGACCAGCAGCACCGGCAGTGCCGGCCTGGCGCTCACCGTGAGCGGGTCGAATTTCACGCCCGGCTCCGTCGTCCGCTTCAATGGCCAGGACCGCGCCACCACCTTCGTCAGCGCCAATGAGCTGACCGCCGTCATTCTCGCCTCCGACGTCCGCGTCGCGGGCGCGTATCCCGTCGTCGTCTTCACCTCCGCGCCCGGTGGCGGCACCTCGGCCGCGATGACCTTCACGTCCGGCGGCGGCGCGGCCGCGATCACCTCCATGACGCCGCAGAGCGTCGGCGCGGGGAGCATGGCCTTCACGCTGACCGTGAACGGCTCCAATTTCGTCTCCGGCTCCGTCGTCACGTTCAACGGCCAGAACCGCCCGACCACGTTCGTCAGCACACAGCGGCTGACCGCCGCCATTCCCGCGACCGACGTGCAGAGCAGCGGCACGCGCTCCGTGACCGTCGTCAATCCCGGCGCAGGCGCGTCCGCACCGGCCACGTTCACGATCACGAGCTCGCCCGTCTCCATCGCCGCACTCGCGCCGCCGTATGCCAGCGCCGGCAACGGGGCCTTCACCCTGACCGTCCACGGCAGCACGTTCCAGCCGGGAGTCTCGGCCACGTTCAACGGCCAGGCGCGGCAGGCCACGTACATCCACCCGCAGCAGATGACGGTCGGAATCCTGGCCGCCGACGTCCAGACGGCCGGCTCGTATCCCCTCACCGTGATCAATCCGGACGGGAGCGGCGCAACGGTGACGTTCACCGTGATGCCGCCGTCCAATGGGGCCACGTTCGTGTCGCAGTCCGTTCCCTCCACCATGATCGCGGGGCAGACCTACTCCGTCACCTTGACGATGAAAAACAGCGGCGGCACGACCTGGTCGGCGGCCTCGAATTACGAGCTCGGCTCCGCCGGCCCGCAGAACAACAGCACGTGGGGACGCACGCGCGTACCGCTCTCCGCGTCCGTGGCGCCGGGCGCACAGCACGCGTTCCAGTTCAACGTCACGGCCCCGGCGACCGCCGGCACCTACAGCTTCCAGTGGCAGATGGTGCGCGACAACACGGAGTGGTTCGGCCAGACGAGCGCGGCCTCGAGCATCGCGGTGACGAACCCGGCGCCATCGATCACGTTGATCTCCCCGGCGTCCGCGGCCAAAGGCGGCGCGGCCTTCACGCTGACCGTCAACGGCAGCGGCTTCGTTTCGGGCGCGGTGGTCACCTTCAATGGCCAGAACCGCACCACGACGTTCGTGAATGCGGCGCAGCTCACCGCGTCGATCCCGGCCACGGACATTCAATCCGCCGGCACGTACGCGGTGACGGTGGTCAACCCGGCGCCGGGCGGCGGCGCCTCGGCGGCCGCGACGTTCACCGTCAACAATCCGGGGCCGGCCGTGAGCTCGTTGTCCCCGGCGAGCGCCACCCGAGGCGGTGCGGCCTTCACGCTGAGCGTCAACGGCAGCAACTTCGCCACGGGCGCGGTGGTCACGTTCAACGGGCAGAACCGCACCACGACGTTCGTCAGCGCCTCGCAGCTCACCGCGTCGATTCCGGCCACCGACCTGCAAGCCGCCGGCGCGTACGCGGTGACCGTGGTCAACCCGGCGCCGGGCGGCGGCGCCTCGACGGCCGCGACGTTCACCGTCAACAACCCGGCGCCGGCCGTGAGCTCGTTGTCGCCGGCCAGCGCCACGAAAGGCGGTGCGGCGTTCACGCTGACCGTCAACGGCAGCAACTTCGTTTCCGGTGCGGTCGTCACCTTCAATGGGCAGAACCGCACCACGACATTCGTCAGCGCGACGCAGCTCACCGCGTCGATCCCGGCCACCGACCTGCAAGCCGCCGGCACGTACGCGGTGACCGCGGTCAACCCGGCGCCGGGCGGCGGCGCCTCGGCGGCCGCGACATTCACTGTCAACAATCCGGCGCCGGCCGTCAGCTCGTTGTCGCCGGCCAGCGGCACGAAAGGGGGCGCGGCCTTCACGCTGACCGTCAACGGCAGCAACTTCGCCACCGGCGCGGTGGTCACGTTCAACGGCCAGAACCGCACCACCACCTTCGTCAGCGCGACGCAGGTGACGGCGGCGATCCCGGCCACCGACCTGCAGAACGCCGGCGGCGTCCCGGTCACGGTCGTCAATCCTGCTCCCGGCGGCGGCGCCTCGGCGGCCGCAACCTTCACCGTCAACAATCCGGCGCCCATCATCAGCAGCATCGCCCCGGCCGGCCGGACCGTCGGCAGCGGCGCCTTCACGCTGACCGTGAACGGAAGCAATTTCGTGAGCGGGGCCGTCGTGGCCTTCAATGGCGCCGCGCGGCCGACGACGTTCGTGAGCGCGACGCAGCTCACGGCGGCCATGCCCGCCTCCGACGCCCAGACGGCCGGCACGTTCGCCATCACCGTCCTCAATCCCGCGCCGGGCGGCGGCGCCTCGAATGCCGCGAGCCTCACCATCGGCACCGCGCCGACCGTCAGCCTGACCGCGCCGGCGAACGGCGCGGCGATCACCACCCCGGCCGACGTCACGCTCACGGCCTCGGCGACCGGCGCGGTCTCGAAGGTCGAGTTCTTCCGCGGGTCGACCCTCCTGGGCACGGCCACGGCCGCGCCGTACAGCGTGGTCTGGACGAACGCCATCCCCGGCACCTACGTGCTGACGGCGAAGGCGACCACCTCCGACGGCATCGTCGTAGAGAGCGCCGGCGTCACGATCACGGTCAACAGCAGCACGATCGTCAATGCCACCGGCGTGTACAACGCCTCGGCGGATTTCTCGACAAGGCAGGGACAGGCGAACTGGTATTACCTCGACTCGAACGGCGTGGCGATGAACTGGAGCTCCGCCGAGGGACTCTGGCAGGGCGCGGAGTACTACAACCGGCTCTGGCAGGCTGCCGGCCATCCCGGTGCCGCCGCGCACGCGGTGCGCCAGTGGGTGGCGCCGGTCGCGGGAACGATTCGCATCACCGGCAATGCCTCGGACGGGAACGTAACCTGCGGCAACGGCGCGACCGTCTCCATCTGGCGAGGCACGCAGATGCTGTGGCAGCAGCCGCTCGACAACGTGGCCACGGTCTACCCGTACGACCTGACCCTGGCCGTGCCGGCCGGAGAACAGATCAACTTCGTCATCAACAGCCGCGGCGACTACATGTGCGACGCCACCAATTTCAACCCGACCATCACCTACGTACCGCAATCCAGCACGGCGCGCGCGTCGGCGGACTTCTCGGGCTCGCAGGGCGTGGCGAACTGGTACTACCTCGACTCGAACGGCACGCCGATGAGCTTCTTCCCGGCCGAGAACATGTGGCGCGGGGCCGAGCAATACAACCTGCTCGGGCAGACCGGCGGGCATCCCGGTGCCTACGCGGACGCGGTGCGTCAGTGGAAAGCGCCCGTGGCGGGGACGGTCCGCATTCGCGGCAACGTCGCGGACAACAACGCCACTTGCGGCAACGGCGTGGTCGTCTTCATCCGGAAAGGAACGCAGGTTCTGTGGCAGCAGACCATCGAGAACGGCAATGCCACCGGCTTCGCCTTCGACCTCACCACCACCGTGGCGGCGGGCGACCCGATCAACTTCGTCATCAACAATCGCGGCGGCGACTGGATGTGCGACGGCACGAACTTCGACCCGTCGGTGGTCTACACGACGACCTATCGCGCCTCGACCGATTACTCGTCTACCCAGGGGCAGGCGAACTGGTACTACCGCACGTCGAGCGGCGCGCTGATGAACTTCAACACCAGCGAGGGGCTGTGGCGCGGTGAAGAGCACTACAGCCTGTGGTGGCCGGCCGGCGGCCACCCCGGCCCCACGCTCGACGCCGTGCGCCAGTGGCGCGTGCCGCTCGCGGGCAGCATTCGCATCACCGGCAACGCGTCGGACGGCAATGCCACCTGCGGCAACGGCGTGATCGTGTCGATCCGCAGGGGGACGCAGCTGCTCTGGCAGCAGACCATCGAGAACGGGAACGCGACCGGGTTCGCGTACGACCTCTCCCTCAACGTGCAGCCGGGAGAGCTGCTCAACTTCGTCATCAACAGCCGCGGCGGCGACTGGGTCTGCGACGGGACGAATTTCGATCCCACCATCCAGTACGTGGCCCCGGCGTCGTACACCGCCTCGACCGCCTTCTCCTCGATCCAGGGACAGGGAGGGTGGCACTACGTCGACGGCAACAGCACGCCGATGACCTTCTTCCCGGCCGAGAACATGTGGCGCGGAGGGGAGCAGTACCTCCTGCTCTGGAGCGTCGGCGGCCATCCCGGTGCCTACGCGGACGCGGTGCGCCAGTGGAAAGCGCCCGTGACCGGGACCGTGCGCATCACCGGCAACGCCTCGGACGGCAACGCCACCTGCGGCAACGGCGTGATCGTCTCGATCCGGCGAGGTGCGCAGGTGCTGTGGCAGCAGGCCATCGACAACGCCAACGCCACCGGCTTCGCGTTCGACGTCACGACCGCGGTCACCGCCGGGGAGGCGATCAGTTTCGCGATCAGCAATCGCGGCGGGGACTGGGTCTGCGATTCGACGAACTTCGATCCCACCGTGCAGTACACGCCGGGCTGGTGACGGACATGAGACTCAGATCGAGCTTCCTCGCGCTCATCGTGCTGGCGCTCCCGTTCGGGAGCGCCCAGGCAGCGATCGACATCAGCACCGGCCAGATCGGGCGGCTCACGTCGTCCGGCACGAGCCAGTCGCGCACGTTCAATGAATACGACGCCGCGGGACGCGCGGTGGCCACGCAGCACGTGCTGCAGGGACATTCGAGCGTCTTCCGCACGCAATTCGGCTATCCACAGAACCCGGCCTCCACGGTCGGCCTGGGGACGGTCGTCATCAGCCAGACGTTCCCCGACGGCGAGACGGTGACGTATACGTACGACGCCTCGGGGCAGCAGGTGAGCGTCCGGGGCACGCTCCAGGGCCTTACCGACGACATCGTGCGCGACGTGCGCGCGAACGCCCGCGGCCAGGTGACGCGAACGGAGCTGGGAAACGGGACCGTCACCACGCTCCAGTACGACGACAGCGGCAACCAGCGCCTGAAGCGGATCACGACCGTCACCGGGTCCGGCCAGACGATCCAGGATATCCAGTACGGCTACGACAACGACACCAACGTCACGAGCACGGTCGATTCCGTGTATCCGGCCGATTCGTTCACGCTCCAGTACGACGAGCTGGGACAGATGACGGCCATGCTCGATGCTGCCGGCACGACGGCCCTCGAGCGCTATCAGTACGACGGCATCGGGAACCTCCTCCTCGCGGGGTCGATCGCCCAGACGTACGGCACGGGCGGCGCCGCCGGCCGGCCGCACGCGCTCGACCGCTCGGGCGGCGCGGCGTACTCCTACGACGACAACGGCAATGTCACCGCCATCGGGGCGTCCACGTCGCTGCAGTGGAACGCCGTGAACATGCCCACCCGGATCATGGCCGGTGCCGTGATCGCGGAGAAGGCGTACGTCGATACGACCCTGTGGAGGAAAGCGGAGCAGGGCGTCACCACGTATTACCTCCCGTCGATGCGCGTCGAGAACGCGATTGCACGCAAGTTCTATGGTGCATTCGCCGAGCGCGGGGGGCTCGACCTCACTCCCAACGGCCGGCAGCTCCGCTTCTATCACCGCGACCATCTCGGCAGCTCGTCGCTCGTGACCGACCAGGGCGGCGCGCCGATTCACGCGGCGTCGTACATGCCCTGGGGAGGGGACCGCGGCGTGGAAGGGCCGTTCCGGCCGAAGCTGCGGTTCAATTTCAAGGAGAAGGACGCCACCGGCTTCTACGACTACGGCGCGCGTCTGTACAACCCCCTCAGCGGGCGCTGGCTCTCGCCCGATACCTCCCTCGCGGACGGGCCGAATCGCTACGCCTACGCGCGGAACAATCCCTGGACGAAGATCGATCCGACCGGACACGAGTCGCAGGATCCACGCGGACCCATCGATCAGGAGGATTACGACCCCGAGTTGGAGGAGTGGCGGCAACGGCAGCGGGAACGAGAGAAGTTCGCCGAGGATCTCAACACGATCGCGAATTTCATTCGCGGCGCATTCGAGCAGACGATGCCGTTTGCGCGGTCGTGGTTCCAGGTCATCGTCGAGGGCGACGTCGAAGGGGCCGCGGAGAGCGCGGTCTGGGAGTACGCGACCGGCAAGACGTTCAGCGCGCTCGGCGGTTTCCTGACGCGGCAGGTCGGCCGCGTGGCGGACAGCGGCGCCGTGCCGGTCCTGTATCTCGGCACGGGCGAGGGAAGTGAGCAGGTCCTCAGGGACAAAGCCGCCAAGTACGGCGCCACGATCGTCGGCCAGCTCCCCGAGGGAGCCACCGCGCAGCAGATCCAGCAGGCCAGTGAGCGGGCCATCGTCGAAACGATCAATCGCGGCGGCCGCGTGCTCATGGATTTGCGTCAGCAGGGCGGCAAGTACTGGGCGGGCGAGGCGCAGTACATCGAAAGCCTGTATCGGAGATGCCCCAATTGCCGAGGCCAGATCGAGCGCCTCGGACCCCGATGAGAAACCGGAGGCCAGTGAAATGAAAACGCTGTTCGCATTGGTGCTGTCGTTCTCCGTCGTAAGCGCCCAGGCTGCAATCAATATCAGCACCGACCAGCTCGGGCGGCTCACGTCCGTCGGCACGAGCCAGTCGCGCACGTTCAACGAGTACGACGCGGCGGGGCGCGTCGTGGCCAGCCAGCACGTGCTGCAGGGACATGCCAGCGTGTTCCGCTCGCAGTTCGGCTATCCCCAGAGCGCGTCCGCCATCGGACTCGGGACCGTCATCACCGGCCAGACCTTCCCCGACGGCGAGACGGTAGCGTATGCGTACGATGCCGCGGAGCAGCAGGTGAGCGTCCGCAGCACGTTTCAAGGCGTCACCGACGACGTCGTGCGCGACGTCCGCTTCAATGCCCGCGGGCAGGTAATCCGGACGGAGCTGGGCAACGGCACCGCCACCACGCTCCAGTACGACGACAACGGCACGCTCTTCCTGAGCCGGATCACGACCGTCAATGCGGCAGGGCAGACCATCCAGCATTATCAATACGGCTACGACAACGATGCCAACGTCACGAGCACGGTCGATCACCTCCATCCCGGCGATTCGTTCACGCTGACCTACGACGAGCTGGGGCAGTTGACCGGCATGCTCGACGCCGCGGGGACGACGGTGCTCGAGCGCTACCAGTACGACGCCGTCGGCAACCTGACGCTCAAGGGGATGATCGAGCAGTCGTACGGCACGGGCGGCGCCGCCGGCCGGCCGCACGCCCTCGACCGCTCCGGCGGCCAGGCGTACTCCTATGACGAGAACGGCAATGTGACGGCCATCGGAACGTCTACGACGCTGCAGTGGAGCGCGGTCAACATGCCGACCCGGATTGCGGCGGGCTCCGTCATCGCCGAAAAGTCTTATGTCGACACGGAGCTGTGGAGGAAGGCGGAGCAGGGGGTGACCACGCATTACCTGCCGTCGATGCGCCTCGAGAACGCAATCGGGCGCAAATACTACGGCGGGTTCGCCGAGCGCGGGGGGCTGGACCTCACCCCCAACGGCCGCCAGCTCCGCTTCTATCACCCGGACCATCTCGGCAGCTCGGCGCTGGTGACCGACCAGGGTGGCGCGCCGATTCACGTCGTCTCCTACACGCCCTGGGGACAGGACCGCGGCGTGGAGGGACCGTTCCAGCCGAAACTGCAGTTCAATTTCAAGGAGAAGGACGCCACCGGCTTCTACGACTACGGCGCGCGCCTGTACAACCCGGTCACCGGGCGATGGCTGTCGCCCGACCCGTTACTGAGGGATGGGCTCAATCGCTATGCGTACGTCCGCAACAACCCGTGGACGAAGGTCGATCCGACGGGACTGTCGTCCGAGGATGCCGGGTCGATGATGGGCGACCTCCTCGACATCGACGACGAAGATCCCGCCAAGGGGCCGCGCGGCCGCAAACCGGCGCGGAGGCGGAAAGAGCAATCGCAACCGCAGCAGCCGGCGGGCAACGGACAGGTGCTCTTCGTGGACGAGAATTCGACCGAATACAAACAGTGCGTTTCCGATGAATACGAGAGCGGCCTCGAGAAGGCCATGGGTGGCACGTTCAGCGTGGAAGCGGATGCCAATCTCGAAAGCCGGCAGCGGACGTTCTACGGTGCGTCCGCGGCCGGCATCGTCTCCGGGAATCCCAAAGCGGCCGCGGGCGCGACCATCGGCGGGAGATTCGCCGCATGGGGCATGCTGAGGGACTTCGAGGCCACCTGGATCGCCAAGAAGATCCAGTGGAAACACGACAATCCGGAGAAGAACCGCGATCTCTCCGCAAACGCCCATTTCTCCTGCTTGGTGAAAGTCGGCAAGACGATGGAGCAGATCCAGCAGGACCGGTTCATCCGCAACCTCAATAACCGGCCCGCCCGTTTCGGCTTCACGCCACCGCGCTGAAGGAGGAGCGACGGTCATTCTGGCTCGCTCCACGCTTCCGGTGAGTCCTGTCGACGATTCGAATTGATTGCGCCGAAGGTTCCGTCAGTCAGGTTGATGCTGCGATTTGACCGGTCCGTGCCCGTGGTTGTTCGGCTCGCGCTGATGTTTGTTCCGCCACGCCGCGGCTTTGCTCGGCTGAAGCTGACGTTTGCTCGGCTGATGCTGCGGTGTTGTCCATTCCGAGCTGCGATCAGCAGCCAGGAAGCAACCACGAGCTCGAGGCGACATCAAGACAACGTCCAGGCGACGAACCAAATGCTCGAACCGGGCAAACAACAGCATCAAGCCCATCAAACGCCAGCTCGAAACTGACAAACGACAACTCCCAGCGACTCGAGATCAGCTCGAACCTGCCAAAACTCCGGCTCCAGCCACCAAATGTCAGCACGAGCCGGCCAAACGATAGCTGCCATCCGGCGAACGAGAGCGGCAGCGCCGGCGCTGCCGCTCTCGGGAAACTTCAGGGCTCGATGCAGTTCGGCCTGCCGCAGCAATACAGGCCGCAGCATGCGTCGCCGCCGCACGGATCGCTGTAGCTGCTGGCGACCACGTTCTGCGCGATTTGACCTGTGTAGCCGGAGTTGTCGGTCACCGTGAGCGTGACCGTGAACGTGCCTTCGTACGGATAGACGTGGCTGGTGGTGACTCCGGAGCCGGTGGTGCCGTCGCCGAAATCCCAGACGTAGCTGACCACGCTGCCGTCCGGATCATAGCTGCCGGACGCGTTGAAGTCGACCCAGGTGCCGGAGGCGGCATAGGTGAAGCTCCCCACGGGCGCGGACGGGTCGGGCGGCGGCGGCTCCGTCGCGCAGGCCGGCATCGGATTGTAGGTGAGCACCGAAACGCCGATGCGGTCGATGTAGTTGATCGGCATGTAGATGGCGTCGCCGTCGCTGATGCGGCCGCTGGTGATGCCGTAGGCGATGTTCTCGAGGAACCACGGACCGCCGCTGTCGCCGGGGGAGACCACGTTTGCGCCATAGCCGTTCACGCGCACGTACGTGTCGTCGCCGCCCGGCACATAGCTGGGGTCATAGCTCTTCGACTGGATGTAGCCGCAGGTGCGGCCCGTGGTCGTGCCCCACTTGCAGACGTAGCTGCCGGTGGACTGATCGGCGCGGCCGCGCGTGCCGATGCAGGCACGGTATCCGAGGCCGCTGTTGAACTCGTTCGTGACCTCGGTGTACGGACAGGCGCTGTGCCACTGCACGTCGGCCGAGTCGTAGTAGACCTCGTACACGAACGGCAGCGCGAGACTTTGGAACGTCTGATAGTTGCCACAGTGACCGGCCGTGGAGATGCCGACCTGGCCGTAGTAGTCGCGGACGGTGAAGCCGCCGGTGCAGTAGCCGGGATCGCCGTCGCCGCCGCGCAACACGGCCGGCTGGGCCAACTCCGTCACGGCGACGATCTCGACACGCTCGGGGAGGCTCGCGCGCTCGGCCGCGATGGCTGCACGCAGCGGCGCGGCGCGATTCGAGTAGATCTCGACGCGGTTGTCCTGCACGTTGATGTCGCTGTCGACGGGGAAGCCGAGGCGCTCGACGCGCTTCAGGGCAGCCGTCCGCCGCGACCTGAGCTGCGCGAGCGAGGCCGCCGCCGGACGCGTCTCACGCGCGATTTTCTCGAGGCCCGTGCCGGCCAGCCGGCCGCGCAGGCGTCCCTCGGCAGCGGGATCCTGGAAGCGCACCACCAGCTTGTACTCCGGCTTGTGCTCGATCCAGAGGCCCGCAAAGCTCGGCTCCTGTTCCGCGAGCGTCGCTTCGAGGCGGCCGATCGCGCCCTGGAGGGTCAACCGGCGAACCGCCTCAGCGACGGTGACGCCGTTCTCCTGGGCATAGGAGGACGCGTCCTGGATCAGTGCCTTGCTGGTTGACGGAGCTGTCTGGGCGAATGCGGAGGAGAGGAAGAGAAGGGACAGAACGAACGCAAAAAGATAACGAGGGTATTTGTTCACGCAGAGTCTCCATTGATTGTTGATGTCGGATCCGAACGCTTTCGCGATGCGCACAAGATGGGTCCCGACGTCACAGGAGATATATGGCTTTTATGGCAATTTCGTGGGCGCGCGAAAACGCAACCAGGGGGCGCTCCGGCGTGTCTATCCGAACTGGCCGGCATGGGGACGGACGAGCGGACGGGCGAGATCGTCGTGAACGTGGTGGCGACCGATGAAGCCGGCGCCGCGGCCGGCCGGGCGAAGCTTCCCGACGCCACGACGCTCCTCGGTCAGCCCGTTCGCATTGAGATCGTGCCCGCTTACCCGACCCGGCAGGACGTCCGTGGAGGCTCGCGGATCGTCTCCTCCCTCGGACGCGGATGCACGACCGCTTTCGTGGTGAAGAACACGGCCGGCACGACGGGTGTGACCACGGCCGGCCACTGCGACAACACGCAGACCTATTACAACTCGAACGGGACCTCCATCGCCCTGACGCTCGTGGCGGGCTCCGAGTACGACGACGCCGATCAGGACGTGCAGGTGCACACGAGCGCGTACACCGAGCGGCCGGAGTTCTACTGGGACGTAGGACGCATCGCGAGAAGCGCAGGGAGGTTCCATGCCTCCCTGCGCCGGCGCGCTGACTCGCAGGAGTTACTCGCCGTGCCCGTGGCTCGACATGACGCCGGTGGCCCACCGGGCAATGGCCCGGACAGACAGCGAAGTGTCGAGCAGGGCTTTCGAAACGATCTGATGGGCCTGTGTGCCGTCCAGCGTGTGGTGTCCGAACAGCCGAAGGTAGACGATGACCCAGATGGCCATCCGCCGGACCCTCTCGTCGCGGTGGCAAAACCCATCGGCAAAGATGTACTTGGTCAGCACGGCCAGCGCGACGCCCGTCTCGTCGTGACCCGTGGCCACGAACACGGCCAGCAAACGCATCGACTCCTCGACCACCGCGGGGTGCTCGCGCCGCACCTTCAGGACCTGCTCGTAGGCGGAGACGATTCCGGGCGCCGAGACGATGGCCTCCACGCTTTCTTCGTCGAAGACGAAATCGGGACTGAGCTCCCGCCACGCCTCGTCATGGGTGCCCTCCGAGAGCAGGATGGCCAGCCGCGCTCGAATCAGGGAGTTGCTCTCGGTCTCGTAGGCGTGCCGGATGAACTCACGATTGTCGGGCAGCGAGAAGATGTCCCGATACTCCTCCTGAAAGATCGCCAGCGTATATCCGCAGACGTACCGGAGCAGAGGGCTCGCATCGCCGGCCAGGGCAGCCATGAGGAACGGGATGGCCTCGGGGGTGCGTTGTTTGCGGAGAGGGGGAATGCAGTTGACCTTGGCCACGAACGAGGCGTCCACGCTGGACAGTGCATTCAGCAGCGGCTGTCTCTTCTGGGTCGAATCGGTCAGCAAGGCGAGATGCTCGTAAATCTCCTCGTAGAGAATCCTCAGGCCGAAGTCCGTCGTGTCGTTGTTGGCCAGCTCGCGTACGAATTTCTCGGCCACGAAGAATTCCATGAACGACTGATGGGCGAACCGGAACCTGTTCTGCTGATCGAGGTCCATGAACGCCGCGTTCTTGATGTCCTTGATCACCTGATTGACGTCGAACGTCTCGATTCCATAAACCTCTCGCGCGGCAATCATCTCCCGCACGATCTCGTGCAGCTCGGTGAGCTCGAAATAGCCGCGCTCCCGTACGAACATCTGAAAGGCCAGGAACTGCACGATGGTCCGGCGCTCGTGCTCGTTGAGCGTGGCTCCCTCTCGCAGCGACTCCTTTGCAATCCAGGCCCCCGTGATCTCTGAATACAGGTCGCCGGCATTCTTGATCTTGTACAGCGTGCCCTTCTGTTGAAGGTCGATCATCATCGTCAGAAAGAGCGGCCGCTTCGCGAGCTCCGACAGATAGACGAACCGCTCTTCGATCGAGGTCACGAAGGATTCCCATTCCTGCGGGAGCGACTTTCTCGCGCAGTCGATCACCTGATGATGACTGAGCTTGTCGATGTACAGCTTCTCGAACGAAGCCATGCTCTGGGCCTGGGACTCGTAGAACGTCGTCCGGCACGTGACGATCACGGAGATGCCCAGGTTGACCAGCTTGGTCAGTTCCCGGATCAGCAGCCTCACGCTTTGGTCGTCGCGTGCGCCGGCCACTTCGTCCAGGCCGTCCAGGATCGCCACCAGCCGCTGCCGCCGCAGGAAGCGCGAGAGCGTATAGAGCTCCAGATTGACGCCGAGCTTTTTCGCCATCTGATCGAGGATCCAGTCCTCGATGGCTTCAGCATCGCGGTATTCGCGCAGGCGGAAGAACAGCGGGAGGGGCAGGCTGGGCTTATTCAGCCACTGTTCCGCGAGGGTGTACGCATAATGCAGCCCGAAGGTCGTCTTTCCCGAGCCGAACTCTCCCAGGACCACGACCGATTTCCGCTGTGTGGCGACGATGTACGTCAGGGCGTTGGTCAGGGGACCGAGCGGTTTGCCGTCCGCATCCCTGCTGTCGACTTCGACATAGCGCAGGCGCCTCACGCTGTTGCCGAATCGTTCCGTGAACGAGCGCGCTGCTTCGCGGAACTGCGCCAGCACCTCGGCGTCGTTCTGGTCAGGCTCGGGCTCGGCGGCTTTCTGGCCGGTGGCCAGCCGATGCAGTGCCGCCTCGAGGTCCTGGCGGACTGTATCGCGGAATTCAGGCAGGTCCGTGTACGACTTGCTGATCCCCAGACCCTCCACGCGCCGCCGGAACTCGACGACCCGTTTGACTTGCTCCAGCGCGTCGCCGGTTGCGAGCTCCTGGACCGATAAATTCGCGCCATCGCGAAAAAAGAACATGATCCACGGCGCGGGATGGCGTGTGCGGCGCTCGAGAGCGGAGTTGAATTCGTGCTCCGTTCCGGAGCCGGCGGCTCCGGTCGGCGTGCCGAAGCGCTTGGACATGATTCCGAGATAGATGTCGTAGCCGGGGGTCTGCCCGTCGATGGCACGCTGCGGCGACTCGCCGATGCTCGAGGCCGTGTCGCGCTTCCAGTTGATCGTTCTGCAGCGCAGGTTGTGACTCCGCGCAAACATGCTGTTGTTGATGGTGTCGATGATCTCTTCGACCGCGTGGCGTTCCGCCTCCACGTCGCCCGGACTGGAAATGAAGATCGTGTATTCGTTCTGCGGCGTAGGCATATTCAGAACGGCGATACCGCCGGGAGTGGGCCTCGGACTGTGTGGGTGAGTTGACCGCAGCCATGATAGCAGGCCCCCCGGGACCCCTGCGCGAAGGGAACCCACCCGCGGGCATCGATCCCCGAAATTCAGTCAACGTTGCCTGGCGCGAGGGCAACAGGGATGGCGGTCTTACCGCCCGATCCGGATCGTCGGTGCCACCGGGACCGCCACGTCCGTGGCGGAGTCGGTGTGGATCAGCGGCGTGTGGGGGGCGGGGACGTCGCCGAGGACCTGTTCGGTCGAGGGGGTGGGGAGGACCCAGCCCATGTCGGTGTCGGTGAGGGGTTGCAGCTCGAGGTTCAGGCGGCTCAGGGTCACGCCGGCCTTCGAGCAGCTGTCCACGATCTCGCGGACGCGGAGCAGGGGGAGCTTGGCCGTCGAGAGGAGCACCGCCTCGGCTTTGGCGCGCTGGCAGATCTCCTCGATGGGGAGGCTGCCGTCGAAGACGCGGAGGCCGTGCAGGAGCTTGCCCGTCTTGCGGCTGTCGTCGTCGATGAAGCCGGCCACCACGTAGTTCAGCGCGTGGTTGTTCTGCAGCTCGCGGTAGAGCAGCTCGCCCGCGTCGCCGGCGCCGTAGATCAGCGCGCGGCGGCCCGTGCGCGCGTGCGGCGCGGGGACCAGCTTGCGCATCAGGCGGAAGGCGAAGCGGCTGGTCAGGACGAAGCCGGTCAGCAGCAGCGCGTCCAGGACGAACACGGTGCGCGAGAAGCCGACGAAGCGGAAGGCGAAACCGACCAGCAGCATCGAGGCGATCGAGCCGAGGGCCACCGCCTTGCCGACCAGCACCACATCCCACACGCCGGCATAGCGCCAGAGGCCGCGATAGAGGCCGACCGCGAGGAACGCCGCCAGCTTCACGAACACGATGGCCGGCAGCGTCTTGAAAAAGAGCTGCCAGTCCGACGACGCCGCGCGCGCGGGGCCGAAGACGATCGCGTAGCAGATGTAGTGCGCCAGGACGATCAGCGTCACGTCCAGCAGCACTTCGAAGATGCGGCGCTTGTACGAGAGGTCCACCAGGAACGAGACCACCGGCTTGCGCTGCGCGGCCGCGATCTCTTCCTCGCTGTAGACGCGCACGCCGCCGAGGTAGACGCCCACGATGGCCAGGACGACGGCGAAGCCCACGATGGCGGCCATGGCCACGTCGATGTCGAGATGGCGGACCGACACCGCCAGCGCTCCGCCGAGCAGCGCGAAGACGTACAGCATCCACACCGCGTGGCGCTCCGTCAGGCCGAGGGCCACCAGGCGGTGCGACGTGTGATCGCGGCCTCCCTGCGACGCCGCGCGGCCGTTCATCTTCCGCATCAGCGTGACGAACGTCGTGTCGAAAATCGGGATGCAGAGCACGAGCACCGGCACCGCGAGCACGGCCAGGACCGAGCGCGAGCGCCCGCCGCCGCCGTGCGCGCTGAGCAGCGCCGTGCTGGCCAGGAAGAAGCCGACGAAGAGCGACCCGCAGTCGCCCATGAAGATCGACGCGGGATTGTGGTTGTAGATCAGGAAGCCCGCCAGCGCGCCGCAGAACGCCGCCAGCATCAACGCCTCGGTGACCTGTCCGTTGAGGAAGAAGTTCACCGCCAGCGAGGTCGCGGCGATGGCCGCCACCCCCACCGACAGGCCGTCCATGTTGTCCAGCATGTTCACGGCGTTCGTCACGCCGACCAGCCAGACCAGGGTGATGGCCATGTTCAGCACCAGCGAGCCGGTCCACGGCAGCACGAGGCCGAAGTAGATGACCGTCGACGCGCCGAGGATCTGCCCGATGAGCTTCTGGTACGGCTTGAGGTGCAGGAAATCGTCGACCAGCCCCAGGAGGAACAGGCCGCTGCTCGCGCCGACCACGGCCCACGTGTGGACCGTCCGCGGCATGACCACCAGCAGGACGACCATGGTGGAGAACCAGATGGCCACGCCGCCCATCATGGCGGTGGGCTTCTGGTGCCAGCGGTCCTTCTTCGGCGCCGCGACGGCGTTGATCCGGCGGGCGAAGGCCCGCACCAGGGGAGTGGCGGCTGCAGCGATCAGGAAAGTGATGGCTGCGATCAGGACAGGGCTAGGCTGCATCAACGGGATTCGCTACTCGGAGATGCGCGGATAGTAAACTTATTTTTACGTCAGGCGCAAGCGAGCGCGAGTAGCGGTTGTCGGTTGTCGGTTGTCGGTGAGTAGTGGTAATGCCGGAGCTCACAGACAACCGACAACTGACAACCGACAACCACGGCCTAAATCCTCTCCGAGTGGTACGCGATCACCTGGCGCAGAATCCCGTCCAGGTCCGTTTGCGGCTTGTAGCCGATCAGGTTCCCGATCTTCGTGATGTCCGGGACGCGGCGGGGCATGTCCTCGAACCCCTCCTCGTACGCCTCCGTGTAGGGGATGTGCACGATCTCGGACTCCGACTGCGTCAGCTCCTTGATGCGCTCGGCGAGCTGGCCGATCGAGATCTCCTGGTTCGAGCCGATGTTGAAGACCTGGCCGACCGCGTCGTGGTGGTCCACCAGCTTCACCAGCGCGCCCACCACGTCGCCGACATAGCCGAAGCAGCGCGTCTGCTTGCCGTCGCCGTACACCGTGAGCGGCTTGCCGGCGATGGCCTGCTTGACCAGCGTCGGGATGACCATGCCGTACTGGCCGGTCTGGCGCGGGCCGACCGTGTTGAAGAGGCGCACCACGATCGTGGGGAGCTTCTTCTCGCGCCAGTAGGCGAGGGCCAGGAACTCGTCGATGGCCTTCGAGCAGGCGTAGCTCCAGCGCCCTTTCGTGGTCGCGCCCATGACCAGGTTGCCGTCCTCGCGGAACGGGACCTCGGCGCTCAGTCCGTAGACCTCGGAGGTCGAGGCCACGAGCACCTTCTTCTTCTTCTTGTTCGCCGCGGCCAGGACGATCTCCGTGCCGCGCACGTTCGTCTCGATCGTGCGTACCGGGCTCTCGACGATCAGCTTCACGCCGACCGCGGCGGCCATGTGGAAGATCACGTCGCACGTGTCCACCAGCTCGGCCAGCACGGGCCAGTTCTGCACCGTGTCGATGGTGTAGTGGAAGCGCGGGTGTTTCTTCAGGTGCTGGATGTTGTCGATGCTGCCCGTGGAGAGGTCGTCGATGATGTGGACCTCGTCGCCGCGCTCGAGATAGGCGTCGCAGAGGTGCGATCCGATGAATCCGGCCCCGCCGGTGATGAGTACGCGCAAGAGAAAGGCTCCTTAAAAGCGGCGGATTATAAGTTCTTTCGAGGAAGCGCGCTCCCTGATGCGGTCCTGGAGGATGCCCGGCGCGATGAAGTTGAGGAAGCGCGCGTCGAACTGCACGGCCGTGGCGTAGCTCTCGATGGCGTCCTCTACGCGGGCCATCTCCACCAGCGCGTCGCCGCGGGCCATGAAGATCTCGGGACGGGGATCGACGCGCAGCGCCTCGTCGTAACTGCGCACCGCCTCCTCGCGCAGGCCCATGAGCATCTGGTTCCCGGCGATGAGCATCGGCACGCGGACGTCCGTGGGGGAGCTCTCGCGCAGCCGCCCCAGCGCGGCCACGTTGGCGCGGGCGCGCACGGTGCGCTCGTAGTCGCTCGCGGTCCTGGCCGCGCCGTCGGTGCGGCGGGCCAGCTCGGTGACTTCGAGGCTGGAGCGGTGCGGCACCCAGACCCACGCGTAGAGCGCCCAGGCGCACAGGACGGCGGCGATGGCGCGAACGATCATTCCCATGACCTGCTCCATCCGATGGCCAGCCCGGCGAACGTCACCAGCAGGTGCCGCGTCACCGCCAGGTGCAGGGGGAACTGGGCCAGGGCCAGCACGAGGAACGCGCCGCCGAGGGGCAGCACCAGCGTGCGGGCGATGCGCTGGCGGACGTCCTCTCCGTCGCCGTCGACAGGGCGGCGTACGGCCAGCCACAGCGCGGCCAGAAAGGCCGCGAACAGCAGATATCCCGGCAGTCCCGCCTCGGCCAGCAGTTGCAGGTGGTCGTTGTGCGCCTCGCCGAACATCGTCGCCGGCGTGCCGGCGAGGACCGCGCCGTACTGCCGGCGCACGCGCGTCTTGTACTCGGTATACCAGTAGCGGTACGCGCCCGGTCCGACGCCGATGAGCGGCCGGTCGCGGAACATCTCCCACGCCGCGAGCGCCGGCGCCACGCGTCCCGAGGTCGCCACTTCCAGCCCTCCCTCGCTGGCCAGCCTCGGCACCTCCAGCACGCGCAGCACGAGCGGGACGCGGAACAGCACACCGGCGCCGAAGAGCACCGCCATGGCCACGACCACCGCGGCCGCGCGTTTCCGCGAGCGCCCGACGGCCAGCAGCAGCAGTCCCGCCGCCAGCGCGAAGAGGGCCGTGCGCGTCAGCGACACCAGCACGCTCGCCGTCGCCACCAGCGCGCCGAAGGCATACAGCCAGCGCCGCACGCCGCGCACGCGCACCGCGGCCACGGTCAGGATCAGCGCCGCGAAGGCCATGAACGAGCCGACCACGTTCGGGTTGCCGATGAGCCCCGTGGCCTTGAAGTGCTGCGCCAGGTTCGGGTCGTCGTGCAGGAAGGGGTCGTAGATCGCGTACTCCTGCACCGCCGCCAGCGCGGCATTGATCATCACCGCCGGCACGAGGACGTCGAGGATGACCAGGGAGATCCGCGGCGCCGCATACCAGACCACGAGGAACAGCAGCGCGCTGGTGAGCACCGAGACGAAGCTGTCGTAGCTGAGCGGGCGATGGGTGGAGAGGAGGGCGGTCAGGCCGGTCCAGGCCACGCCCGCGGCGGTCAGGGCGAGGAGCCAGAATGTGGGGCGGGCTTCAGCCCGCCGGTCCTCGCGGGCTGAAGCCCGCCCCACATTGAAGGCGAACGCGACCAGCAGCGCGCCGATCAGCGCCTCCGCGCGCATCACGGACTCCTTGATCACGTGGAAGCGATCGAGGAGATCGGGAACGACGGCCAGCGGGACGATCGCCACGCACGCCGTCACGAGTCCCGCAAGCGCGGTCATCACCCTTGGATGGGCATGCGGGCGCGCTACCATGCTGTTGTGGGCGCCGTGCGAACCACGAGGCCCGACGGCGGGCGGAGTATACAAGACCTCGCACGGGTCTCCCGTGACGAGCTCGTCGACGTGCTGCGCGACGCGGCGTCGCTGGCCGAGGACGAGGCGCTGGCCATCCTCGAAAACCCATTCGCCACGCCGCAGATCCTCGGCAAGATCGCCCAGACCGCGCGGCTGACCGGCTTTTACTCCGTGCGCGTGAAGCTGGTGGCGCACCGGCAGACGCCGCAGCCGCATGCGGTCAAGCTGGTCCACTATCTCTACTGGTTCGACCTGCTGCGCCTGTCGATCGACGTGCAGGTCCCCGCGCCGGTGCGCCGCGCCATCGACACGCAACTGGTCAACCGGGCCGACAAGCTGAGCCTCGGCGAGCGCATCTCCTCGGCGCGCCGCTGTTCGCCCGCCCTGATCAAGGTCTTCCTCTACGACCCGCACCCGCAGGTCTTCGAGGCGCTCCTCGTCAACAAGCGCCTGCGCGAGGACGACCTGCTGGCCCTCATCGCCTCCGAGCGGGCCACGAAAGAGCAGCTCCTCATGATCGCCGGCGACATGAAGTGGTCGTACCGATACGCGATCCGCAAGGCGCTCGTGCTCAATCCGCACACGCCGCGCTCGGCCGCCGCGTCGCAGTTGCGCTACCTCTCGCCGAGGGACCTGCGGAGCATTCACTCGAATCCGGAGACGTCGGTCTATCTCAAACGGTGCATCGAGCGGATCGGCGGGCTGAAGCCCGCCCTACGTTGAGCGCGCTGGACGTAGGACGGGCTTCAGCCCGTCCCGCGGCAAACTGAGTACATTAGAATGCGTCGCGATGCCTGATCAGGAGCCACAGCCGCGCGACGCGGCGTCAGAGCTCGCCTCGTTCGGCGAAGAGCTCCGGCGCGAGCGCGAGATCCGTGGCATCTCCCTCAAAGAGATCTCCGACGCGACGAAGATCAGCAAGCGGTTCCTCGACGCGCTGGAGCGGAACGACCACCGCACCCTGCCCGCTCCCGTCTTCACCCGCGGGTTCGTGCGGGAGTACGCGCGCTACGTCGGGCTGAACGCCGAGGAGATGGTCAACCGCTACAACTTCGCGGCCTCCAACGACGACCGCATCGAGAAGCCGCCCGCCGTGGCGAAATACGCGCAGGCGCCGCCGAAGGACATCAGCCCGCGCCCGGCGCCGAAGCGCGGCATCCCGCCGGCCATCACCCGTATCGACCGCGGCGTGATTTACGCGCTGCTCATCGCCGTGGCGCTGGGCGGCGTCGTGTACTGGGCCGTGCAGTACAAGCGCAAAGAGCGCGAGCGCGCCGAGGCCGCCGAGGCCATCCCCGTCACCACCAGGGCCGCGGCCGCACCGCCCGCGCCCGTCCCGGCACCGAAGCCGGACGACTCGAAGCTGCGCATGACCGTCGTGGCCACGGCGCCCTCCTGGCTCGAGATCGAAGCCGACGGCAAGACCGTCTATAACGAGACGATCCAGGCCGGCGCGCGGCAGGAGTTCGAGGCCGCCGAACAATTCCGTTTTCGCAAGATCGGCAACGCCGGCGGCCTGACCCTGACCTTCAACGGGACGGCCGTCCCCACCCTCGGCGGCGACGGCGACGTCGTCCGGAACCGCATCTTCGACCGTGCCGCGCTGGCCGAGCTCCGTGCCGGACCGCAGGGAGCGCAATGACCACCACGCCCCACGAAGAGCTGACCGCCGCGGTGGTGATCGGTCTCATCGAGTCGGGTGCCTATCCGCGCGACATCGTCGTCACCATTGCCCGCGGCTTCCTCCCGCTGGCGCAGGAAGACCTCGTGGCCGTGCTGGCGTACCTCGGCACGTCCGGCGACCCGGAGCTGGCCGAGCTGGCCCGGACGTCGCTGAACGACGTCCCGTCGCGGGCCGTCATCGACTTCGCGGCGAACGAGAGTGCCGTGCCCGAGCACCTCGAGCGCCTCATGCGCATCAGCGGCGACCCGTACGTCCTGGAGGCGCTGATCCGCAACCGCACCGTGCCCGACCACGCCGTGGCCGAGCTCGCGCGCCGCGCCGAGGCGCGCGTGCAGGAAGTCATCGTCATCAACCACGCCCGCATCCTGCGCGCGCCGGAGATCCTCGACGCTCTGCTCGAGAATCCCGCCGCCACCGCCAACATCCGCCGCCTCGTGCACGAGGTGCGCGAGGAGTTCTTCGTCAAGAAAGCGGCCCGCGCGGCGGAGGAGGAGCCGGAGATCATCGACCTTCCGCTCGAGCCGATCGCCGACCTGCTCGAGCGGGCCGAGGCCGCGGCCGCGGCGGAGGAGCCGTCGGGAGTGCAGCTCACCGAGTCCGAGAAGAAAGACGAGAAGGCCTCGGTGATCTGGACGCGGCTGCAGTTCATGAGCATCTCCGAGAAAGTGCGGCTGGCGTACCGCGGCGACCGCATGATCCGCATGCTCCTGGTCCGCGACCGCAATAAGCTCATCTGCTCGGCGGTCATGCGCAACCCGCGCATGAACGAACAGGAGGCCGAGGCCATCGCCGGGATGCGCAATGTCGACGAGGAAGTGCTGCGAATCCTCGGCATGCGCCGCGACTGGATGGGCAAGTACAAGATCATGTACACCCTCGTGCGCAATCCGAAGGCCCCTCTGGGGGTTGTCCTGCCGTTCGTCAATCGTTTAACCTTGCGTGATCTGAAAGGGTTGAAGGACGACAAAGGGGTCCAGCAGGTCGTTCGCGAGATGGCCCGCAAGGCTTATCTCAACCACGCCAAGAAACAGTCCGGATGAAGGTCAACTATTACGAGATTCTCGGGGTGGAACGGTCCGCGAGCGAACAGGAGATCCGCGATCGCTTCCGGAAGCTCGCCCGCGAGAATCATCCCGACCGCTACCGCGGCCCCGACAAAGCCGAGGCGGAGCGGAAGTTCCAGACCCTCACCGAGGCCGTCAACGTGTTGACCAGCGAGACCAAGCGGCGCCAGCACGACTCCGAGCTCGCCGGCGGCGCGTCCCAGGGACAGGCCGATCTCGTCCAGATCGCCAAGGTCTACCTCTCCCACGGCGTCAAGGCGTACAAGGAGGGGAACTGGACCTCCGCCTACGAGAACTTCGACCTGGCCACCAAGCACAATCCGCAGGACGCGCGCGCCTTCCACTATCTGGCCATGGCCGCGGCGCGCATTCCGTCGCACATGCGCCAGGCCGTGCAGGCCATCGAGGGCGCCCTGCAGCGCGAGCCGATGAATCCGCTGTATCTGAAGGACGCGGGCCTGCTCTGCAAGCGCGCCGGCCTGACGGCGAAAGCGGAGCGGTATCTCGAGGAATCATTGAAATGGGATGCCTCCAATCCGGAGGTGCAGACGGCGCTCGCGGAGCTGCGTGAGTCGAGGGAGCCGGGAAAGGCGGGCGGTTTCTCGATTTTCGGGAAACGCTGATCGGGCATGGATGTGAAGGCATTCGGTCTCACCCACGTCGGCCGCCAGCGGCAGCACAACGAGGATGCCTTCCTCGTGGAGAACGACGCGCGCCTGTTCCTGGTCGCCGACGGCATGGGCGGCCACGCCGCGGGCGAGATCGCCTCGCGCATCGCCGTCGACTCGATCTCCGAGTTCATCCTTCACACGAAGGAAGACGACGGCACCTGGCCGCACGCGTACGACGAGCACTTCCGCCGTTCCACGAATCGCCTGATGGCCGCGCTGCGCATGGCCAACACGCGCGTGCTGGAGGCGATGCGCAAGGACGCGCGCCTGCGCGGCATGGGCACGACCGTCGTGGCCGCGCTCGCCGACGAGCAGACGGTCTCGGTCGCGCACGTGGGCGACTCGCGCGCCTACCTCATCCGCGAGGGCCAGCTCTCGCGCATCACCAACGATCACTCCTGGGTCTTCGAGCAGGTGCAGGCCGGGATGCTCACCGAGGCGGAGGCGGAGAAGCATCCGCTGCGCAACGTCATCACCCGCGCCCTCGGCGGCGCGCTGCAGGTCACTCCCGATGCCTCGGAGATCGACGCCAGGCCGGGCGACGTCGTGCTCCTCTGCTCGGACGGCCTGACCGGCATGGTCCCTGAAAGTGAGATTCTCCGGATCGTGACCGCGAACGACAGCGACCTCGAACAGGCCTGCCGCCAGCTCATCGATGCCGCCAACGAGCGTGGTGGCCTCGACAATGTCACGGCCGTTCTCGTCAGGGCCATGTAATGCACGTACGAATCGACTACTGCGGCGTTTGAAACTACCTCCCGCGGGCCTCCAGTCTGGCGGCCGAGATCCGGAAGCAACTCGGGGTCGAGTCGGAGCTCGTCCGCGGCTCCGGCGGCATCTTCGTGGTCAGCGTCGATAACAAGAAGCTCTTCTCCAAGAAGGAAGAGGGACGCTTTCCGACCGAGCGCGAGATCGTCGAGCAACTGCGCGCGATGTCCTAACGCGTACAATCTGCCGCGTGCAAGCGGAGGTGGAGGAGCTTCGGCCGAAACTGAAGGAGATCCTCTACGACTGCGCGGTGGACATCCGCGCGACCAAGGCCGCGCTCTACCTCTTCGACGGCACGAGCCGCTTCGAGCTGGTCACCGAGTACGGCTTCCGCAACCTCGGCCTGCGCGACGGCGTCGACCAGAACGACCCGATCGCGGACCGCTGCGGCCGCGGCCGCACGCCGTTCTATGTGAACGGGCTGGCCGTCGAGCCGCGCTTCTCGCAGCTCATGTTCGAGGCCGGGAGCGACCGCCTCCTGGCCGCGCCGCTCTATCTCCGCGGAAAACTGGTCGGCTTCGTCGACATGCGCGACAAGGCGGGCAAGCAGCCGTTCGACAACGACGACCTGCCGAAAGCCCAGCGCATCGCCGACCGCCTGGCCGAGCTGTTCGCCGACAAAAACATCTTCGGCCACCGCTTCATCTCCCTGTCCACGACGCCCGACAAGCCCGCGCCACCTGCGCCGCCGGTGCCCCCCGCGCAACCCGTGCCCGACGTAGGACGGGCTTCAGCCCGTCCCGCAGAACCCGCACCCCCGCCCAAATCCGAGACCCGCGCGCACGTGCCGCGCCTGGCCACGCTGGTCATCGACGCGCGCAGCGCGGCGGGGCGCATCCTCGTCGCACAGCCGGAGACGCTCGGGGAGGCCGAGCTCGCCGCCGCGCGCGACGTCCTCCGCGCGATCCTGCTCATCCCTGGTGTCGTGGCGGCGACGTTCTCCGCCTTCGGCCACATGGGCGGCGTGCAGGAGATGGCCGGCCGCTCCACCATCACCGACGAGGCGAAGAACGTCCTGCAGTCGAAGCTCAACATGTGGCTGACGAAGCGAGGGGAGGGGGGAGGGTTCGTGCGTACCGCCCTCCTCACGCCGCTCGGCACCGCCGGACCGCCGGTCGCGGCGGCCGACGTGCAGAAGGTCTTCACCGCCCCACTCACCGTCGGCACGCTGCGCGGCCTCTACCTGACCGTGGCTTTCGCCGGGAATCCGGAGCGCGTCGCGCACGAGCTGCTGGCGGTGCTGCACACGCACCTGCAGCTCGTGCTGGAGCAGTCGATGCAGCGCCACTCGGCCGCGTCCACGCGCGCGCGCATCGCGGAGAAGCTCGTGGAGCCGGACTTTGCGAAGTTCCCCGAGCTGCGCCGCCACGCGGAGCTGGTGTCGCGGCTCTGCGAGGCGTTCGCCCGCCACCTCGGCTGGCCGGCGGCGGAGCTGGAGAACGCGCGCCTCCTCGGCATCGTGCACGACTGCGGCATGCGCCTTCTCGACTACGAGCGCCTCTACCGCAAACGCGACCTGACCCCCGAGGAGCTGGGCTTTTTGCGCGAGCACCCCAACGTCGGCGCCGCCCTCGTCGAGCCGCTCCTCGGCCCCGAGCTCGCCCGCGCGGTGCTCTGCCACCACGAGCGCGTCGACGGCCGCGGCTACCCCAACGAGCTGCACGGCGACGAGATCCCCATCCTCTCGCGCATGCTCCAGCTCTGCGATGCCTGGGCCGCCATCACGGATACGGACTCCTACCAGCCCCCCGAGCCGCGCGAGACGGCGCTGAACACCCTCTCCCGCGCCGCCGGCTCGCAGTTCGACGCGGAACTGACGGCGCGGTTCGTGGAGATGGTGCGCGCGCAGCGGGCGTGAGCGCGCGGCGAAACATTGGCCGCCGCCGGCCGTAAGCACGCCATCATGCGCATCAGTCTCCTCGGGTATGCGGCTGGCGCGATCTGCCTGGCGCTGGGGCTCTCGCTCATCACCATGGCGGCGGTGTCGGCGGCAGGCGGCGCGATTTATTCCCGCTACATTCCGCGGTCCCTCGCCGTGACGCAGCTCGTCACGGGCTTGCTGTTCGTGGCCGTCACGGCCCGGTTGTGGTGGGGATCGATCCAACGCGCCGCCGGGGATCACCTCCTGGCCGATCAGCGCGGTCTGCTCGTCGGCCTGATGGTGGTGACGACCGCCATCTTCCTCGCGCTGATCGCCGGGGCGATGTTTTTGCCTGCGTTCTGGGCCGGCGCCTTCGACGGCATGCTGGACGCGGCCCGCGGCCGCTGAAAATCAGCTCGCTCGACAGTTCCGCTGTCGCGGAACTGACGGCGCGGTTCGTGGAGATGGTCCGCGCGCAGTGGGCCCGATGGTTCTTTTAGCTCTGACGATGCTGGAAGGACCATCGAGCGAGTAAAAATCAGCATCGCTGATGGTTTTTTTAGCTTTGACGATGCTGGAAGGACCATTGAGCGAGTAAAAAATCAGCATTGCTGATGGTTCTTTTAGCTCCGGCAATGCTGGAAGAACCATCGAGCGAGTAAAAAGAACCATCGCTGATGGTTTTTTTAGCTCCGACAATGCTGGAAGGATCCATCGAGCGAGTAAAAATCAGCATTGCGGATGGTTCTTTTAGCTCCGGCGATGCTGGAAGAACCATCGAGCGACTAAAAAGAACCATCGCTGATGGTTCTTTTAGCTCCGACCATGCTGGAAGAACCATCAGCCGAGCTGATTTCAGCACGAACGGAGTAAAACTTACCGCCACGGGACCAAAATCCAGCAGTGATGCGGACCGCCGCCGTCCGCGGCGGCGTCCTCCTCCGCCGCCCACGCAGACTCTCACACGGGTCATAATCACCGGCGCGGGCAGGGGCGCAAAGAGAGATCCCTTTCGTCACCCGTTCGCATGGAGGGCCCTCCTTAACTCAACCGACCGGCCGCGCAGGCCGGATGAGGAGGACTCTATGCGTCGAGTGATTTACATCCTGGTGGTCGTTGGCTTCACGATGTCTGCCGTTGCCGCTCCGCGTGATGAACGTGGTCCCCGCAACAACCCCGTCGTGAAGATGGTGAAGAAGATCGTGCGTTCCCTCGGTGACGGCATCACGATCCCGGTGCCCACGCCCAAGCCATAGCTCATGTTTTGCCCCGAAAGTCTCGCTCCGGCGTGGACCGGAGCGAGACGATGTACTCGCGAACTTCGGTGACAAGAGTTACCGGGGCGCTGTTTGTGGCGATGGCTTCGCTCAGGTAACCAAGGGCGGTGATTGCCCGTGAGCTCAGCCGGGCCACGGTGAACTCGCGCACGATCTTTCGCGCCAGTGTCTCGGCTTCGGAAGTTCTTCCAAGGACGAGCATGGCTTCCACGATTTCGAGACCCGCGATTCCTGCTTCTTCCGGCATGGAGTTTCTGAGAAAACCTCTTCTCACGGGACGGAGATGGTCGATGGCGCGGACATGGTTTCCCTGCCGGATCAAGAGCCTGCCGCGTCCAAGCTCGATCTTCATGATCTCGATGGGTCTTCCCATTTGACGGTTCAGCGCGATCGCTTCGGCCAGGTTGTCGTCGGCTTCGGCGAAGTCCCCCAGCTCGATGCAGCAGAGGCCGATGGTGTGATGCAGCGCGGCGAGGCTTTCGGTCTCCATGTTCTTCGTCGTTGCGAAAAGGAGGAGGTAGATTTCCCGCGCCTCGCGATAGTTCCTGAGCCGTTGGAGCAACACGCCTTCAGCGAATCCACAGAGAAGGTACCGTTTGTCGTCCTCGTGCTCACGAAAGACCGCCTTGCAGCTCGTGAGGAGCTCGCGGGATTCGGTGAAACGCTGCACCTCCTGATACGTGACGGCAAGGCTGAAGTGGATGATCGCCAGGTCGTGTATCAGTGCCCCCGCGCCGGCACCGTGGTGGTGCTGAAGGATCGCCGACTCCGCCGTCAGCAGGGCCTCGATGGACTCCTGGTTGCGGCTGAGGATCCGCAGCGCCGTGCCGAGATCCTTCCATGCGTACACTTTCGCTTGCGTGACGGTGGTGACGGGATACACGCCGGCCGGCAGGTTTTCCGACAGCGATACGCCGAGCTGCGCGAGGACGTGCGCCCGGCGCGGGTCGCGGGCGAGCATGTCGGCGAACATGCGCCCCAGGTATTCGAGCGCTCCGTAGTTTCGTAAATCCGGGTGTTCCGCCAGTTCGGACCATCGCTCCACCGGAGTGGATTCGAGAAGGCGGTCGATTTTCCCGCTGGCGGCTGCCGCGCGTTCGTCCTCGAGCTGGCGGCCGAAGCGGCAAAGCCCCTCGCGGTCCGACGGCCTGGGCGCGCGGCGGCGAGGGAAGAGGAGCACCCGTCGATCACCGCGCGGCATCGGTCTCCTGGTGAAGCCGGGCGGCCGAGCGCATGGTCGCGGTGAGCCAGGCGCGCATGTTGTCGATGCGGCCGACGCTTCCGAGGGCCACCACGAGAACCTCATGGGCGAGCTTCTGCGCGTCCGCTCGGCTCAATCCGCATTCCGAAGTGCCGAGGTCTACGAGCAGCGGAATGTAGTGATCGTAGAACGCCTCGGGAGCGTGCGGCGTCGGATCGGGACGGGATTTGGGCGGCCGCATTCCAAGCGGAAATTAGCAGCGAAGGATGCGGGTGTCTACGCGCTCTTATAGGTGTCTGGACTGCTTGGCCCGACAGGGTTTGCCGCCCCTGACCAATGTGCGGAGTTGCGAGCTCGCTCTCATCAACGAAGTGCACCACAACTACGCCACGTGACCAGCAAGGAGCCGCGGGTCACTTCCCGCGGCTTCTTGACGCGGGCAGGCAGCTACTCGAGGAGATCGGCAAATTGAAACTGCCCTTCTGAGCCGAGGCTGTTCACGAATGCTCGTGCCGCCTCGCGGCTGCCCGTTGATGCCAGCGCGTTGCGAACGATCTCGCGGCCGCTCTCTTCGTCGATGAGAAACCGGTGCTCGTCGAGGATGATGAGCCGCCGGAAGCAATCGAACGCCAGATCGGGCTTCGTTCTCGAGTAGACGGCGAGTCGCTCGACGGTTTCGTGATGTTCGACGCGGACGCCCAGCTTCAACACGGACTGCAGTGTCTCTACTGACCAGTCCTCGTCGAAGCGGCCGAGGGCGAAGAAGAATCCGAACCAGGACAGTTCTTCGGCTCGGTCCTCCTGCTGCGCGGACGCCGCCACCCGCCATGTCAGGAGTGCTGTGATGCGCTCCCGGACATCGTTCGGCATAGTTGCGCCAGCATTATCGACACCGTGAAGTACGTACCACAGTGCTCGGCCACGCGTTCGTCCGGGCGCGACGGAGAAGAAGCCGGTGATCAGCGGGTCGTCGAGCGTGACGAAGCCAGACCAGTATTCGTCCATGAGGTGGTGCGCGATGGCCTGAGCCGCGAGCGAGTGTTCCTCTGCCGTCGGGACGAGCCTCTGAATGGCAAGACCATAGTGGTCGCGAAGACGATCGAACATCTCGCGTGACGGATTCCATCGCGAGAGGTAACCGCTCCAGGCGGCGCACCATGGCACAACCTGATCGTTCGCCTGCGGAAGGATTCGATCGAAGTGTTCGACGAACCATGGTTCGTCGAGGTCGACGAAATAAAGAAGGTTTTTGCCGATTGCTGCACGAATGATCAGAGAGGTGTTTGCGTGCAAAAGCGTTTCGAGGAGTGTCCGGAGTTCGTGTTGCAGCACGGAAGTGTTGGTTCTTCGCAGCCATAGCACCAGCCGGATCACGGCGTCGAACGCGTCGCCGCGCGTTGAGGTGAAAGCTTGCGTAACTGCGTTGCGGCCCGTTTTCGCAAGGTCATTCGTCACATCGACGGATTCATCGCCGGGATCATGTTCGAGGAGCTTCGCGAGTACACCCCACAGCCGCGCCGCCAAATCGCGTGGCACGGTGGGTTCTTCGACCGACAGCACGCGTTCAAGCATGGACGCAGCGGACCGGCGAGCTGCTGCCCACGTCATCTCGATCGGCTGGTCGACGACGAATTCAAGAAGGCCGATGACCGCCGCCCATTTGATGTCGTGTTGCTTCTGTTGTACCGCCTGGTTCAGTCCGTAGAGAAACCAGTGAATCAGCGACGGCTCGAGGCCGCGCGCCTCCAACGCGATATGCGAGAATGCCTCCGGCGCTGCCGCCACGAGCTGTTGCAAGTCACGGCCGACGTCGAAACGTGAGTGTTCGGGCCGCTGCGATAGCGCCATCGTGCGAAAATAGGCGACGACATCCGTCGCTGGCATTTCGCGTAGTTGTTCGAGTGTCCGAGCCGCCGGTGCAGGTTCCAGAGTTGTCACGACGGCTGTCATCTTCTCCTTCCACTGCGCATATTGCTCGCTGAGCTCCTCGGGTATGTGAATCACCTCCGTAAATTGCGTCTGCCACTGCAGCACGTATCGCTGCACGTGTGCATCGGTGATCACGAATCCGCGGCCCTCGGCGCGTTCTCGAAACTCGGCGACATCCGGACCAGACTGGATCAACTTCACGATCCGCCTTTGATCCTCAGTCGACAAATACGGGAACCCCGCAGCGACTACCATCCCGAACTCGCGCCGATTGAAGTCGTCACGCAATCGTTCCATGTCGGCGAACAGTTCCTCAGCGACGAGCTGCAACGTTTCCTCGGGGAACTTCGCGAGGATGAAGAGCGCCAGCCGTTCAAAGATCGCGAGCTTTCTCTCTCGCAGACGCGTCACGGCATCCGTCGCGGTCATCTGTCTGGCTCCGATCGCGGCGACTGCCGACATCCGCACCGCAGTCACGAGGTCGTTTCGCCGCCCCACGTTGAGCCCGTGGTCGCTTGCGATCGACTCGCGCCACAACGTCGATCCATCGTAGACACCTGCCAGATCGTCGTGAGCGCTCTGAAGGATTGAGGCGAGGAGGTCCGCGAAGGTTTCGAACGCGACGAGAGGTGCATGCGCGACGAGCGTCGGCACGACCTTCTCCATCAGGTGTTGCACAGACATCCATTCCAGCCGTGACGGAGGCTCCTCGAAGACCGAGGTCGTTTCGGACGCCGGTGGATTAGAGAGAAGGCTGCGCAACAGCTCCGCTGCGGCATAGATCTCGCCTGCACCAATGAGCGCGATGATGACCTCGCCGTACTTCTGCGGGAGCGGCCATCCGATCTGCTGTTGCGATTCAATCCACTGTGCCTCGTGCCGGGCCCATTCTCGCGTCAGCGTCGGAGGCAGCGCCTTTGCAGCCGTCGCGAGCTCGACACGCGTCCACAGGCCATCCGTAGCCACGGACAACATCACATTCAATACCTCCTGAGGGAGCGTTGGTGCGATCTTCTGCAGATAGACCGCTTGTGGCCAGTACCATGGAAACGGCGACGAGAAGAAGCCTTTCCGCCGTAGTTCCCTGAACCATCCCGGCGACTCGAGTTGCTCAAAGAAATAGCGGTACGTTACAAGCGTGCGCGGGATGGCGTTCTTCAGCGTGGTCACATCCTCGGGGTCCGGGACGTTCTTCGTCAGAAGCCGCTTGAGCATTTCGATATAGACCAGGTAGCGCGTTTCGAAGCGCTCCAGAACGACGTCGAACACCGTCTGCACTTCCGCCCAGAACGCGCGGAACTCCTGGTCGAGCGGGCGTGCGGAGAGTCCGCTGCGGTGCGCCCGGTCGGCAAGGCGGGGGGACTTCTTTGAGCCCGCGAGCCTCAGCCACGTCACCGCCACCTCATCCGACTCGGCGATACCGACCGCGGCGAGGATTCTCCGGATCTCCGTTTTGTGAGTCTCCCCGCCTTCCGCAAGCGCGATGGCCTGCCAGCGCACGGCCAGCGGATCATCGAGCGGAATCGAGGCGGCAGCGAGAAGGCGGCGGATCTCGGCGAGTCGTTCGTTCGGCGGGGGCTGTTGTGGATTCCGGCCGAGGGGCATGAGCAGGTCCCGCAGCGCGCTTTCAATCTCGCGGATGCAGTGACCGACGAGATGGGTCGTAGTCGCGAGCGACGGCTCAATCCTCATCAGGCGGCAGGCGTCGAGGAAGAACGCCGCCGGGCCGTCGCCGACCTTGTTCTTCAGACGTGCGTAGATGCGTTGCTGGAGCTCGTCGAGGTTCGCTTCTGGCATCGTCCGATTGTAGAGAGACGCGCGGGCTAATGCCGCGCTGATGGCTTCGGGCGACGGTAGCATCATCCCCGCTGCCGGTCGTTTGCCGACTTTGACGGGATCTTTTTCGCGCACTTACCGGCGATGCATCTGCGGGGTGGCCGCCCTGCCGGTGCGCGAGTCTCTCGCGGGCGCTTTCCCTGTCGCCGTAAGCGGCCGGTAAGCAGCGCTGCCCAGATTGCACGTATTCATTCAAGTCGAGAAGGAGTCACTCCCATGCGTGTGTCCCGAGTCCTGGTCTGTCTTTTCATTGCTCTGTTTGCCGTGAACGCCTTCGCCGATGCCGCGCGCACCTGGGTGTCGGGCACGGGCGATGACGTCAATCCGTGCACGTTCACCGCGCCATGCCGGACGTTCGCCGGCGCGTATGTCAAAACCATGGTCGGCGGCCAGATCAGCGTGAAGGACGTCGGCACGTTCGGCCCGCTCACGATCGGCAAGTCGATCACCATCGAAGGCGGGGGAGAGTTCGCATCCCTGCAGTTCTCCTCCGGCAGCGCCATCACCATCGATTTCACGAGCAACGACGGAGCCGGCAACGTCGTCGTGCTGCGCGGCCTGAAGATCTTCTCCACGTCCGGCAGCGGCTACGGCGTCTTCGTCAAAGGAACGGTCCCGACGCACGTGCACGTCATCGACACGACGTTCACCCGGACCTCCACGGCGGTTTCGATGTTTCCCGGCGCCGCGGGCTCGTCGCTCAGCGTCGAGAACGTGGAAGCCTCGAGCCTCGAGCTGGCCGGATTCCTGATCGGACCTCCCGCGGGCACGCCGCTGAAGCTGACCATGAACAATGTCCGCGTCTCGCAGAGTGCGCCGTACAGCCCGTGGGCCGGAGTGCGCGTCTACGCGAATACGACCGGCACGATCTCGAGCTCGTCGTTCCGGAACGGCTTCCACGGCATCGCCGTCGACAGCGCGAATGTCCGCCTGAACGTCGTGCGCACGACCCTCTCCGACAACTTCGGCAGCGGCCTGCAGCACAACACCGCCGGGATCACGACCGTGCTCGACGGCTGCTCGATCTTCAACAACGCCACCGGCATCTCCAACGCCGGCGGAACCGTGATCGGCTTCACGAACAACGCCGTGCTGAACAACCAGCAGGACATTGCCGGCAACCCCGTGCAGTCCCTGACGGCGAAGTAATTTCCCGCGGGAGGCGCGCGGTCCCTGCGGCGCACGCCTCCCGCGTTCGGGCCACGAACTGCTACGCCCCTGGCGGGATCGTGCCGTTGCTGAGGTGCTCCAGTCCTGCCATCCCGGGAAGGAAGACGTAGAGCGAGCCGTCCGTGCGGACGAAGCGCGTCATCGTCCCCGGCACCTGCTTGTACGCGCCGTTGTCGTCGAGATAGGAGAACGACGTTGCACCGGGTGACGTGTTCGACGGCTGCGGTCCGAACAGGGGATCGACGCCGCTGCCATTCGGGCTGGCGTCCGGGTTGCGGAAAAATCCGGTGTTCATCCACGTCTGCATCAGGAACTCGAACTGATCGGTGAGGCTCGCTCCCATGAACAGCCCGACCAGACCGCGGTCGGCTTCAGGCGCGGTGGCGTACGGCGGTCCGTAGGCGAAGGCGCGGCGCATGACGCGATGACGCTCGCGCATGACCTGGCTGTTCGTGTTCACGGCGGAGTCGTCGCGCGGGTGGGTGCGACGCGTGTGGGAGGCGTAGGGACAGCGGATGCCGGTCGTGTCGAAGTCGGGTCCCGGCGGAGGCGTCTGCTGCCCATCGCGGGCCGACAGATAGGCGAAGTCGATGCGTGCATCGCCGCTGAGCTTCGGATCGGGTCCGGTGGGGGAAACCTCGAGCGGCGTGCCGTCTCTCCAGCGGCCGCACATCTTTGCCGCCACCAGCTCCGCGTCGGAGCCGGACAGCGCGAGGTACTCCTCGAACGCCTTGACGTCCTGGTGCAGCAGCCGGAAGGCGGCGAAGCAGCCGTTCGCCAGGAAAGGATGGGCGGTGTACGGCGGCTGAGGAGTGGACGTCCGATCGGGATTGATGATGAACGCGGAGGAAGGTGTCGGCTCCTGTCCTGATGGATCGGGATCGGGATAGCCGGCGATGGTCGGCTGGGAGATGCCGTCGACGTAGCCGAAATGAATGCTGTCGGGCGGATCGAGCGGATCGGAATCCTGCACGAACGCCGGGACGACCGAGGGAAGGCCGTCGGTGCCGGCGGGGATCATCGACAGCAGGATCTCGCCGAACCGGTCGCGGCCGGCGGGGTCGCGCGCGTAAAGGGTGATCAGCAGATCGAGCGGCGCGTTCGACTGCGGTTCGTCGAGCTTCCAGTTCCCGTTCTTCCACCAGTGTGCCGGCGCGCTGTCGTCGATATCGCCGATCTTCGTGGCCGTGCCGGGAACCCCGCCGGCATCCTCGAGCGGCCGCCGGAAGGGGGCGAACAGTCCGTAGCTCTTGCCGGATACGGTGGCGTATCCCTCGTCGCCGAGGAGCTTCTGGAGACCGCAATTGGAAACGCCGAAGCTCAGCGTGTAGGGCGGGCGGTAGCCGGACGGCCAGCGCGTCGCGGGCGTGACCGACATCGCGCCGTTGCGCGCCGGCAGGAGGTCTCCGCAGAACTGCCGCGCGCCGGCGGCCTGCCCCGGCCGGATGTGCAGGATGAAGTGCCGCGCGTGCGTGTAGCTGCGGAAGCCCTGCACGATGACTCCCTGGATGTCGGGCAGGTTCAGCGGAACCGGCGGCGCCGCGGGAGTCGAGGACGAGAGGATGTCTTCTTTCATGAACCACCTCGCTGTCTGCGCGCGGCAGGCCTCGTGGCCCGCCGCGCGTCGGGGAGTGCTATTGGAAGGTGATCGGCTGTGCGTCGGAGGGCCACAGGGCCTGCGCATCGGGATAGTTCTGCAGGATGCTGCCGACGGTGAGGCCGGGGAACGTGGCGAAGAGGACGTAGCGCTGCGGCGGCGGTGCCGGATTGGCGATGTTTTCCGTGCTGGTGGCGGCGGGGATGGTCGGATCGCCGAAGTTGTAGCGCATCAGCAGGGCAATGAAGGCTTCGCTGTTCTGAAAGACACCGCCGTTGGCGAGAATCTGCGCGGCGGAGGTGGCAGGATCGGCGATGGGGATGCCGGTCTCGTCGAGGATGCTCAGCAGCCCATCCAGTCCCGTGGCGATGGCCGGATCGGTGGTGAACGCGGAGATGTACGGATCGAACGGCGCGTCATACAGCGACTGCGCCACGAGCAGGTCTTTTCCGGCCGGGGCCTGGAACGTCGGCACCGGAAGTGCGGAGGCCGTGCCGTCGGGAACGAGGTGGAACATGGCGAAGTGCACGCCCGTGGCGGCGCGGTTGTCGACGGGCGCGACGGCGTTGACCAGGTTCACCGCCAGCTCGTTTACCTGTGGGTTGGCCAGGATGCCCTTCTTGAGAGGAAGGAACAGCAGCAGCATGTGCTGCTCCTGCGGCGGCGCGAGGACCGAGATCGGCTCGACCGTGGCCGCGGATGCGGGCGTGATCGGAAGGATGGGGGTCGAGGCCGGGACAACGGACGACGGGTACTTCATCGAATTGGACATGGCTCTGCTCTCCGGTAGGTGGTGCGGTAGGTGAAGCCGACACGGCGAACCGTGCCCGCACGTCGTGAGAATCGGGACGCACTACGCGAGCGTCCGTCGATCGGTCCGAAGAGACGTCGCTCGAAGCCTCAGAGAGGAGGTCCAGGGAGGGGCTGAATTGTCGGAGAGACCCGCCGGCAGGGTACTCCCATGGAGGAGGAAAGTCGACGCCGCCCCCGGGGGAGGCGGGCTGAAGCCCGCCCTACGTTTTTGTGGTCCATCTAGCGTTCAAATGAGGAACGACGAAGGTCGACTTCCGGTCGGGAACGTCAGCTCCGCAATCACTCCGCGGGAGCGGCCAGCGGCACCGCATCGTGCCGCACGATCACCGGCAACGTGCGGCGGCGGCGCACCTTCCACAACCAATAGAACATCATCCCGAACAGCAGCAGGATCGGCAGGAGGCGCATCGGTCCGCTCGTGAAGGGCTCGGGAAGGACCCTCGCCACGCGCTCGCGGATCGAGAAGAACGAGCCGGCGGCGATGAACAGCGCGAAGCACATCCGCCAGAGGTGGCGCGCCAGGCGCGGGCCCCCCCGAGGCATGCCGCGTCGCATGATGCGCACATCGCCGGCCGCCGCCAGGATCATGGCCGCGGCCAGGACGAAGGACATCACACCGATCGTGCGATACGGAACGCCGCCGGGGGAAAGACCGGGGTCGCCGACGCGCGTGACGCCGCCCACGATCGCGGCGAGCGCCAGCCCGACCGCGAGCGTCAGCGCCGCGATGTTGACCGCGCGGGTCCATCGCGACGGCGGGCGCACGGTCGTCAGCGCCGTGCCGACGAAGTAGAGCGACAGGATCGCGGCGACCAGGTTCGCGGCGCCGGCGCCATGGAGAAACTCCAGGATCGAGGCGGTCGTGCCCATGGCCAGCATGGCGTAGACGAACAGCATCCCGCTGCGGCGGTGAAGGGTCCCTCCCTTCTTCACGAACAGAGCCGTGAAGCCGAGCACGATGGCCAGGCCACCCGCGACGATGTGAATGGGTAAGAGCATGTTCATGGTACGGCCATGGTGCCGGGATGTTGCTGAACGGACCCTGAATGGCCCGTTCAGCCGCCGTTCAGCCGGCCTGTCCCACGCTGGCGGCATGAAACACAACATGACCTTGACCGTCCTCTCTCTCCTCTCCCTCCTCCTGTTCACGATTCACATCACGGACGACATCGTGCGCGGGGGCGATTCCTGGGGTCCTCATAGCCTCTTCGGGGTGCTGATGCTGACCGTCTGGCTGTACGGGGCGCTCGTGCTGCCGGAACGGCGCTCGGGGCTCATCATCATGCTCCTCGGCGGAATCATGGCCGCGGGCATGCCCGTCGTGCACATGAGATGGAATCACCCGAAGTCGAGCGGAGCCTTCCTCTTCCTATGGACGCTGTGGGCCATCGGCGCGACCGGGAGCGTTTCCCTCATCCTGGCGGCGCGCGGACTGCTGGAGCGGAAGATAATGCCCGCCGTCGCCAATGAGAATCCTGATCGTCGAGGATGAGCCGCTGCTGGCCAGCCGGCTCGCCGCCACATGCGCGGAACGCGGGTACGCGGTCGACGTCGCCGCGGACGGAGAGCAGGCCGACTTTCTCGTCGGGACCGAGCAATACGACGCGGTGATTCTCGACCTCGGCCTGCCGCGCATCGACGGCCTGACGCTGCTCGAGCGCTGGCGCGCCGGCGGCATCGCGGTGCCGGTGCTGGTGCTCACGGCCCGCGGCAGCTGGTCGGAAAAAGTCCGCGGCATCGACGGCGGCGCGGACGACTACCTCACCAAGCCTTTTCAGGTCGAGGAGCTGCTGGCGCGGCTCCGCGCCCTGATCCGGCGCTCGAGCGGACAGCTCACGCCGGAGCTGCGCTCCGGCGCGCTGGTGCTCGACCCGAGGACCTCGCAGGTCACGCTCGACGGGCAGCCGGTGAAGCTGACCAGTCACGAGCTGCGCGTGCTGTCGTACCTCATGCACCATCGCGGCCGCGTCGTGTCGCAGGGGGAGCTGACCGAGCACATTTACGCGCAGACGTTCGACCGCGACTCGAACACCGTCGAGGTGTTCATCGCGCGTCTGCGGCGGAAGCTCGGCGCCTCGACGATCGAGACCGTGCGCGGACTCGGATATCGCATCGGTTGACGCATGAAAGGCTCGCTTCGCACCCGCCTGCTCGTCGGATCCCTGGTCTGGATGACGGCCGTGGTGCTCGCGGTCACGGCTCTGCTGTTCTGGGCTCTCCGGAACCATCCGGCGCATCGCGAGCCGCTGACGTATTTCATCGCCGTCGGACTGGTCGCCGCGGCGTTCGTCGCGGGGGGCGTGTTCCTGGTGCGCAGAGCGGTCGCGCCGCTGCGGAACCTTCGCGCCGCGCTCTCCCTGGTGCGCGAGGGACGCGGCCGGAGGATCGAGGGCGACTATCCGGGCGAAGTGCAGCCGCTCGTGAACGACCTGAATGCGCTGCTCGAGGATCGCGAGCGGGCGGTGGCCAGGGCCCTGACCACGGCCGGAGATCTCGCGCACGGACTGAAGACGCCGCTGGCCGTGCTCGCGCAGGAGGCGGAACAGGCCGGCGCCGCGGGCCATGACGAGCTCGCGGCCATGCTCCGCCAGCAGGTCGAGCGGATGCAGCGGCAGGTCGACTATCACCTGGCCCGCTCCCGTGCGACCGCATCGTCGCGTACGGCGCCGGGAGTCCGCTGCGCGGTCCTTCCCTCGGTGGAAGGTCTCGTGCGGACGATGCGGCGCCTGCACGCGGACCGCGAGCTCTCGATCGAGGCCGACGTCTCGCCCGCGCACGAGATTCGAGGCCGCAGGGAAGACCTCGACGAAATGCTGGGGAACCTGCTCGACAACGCGTGCAAGTGGGCGCGCTCGCGAGTGGCCATTTCGTCATCCATCGACGAGGCACACGTCTTCCTCTCGGTGGATGACGATGGGCCGGGCCTCGACCCGACCATGCGCGCCGAAGTGCTGCAGCGAGGGGTGCGGGCCGACCAGCAGGTCGGCGGCTCCGGCCTCGGCCTGGCCATCGTCAGCGACCTCGCCGAGTTGTACGGCGGCTCCGTGGCGCTGGAGACCTCGCCGCTCGGCGGCACGCGCGCCCGGCTCCGGCTTCCCCGGTTCTAGCGTCAGAACCAGAGCCGGATCGCCGCGATCCCACCTGCGGTGCGTCAGCGTGGTCGCGCCTCGCGGATCGTGCCGCGCATACCAGCGGTCAGTTGCAGTAGTCGTCGTTGATGAAGTCGCGCAGGCCGTGGTGCTCGAAGATCTGACAGTAGTCGCTCTTTCCGCTGCTCGACCAGTTGGTGTGCTTGTCGAGGATCTCCATGAGCCGGTTCGCGTATTCATCGCGATCCTTGTACGTCGACGCGGCCATGAGGTCGGCGGCCCAGTACACGATCCAGTTGAAGTCCGTGTCGGTGGTCGGATGCCAGGTGCCGCTCGTGCTGGAGCCGGTCACTTTGATGCCGTGGTAGAACTCCCACAAGGCCTGGCCGACCACCCGGCCGGCCCGGTATGGCTCGTCGGTATTGTCCAGCTGGAGAAGTACAGCTTGTTGGTGCTCGGGCTGTAGCCGACGCCGTAGTAGTTGTGCCAGAACGCGTGCGGCACGGCCGTGCCCAGAGTTCCGAAGCTCGGACCGGCGGGATTGCGATGCGCGAGGCGGATGACGTTCGTGCCTTCGCCCTTGTTGTCCTCGGTGGTCACTGAGAAGGACGAGTTGTGCACGGATCCCGAGCGGCAGGCGTTGGTGATCATCAGCACCTTTGGATAATCGCTCGCCGAGCCCGGAAGGACGCCCATGGCGTCGAGCGACGGCTTGAGCCACTGCGCGAACTGGCGTGCCCAGAAATAGGCGTGGGTCTCGCCGAAGGTCGCCGAAACCAGGAAATTCAAGCGTGGGCTCCTCTTCCGCCATCCCGACACCAGCACAAGGAGCGAGAACAGCACGTCGCCTTCGTCGATGCTGCCATAGCTTCGGAAAAATGGCGCGTATTGAGCGGCCCGAAACGCACTCATTGCCACAACTCGAAGGTGAGCCCGCGCGCGTTCGGCTTCGACGACCACGAGTCGCACGCGTGCAGTCGCTGTTCACGAGACGGTATGAGGCGATCCGGGCGCGGCTGCTCGCCGCGGAGTGAGCTCAGCGCGCGCAGTCGTCTTCACACCGCTCTCCGCGAACGCCCTCCAGCCCCTCCTTCACGATGATCGGCACCATCACCAGCGCCGCCACGGGATCGGCCCACCACCACCCGGCCACGGCGTTGAGCAAGAGACCGCCGAGGAGGATCGCGGAGAGGTAGGTGCACAGCAGGGTCTGGGTGGCGTCCGCCTCCAGCGCCTTGCTGCCGATCGCGCGCGCGACGCGCCGTTTCGCGCGCACGAGCAGGGGCATGATCACGAGCGAAACGGCGGCGAGGATGATGCCGGTCAGGCTCTCGTCGGGGGCCTCGCGGCGGAACAGGGACTTGCCGGCGTCGAAGGTCACGTAGGCCGCGAGCAGGAGGAACGAGACGCCGACAATGCGCAGGGCGTGCCGCTCGACGCGCTCGCGTTTCTGTTCGTCGGCGTCGGCGTGGAGCCGCCAGAGCAGGGTTGCGCCGGAGAGGACCTCGATCGAGCTGTCGACGCCGAAGCCGACGAGGGCGATGCTTCCGGCGAGCAGGCCGGCGGCGATGGCGATCACGCCTTCGAGGCTGTTGTATCCGATGGTTGCGTATTCGAGGAGCTTCCCGCGGCGGATCAAGGCCTGCCGGTCCATGTGTCACCCTCCCTGCGACTCGCGGATCAGTCCGAGGCGCAGGGCCTTGGTGACCGCGCTGTGCCGCGTCTGGACGTCCAGTTTCTCGTATGCGCCGTGCAGATGGCTCTTGACGGTCTGCAGCCAGATGCCCAGCTCCTGCGCGATCTCCTTGTTGGTCAGCCCCCGGGCGGCGAGCTGCAGCACTTCGATCTCGCGCCGGGTCAGCACGGGCTTGTCGGCGTCGCCGGTGAGCTCGTGCGCCAGCTCGCGGATGCGCGCGGAGACGAGCGCCGCGAGGTACGGCGAGCACGCGGCGCGCCCGCAGCAGACGTTCCGCACGGCGTCGACAAGCTCGCGCAGGGACGCGTCGCGCGGCACGCATCCGCAGCAGCCGGCCTCGATCAGCTCCAGCAACTGCGCGTCGTCGGCCGGCCCGCCGATCACCACGATGGGGATGGAGGCGACGAGCTGGATCCGGCGCAGCAGCGACGCCGTATCGGCGACCGGGCCGTTCGCTTCCACCAGTGCGACGTCCGCGGCGAGCTCCCCGAGCTCCTCCACGGCCCCCGGCGAGGGGGCGACCGTCGCCACCACCCGGATGCCCTCGGCGCCGAGACTCTGCGCCACCGTGTCCGCGAAGAGCGCGGACCGCGAGACGAGAACCGCGCGCGCCCCCGGACTGTTGCCGTTTGCCGTCATTCCAGCCACCCCTGACGCCGGGCCCGCTCCACCGCCTCGATGCGGCGGGTGACGTCGAGCTTCTTGAAGATGTTCTGCACGTGGTTCTTCACCGTATGGAAAGACAGCGAGAGCCGCTTCGCGATCTCGCGGTTCCCGAGCCCCTGGGCGATGAGGCGCAGCACCGCCAGCTCGCGCGAAGTGAGGATGAGCGATTCCAGCACGGTGGTGCGCCTCCGCGCCCGGGCCAGCTCCGCGAGGCGCGAGAAGAGCGCGTACGCCATCTCGGGAGACGCGGCCATCTGGCCGGCGGCGACGAGGTGCACGGTGCGGCGCAGCTCGGCGAGCGAAGCGTCGCGGGGCAGGTAGCCGTGGGCGCCCGCCTCGATCCACTGCAGCACGGTCTCCTGGGTCGGCTCGATGCCGTAGGCGATGACTTTCGGGCGCGGCTCCGCGTGGCCCGCCGCCCGCACGAGCCCGAGCGCCTGCCCGTCCAGCGCGGCCACGTCGAGCGTCACGACGTCGGGACGCTCTTCGCCGATCCGCTGGACGAGATCGTCGTGGCCCTCGACGACGCGCAGGTCGGGCGCGGCCTGAACGAGACACTCCACGAACAGGCGGCCGAACCCCACCAGCATGAGCGTCAGCTCGCTCAACGGCCCTCTCTCTCTTCAAAACGACAGGCGGTACGACAGGTCGACATCGCGACCCGGCTGCGGCGCGAGCTCCTTCAGAAACGACGTGTGCGAGCGAATCTCCTGGTCGGTCAAGTTTGAACCGCGCAGCACGAAATCGTGCACGATCCGCTGGCCGTAGACTCGCACGCCGACGCTGCCGTGGACGGCCGTGTAGCCGCGCGTCGGCCGCTCGTTCTGCGAGACGCGGGTCTGCCGCGCGGCGTGGACCACGCCGAGCTCCGTCCAGATCCGGCCGTCCTCGTAGCGCAGGCCGCCGCTGACCTCCAGCGGCGGGATGCGCGGCAGCGGCTCGCCGGTCTCGCGCAGCTCCGCGCGCACGCTGTCCAGACCGGCCTCCAGCGACAGATGCCGTGCGCCGCGCTGCACGAGCAGTAGATCCGCGCGCAGCTCGACTCCGTGGAAGACCGCGTCGCCGTTCTCGTACACCAGCACCGGCAGCTCGTCGATCGTCTCGTCGGTGAGGCGCTGGTAGATGAAATTGTCGAAGCGGTTGACGAATACGTTCAACTCCCCGGTGAGCCGTCCGGTCAGCTTGCGGATGCTCAGATCGGCGTCCAGGTTCACTTCCTTGCGGAGGTCCGCGTTGCCGATCTCGTACGACCGCGTCGAGAGGTGCGGGCCGAGGGAATACAGCTCTTCCGCCGAGGGGAACTTCACCGCGCGCGCGGCCGAGATGCCGATCGAGTACGCCTGCCGGGGCGCCCACACGAGCCCCAGCGACGACGAGAGCGCGCTGTACGCCCGCCGCGGCGCGACGTCCGGCTCGCCCTCGATCTCCTGGCGCTCGTAGCGCAGGCCGCCCTGCCAGCGGTGGTTGCCGCGGTTGATCTCCTCGAGTGCGAACACCGCGGCGTTGGCGATCGTGCTCGGCGGCACGAAGGCCTCGTCGCCGACGATGGCGATGTCGCGGTGCCGCACCTGTACGCCGACGGAGCCGGCGAGCGGCCCGACGCGAGCGTGGCGCGCTTCGACGCGGGCCTCGTAGCTCTCCTGGCTGTTGCGCTGTCCGAACTCTTCGCTGCCCTCGGCCTCGCTGTGCGCGTAGTCGTTGAAGCCGAGGTTCACGCGCACGGCTTCCACGAAGGCGCCCGGGCGCCGGATCTCCCCGCGGACGTCGGCGCGGTTCTGCCGGAGGTCGATCTCCGGCTGGCCCTCTTCCTCCGCTTCTTCTTCGCCTTCGCCGTGGTGCTCGAGGTGACCGGGCAGGCCGTACTTCGCGTCCGTGCGCGACACCGCGAAGCCGAGGAAGCCGTTCGCGCCGACCCACGACAGGCCGGCGACGCCGGTGGTGTTGTCGATCGCGCTGTTGCGCAGCGTGCCGCGGGGCTCGTCTTCCTCCGGCTCGGTCGAGGCGAAGCCGGGGATGGCGTAGTCGCCGGTCCTGCGATGGAAAGCCGAAACGCTCCACGTGAGGGGGCCCGCGCCCCCGCTGAACAGCGCGTCGGCGTGCCGCTCGTTCGCCGCGGAACCGTAGCCGCCCGAGGCCTGGCCCGTGACGGCGCGGTCGATCCGCGACTCGGGGATGCGCCCGTCGATGATGTTGACCACGCCGCCGCCCGCGCTGCTGCCGTACAGCAGCGTCGCGGCTCCGCGGAGGATCTCGATGCGCTCCGCCGTCGCCGTGTTCGTATCGACCGCGTGATCGGGCGCGCCCGCGGAGAGGTCGCCGACGTCGGTGCCGTTCGAGAGGATGCGCACCCGGTCGTTGCCGAGACCGCGGAGAATGGGGCGCCCGACCGCCGGACCGAACGACGTCGTCGACACGCCCGCCTCGTGCGCGATCGTGGCGCCGAGGGAGGGTTGCTGGCGCGCGTCCAGCCGCTCGCCGGAGAGCACCGCGATCGGCTGGGCAACCTCGGACAGCGGCCGCGCCCCGGTGCCCGCGCTCACGACCATCTCGTCGCGATAGACGGGGGAGAGGGTCACGTCGACGGTGGTGCTCGCGGCCGCGCTCACGCTCACCGGCACGAGCGCGGACCCGTGGCGCGCGCTGGTGACGAGCAGACGGTGGTCGCCCGGCGGCAGGACGACCTGGAACGCGCCGTCACCTTTCGCCTTCCAGCGGCGGGCCATGCCGACGACCTCGATCACCGCGTCCGCGACCGGTTCGCCGCCGGCGCTCACGATCGATCCGGTGACCGAGCTCTCATCGGCGGCGGCGCCCGCGGCGGCAAGGAGGCTCGCGCAACAGAGAGTGCAACAGAACACGACTCGCGCAAAAAGACTCTGCATGACCTCCCCCTCGGACCCAATTCGTCAGGATTGGTGGAAGTCATCCTCTGCGCGGGGATGGAAGGAAGACAGGCCCGAATTACTCAAAAGTGATGGAGAGCCGCTCGTTCGCAAAATAGGAATTGCGCCTCATTGTGCGGAAGGGATGGCGGCACGACACTGCATCCCGAACAAAGGAGGCACTCATGCCACACATCGTCATTTTTCTGCTGGGCGCCGCGGCGACCGTCGTCATCAAGGGACTGGGGATGACCGTCTTCCGTCCGGTCGTGAAGGGCGTCGTCAAAGGGGGCATCCGGGTCGGCCGGCAGGTCCAGGAATTCGCGGCCGAGGTCACCGAGGAGCTCCAGGACATCTCGGCGGAAGCCTCGTCCGAGGTCGACGCGACCCGCCCGACCGCGCCGAAGGGAGCCTGATCGATGACGCCCGGCGCGATCGTTCCGACAGGGGAGCTCTGGCTGCGGTCCGAGGTGCCGGGCCGGCAACGCTGGCAGGTCCCGGCGCTGTACCGGCAGCCGCGCTATGCGGCGGCGGTGGAGGCGACGCTGGAGAACGTCATCGGCGTCAGCTCCGCGCGCGCGAATCCGGTCACCGGGAGGCTGCTCGTCGTCTTCGATCGCGCGCTGCCCGTCCTGCGCATCGTCCACGCCATCCAGGAGGCGATCCGCGCCGTGCCGCTGACCGTGGAGCAGTACGCGCAGCGGCAGGAAGCGCTCGCCGCGCGCAACGATCCGAACGCGCCGCCGTCCCTGCGCGACTGTCCGATCCAGGGCTCCTGCTGCGACGCGCGCGATCCGAACGAAGAGATCATCGCCCGGTACAAGCGGAAGTTGTGGATCGGCGGCATCGGCATGGCCGTCACGCTCGCATGGCGGATCATCGGCGGCGCGGCGGCCGGTCCGGCGTTCCTCGTGGTCAGCGGCATCTTCACCGTGATCACCGGCTGGGCGTACATCAAGGGCATGTTCCAGGCGCTGTTCCAGCGTGGGCAGATCAACGTCGACACGCTCGTCGGCACCGCGACGATCGCCAGCATTTTCCTCGGCGAGACGCTCAGCGGGCTGACGGTCGTGTTCCTGCTCAACATCGGCGAGTTCCTGCAGGCCAAGACGATCCTGCGCACGCGCAAGGCCATCCGCGAGCTGCTGGCGATGGACGATCAGGAAGCGTGGCTGGTCGAAGGGGAAGTGGAGACGAAGCGGCCCGCGTCGGGGATCGGCGTGGGCGATCTGGTCGCCGTGTACGCGGGCGAGAAGATTCCGGTCGACGGCGTGATCGAGCTCGGGGAAGGGACGATCAACGAGGCGGCGATCACCGGGGAGAGCATGCCGGTCGAGCGCGGCCTCGGCGGCCGCGTCTACGCCGGGACGGTGCTGATGGCCGGCAAGCTGCGCGTGCGCGTCGAACGGGTCGGCGCGGACACCGCGATCGGCCGTCTGATCACGGCCGTCGAGCGCGCGCAGAAACTGAAACCGCGCATCCAGACGGTGGGCGAGCGGTTCGCCGCGAAGTTCGTTCCGTTCTCCTTCCTCCTCGCCGGGACGGTCCTGCTGCTCACCGGCAATCCGGTGCAGGCCCTGACCATGCTGCTCATCGCATGTCCATGCGCCGCGGGACTGGCGACGCCCACCGCGGTGAGCGCGTCGGTCGGCAACTCCGCGCGGCGCGGGATCCTGATCAAAGGGGGGACCTACCTCGAGGCGGCCGCGGAGCTCGACGTCGTCGTGTTCGACAAGACCGGCACGCTCACCGAGGGGACGCCGGCCGTGCAGCGCGTGCTGTCGTACGACGGCGATCCGGAAGAGCGCATCCTCGCGCTGGCCGCCGGCGCGGAAATCCACGCGCAACATCCGCTCGCGCTGGCGATCGTCGCCGCCGCGAAGGAGCGCGGCCTCGAGCTGCCACCGCACGATGACTGCGAAGTCATCGCCGGCCGGGGCATCCGGGCCAATGGTGCCGATGGCCGCGTGCTGGTCGGCAGCCGGCGCCTGCTCGAGGAGCACGGCATCACCGTCAACGGCGACTCTCACGAGGCCGAGCGGCGGCACGCGCTCGAAGGCGAGACGGTCGTCTACGTCGCGCAGGGGGAGCGCTTCATCGGGCAGGTCGGCGTGAGCGACCGCATTCGTCCCGACGCCGCGAGGGCGCTCGCACGGCTGCGCGACATCGGCATCCCGCACCTGGTCATGCTCACCGGCGACAGCGAGGAAGTCGCGGCCGCGGTGGCGCACGCGGTCGGGCTCTCGGAGTGGCGCTCGCGCCTGTTGCCGGAAGAGAAGTTCGAGTGGATCCGCCGGCTCCGCGCGGAAGGGCATCGCGTGGCGATGGTCGGCGACGGCGTGAACGACGCACCGGCGCTCGCGCTCGCGGACGTGGGCATCGCCATGGGGACGGGCGGCTCCGACGTGGCGATCGAGGCGGCGGACATCGCCCTCGCCGCGGACCGGCTCGACGACGTCGTCACGACGATCGGCCTGAGCCGGCGCACCATCCAGCTGGTCCGCCAGAACTACGGCATCGCTCTCGGCGTGAACTCGGTCGGCATCGTCGCCGGCGCATTCGGCGCGCTCAACCCGCTGCTTGCCGCGGTGCTGCACAACCTCAGCACGATCCTGGTCGTGGTCAACTCGACCCGTCTGATTCATTTCGATCCGGAGCAGGCGCTGGCCAGCATGCCGCGCCCGGCCTCCGGTCCGTTGCTCGTGGGGGACGTTGTCGTCGCCCCGCAGGAGACTCCCATGTCCGATGCATGCTGCAGTGACAAGGCCGCGCCGTGTCCCCCTTCTCCCCGCGCGCGGGGAGAAGGTGCCCGGAGGGCGGATGAGGGGCCGGTGCTCGATGAGTGCTGCCGCGAACCGAAGGCCGAAGCGGCGCCGGTGAAGCCGGACTGCGCCGATCCGTGCTGCGCGTCGCACTGACCGTATGTCCGGCGCGATCCGCAGCGCGATCCGCGGGCGCGAGCGATGGCAGGTGCCCGCGCTCCACGCGCGGCCGCGGTATGCGGCCGCCGTCGAGCGCGAGCTGAGCCGGCACGCGATCGTCCGCCACGCCTGGGCCAATCCGCTCACGGGCCGGCTGCTCGTGCAGTACGACCCCGGCGTGCGGGCAGAAGAAGTCCACGACCGCATCCGGGCGTCGCTGGGCATCGAGCCGGCGACGCCCGACGAACTGCGGGACTGGCGCGGCGCCTGGCCGCGCGGATTCAATCGTAGGCCCGAAGAGCTGGCGGTACAGCAGGCGCGGTTCCGGCTGATGCTGAGCGGTACGTTGTTCACGGGCGTGCTGGCCAAGCGGCTGCTCTTCGGCGCGGGCATGTTCGCGGGCGCGCACGGATTCGTGATCGCGAACGCGGCGCTCACGATCCTCGGCGGCTATACGGCGTTGCGGCGCGGCGGGATCTCCAGCCGCACGGTCCTGCAGACCATCACCCTGGGCCTGCTCGCCGCGACCGAGAGCCTCGACGGCATCGGCGCCCTGCTGTTCGCGCACGCGGGCGAGCTGCTCGAGACCCGCGCCGTGCGCGACACGCATGCCGCCATCCGCATGCTCGACTCCTGGTGGGAGCGGGATGCGCTGCCGCAGCGCGTCCACACGCTCCGCGACGATCCGTTCCAGACCATGGCCCTGGTCGCCTCGGCGGCCGCGCTGCTCGTCACGCAGGACCCGCAGCGGTCGATGGCGATGCTCGTCGGCTCGTCGCCGGTCGCGGGGCCGGAGTCGCGCATCACCGCGCGCGCCCTGTCGCTGTCCCACGCGCTGAAGAACGGGATCCTCTTCCGCGATCCGGAGACGGTGTCGTCCCTGCCGCGCCGTCCGGCGGTCGTGATCGGCGGCGTCGAGGCCCTGCGCGGCGCGACGAAGAAATTCGGTCCGGCGCTGCGGTCCGCCGGCGCGCGCCGGGTCCTCCTCCTGACGTCCGAGAAGACGCCCGCGGCGCGTGCCGCCGCCCGGGAAGCAGGCATCGACGAGGTCCGCGCGAACCTCAGGCCGGAACGGAAGCTCGCTGCCCTGCAGGCCCTCCGTGGCGACGGCTATGCGCCCGTCGCCGTGGCGGGCGGAGAGGAAGGGGAGGCGGCATTGCTCGCGGCTTCCGACATCGGCCTGGCCGTCGTCGCCCGGAGCGCGCCGGAGACGTTGCACGCGGCCGATGTGCTGCTGCTCGAGAGCGATCCGCGGTACCTGGCCGTGGCGCTCGCGCTCATGCAGCGCACATCCTCGATCGTGAGGGAGGACGAGTGGCTCTCGCGGATCGTCGGCGTTGCAGGGTTCACGGCCGCGGCGGCGGGGAAGCTGAGCGTGGCCAGCGCGTCGCGGTTGCACAACTACACGCGGCTGGCGATGGAGGCCAACTCGTTGCGGCTCGTTTTCCGGTCGTGACGGAGATCGACCACGAAGACTACTAAGCAGACCGCACTGAGCTCGCCAACGGATGCGGACCGCCGGCGTCCTCGCCGGCTGTCGTGGCGGCGTCCCGCGCCGCCACTCCCCCGCCCAGGGCGCAGGCGCGGGACGCCTGCGCGACAGCCGGCGAGGACGCCGGCGGTCCGCTGTGTTTCCGTTGG
>DASPMO010000193.1:0-6384 GCA_035627015.1 Thermoanaerobaculia bacterium | reverse complement strand
CCGGGTGCGGGAGGCAGCACTCCCGCAGGACATCGTGAGCGGTCGGGCCGCCGCTCGAATCTGTCGGGATCGCATCGCGCTCCCTCCCGGAGGCTCGAGTGGACATTTCCGAGTTGCTGGTCGCCCTCCTGGCGATCTTTGCGGCGGCCAAACTGTTCGGCGAGCTCGCCGAGCGCATCGGCCAGCCGGCCGTCCTCGGCGAGATGGTGGGCGGCATCGTCATCGGCGTGTCCGGCCTGCACCTGATCGACGCGCACGACCCCGTGCTGCACGTGCTGTCCGAGATGGGCGTGCTCCTGCTCCTCTTCCTGATCGGCCTGGAGACCGACGTGCGCCGGCTCCTCTCCGTCGGCGGCGCTTCGGCGGCCGTGGCCGTCACCGGCGTCCTGGTGCCGTTCGCGGCCGGCTACGGCGCCGGCGCGTGGCTCGGCTATCCGACCGCGGTGGCAGTCTTTCTCGGTGCCGCGCTCACCGCGACATCGGTGGGCATCACCGCGCGGGTGCTCTCCGACCTCGGCCATCTCGACTCCCACGAATCGCAGGTCATCCTCGGAGCGGCGGTGGTCGACGACATCCTGGGGCTGGTGCTGCTCACCGTGATCGGCAGCGTCGCCGCGGGCGAGCAGCTCACCGTGCTCGGCGTGGCCCGGGTCTTCGGCGTCGCCTTCGGCTTCGTGGTCATGGCCCTGCTCATCGGCTCCCTGCTCGCGCCGCGGCTGGTGGCCCTGGTGGTGCGGGTGCGGGTCGGGAAGGCGCTCTTCTTCGCCTCGATCATGTTCGCCTTCGGGCTGGCCTGGCTGGCCGACCTGGTCGGCTCCGGGCTGATCATCGGCGCCTTCGCGGCCGGCCTCGTGCTGGCGCGCACCGACCGCGGACGCGACATCGAGCACGAGGTCTACGACGTGGCGCAGTTCTTCATCCCCATCTTCTTCGTCTCGGTCGGCGCGGCCGTCGACCTGAGGGCCCTCAATCCGTTCGATCCCGCGACCCGGCAGTTCTTCATCGTCGGCGTGCTGCTCACGGTCGTGGCCATCGCCGGCAAGCTGGTGGCCGGATATGCCGCGGTGGGCCGGCCGCTGCGCAAGCTGGTCATCGGCGTGGGGATGGTGCCCCGCGGCGAGGTCGGATTGATCTTCGCGCAGCTCGGCCTCACCGCCGGTCTCCTGTCGGGCGGGCTTTACAGCTCCGTGGCGCTGATGGTGATGGTGACGACCTTCGTCGCGCCGCCCACGCTGCGTGCACTGCTGGCCAAGACACGGCGGGCGCCGCAGGATGCGGAGAGCGCGCTGTGCGACGTGGTGACGGAGTCGCTCGCCGATGACGACGACCGCCGCCGGGGGGAACGGCGGAGGAAAGAGACGGCGGTGCGGTAAGGCGGCAACTAACACAAAGGCCGCACTTGCGTGCGGCCTCGTCGCGTCACAGCCGGGAGAAAGTTCTCAGGGGATCGGGAGCGGCGGGACCTGCCTGTCTCTGGTCGGGACAGGCACGATCTCCAGTTGCTCGATCACCTGCAGCTCAGGCATCAGCTCGTCGTACCGGGGACGATCGCTGGTGGGTTTCGCCACCGGCTCCACGCCGCCGTTGTCCTGCGTCCATTCTTCGCCGTCGAAGACCCACATTTTGCTGTCCTTTCCGTCTGCTCCGCCGCGAGGCGTCGCGTCCCGGGATAGTTCAAGGGGCCTGCCAGTTGGCACCGTTTCCATGAGTGCCGGCAACACACTGTATTACGTGGGGGTTAGGGGGAGAGTTTGTTCAGGCCGGTGACAAATCCAACACAGGGCGCTGTCCGGATATCCGCTCAGGAGCGTCCTTCTTTGTGGAGACACTCGGCCAGCAGGCGATAGGCGTGGCCGCGGTGGGAGACCGCGTCCTTCTCGGCGTCGCTCATCTCGGCGAAGGTCTTCTTCGACCCTTCGGGCTGGAACCAGGCGTCCCAGCCGAAGTGGCGCTCGCCGCGCGGCTGCACGAGGATCTCGCCGGGCGTCTCGCCGAGGAAGGTCTTCACGGACTTGCCGTTCCAGTAGCCGACGCAGCACTGCGCCCTGGCGGCGCGGTTGTTGAGGGCGTAGGCGATGGCGGCCAGACCTTTGCCGCCGGCGGCCTCGAGCAGCCAGCGGACGTAGGGGCCGGGGAAGTTGCCGAGGGCGTCAAAGCCGAGGGAGACGTCCTCGACGATGAGCCGCTCGTAGCCCTTCGTGCGCGCCACCTCGACTTTGTAGCGGGTGATGTCCTCGACCGTGGCGGCCTGGATCTCGGGCAGGGTGATGGAGACGCGCAGCAGCGGGATGCCGAGGATGCGCTCGGCTTCGATGCCTTTGTTGGGGTTGGTGGAGACGAGGATGAGCTGCTGCTCGCGCGGCGGCCCGGACGGCTTCTTCTGCGACTTCGCCACTACGTTCGTTCTTTACTGGGCGGTGCGCAGCGACTGGACGACGCGGACGCGCAACGTTTCGGGTGCGGCGAGCGGGGCGAGCCTCCTGCGGAAGAAGCCGCGAAGCCGGCGGTGGATGGTCACGCGCGTTTCGCAGTCGGGACAGTCATGCAGGTGAATCTCGATGCTCTGTCGTTTCTGATCGCTGAGGGAACCGTCGAGAAAGAAGTAGACCACACGTTTTACATCGTCACAGAGCATCGCTGCGATTTCCTTCCGTGGGCATGAGGTGACGACTTTGCCAGTGTCGTTCGGAACGACGTTGCAGAATGGTGAATTCCGGATTCAACGTCACTGATGTCACCTTCTGCAACCGGGCGGCCAATTTTGGGGAGCGTCGCCCGCCCGCCCGCGGCACCTGCGGCTGCCGCATGGAAAGCGGCAGCTGGCGCTGCCGCACTCCAAAAAAAGGCGGCCCTTGCGGGCCGCCCTTCGTTGAGACATCGGGAAGCGAGGGTTACTCGACTTCGAAACGTTCTTCTTCTTCCTCTTCGACTTCGAACTCGAAGTCTTCTTCCTCGTCGGCGGCGAAGAGGATCTCTTCCTCGTTCTCGTCCGGCTCGGTGGCTTCGCCCTCTTCGGGCTTCGCGTCTTCCTTCTTCTTGCGGCCCTTCGTCTCGTCCTTGCGGGAGCGCATCTTGGCCGGCTCGGCCTCGCCGCGGATGTAGCCGTACTTGCGGGCGTAGTCGAGCAGGGTGCGCTCGAGCATCTTCCGGCCGCGGTACAGGCGCGACATCACGGTGCCGACCGGGCAGTCGAGGATCTCGGCGATCTCCTTGTAGGAGAAGCCCTCGATGTCGGCCAGCAGGACGACCATCTTGTAGTCATGGGGGAGCGAGTCGAGCGCGCGCTTGACGTCGGCATCCATCATGTCCTGGAAGATCTCGCTCTCCGGGTCACGGATGAGGTCGGGCGCGTTCTTCTGGATGACGCGCTCGTACGACTCTTCGATCTCCGAGAAGTCGATCTTGTGCGGGGTGAGCTTCTTCTTCCGGTAGTTGTTGATGAACGTGTTCTTCATGATCTTGAAGAGCCACGCCTTGAAGTTCGTCCCCTCTTCGAATTTGTCGTAGTACTTGTACGCCTTGAGGTACGTCTCCTGGACGAGGTCCTCGGCATCCTCCGAGTTCCTCGTCATGCGGTAGGCGGTGTTGTACAGGGAGTCGACGTACGGCATGGCCGCCTGCTCGAAATCCCAGCCCTGTTCGTGTGTGTAGACTTCCGCGCTCTTCATGATCTCTCCCGTGGCGACAGCACCACCGTATCCAAAACTTCAACCTTCGTGCCGCATCATTGTTAGATGCACGAGCAAATAAAATAGTTACGGACAGCGGGACACGTTCTCCGAAGTCTTGGTACGCCCACGGTTTACGTGAAGAGCCGCGGCCGCCCATCGGCCCCGCTGTCTCGCGTCGATAAGCCCGTGACCGTCACGAATGACGGACACGTGCGTCCGCGAAAGCGGCTCGTTCAATGATTAAAGAATAAGGTCAACTGGGGGAACTGCTGGTAGGTCGGCTGCAAACAAACGGTCACCAACCCAAATTCCCGAGCCGCGAATCATACAGACCCCTCCGGAAAATTACAACCCCGAAGTGCGGATCAGCTCCTCGTAGGCCCTGGTGATCTCGATGAAACGGGCCGCGGCGTCGCCCTGCGCCTCGGCCGTGGCGCCGTGAAACCGGTCGGGATGGTGCTGGGCCACGAGGCGCCGGTAGGCGGCGCTCAGCTCCTGCCGGGTGGGCGTCCCGCTGAGGCCGAACAGGCGCAGCAGCTCTTCCCGCGGCCGCGTCTGGCGCTCGAACAGCGGCGCCCCACCCCCGGCCCGGTCGGCGCCGCGGGGCCGGGCGTCCTTGGCGTGGTCGATGTACTCGAAACCGTAGAGCTCGCGCAGCCGGGCCAGCGCATCGGTCTGGAAGCCGAGGCCGAAGCTGAGGTCGAGCAGCGCGGCGTACTGCCGCACCGGGACCGGGTTGCGCTCGGCGACGAGCTGGACGGCCATCTCGAGCAACCCGCGGCGCTGCTCGGGCGAGGAGTGGCGGGCGTAGGCCTCGGCCCAGTTCGTGACGTCGATGCCGCGCGTGACCGGCGCGGCCAGGCCCGCGCCGCGGCGGATCTGGCGCAGCGCCTCGTCCGAGGTCGAGCCTCCGGAGGAAAGGACGTGGTAGAGGAGCGAGGCGGCGATCGAGTCGCGCTGCGGTGGCTGCGGCGCCTCCCCGGCGTGCTCGCGCTCCTTCCGGGAGAGCGCCATGGCCCCGACCACGAAGGCCGCGAGGCCTCCGCCGAGGACGACCATCACGGCGATGGCGAGGAGCTCCATGATGTAGGGCGGGCTTCAGCCCGCCAGCGCCTCGCGGGCTAAAGCCTGCGCCACATAATCAACCTTCGCCTGCAACAACGCGTCGCTGATCACCGGCCACGATCCTTCGATGTCGATCTCGTCGTCGAAGCTGATCCAGCTCCGGCAGCCGCCATACTCCTCGCGGTAGCGCACCTCAACGGGGTCGGCGAGCTGCCAGGTGCGTACGGCGATGACGTACAGCGCCTGGTCGGGGCGGAAGCGGTAGCGCGCGTCGAGCGTCTCCCGTGGAATGGCCACGAGCGGCTCGAGCGCGTCGAGCAGGGCAGCCTCCTGCACGCTCCAGGTGCGGACGACTTCGCACCAGTGAGTGATGGTCACGGCGGGCCGCACCTCCGACTCCCCCTGATGGAAAAAGGTCGGGTAGAGGTAGAAGCGCTCCGCCTCGACGCCGAAGGAGGGATCGGCGATGCCGCCCTTGCGGATCAGGATGACCTGGTCGCCGCGGCCGAGGGCGGCCACGACGTTCGACCATTCCTTCAGTGCAGTGTGGTTCGGAAGCTTGTTCATGGTCTGTAGGTCACGGAATTGACGGGGCCTTCCCAGATGGTCACAGCGACGACCACGGCGTCTTCGTCCTCGACGGCGGCCTGGAGCTCGCGCGCGAACCATTCGGCGATGTTCTCGGCGCTGGGGTTGACCTCGGTGAAGGGGGGGACGTCGTTGATGCAGCCGTAGTCGAGCTTCTTGGCGAGCTGTTCGAGCTTGCGCTTGGCGCTGACGAAGTCGACGGCGATGGCGTCGGCGTCGATCCCTCCGCCGCGGCCTTCGAGATCCGCCTCGACTTTGTAGGAGTGGCCGTGCAGCGGCTCGGAGATGCCGCGGTACTCGCGAAGGTAGTGCGCGGCCTCGAAGCGGGCCTCGACGCGTACGGTGAACCTAGCCGTCATGACCCACCGCGAAGATGTGCGCGAGGAGGCGCTCGTCGGCGCCGAGCTCGCGGAGCTCGTCCTCGGTGGCCTGCCGGCGCAGCAGCTCGATGGCGCGCTGGTCGTCCCAGCACGCGTTCGGCGAGCTCTCCCCGGCCAGGTGGAGAAGCGTCTCGAGCGTGCGGCGGCGACTGTCGTCCACGGCCCGAAGTGTACAATGCGCGCCGATTTCGCGATGCCGCTGCCGAAAAGCATTCTCTGCACTGCCTGCAAGAAAACCTATCCCGAGGGATGGAAGCGCTGCCCGTACTGCGGGCACGACGAACTGCGCATCAAACAGGTGCGCCAGGCGCAGCGGTACATGGAGAAAAAGGTCCGCGAGTTCGAGCAGCGGACGGGCAAGGCGGTTCGCAAGGAGAAGGACGACCGGCAGCAGCAGCCGCAGAAGCAGCGCGGGCCACGTCCGGAGCGGCAGAAGGGTCAGCAGCAGCAGCGGCGGGAGCGACCGCAGCAGCAGCAGCAACAACAGCAGCGGCCTCCGCAGCCTCAGGGTGGAGAGCAGCAGGCGCGACGCCGCAAGCGGCGTCGCGGGCGCGGCGGAGCGGAGCGTCAGCCCAGTGGACCGCCGGCGTCCTCGCCGGCTGTCTCGGGCGGCGTCTCGCCGCCCGCCCCCGGGAGTGGCGGCGGGACGCCGCCACAGACAGCCGGCGGGACGCCGGCGG
>DASPMO010000192.1:0-19904 GCA_035627015.1 Thermoanaerobaculia bacterium | reverse complement strand
CCGCGACCACGGCTTCATCGGCTTCCTCGAAGGGACGGCCGCGGCCACGGGGATTGCGCTCTCGCGCGTGGTCATCGAGGTCATCGAGCACGCCCCGTCGTGGGACGGCCTCAGCTTCCAGTCGACGCTCGAACAGCTCCGCCAGCTCGGCATGGCCATCGCCCTCGACGACGTCGGTCTCGGCCAGTCGAACTTCAAGATGATCCTCGACGTGCGCCCCGACTACCTCAAGCTCGACCGCTACTTCGTCGACGGCTGTTTTGCGGACCCGCACCGCCGCGCGGTGATCACCGCCCTGCGCACCCTGGCCCGCGACTTCGACGCCGAGATCGTGGCCGAGGGCGTCGAGACCGCCGACGACGCCGCCACCCTCCAGGGCCTCGGCATCACCCTCATGCAAGGCTTCCACTTCGCCCACCCCCTCCCCCTCGACGCCCCCTTCTGGAGTGCGGCAGCGCCCAGCTGCCACTCTCAATAGCCGCAGCGCCAGCTGCGGCGGGGGCGGGAGGCTGGCGCCTCCCGCATTGAGAGCGGCAGCTGGCCGCTGCCGCACTCCAGATCACCCCGAGACGACAAACCTCCCCCGCCCCTGCCGCTTCGCCTCGTACAACGCCTCGTCCGCGCGCCGCTTCAAGCTCTCCGGCGTCTCCGCGGGCGATGCGCAGGCCAGGCCGAACGAGGCGCTGAACTTTCGGGTCGCGTCCTTGAAGCGGAACGGCGTGCGGGCCAGGCGGTCGTAGATCGACTCCACCACCTTCACCGCCCCCTCCAGCGGCGTGCGGGGGAAGAACACCGCGAACTCGTCGCCGCCGAGGCGCGCGAACACGGCGCCGGGATCGAGCTCGTTGCGCACCAGAGACGTGAACGTCATCAGCGCCGCGTCGCCGGCCGCGTGTCCCAGCTCGTCGTTGATCGGCTTGAAGTGATCGAGGTCCAGCAGCGCCAGCCCCCTCGGACAGCTCGCTCGACAGCACCGCGTCGAAGTGGCGCGTGTTGTAGACGCCGGTCAGTGCGTCGTGCGTGGCCAGGCGGCGCAGCTCCTCCTCGCCGGCCGCGTTGTGCAGCGTCAGGATCGTCGACGTCTCCCCTTCGCCGGCGAAGCGGAACGGCACCGCCGTCGCGTCGTACGGCTGCGCCGCGATCTCCACCCGCTTCTCCTCGAAGCGGTCCATCCCGAGCCACCACGCATCCTCTTCCCCCTCCTGCCGGAGGAACGGACGCACGTCCATGCCGAAGTAGAGATTGCCGAACACCTCCTCGGCCGCGCGATTCGCGTAGAGCAGCGTCTGCCGCGAGCTGAGGATGAGCAGCGGATCGGGCACCGCGTCGAACGCCGCCTTCAGGTAATGCTGCTCGGTCACGTCCTCCAGCGTCACGTACGCGTACCCCGTCCCCTCGTGCTCCACCGTGTAGCAGCGCACGTTGGCCACACGCGCCACGCCCTTCACGTAATACACCGCGTGCCAGGCCGTTCCCGAGCCGCGGGCCAGGAGCTGCTCGATGCGCTCCGGCTGCGTGAACTCGATCAGGTCGAACAGCCCGCGGTCGGCGCTGTAGCTCTCGATGAACTGCCTGCGAAATGTGTCGCTGCCGTCGATCACGCGCCGCGTGGCCAGGTCCACCAGCGCGGCCGGCACGGGCGCCGCGCGCAGCAGCGACTGGAACAGTCCCTCCGCGCGGCGCTTGGCCCGCCGCTCCGCGGCCTGATCCAGCTCGCGCTGGATGGCCGCGGCCAGCCGCGCCAGGCGATGCTTGAGGAGATAGTCGTGCGCGCCGGCGCGCATCAGCTCCACCGCCGTCTCCTCGCCGATCGCGCCCGACACCACGAGGAACGGCACGTCCAGCTTGCTCCCGCGCACGATGTCCAGCGCCTCGGGCGCCGAAAAGCGCGGCAGGTGGTAGTCGCTGATGATCGCGTCGAAGCTCTTCTCGAAGAGCGCGTCCTGCAGCCCGTCGCGCGTCTCCACGCGCGTCACGTCCGGGTCGAAGCCGCCGCGTTTCAATTCGAGCAGCAGGTGCGCGGCGTCGAGATCCGAGTCCTCGATCAACAGCAGACGAAGCGGCCTCCGCGTCATGCCCGGGCCAGCTCCTGCGCGCCCGTGGTGAAGTAGATCGTGGCCCCCTTGTCGACTTCACCCTCGGCCCAGGCCCGTCCGCCGTGGCGCTCGATGATCTTCTGCACCGTGGCCAGCCCGATGCCCGTCCCCTCGAACTCGCGCGTCGAGTGCAGGCGCTGGAACGGGCGGAACATCTTCGCCGCGTGCGACGGATCGAAGCCGGCGCCGTTGTCCTTCACATAGAACGCGCCGCCGTTCTGCCCGAACTCGATGCGGGTCTCGGCACGGTGGCGCGTGAACTTCCACGCATTCGACATCAGGTTCTCCAGCACCGCGCGCAGCAGCCGCTCGTCGCCGATCGTGCGTACGCCTCCGCGGATCTCGAAGCGCGCCGCGCGCGCCGGGTTCGTCTGCTGCAGCGACTCGGCCACGCTCTGCGCGATGGCACTCAGGTCCACCGGCTCCCGCTGCAGCTCCGCGCGCGTGAGCCGCGTCATCTGCAGCAGCCCGTCGATGAGGTCGCGCATCTGGCGGCAGCCTTCATGGATCCAGGAAAAATACTCCTTCGCCGTCTCGTCGAAGAGGTGCGAGTAGTCCGCCTCGACCGCCTGCACGAAGCCGTCGATCGAGCCGAGGGGGGCGCGGAGATCGTGGGAGACCGAATAGGCGAACGACTCCAGGTCCTTGTTCACGGCCTCCAGCTCGGTCGAGCGGCGGCGCAGCTCGACGTCGCGCTGCTGCATCTGGGCGAGGAGGTCGTTCATGGCCGCGGCCGCGCGTCCGGCCTCCCCCGGCGCCGGATCGACGCGCACCGAGTACGCGTTCTCCCGCGCCGCCCGCTGCGCCGCCTCGGCCAGGCGCCGCAACGGCTTCGTTGCCGCGCGGGCGAGCATCATCCCGAGCACGAGCCCGAGCACCGCCGCGGCCAGCGACCCGATGGCCACGGCACTCAACAACGCGCGCAACCGCACGGCGAGCGCCGCCGCCGAGATCTCCACGCACCGCGTGCCGGAAGCGGTCGTCTCGCAGGACACTTCCTCCGTCACGAAACGCGAGGCAAACGTAGGACGGACTTCAGCCCGTCCCTTCTCCTCTGATAACAGCTTCCCGCCCCGGTCGTACGTTTTCACCGACGCCACGTACTCCGGCGCATGCGCCGCGGCCGCCGCGCGCGCCTCGCGCACGGCCATCCACACGGCTGCGCCTCCCGCGATCCATGCTGCGATCAGCGCGGCCAGGGCAACAATCATTGGGGCCAGTCTCTCGATGGCGCGCATGACACGTTTTTTGCAGACGGGTCTGCAAGAACTTCGCCTCCGGGTCGACAGCAATGAGACGACCGCGCGCACGCGCACTGCTCTGCCTTCTCACGTGGGTCGTGGCCGCGCGCTGCAGCGAGAAACCCGACGCTGCCGCCGCGGAGCCCCCGCAGCTCGAAGTGCGCGCCACCGTCGCTCCCGCCCAGACCGCGACAGCCGTCTCCTCGATCGACGGCCGCATCGCCACGCTCCTCGTCGCCGAGGGCGCCCCCGTGCAGGCCGGCGCCACCGTGGCCACCCTCACCAACGCCGCCATCGACCGCGACATCGCCTATGCCAAGGCGCAGGTGGCCGTCGCCGAGCAGCGGCTCCGCGACGCCCGCCGCCCCATCGCCCAGACACTCATCCTCGGCGACTCCGGCGCCCGCGAGCGCGCCTCGGCCGAGATCCTCAAGAACGCCGAGGCCAAGCGCGACCGCTATCGCGACCTCTTCGCCACCCACGACATCTCCAAGCAGGAGCTCGAGGACGCGGAGAGCGCCTACGCCGCGGCGCTGCGCGACTGGCTCGTCGAGCGCGAGCGCGCCTCCCAGAAAGTCATCCAGACCGACACCAGCATCCTGCAGCTGGAGCTCGAGCGCGCCAAGGCGGAGCTCGCGTTCGCCTCCGAGCGCCGCTCGCTGCTCGTGGTCAAGGCGCCGATCGCCGGCGTCGTCACCCGCGTGGCCGCCCGGATCGGCGACAGCATCTTCCCCCGCGACCCGATCGTCGAGATCGCGAACACGAGCAAGGTCGAAGTGCGCGGCCTCATCGCCCCGGAGCTGACCCGCTATGTGCGCGTCGGCATGCCCGTCGAGGCCAGGATCTTCACCGTCCCGCCGCGCCGCTTCACCGTTCCCATCAAGAACGTCCTCCCCGGCAACGGCGGCGCCACCCTCGTCGTCGAGGTCCCCAATCCCGACGGCGTCCTGCAGGAAGGGCAGACGGCAGTGGTGACGGTGAAATGAGAAGCGCACGCGCACCACAGTCCCCTCTCCCCGCGCAAGGGGAGAGGGCTAGGGTGAGGGGCCGCGCCTCACTCGCAAGACCGCCCCTCACCCTAACCCTCTCCCCACTGCGTGGGGCGAGGGGACTGTGGCTTGCGGCGCTGCTCCTCTTCCCCATTGCGCTCCACGCCCAGATCACCATCACCTTCCCCGCGGCCGTCGAGCGGGCCATGCGCATGCGCGCCGGCACGACTACCTACGCCGACCATGCCTCGATGCTCGACGCGCTGCCGTTCCACACGATGCCGACCGTGCGCGCGGAGACGGCCTTCAGCAGCGCGGAGAACCTGAACCTGCTCTCCGAGCGCGTCGACCGCTTCGACGCCTTCACGGCCGTGGTCTCCGTCGATTACCCGCTGCTCGACGGCGGGGCGGAGCGGCGCCGTGTGGCCGCGTTGCGCGCCGACGCGCAGATCCTCCGCCGCCGCGCCGTCGACGAGGCGGAGGACGTCTTCCGCGAGACCCTGGAAGCCTTCGCCCAGCTCTACACCGCCGAGCAGCGCATCAACCTCCTCCACTCCGGCGCCGCCCGGGCGGCGGAGCTGCGCCAGCGCGCGCGGGTCATGCTCGAGAGCGGCGAGATCAACAACATCACCGCCACGCAGTGGCAGGACCAGGCGCTGGCCACCGAGTCGCAGCTCGTCGACCTCGAGCTGCAGCGCCTCGAGGCGGAGACGCGCCTCAAGCAGCTCATCGGCGATACCTCGTCCGAGGGCTTGCGGGCCTCGCTCGTGCTCGACGACGAGCCGATGCTGCGCGAGATCAAAATTGAGAAGATCGTCGAGACCGACGCCGCCGTCGCGCGCGCCTCGCTGGTGCAGGAGCGGCAGCGCCTCGCGCTGCAGGAAGCCACGGCGCTGCGCCGGCCGCAGGTCCTCCTCACCGCGTTCGGCGGCGTGGCCGCGGTGCCGTCGACGTACCAGACCAACGCCGACGAGGGGACGTTCGGCATCTACGGGCTGCGCGTCTCGCTCTCGCTGCCGATGTTCGACCCCGCGGCCGCGCGCCGGCTGGCGGAAGCACGGCTGCAGCTCGAGGAGGCCACGCGCGTCCGCGCCGTCACCGAGACCGCCACGCGCAACCGCATCGACCTGCTCTGGCTCGCGCTGGCCGCGGCCGAGAAGCGCATCAAGCTGCTCACCGACGCGGTGGAGGTGGCGAAGCAGCGGCAGGAGTCGGTCACGCGGCTCGTCCTGGCCGGCGTGCGCCCCGAGGCCGACCTCGTCGAGACGGCGAACGCGCTGGCCCGGCGCGAGAGCGACCTCCTGGCCGTGCGCGTCGACCGCTGGAAGCTGCAGCAGCGCGTGCGCTACGTAGGACAGGCTTCAGCCCGTCCCATTACCACGGCGAACGCCGGCGGGCTGAAGCCCGCCCTACATTGATGCTCTCCGTCCTCATGACCACCGAGGGCACGTATCCCTACAGCGCGGGAGGCGTGAGCACCTGGTGCGACGCGCTGCTGCGCAACACGCCCGACGTGCGCTGGACGCTGCTGCCGCTGATGATGAACCCGCACATCGAGCAGAAGTTCGACCCGCCCGAGAACGTGCGCCGCATCATCAACGTCCCGCTGTGGGGCATCGAGGAGCCGTCGGAGTTCAGCAGCGACATCCCCTTCGCCCAGCTCTACGACCGCAAGCGCCGCACGAGCCTCGACACCATCGAGCGCGAGTTCCTCCCGCCGTTTCGGGAACTGGTGCGCGTCATCTGTACCGATCCCGCCGACGCCCCCACCCTCGGCCGCGTCTTCGTGCAGCTCGAGGACTACTTCCGCACGCACGACTACAACGAGACGTGGAAGTCGCGCCCGGTCTGGCAGACCTTCCGCCGCGACGTCGAGGAGTACAGCCGCTCGCTCTCCATGCGCCACGCCCGTCCCGGCCCGGAGCAGCAGCTCCCGTCCATCTTCGACCTGACCGAGTGCCTGCGCTGGCTCTATCACTTCCTGATCGTGCTCAACGTGCGCGTGCCGAAGGCCTCGGTCACGCACTCGACCGCGGCCGCGTTCTGCGGCATCCCCTGCATCACCGCGCGCGTGCGCTACGGGACGCCGATGATCCTCACCGAGCACGGCGTCTACCTGCGCGAGCAGTACCTCTTCCTCTCCCGCTTCCGCCGTCTCTTCTTCTGCAAGCAGTTCCTGATGAACCTCATCACCGCGGTGGTGCGCGCGAACTATCACTTCGCCGACATCGTGGCGCCGGTCTGTCACTACAACACGCGCTGGGAAGTGGCGCACGCCACGCCGCCGGAGAAGATCCGCGTCATCCACAACGGCGTCGACCCGGACCTCTTCGTCGCCGCGCCGAAGCTCCACGGCGATCTGCACGTCGTGGCCACGGCGCGCATCGACCCGTTGAAAGACATCGAGACGCTGCTCCGCGTGGCCGCGCGGATGAAGAGCACGCATCCGCGCGTGCGCTTCACCGTGCACGGCGCCGTGGCGGACGAGACGTACTACAAACGCTGCCTGGCCCTGCGCCGCCACCTCGGCGTCGAGGAGAGCGTCGCCATCGGCAGCGCCACGGAGGATGTCGTGGCCGCCTACCGCGACGCGGACGTCGTCCTGCTCACCAGCATCTCCGAGGCCTTCCCCTACTCGGTCATCGAGGCCATGGCGTGCGAGAAGCCCGTCGTGGCCAGCGACGTCGGCGGCGTCGGCGAGGCACTGGAAGGCTGCGGCGTCCTGGTCAAGCCGCGCGACGACGAGCGCTTCGCCGCCGAGGTCGCCCGCCTCCTCGACGACCCCCACCTGCGCCTGCGCCTCGGCGCGAAGGCACGGGCGCGGGTCATGGAGGACTTTCGGCTGGATCACTGTATTGGGAAGTATCTGGATTTGTACAGGAGCTTCGCGGCGTGAGAGTAGGCTCACAGGCTCATAGGCTCACAGGCTCAGAGGGGCTCTCCTATGAGCCTGTGAGCCTCTGTACCTGTGAGCCTGTGAGCCTCTGTACCTGTGAGCCTGTGCGGGGGCGCGGGCGATGAGCGCCGCCCTCCTCCCCCCCAACCCCACCCACGACCTCGGCCAGCAGGTCGTCGACCTGATCGGCATCCCGAAAGATCACTGGGAGCTCGCCGCGCAGCTCGAGGTCATGGGCATCCGCGACGCGGACGCGCGCAGCGACTACGGCGCGCGGGACGTGTTCGATCTCGCCGCGCGCATCTACTCCGACTTTCAGAACGGGCGTTTGCGCTGGGTGGTCGAGCCCAACGATCCGGAGTCCGTCGCGCCGCTGCGGCGCTTCCTCAAGAACTACCTCACCGGCCTCGCCTTCTCCCTGCCGATGGCGCTGCAGGCGGTGACCATGCTGGTGTGGGGCTACGGCGTCTGGGGGGCGATCGACATGGACCTGCGCGTCGGCAGTGCGATCGCGCTGGGATTCATCGCCAGCTACGTCGTCACCGGCGGCTTCATGCAGACCATCGTCCGCCGCGGCCTCTTCTACCTCTATCAGGCAGAACCGTGGCTCGCGCGCTGGACGGCGCTGCGCGCCTGGTCCCTGTCGCTGCGCGTCACGCTGGCGCTGCTGCTTCCCGCGCTCGCGCTCAACGCGCTCTTCTCGATCCTGCCGTGGTCGATCGTGCTGACCGCGTCCGCGTACTACGTGGCCCTCTCGATCCTCTGGCTCAACTGGGCGCTCCTCTATCTCGTCCGCAAGACGTGGCTGTTCCTGCTGACCACCGCCGTCGCGCTGGCGGTCGTGCTGTTCGCCGCGAAGGTGCTCGGCACGTCGCCGATCGCCGCGAATGCCGTCGGCCTGATCGTCGCCGACGCGCTCAGCTTCGGCCTGGCCCTCTGGCACCTCAACAACGTAGGGCGGGCTTCAGCCCGCCGCAGCGTGGTCAATCCACCGCGCCTGACCGTTCTCGTCTACAGCACCTCGAAGTTCTTCCTCTACGGCCTCCTCTACAACAGCTTCCTCTTCGCCGACCGCGTCATCGCCTGGACCTCGTCGACCGGCCGCGAAGACTTTCCGCCGTACGGCTTCTGGCTGAACGTCCGCTACGAGCTGGGGATGGACCTGGCGCTGGTCGTGGTCATGCTCCTCAGCGGCATCGTCGAGCACGCGACACAGCGCTTCTCCGAGCAGTTGATCCCGCGCGAGAAGGGGGTGAAGAGCGTCGACGCGGCGCGCTTCGTGGAGATGTCGCGCAACGAGTATCGCCGCCGCGTGGTCACGCTGGCCGGCTTCTCCCTGCTCGCCATCGGCGTGGCCGTGGCGGTGAACTTCGCGCTGCGCGAGATGCCGTCGCTGCCGATTCATCAGGCCCTGCTCACGGCCACCACCACGCGCGTCTTCATCGTGGCCACCATCGCCTACGTGATCTTCATGTTCGCGCTGCAGAACATCCTCATCCTCCTGACACTGTCGCGCGTGGAGCCGGTCGTGCGCGCGGTGGCCATCGCGCTGGCCGCCAACGTGGCCGTCGGCGTCGTCTGCAGCCGGGCCATCCACTACTCGGCGGCCGTCTTCGGACTGCTGACCGGTGCGCTGACGCTGGCGTTCCTCGCCAGCCGGGCCCTCCGCGCGGTGCTCGGCGAGCTCGATTACCACTACTACGCGGCCTATTGATCATGTACGCGCTGCTCGGCATCGACGCGGTCCTGCGCATCACGGCGGCGCTGCTGCTGCTGTTCGTGGCCGTGCCGCGGCTGGCGCGGAGGAAACCGGAGGCGCTGGAGGGGATGGAGTGGTTCTGGTGGTGCGCCGCGGCCATGACCGTCGGGCTGACGATCGCCGGACAGCTCCTCGCGCTGCTGAACGTCTTCAACACGCTGACGCTGCTGCTCCTCCTCGGCACGCTGATCGTGACCGTGCGCGCGCACCGCGGCGGACGCCGCCCCGCGGCGCTGCTCGTGGACTGGTACCGCAACGTCGTGCGCCTCTCCCTGCACGCGCTCGAGGGACGCGTGAACCTGCGCCGCCGCCTGCGCCGCATGCGGAGACGGGCTGCAGCCCGTCGCGGGATCTCGCGTCATGCGCTCGCCTGGACCGCGCTGATCCTGGTCGCCGCGGCGCTGCGCTTCTACCGTCCTTTCGCCACCGCCAACCTCGGCTTCTCCGACACCTACGTCCACCTCTACCTGATGCGCCTCCTCGAGCAGGGGCGGCAGGTCGATCCGGCGTGGGGCCCGTATCCGCGCGGGATGCACTTCCTGCTGATGGCCGTCCGCGAGCTGACGAACGTCGACGTGATCCTGCTGATGAATTTCTTCGGCCCCGCGGTGGGGGTGCTGATGACGCTCGCCGTGGCCGACACCGCGCGGCGGCTGACCCGCAACTTCACCGCCGGCATCGCCGCCGGCGCACTCTTCGCCACCATGCTCGGCGGCGCCGGCCAGTACTTTCTTCTCGGAGGAAGCATGGCCACGGACCGCGTGCAGGAAGCGCGCGAGTTCGTGGCGCTGCCGTACGACTCGATCCCCCCCACCCGCGGCGAGTTCGACGTCCTGGCCACCGTCTTCCAGCGCCAGACCGCCACGCTCCCCCAGGAGCTGGCCATCGTCTTCCTCTTCCCCGCCGCGATGTTCCTGCTGGCGTACTTCCGCGGAGCGCCGGCGTCCCCGCCGGCTGTAGCGCCGGCGTCCCGCCGGCCCCCCGTGGGTGGCGGAACGCCGCCGGGACGCCAGCGGTCCGTCTGGCTCCTCACCGGCTATCTCCTCTGCACCGCCGCCATCGCCGCCGTGCATCCCGGCGTGGCCGTGCCGCTCGTGCTGCTCAGCGCGATCACCGTCGTGGCGGCGCTGCCCCCCCTGCGCGACATCGGAACCGCCGCGCTCACCGGCGCCCTGGGCATCCTCCTCGGCTCGACCTGGATGCTCGCGTTCCTCTTCTACCCCGTCCGGGGAACCGAGCGCGCGAACGACCCCGGCTCGGCGGCGGCGTATTACTTTCCCTTCCTCCGCGGCGGGGAGGACGCGCGCATCATCACCTACGTGGCCGTGACGCCGTTTCTGATCGCGTGCGTGGTGATCGCGCTGGCACTGCTCCTCCGGCGCACGACAGGCACCACCTGGGCCTCCCTGGCCGCCCTCGCCTTCACCGTCACGCACCTCGCCTCGCGCTACAACCTCCCCGAGATCGTGGAAGTGCGCCGCAACGCCTCCTGGCTGGCCATGGCGCTCTGCATCCTCCTCGGCGTGGCCATCGTCGAGCTCTTGCGCACGCGGATCACGAAACTGGCCGCGCTGGCCGTGGCCGTCCTCTGGCTCTGGCGCGTGCCGGTGGCCGGCGCGCACGAGCGGCTGATCGACTACTCCGGCTACAGCGCCACGGCGTACGCCGTCCTGGAGATCCAGCGCCGGCACGAGCCGTTCACCTGGACGCTGGTCACCTACGGCCAGGAGTTCCCGATGGTCCTCGGCCGCGGCTTCCATCTCTCCGCCGCCGATTTCCTCGAACGCTACGACCCCGCCGCGGGAGAGCTGCAGATCCCTACGCCCTACGTCTTCATCGCCGTGGAGAAGACGCCGCACCCGTTCGAGATCAACACGTGGGCCACGCGCTTCTCGCGCGCCGACATCCAGCGCCGCCTGCAGACGTGGTGCTTCCTCTACCAGCGCACGCACCGCGACATGCACATTTACCGCGACGACGAGCAGGTGCGCGTCTATATGATTCACAGGAACATCTCCCTATGACGCGCCTCCTGCTCCGGAAACGCCCCGAAGTGCACGTGGCCGCCGTCGTGCCGGCGTACAACGTGTCGACGGAGCTGGGCGAGGTGCTGCGGCAGATGCCGCTGCTCTTCAAGACCGTGATCGTGGTCGACGACGCCTCCCGCGACGAGACCGCCGCCGTGGCCGAGCGCTACGCGCAGCTCGATCCGCGCATCATGGTCGTGCGCCACGAGACCAACCGCGGCGTCGGCGGCGCCATGGTCACCGGCTTCGCGAAGGCACTGGACGCCGGCGCGGACATCGTCGTCAAGGTCGACGGCGACGGACAGATGCCGCTCTGGCTCGTGCCGCAGCTCATCCAGCCACTCATCGACGGCACGGCCGACTACACGAAGGGGAACCGCTTCCGCGACTTCCAGGCCGTGCGGGCCATGCCCTTCGTCCGCCGTATCGGCAACGTGGTCCTGAGCTTTCTCTCGAAAGCGGCCACCGGCTACTGGCACTGCTTCGATCCGACCAACGGCTTCGTGGCCATTCGCGCGGACGTGCTGTCGCAATTGCCGCTGAAGAAAATCGACCCGACGTATTTCTTCGAGACGTCGATGCTCAGCCACCTGTACGTCCTCGGCGCGGTGGTGAAGGAAGTGCCGATGCCGGCGCGCTACGTCGGCGAGACGTCGAGCCTCTCCATCACCCGCGTCGTGCGGCAGTTCCCGGGGAAACTGGTCTGGTCGCTGATCCGTCGCCTGGTCCTCAAGAACTTCGTCTACGACTTCAACCTCGAGTCGTTCCACATCCTGGCCGGCGTGCCGCTCCTGCTCATGGGAATGCTCTACGGCGGCTACCACTGGTGGTGGTACAGCAGCCGCAACCTCGCCGCCCCCACCGGCACCGTCGTCCTCTCCGCCCTCCTCATCACCCTCGGCACCCAGCTCCTCATCTCCGCCGTGAACCTCGATCTGCAGTCGATCCCGCGCGAGCCGATCAACGCGGGAGCGATCCGGGTGGCGGCGGGGGAGGAAGTGCGGGCCACGGCGGATGCGCCGCGCGCGGGCTCTTAGTTAGTTGTCGGCCAGTGCCGGCGGGCTGAAGCCCGCCCTACGTTGAGCACCCTTTTCGCGAAAGCGCGCTGAACGTAGGACGGGCTTCAGCCTGTCGGCACTGGCGAGGAACTTCAGCGCGATGCCGCACAGACAACGGACAACCGACAACATCGACGGAGGTGCCGCGGGGATCGCCTTGACAGGCATGAATGCCGCGCGCAGGATTCATGAATGTCCAGCCGGTCCGCACTGATTCTCGCTTGGACTGTGATCCTGGGATGGAGCGGTCTGGCTGCAGAACCCCGCGAGCTTCGCTCCGCCAACGCTGCCGTTCATGCACCACTCTGGGTACCCGAGTCCGTGGCGCTCCATGCCGACAAAACGCTCGACACCACGAAGTTCGACCGGAGATTCGTGCAGAGTCTGGAACACCGCCAGCGGCGTCAGAGTCCGCCCGACATGTGTGTCATGGAACCGGCGGTCGAGCACTACAAGCCGAACACGACTCTGCCGGATCTCGTTCAGAGTGCCCTCGACGTCGTCGCCGGGCACGTCGTACAGACGGAGTCCGGTTTCTGGAAGGGTGTTCCGGCCACACTGCTCACGATCGAAATCACGGATCGCCTGAAATGGTCGGGCAACTTCGAGAGTCCCGCGCGCATCCGAGCTCCTTATCCTGCCGGTCGAATCGTCACGGCGACGGGTGTGTTCTGTGGAATCGCGACGCTGACGACACTCGTGCCGAGGAGCGGCGATCCGGTTCTGCTGTTCGTGCTGACGCCGCCGGCCGATGCCGAACGCAGTGTCGCCGAGCCCGCGGCGCGCCGCGAGTTGTTTTTCCAGCAAGGATCGACGGTCCTCGGCGCACCCGAGGTCGTAAAAGCGCGCGACCTCGCCGCCCTGGTGGACACAACGCGACGCCTCATCGCCCTGCAGGACGACGAGCTCGCTGAAGCACGTGAGCAACCGTGATGTCTCGTCGGGGATGGATCGCCGTCGCGATCACCGTCGCCTCATTCGGCTCGGCCAGAGGCCAGTCCACCTGTGTCGTGTCAGCCGGTTATGGGCCACAGTCGGGAGCGACGATCGGCGTTGCGGTCGGATCCGGCTGGCCCCCAGGATCCAATCCGTCCGGCGTCATCGAAGCCGCGGGAGACAGTGCAACTACGCCGATACTCTGGCGCACGAGCTCGGCCACATCCTCGGGCTCGAGCATTCAGGCTGTCCCGGTTCCATGATGGGGCCGCCGCTGATGGAGGGTGGCATCTACACCGGAGGGCGAGCAGTCCAGAGTGACGAATGCGCCGAAGTGCAAGACGCATGGACAACGCCATCCGAGATCATTCCGCCCGACGAGGACACGGGGATTCCCCATGTTCCATTGGAGCAAGGATTCGGACTCGATCCCCTGATCCTGGATCTGAATGGTGACGGCATCATCACGACCTCCCCCTCATGGCCGGTGAGTTTCGACCTCGATGGGGATGGGGTCGCATCGAACATGGCTTGGACGAATCCGTTCACGGAAGAAGGCTTTCTCTGGGTTGACCTGTCGCCCAACGGACGTGTGGATGACGGAAGGGAGCTGTTCGGCACCGGTACGATGATGCCGTCGGGCCAGCCCGCGCCCGATGGATTCCAGGCGCTGGCCATCTACGATCGTGCAGCGTACGGCGGAAACGACGACTGGTGGATCGACAGATCCGACAGAATCTGGGGCCGCTTACGCGTGTGGGTCGACCGCAACCATGACGGGATTTCCGCACAAGACGAGATCGCCCCGATCCATGCTCATGGCGTGCTCGGCATCGATGTGCGGATGTCCGGGTCGCGACCACGGACCATCGACGCGAACGGAAACACGCACCTGTACCAACTGACCTTCCTGCGCCGGGATCGCAGCCGGATCGTGGAAGGTGCCATCCACTGTTTGACGTTTGCCGCGCCGGACCCTTAACACCCATCGAAAGGTGGCGGATGCTTCGCGGGTGGGCCCTTGGTTGTCGGTTGGCAGTTGTCTGTGCGGCGTCACGGGGGCGGATTACCGCCAGGACTCGCCAGTGCCGGCGGGCTGAAGCCCGCCCTACGTTGAGCACACGTTTCGCGAAAGCGCGCTGAACGCAGGACGGGCTTCAGCCCGTCGGCACTGGCGAGGAACTTCAGCGCGATGCCGCACAGACAACCGACAACCGACAACCGTTATCATCCCCTTCATGCCGATTGACCTCTCCAAGCTCTACCAGGTCGACGACGCGGGCTGTCTCTACATCTCCCCCGTCATTCACGACTGGAACATCGTCTCGTCGTATGGCGTCGACACGGTGATCGATCTGGAGGGGGGGCTCGACGAGTGCATCCCGACGATTCCGGGCGGGTGTCTCTACGTCTACTTCCCGATCTACGACGAAGACCTGCCCGACCTGGAGAAGCTCGAGGCGGTGGTGGCGCTCGGGGCGCATCTGGTCAAGAGCGGCCATCGCGTCCTCTCGCACTGCGGCATGGGCTTCAACCGCTCCGCCCTCGTGGCCGGACGCATCCTGCACCGCCTGGGCATGCCCGGGCCGAAGGTGGTCGAGCAGCTCCGCGCGCGGCGTCCAGGCGCGCTATTCAATGACGTCTTCGCCCATCATCTCCTGTCACTCTAATGCGCACCGTCACCCTCGGCCTGGCCGTCAGCCTCGACCACTTCATCGCCCGTGAGAACCACGCCGTCGACTGGCTCCAATGGAGCAAGGACGTCGCGGCGATCAGCGCCGAGTACTGGAAGACCATCGACACGGTCCTCATGGGCCGCAAGACGTTCCAGATGACCAGGACCGCGTATCCCGGCGTGACGAACATCGTCTTCTCGCGGACGCTGCAGGCCGCCGCCGGAGTGACGATCGTCGACAGCCCTCCCGCGCGCTACGTGCGCGCGCTGAAGGCGCGGGAAGGCAAAGGCATCGCCGTCATCGGCGGCGGCGTGCTGGCCAGGGCGCTTTTCGACGGCGGCGTCATCGACGAGCTCGCGCTGAACATCCACCCCGTCCTCCTCGGCCGCGGCATCCCGCTCTTCCACCGCCTGAAGAAGCAGCTCGATCTCGAGCTGCTCGACCACCGCCTGCTGCAACATCAGTGCGTCCTTCTCCGCTATCGTGTGAAGCGGTGACGCGCGACGAAGTCCTCCGCTACCTCGACGACACCCGCGACGTGGAAGGGTGGTTCTTCCCCGTCGACGCGTATCTCTTCGGCTTCATCGACGAGATCCAGAAGCGCGAGCGCATCCAGGGCAATCTCTTCGAGATCGGCGTGCACCACGGCAAGACCGCCATCTTCCTGGCCCGCATGCGGCGGGAGGGCGAGATCGCCGGCGTGTGCGACATCTTTGACCAGCAGGAGCTGAACGTCGACCGCTCCGGCGAAGGGAACCGCGCCATCTTCGAGCGCAACCTGCGCGGCCACAAGCCGCGCGTGTTCGCCAAGCTCTCCAGCGCGCTCACGCCGGACGACACGACGGAGCGCTGCCGCTTCTTCCACATCGACGGCGGCCACCGCGCCGAGGACGTCGTGAACGACCTCGAAGTCGCGGCGCGCGCGCTGCTGCCCGATGGCGTGGTCGCGGTGGACGACCTCTTCAACCCCAACTGGCCCGGCGTCGGCGAAGGGTTCTATCGCTTCATCGCCGCGCGGCCGGACGTCTTCGTGCCCCTCCTCATCGGCGGCAACAAAGTCCTGCTCGCGCGTCCCGAGGCGGCGGAGCGCTACGAGCGGCACTGGAGCGGCGTGCACGAAGCCGTCGACGCGCCCTTCGACTTCGGAGTCAAGGAGTGGCTGGGCCGGCGCGTGCTCACGGCCATCCGGCTGGCCTGGGTCGATCTCGACCCGTATGGCGCGGCACGCCTGCACGCGCGCTGACCGCGAATGCGGCTCAGCCCCTTGGCCGTCGCGCGTCTGCACGATCGCCTGCACCGAGCTTTGCGGAATCAGCGTCCGGAGTGCGGTGCGCAGGCGCGGGCGATGAAGTCGCGGGCGTGGCGGTCGAAGGTTTCCCAGGAGAAACGGAAGCGGCGCTCGTAGAACAGGACGCCGTCGTGCGGCTTGGCGGCCAGGCGCGTGATGTCGACGGCGCGCGTCCATTCGCGCCGGCCGAGGAGGAGGCGCACGATCGCGCCGGGGAGAAGGCCGAGCCACGTCTTTCGCTGCGAACGGTAGAAGCGGCAGAGCGCGAGGAGGCGCAGTCCCTCCCCGAACGGCACGGGGCGCCCGACCCATGGAGCGCCGACGCGCAGCGGTGCCAGCGTCTGGTAGCCGTGGTACAGCGGCAGCTCGAAGCACGGCAGGCCGCGCTTCGCGGCAAAGGCCACGGCCACCAGGTGCGACGCGTCGTGGTCGTGATGTCCTCCCTCCCACGCCAGGCACCACACTTCGTCGACCGCCTCGGGGACGCGCGCTTCGAGCAGCGCCAGCGCGCGGTCGAGGTGCTCGACCAGCGCGCCGTCCGGGATGCCCGCCTCCGAGCCGGCGAAGAACACGCGCGCGAGGTCCACGCCGAGGCGCGAGAGCACGCGCCGGCTCTCCTCGTCGCGCACCGCCGAGGTGACGCTGCGGTACTCCCCGTTCGTGAGGAAGACGCAGGAGATCGTCGCGCCGGTGCGGACGAGATGAGCGATCCGCGCCGCGGCCGCGATCTCGTCGTCCTGATGGGCGAAGACGAACAGCGCGTGCATCACAGGTGGTCCGTATCCGCCCACGACAGCACCCACTTCACGCGCTTCGCGTCGATGCGCGGGTCGAAGACATTCACGAGGAAGCGAAAGCGGTGCGGCGACGGGAGAAATCCCATGCGCAGCAGCAGCGGCAGCGCCGGGTGGCGCCACGAGAGCAGCGCGGCCGCGAGACGGCAGGTGGTGCTCTTCAGGGCCGCTTTCAGTTCCTGCTTTGCGTCGGGGGTGAGGTCGACGATGGCCAGCGTGCGGTAGCCCTTGAGGATGGTCTCGCGAGTGACGAGGTTTTCGGTGCACGTGTAGTAGGGGGCGGTGAATCTGGAGTGCGGCAGCGCCAGCTGCCGCTCTCGATTGCCGCAGCGGAGCTGCGGCGCCGCAGCTTCGCTGCGGCGAAGGAGAGCGGCAGCTGGCGCTGCCGCACTCCATATCGGACGTACGAACACGGGCGCGCGGAGGATGGGGAGCCAGCCCGCGCGCACCATCGCCGGGAGCACGGCGGGGCGGATCTGCCAGGCGGTGCTGAGTGCGTAGTCTCCGCGGATCTCGTCGGCGGCGAAGGCGGCCAGGCGGGAGAACACGCCCTGCCCGCGGTACGCGGCATCAGTCATCGCATCGAAGGCCAGCGCGGCGGGATAGCCCATCACGGGCTGCTCGATGAATCCGAGGTGCGCCACCACCCTCCCCTCGGCCTCGGCGACGAACGCGCGGGCGACGGGGAAGTGCTTTTCGATCTGGTCCTCGGGGAAGCAGCGGCGGCGCAGCCCGGCGATGTCGTCGGCAGGCCTGGCCTCGCGAAAGATCATCGCGCGCGCCTCAGGATCCGCGCGGACGCCGGCGGCACGACGATCGTCCCCTGCACCGCGGCGCCCGTGACCGCGTCCACATACCGGACCGTGCTCGGAATCCGCAGCGGCTTGGCGGAGGGGTTGTACGCCACGAGTCCGCGGGTGAAGAGGCGGTGCGTGGCGAACGACCGTACCGGCTCGCCGAGGTCGAGCCGCAGCAGCTCGCTCTCGATCGTCGTGGCCACGTCGCGCACCGCCACCACCGGGTGCGCGTCGAACAGCAGCGAGATGGCTACGATCTCCGCGATGCGCCGCGGCTCCGGTTCATCCACATAGTTGATGTGCGCGTAGCGCACGTGCGGGAACCGCTTCCGCACCGGCGCGATCAGGTTGCGCATCAGGAAGGCCGTACTGTTCCACGCGTCGTTGCGGTCGTTCCACGGACGCAGCACGAAGCGCCCGTTGCGGGGGAACGTGATCAGGCTCTCGCTCACGTCCCAGTCTGCGTACGGCAGCACGTGGGCCGCGGCGCGGTAGCCCTGGTTCGTGACGATCACGCCGCCGCGCAGTTCCTGGCGCAGCGTCTCCAGAAATCCCGCGAAGGCCTCGTCGTACGAGCGCTCCGGGTGGCGGCGCTCGTACTCGGCCAGCGCCTCGGGGTGGACGCTCGCGGACGTCGTCGTGTCGAGAAACAGGCCGTCGTAGCCGAAGGCGCGCAGGCGGCGCGCCAGCACCTGCGCGCGGTCCCGCGTGTGCTCGCGCGTGGCGGGGTCGTAGTAGTGCGCGTCCGCGTCGGCGGCGCCGAGGTGACCCCGCAGGGGACCCGCGTTCAGCAGCGCCGATGAGGGGAGCCGCATGTGCCACGGCGTCTTCAGCGTCTCGTAGTACGCCACCGCCCACTCGTACAGCACCACCTTCGTTCCGCGGCGGTGCAGCGCGTCGACCTGCGGGCGAGGCAGCGGGTCGTGCGTGACCAGCACCTCGAAGCCCGAATACCACGCCAGCTCGCGGGCCGTCAGCGGCGATGCGTAGTGAAAGGCGATGCCACGCGGCTCGGCCGCGGCGAGGGAAAGACTGACGGCGAATGCGGCTGTCACGATGAGCCGTGGATGGGGCATAGTCGCTGCATGATCGGAGCGCAGGTTCTGTCATGGACATGATCGCATTGGATCGACTCGGCGCGCTCGCGCGTGTATCGGAGCTGCTGCGTGGCTCCCGTCCCACGCGGGAGACGCTGCGCGCCGTGGTCGCGGCGATGCCGGAGCTCATCCCGGCCGACGCCTACGCCATCTGGCGCTACGACACGCGCGAGGCCCACTGGCACATCCTCGCCAGCGATGGGCTGTCGCGCGACTACGTCGACCACTCCATCGCCGAGCACCGCAACGACAGCGTCCTGCGCGACGGCCCGTTCCTGGTGAGCGACGTCCTGGCCTGGCCGCTCGTCGCGGAGCGGCGCGCGTTCTACGAGGCCGAGGGGATCCGCGCCATCTACGTCCTGCCGCTGCACATCGGCGGCGAGGCCACGGGCACGATCGCCTGCTACTTCCGCGGGCGGCGCGAGGTCGCCCCCGAGGAAGCGGACATCGCGCGCGTGCTGGCGGACATCGTGGCCGCCGCGCTCTCGGAATCGAAGTTCGACCGCATTGCCGAGGCCGCGCGGACCGTCTCCGCGGAGCTCGACCTGCACAAGCTCGTGCAGGCCGTCACCGACGCCGCCACCGAGCTCTCCAACGCGCAGTTCGGCGCGTTCTTCTACAACGTCATCAACACCGAGGGAGAGTCGTACACGCTGTACACCATCTCCGGCGTCCCCCGCGCCGCCTTCGAGCGGTTCTCCATGCCGCGCAACACGGAGGTCTTCGCGCCGACCTTCACCGGCAGCGGCGTGGTGCGCAGCGGCGACATCCGCAAGGACCCGCGCTACGGCCGCAACGCGCCGTACCACGGCATGCCCGCCGGGCACCTGCCGGTGGTGAGCTACCTGGCCGTACCGGTCGTGTCGCGCTCGGGCGAAGTCCTCGGCGGGCTGTTCTTCGGCCACGAGGAGGAGAACGTCTTCACCGAGAACGAGGAGCAGATCGTGGTGGCGCTGGCGGCGCAGGCGGCGGTGGGCATCGACAACGCCCGGCTGTACGACGCGATGACGCGCAGCGAGGCGCGCTACAAGGCGCTGGCCGTGGCGGCGTCGACGCGGCAGACCATCTGGAGCGCCGCGCCCGACCGTCCGCTGGAGTGGCTCGAGCGCGTCCACCCCGGCGACCGCGAGCGCGCCGCCGTGATGTGGTCGCAGGCCGAGCAGTCGCGCCAGCCGTTCCGCGAGGAATACCGCATCCGCGGCGAAGACGGCCATCAGTGGTTCGAAGTCCGCGGCGTGCCGGTGCTCCGT
>DASPMO010000191.1:0-21422 GCA_035627015.1 Thermoanaerobaculia bacterium | reverse complement strand
CGCATTGTCCATCTGGCCACGCACGGATTCTTTCTCCGCGATCCGCAGCGGAGCCGATCCGGCGTGCGGGGAATCATCGCGGACTCGCGGCAGGGATTGCCCGGCATCGCCCTCTTTCGCACGCCGCCGGAGAATCCGCTGCTCCGCTCTGGCCTCGCGCTGGCCGGCGCGAACAGCGCCATCCAGGGCCGCGCGCTTCCGCCGGAAGCGGGCAACGGCATGCTCCTCGCTGGCGACGTCCTCTCGATCGATCTCGCCGGCACGGAGCTCGTCGTGCTGTCGGCGTGCGAGTCCGGCCTCGGCGACGTCCGGGCCAGCGAAGGCGTCTACGGTCTGCGGCGGACGTTCCTGCTCGCCGGTGCGCGAACGCTCGTCACCACGTTGTGGCCTATTCCGGACGCGGCCACGCGGACGCTGATGGTGCGCTTCTACCAAGCGATTCTCGCCGGCGGGCGGCGGTCGGAGGCGCTGCGGACGGCGCAGACGGCGGTACGCAACGACCCGCGGACGGCGCACCCGTTCTTCTGGGGCGCGTTCGTCTGCGTCGGCGCCGCGGGCGAAGCGCTCACGTCAGCGTAAGTTGTCGGATTTTTAGTGGAGCTGAACGGGATCGAACCGATGACCTCCTGAATGCCATTCAGGCGCTCTCCCAACTGAGCTACAGCCCCGCGTGCCTGCCGCTGCCGCGGGCGGCGGATTGGAGCGCTGCAGGCGGCGTCGCTGGCCGACACGCCGGTCACCGCCATCACCACTTCCACCAACGGCAGCCACACGCCCGTCACGCCTCGTCGAACTGCGTGATGGCGGTTTCGATCTGAATCGCGAATGATGCTTTGTAGATCCGAGGATGGGGCGCGGCTTTAGCGATCGGGCGAAATGATCGTGACTTCCTGAGTGCCGTTGTTTGTTACCGAGACCATCGCCCAGAATCGGAGACCGGGCGTGACCGGAGCGATCTCGATCCAGATGCGATCAGCGCCGCGACTTCGGGCAGCGCTTGGATGTTGCCGATCTCCGCCAGCGCCGGGTGGAACTGGTATTCGCCTGAGGCGCTACGCGCGCGCAGGCGAACGCGCTCTGTCCGCAACAGCAGCAATCGTGCGTCGAAGCGCGAGCGGTCTTCATCCGTCTGCCGGTAATAACGAACCTCGACTTCCGGATTGGCGACGTCGGGCAGTGCATAAAGCCGGAGCATGCTCCGGAAGCGCGGCCCTGCGGGTACGTTCAGGAGCGTCAGGGGAGAGTCGAACATCTCGTCTTCGCGCACGACCGGAATCTGAGTGTCAGCGGAGTCGGCGTTGCGCGAGAGATCGCGAATGCGCGAATGGAACGTGAATTGCGAGACATACGACTATCGACGTGCACGAGAATCGCCCGGACTCCAAGCGTGAAGTCGCGGATTTCAAGGATGAAGTCGCGAACTCCAAACGTGAAGTCGTGGACTCCAAGCGTGAGGTCGGTGAGGCCGTTATTGCTTCCGTTGCGTTGCCGCGCGGACACGCCGGGCATTCTGTAACGCCAGTTCCCAACCGGCGCGCGCGGAGTCGGGCATCGTGCCGACTGTCACCACGATCGTCCGTGACCTGCCGGTGCGAACGACTTGGAACGTGAGGCGCTCTCCCGGCTTGCGCGCGCCGACGAAGGTCAGAAAATCGAGATCGTCGACGTGCTGCAGCGCATTGCCGTTGACTCGGGTGATGATATCGCCGGGCAGCATTCCCGCGCGTGCACCAGGGCCGCCAGCGGTCACACGCTCGACGTGCAGCATGCGCTCCCCGTTCTGGTCGCGGAAGGGGCGGACGGACATGCCGAGCCACGGTTTGGAGTCCGTCGCCGTTGTCGGCCGCGCGGGGACTGATCCTGCGTGGACGGTAGTCGCGATCCACAACGTCACGATCAGGACCACATGCTTCATGTCGTGCCTCCCGCGCCCGCAGGCGTTTCGAGCTCCCAATCCTGCTCGGAAGCCGGCTGGACCGAGAGACTCCGGCATGCGTCATTGATGACGATGGTCGGGCATACGGTGTATGTGCCTGTTTCGAGATAAATCCTGCCGTTGAACGGAGCCGTCGATTCGAACTTGAAGACATGCGCGGGTGCGGCCACGCCACGCCCCATCAACACGGCCGGTGTGCGAAACCGGACGACGCCACCGTCTCCGCGCAGCCGGATGCGGACCGGTTCGCTGGTGAGCGGCGTCGAGAGCAGCGTCGCCGGGAACCCGTACGTGAGCACGACGATCTGTACCTGTTTCGAACCGCGATTCAAGTCGCGCGCGAAGTAGCCGCGGACATCCGCAACGATCCGTTCCCAGAACACTCCGTCGGGCGAGAACTTGACGATGGCACCACTGGCCGGCCTGCCGTCGGGCGTCACGACGAAGCCGCTCAGCCGGACATACGGCTCGGTGACGAGTTTCACCTCGCGGCTCTCCTCGTCCTCGACCCCGATCGGAACCGGGGCTGTGGTACTCCCGGCCGCGGACTGCGCGTCGAGGTGGTACGTACCAGGCGACAGCCCGACAAAATCGAAGTGCCCGATGTCGTTCGTCCGCTGTTGGGCGACGAGTTTCTCTCCCCGGAATGCGTGCACGACAGCGGGGCCGGGGCGGTCGCCGGCATCGACGACCGTGCCATGAATCCGTCCGCCAGGCAGCTCGATCGTGACGTGATGCACCGTCTCCGGCGGAGCGTCGGCAGGAATCGCGAACGGCTCCGCCGCGATTCGTGCCGGCGAGGGGCCCAGCGGGTAGAGGATCGTGGGGTGCCAGGTTCCTGGACCCGGCAGGACTGCATCGAACCGGCCATTCGCATCGCTCGTGGCCAGAACCATCCGGCGATCCTGATTCCAAAGCTGGATGTCTCCCTCCAGGGGGGTGTCGCCCGATCGTACGAGGCCGCGGATTGCGATCTGGTGGACCGTCAGGGCGAGGGTCGAGTGTCCTCCCTCGAACAGATCGACGCTGGCACGCTGCACGAGCGATCCCTTTTCGTCGCGGATTCTGATGTCGTACGCATCCGCTCGCAGGCCACGGGTGACCCAGCGTCCATCTGCACCCGCGGTCTTCGTCACGGAAGCCGGTCGGCGCCCCGGGTACAAGGCGGAGACCTCGGTCGCCTCCACCGTCCACGGCCGCCCGCCGGCATCGGTCGGCGGATCGAGCGTCACCTCGAGCTCTGCCGGGGGGGCGTGACGGATCGGCGCTGCCAGGGAGATCGACTCGCCCGTACGCGGCGTAATTTCGGGCAGGACGGCCGGAGAGAGCCCGGGTACCTCGGAGACGATGCGATAGGCGCCGGGCGGAAGCCCCGCGACCTGAAAAAAACCACGCCGGTTGGTCCGAACGGTGCGCAGGCTCGCGGCGGCATGCGCACCCGTGTGCTGGGCCTCGCGAGGATAAATGGTGACCCGGGCGTCGGACTGGGGGACGTCCCGCGGCCCGACCACCCAGCCGGCGATGTCAGCTCCGGCGACGAGCGCCTGCACCCCGAGATCGTAGGACTCGCCGGCGGGCGAGGCAGTGACGTCCCAGAAAAACGACGACGCAAATCCGGAAGCGTCGAGACGGAGGTCGAACGGAACATCCGCGGGCACGATGCAACGCCACTTCCCCTTCACGATCGTGCAGGCGGAGTTTCCAAGGCCAGGCGCCGGCAGCAGATCGTCGTTCCCCTCTCCGCGAGGCTTCCGCAGGAACACCTGCGCCCGGAGGTCCTTCACGGTTCCGGCTCCCGCGCCGCTGAATGCACCGGTCACGGTTGCGGCGCGATGGAGAGCGAGCTCGGTTTCGCCGCGTTCGTAGGGTGACCAGTGCCGCCGGTCTCCCCAACAGGCGGTGGATTCCACGGCGACTGTTGCCGCGACACTGTTCGGCACCGCGACGACGTACGTCCTCTTGTCAGGCTGAACGGTGACGCCGATCGGCTTGCCGCCACCCTCCGGCGCGACCACGATTCTGGCACCGCTGAGACATGCGGCATCCGCGGCTGCCACCCGCACGGCCACGTCGGCTGCTCGCACGGTACCGCAGACCAGCAGCAGACCAGCAAATGCTTTCCACCGCGTCATCTTGACGTCCCTTGGGAAGGTGATCTGGTTTGTAGAATGGCGGTCAGATGTCGTAGCACATGCCTTGAGGCTCGCACCAGCAACCGCCGGAGCCCAGATATCGATCGCAGGTCACCGGGCATTGCGCCGCATAGATGGAGTCATTGCACGCGCTACCACTGCAGAAGAACATGTAGCAGGTCGCTGTCGTTGCGGACTCGCGGCATTGCCAGTACTGACAAGCACTCGCGACCGGCGCAGTCGAGACCACCAACAGCAGGAAGAGAGCAACAGCCGCACGACGCATCTGAGAGCCTCCCCTGTAGATGTATTGAATGTTGGACGTACCGTAACATCGGCAATTTACCCGGTCAATTTCGCCCGGGACTTGCTGTGCCGGCCCCCCCCCGCTCCTGCGGTATTCCATTGAAACGAGCATCTCCGCGAAGGAGAGGAAGAGTTGATCAAGAAGTGAGGTTTGCGCGTTTCAATGTCACCGTCGAACCGCAGCGGCCGAATCTCGAGGTCGTGCTCCGTGCCGCCAGTCCTATCTTTCGCTGGATCGGCGTACGCTCGACGCGTTGCGGTCGGACGACACGAGCCTTCGCGCGAACGAACAAAGTCTGGCTCGCTACTGGTCGCCGGCCGATCCCGTGTCCTGCTGCCGGATCGAGACGATCAAATTCTCGAGCTCGAGATCTGCAAAGATCTCCTGACGTTCTTTGGCGTAGTCGCCATGGCCGGGGTGGAGCCGTGCCCGTTCGTCGATATCGGGCGTGGCATCGACGGATCGATCCGCTTTTGTACCGCTCACCGCATCATCATACGAGCTGCGACAAACAAAAAGCGCGACCTCTCGGTCGCGCTGGTTTGGGTCAGTTTTGGTGGAGCTGAACGGGATCGAACCGATGACCTCCTGAATGCCATTCAGGCGCTCTCCCAACTGAGCTACAGCCCCACGTGCCTGCCGCTAACGCGGGCGGCATCGGGAAATTCCAGGCTGCCGCACGCGAGCGGGGCGCATTCTACGGGAGTGGGTTACGATGGCGCAATGCGCAGCCCGAAGGTCGGCAAACAGCGCTCCGCCAGCGGGGCCTTCTCCCTCTCCCGCTCGCTGCCCGCGCTCAAGCTGCCGCGCTCCGTTCCCCGTCCCAAGCCGGTGGTGGGGAAGCCCGGTCCCGCGGGAACTGTTAAGGGCCCGCGGAATGGATGAGAACGAGTCCCTGCACCCGGCCATCCGCGGTCTCAAGACCGTCTGCCGGTGCAACAACATCAAATACCGCACGATCGAGCGGGCCATCCGCGAGGGGGCGCACACGCTGACGCAGGTCGCCACGCGCACCACCGCCACCCTCGGCCAGTGCGGCGGCTCCTGCACCCCCGACGTGCAGCAGATGATCGCCGAGCTCGCACCGAAGTACGCCACCGCGCCGCCGCCCAAGCCGGCCGCCGCGGCGGCCAATCCCGACGCATGGTGGGTCCGCAAGAAATGACGAAGACGCTCGAGGTCTGGCTCAAGCCGACGTGAACCAGCTGCCGCAAGGCGGTAGCCGACCTGGAAGGTCGGGGGTTCGCACTGGACAAACACAATCTGGCGAAGGAAGCGCCCTCGCGCGAGCTCCTCTCACGCCTCATCGACGAGTACGGGCTCGAATCCGTGCTCAGCACGCGCAGCCCCGCCTATAAGGCCCGCGGCCTCGACGTGAAGAAACTGTCGAAGAGCGAAGCCATCGCGCTCATGCTCGAGGACGCGAACCTCATCCGCCGTCCGCTCGTGCTGAAGGGGAAGAAAGCCGTCTTCGGCTATGCCCCGGCGGAGTACGAAACGCTGTGACGTTCAATCCGGTGGTGATGATCCTGGCCGCGCTGACGGTCATGCTCTGGATTCTCTGGAGCGACACGATCCGGACTCGAAAGCCGGCTCCGATCCTCCACGCCATGCGCATCGCCCTCTTCCTCATCGTCAGCGGGGTGCTGATCCTGAATCTGGTGCGTTACCCGAACCTTTTCGCCGGCAGCGCCCGCATCTTTGCCATCGCCGCCGTGGCCGTCGGACTGATCGGTGCGGGATACTTTGCACGCCGTCTGAGGCTCCGGAAGTAACTTTTCCGCTCCTGCCTTACGGAAAGGTGGACACGCCGTCCCGAATGCAGTATGATGCTTCTGGGTTCGGTGGGGGTTGGCAGCTCTCCGAAGCGGATCTGACAAGTCGCGGGGCCTGCGAATCTCTCTCTCTCGATCTCCCACGACTGAACACACGGCTACCCACAAGCCGTCCTAGCGTCGACTCTCGGGCCGGACCCATTAAGCGAGCCGCGGAAACGCGGCTCGCACCATTTTCTACGTAGGACGGGCTTCAGCCCGTCTATGGGCGGGCTGAAGCCCGCCCTACATTCCCGCCAGTCTCTTCTCCAGCGACGCGATCCTCCGCTCGCTCCGCTGTCCCTCGGGCAGTGACTTCGCCACCTCGAGGGCCTGCTGGATGGTCTCCTTCGCCGCCTTCGCATCCCCTTTGGCGACGTAGATGTCGGCGCGGGCCTGGAGCACGGTGATCTTCCGCGGGCCGTAGACGCGGGCCAGGGCGCGGTCCGACGCGGCCAGCGCCTCGTCGTACTGTTTCATCGCCTTGTAGGCGAGGGCGAGGCGGGCGGGCGGGTTGTAGTCGTCGGGAAAGTCGCGCTCGGACTGCTCGAGCATCGGGATGGCCTTCTCCGGCGTGCCGAGATCGAGGTAGGCGGAGAGGCGGTGCGAGTCGTAGACCGTGCGCTGCTCGGGCGTCTTCGCCCGCGCGGCCGCGTCCTCGAGGAACGCGGACCACTCGTGCTTCAGCCGCACCACTTCCTCGTCGTCGCCCGCGGCATCGCGCGCGTCGATGAGGGCGAGGTACAGCCCGGAGCGGTCGTCGTCCGACATGACGATCTTCCGGTCGTCGAAGACTTCCTGCGTCGCCTCCTCGAGCTTCCGCATCCACTCGACGCGGCTCGCGTGCGCCTTGTCGAGCGCCACGGCGCACGACAGCCCGATCGACGACACGTTCGCCGCCGAGGCGGAGCCCTTCACGCGCGGGTAGAGGGCGAGGGCGCGCTGCGCGCAGCGCTCGTTCTCCCCCGCCATCGACAGCGCGAAGAGGAGCGACTCCGCCGTACGCCCGAGCTTCTTCCACGACTTCGAGGCCGAGGCGATGGCCTCGTCATACGCCTTGGCCGCGTCGGCCTGCTTTCCCTCGGTGGCCAGCCGGTCCCCCTTCGCCAGCAGCGTGTCGGACGTCGACCGCGACTTCGCGCGATACGTCTTCTCCGCGTCGGTGAGGAGCTTCTCGAGCTGCGGCACGGTGGCGCCGCCGACGTAGCGCAGCGCGACCGTGTCCCGCTTCGCGTCCAGCACGAGCATGGTCGGCAGCGCCGGGATGGGATAGCGCTTCAGGAAGGCCGCGTTCTTCGCGTCCTCGGTGTTGATGCTGAGCCAGACGAACCGTCCGGCGTACCGCTCGAGGCCTTTGTCCGTGAAGACGTAGGCCTTCATCGAGCGGCAGGTGTGTCACCACGGGGCCCACGCGTCGACGAAGATCGGGACGTCCTTCGCTTTCGCGCGGGCCACGGCGGCCGCGTAGTCGTTTTCGATGAAGGTGAGCTTGGCGTGCGCGGATAGCGCGGCAAGCACCAGCAACGCGATCGGGAGGATCCGTTTCATGAGGCGATTGTAGTTGCTGGGTTGCTGGTTGCTGGTTCAAGGTGGTTACGGGCCGGTCGCGAAGAACCGCCTTGAACCAGCAACACAGCAACCAGCAACAGAGAGGCGGGCTGAAGCCCGCCCTACATCGGCCCCGGGGTGACCCAGCGCCGCAACCATTCATCGACTTCCCGGTAAAACACCCGCGAATTCTCCGGATTCAGGATCCAGTGGTTCTCCTCCGGCCAGACCAGCAGGCGGCTCGGGACTCTGAGGCGCTGCAGGAGCGCCCACATCTCCAGGGTGTTGTTGAGCGGCACGCGGTAGTCGCGCTCGCCGATCGAGAGGAGCATCGGCGTCTTGAAGTTCGCCGCGAAGCGCACCGGGTTCTGCGTGCGCCAGGCCTCGTTCTGCTCCCAGACCGGGCCGTTCATGGCCAGCTCGCGGCCGTACATCACGTCCGAGGTGCCCCACTGCGTCTCCAGATTCACGAGGCCGGCGTGGCTGATGAGCGCCTTGAAGCGAGTGCCCGACCATGCCTCCAGCGCGTTGGCGAGGTGGCCGCCGTAGCTCGCGCCGCCGGCGACCTGGCGCGAGGCGTCGATGAACGGATACCTGGCGATGGCCGCGTCCGCCGCCTCCATCAATTCCTCGGCGGGCCCGCGCAGCGGATCGCCCTGGATGGCCTGCGCGAACTCCGCGCCGAAGCCGGTCGAGCCCGTGTAGTTCGTCAGCAGCAGCACGTAGCCCGGCTTGGCCAGCAGGTGATAGTTCCAGCGGAGCGTGATGGAGTCGCTCCACATGCTGTGCGCGCCGCCGTGGATCAGCACGAAGAGCGGGTATTTCTTCGACGGGTCGAAGTTCGCCGGCGTGACGATCATGTTGTGGATCTTCCGCCCGCGCTTGGAGGTGAACCAGAAGTGCTGCGGCGGGTCCCAGTCGAGGGTGCGCGCCTGCTCGACGTTGAAGGTGGTCAGGTTCGTGTGCTTTTTGTTCGCCAGGTCGATGCGGACGACTTCCGACGGATCGACCGACGAGCCCCACTGCGCGACCATCACCGGCGCTCCCTCGGCGAAGGCGATCCCGCTGTAGCCGCCGCGCTGCGGGTCGATGAACAGTTTCGCCGCGCCGCCGGCCGCCGGGGCGGAGAAGAGCTTCACCAGCCCGGAGTCCTCGGCGGTGAAGTAGATGGTCTTGCCGTCGTTGCTGATGGCGTAGTCGCCGATGGAGCGGTCGGTCTGGATGAGGTTCTGCCGCTCGTTCTTCATGGACGGCCAGTCGAAGGCCGCCAGGCCGCTCAGGTTGTAGGTCTTGCCGTTGTTCGGCTCCCAGGTCGCGTACAGCGTCTTGCCGTCGGGGCTGAAGGAGGGGCTGCCGTACGAGCCGCGCCCGGAGGCGATGCGCTCAGGCTCCCCGCCCGCGGCGCTGACGCGATACAGCGCGTACTCCGTTTCCGCGTACGCGCTCGTGTTGCGCCCCGTCGTGGCGGAGAAGACGATCCACTGCCCGTCCGGCGACCATTCCCCGCTGATCGTCTCGCTTCCCGAGCCGCCGCCGGTTCCGGCGAAGCCGGCTTCCGCCACGAGCTTCGTGCCGGCCAGCAGGTCTTTCGGCGTCGCGCCGGGATCGAGCGACTGCACGAAGACGTGCGGCTCCTTCTCGTCCAGCCAGCGGTCCCAGGCGCGGATGGGGAAGGAGTCGTAGATCCGCACCTTGAACTTGCGGTCTTTCTCTTCCTTCGCCGCTTTCTTGTTGGCCTCGTCGTCCAGCGCGCCGGGATACGTCGTGCTGACGAAGAGGAGGCGCCGCCCGTCGGGGCTGAACTTCGGCGCGCGCGCACCCGTGGAGAGGTTCGTCACGCGCTGCGCCTCGCCGCCGCCGAGGTCGAGGATGTAGATCTGGCTCTGCTCGTCGGCGTCGCGCTTCGCGGAGAAGGCGATGCGGCGGCTGTCGGGCGACCACGCCGGACCACTCTCGCCGGCTTTCATCGAAGTGATCTTGCGCGGCTTCGCGCTGCCGTCCACCGGCGCGAGCCAGAGGTCGTTGACGACTTCCTTCTCGTCGTACGACGGCTCGGTCACGGAGAAGACGACCCATTTGCCGTCGGGACTGACCGAGGGGGCGCCGACGCGCTTCATTAGATATAGCGTCTCGTGCGTGAGCGGCGTGCGCTCGGCGAGCGCCGCGGTGGCGAGGAGGAGGAGGAAGAAGAGGAGGAGGGGGCGTTTGAGCATGGCGGCGGAGATTCTAGGCGCATAGGCTCATAGGTACATAGGCTCATAGGAGAGTCGGCCCCCCTGTGAGCCTATGAGCCTGTGAGCCTATGAGCCTGTGAGACCATGAGCCTCGTGAAGCTCACCGCATTGATCACCGGCCCCTCCTCCGGCATCGGACTCGACCTCGCGCATCTCTTCGCACAGAACGGTCACGACGTCGTGCTGGTGGCGCGGAGCGAGGGGAAACTGCGCGCGCTGGCGGCGGAGCTGGAGTCGAAGCACCACATCTCCGCGCACGTGATCGTGGCCGACCTGGCCCGTCCCGAGGCGCCGCGCGAGGTGTTCGCGGCGGCGCCGCCGATCGACGTGCTGGTGAACAACGCCGGCCTCGGCATCAGCGGCCTGTTCGCCGAGACGCCGGCGCGCACCGAGCTGGAGATCCTGCAGGTCAACGTCGTCGCGCTGACCCATCTCACGAAGCTCTTCCTCCCGCAGATGGTGGAGCGGAAACGGGGGCGCATCCTCAACGTCGCCTCCACGGCCGCGTTCCAGCCGGGGCCGCTCATGGCGGTCTACTACGCCTCGAAGGCGTACGTGCTGTCGTTCTCCGAGGCCATCGCGGAGGAACTGCGCGGGACGGGCGTGACCGTCTCCGCGCTCTGTCCCGGGCCGACGGCCACCGGGTTCCAGAAGACGGCCAACCTCGGCAGCGAGGCGCTGCTGAAGGTGATGAAGCCGGTGCCGTCGATGGAAGTCGCGCGCGCCGGCTATCGCGGGATGATGCGCGGGCAGCGGGTGATCGTCCCCGGGATCAAGAACAAGCTCGGCGTGCAGTCGCTGCGGGTCAGTCCGCGCGCAGTCGTGACACGAGTCGTGCGCGCGCTCCAGGAACGGCGATGAGCGCCCCCACCGCGCCGCACATGTCCAGGGCCACGTCCGCGGGCGAGCCGGTGCGCGTGACGGTCATGGCCTGAAGGGTCTCGTCGGCGCAGGCGACGGCGAGGCAGATCAGCAGCGGCGTGACCCAGGTGCGCCGCGCGCGCCAGGCCAGCAGCGACAGCACCGCGTACTCGGCCACGTGCGCGGACTTGCGCATCAGCGCGTTGATCTCGGGACGCACGCGTCCGAAGAGACGGTCCAGCCACCCTTCGGTTTTCTTGTCGGAGAACTGATCGTTCGCGGCGGAGAGAATGAGCGCGGCCCAGAGCACGACCGGCAGCCAGAGGGAGAGAAAACGCATGGGGGCGCAACGATACATCGGTCCCATTACAATCACCCCCCTCCATGGGCCCCATTCGCCTGACAGTCCTCCAGCCGAACCTCGCGCCGATCAAAGTCAGTGCGCAGGGGCCGGTGATCACCCTCGGCCGCGCCACCGAGTGCACGGTGCCGATCAAGGACCGCTACCTCTCGCGCCGCCACGCGGAGATCGTCTTCGACGCGGACTCCTGGCAGGTGCGCGACTGCGGCAGCGTCAACGGCACGCTGCTCAACGGCACGCGCATCATCGCCCCGGTGCCGCTCCATCCGGGCGACCGCATCGCCCTCGGCGACAGCGAGGTGATCTTCGAGGCCGGCGAGCTCGGTTCGAGCGCATCGAAGATCATCGCGCTCGACAGCGACTCGCAGGCCAAGAACCTGGCCATTCCCATCCGCGAGGTCGACGAGCGCGCGCGCACCGGCGTCCTGGCCTCGCTGGCGGTGCAGTTCATCGACGACCGCTCGATGAACGACGTCTTCGAGTTCATCCTCGACCGCGTGGTCGAGCTGCTGCAGCCGTCGCGCGCCGCGCTGGCGCTCTTCGGCGCGGACGGCGAGACGTTCCGCGACGTGCATCTCCGCCGCAGCACGGCCGACGACTCGACGGACCTCTTCATCTCCAAGACGCTCCTCGGCGAGGTGGTGGAGGGGCGCAACGTGGTGTCGTTCGTCGACACCTCGCAGGACGACAAGCTGGCCCGCGCGCAGTCGATCGTGGCGCAGAACATCCGCTCGGCCGTCTGCGCGCCGCTCATCGTCGGCGAGGCGGTCCTGGGCGTGCTCTATCTCGACTTCCAGGCGCAGCGCGGCGCGGTCACGCACGACGACGTGCACCTCATCGCGCAGATCGCCCGCTTCGCCGCGGTGAAGCTGGAGACGACGCGCCTGCGCGAGGAAGCGATCCTCAAGGCACGCCTCGACGAGGAGCTGCGCACGGCGTACACGATCCAGAGCCGCCTCCTCCCGGCGCAGCTCCCGGCCATCGACGGCTACACGTTCGCCGGCTCGAACGTGCCGGCGCGCTCGGTGAGCGGCGACTACTACGACGTGGTGGTGCGCCCCGACGGCCGCATCTACTTCATCATCGCCGACGTGAGCGGGAAGGGGATCACCGCGGCGCTGGTGATGTCGAGCGTGGCCACGGCGTTCTCGATCTTCACGCGCACCGATCCGTCGCCGGCCGGCCTGGTGGCGGATCTCAACGCCACGCTCGCGCCGAAGACCACGCCGAACAAGTTCATCACGCTGGTCGCGGGAGTGCTCGATCCCCGGAGCGGGGAGGTGGAGTTCGCGAACGCGGGACACGTGGCGCCGCTGGTGATCTCCCGCAACGGCGTGGAGCAGCTCAAGACGACGGACATGGTGGTGGGGCTCTTCGCCCACGCGACGTACCGCAACCAGCGTCTCTCCCTCGGCCCGGGCGATTCGATCGTGCTTTTCACCGATGGGGTGACCGAGGCCGAGAACGCGGCCGAGGAGCAGCTCGGCCTCGACCCCGTGGCGCAGCTCGTGACGACCCTGCACGGCACCCCCGCCCCGCACATCCTGAGCACGATCGAGGAGTACGTGCGCGGGTATGTGGGGGATGCGCCGCCGGGCGATGACATCACCATGCTCGCGTTGACACGACTCTAATCTGGAGTGCGGCAGCGCCAGCTGCCGCTCTCAATGCCGCAGCGCCAGCTGCGGCGGGGCGGGAGGCTGGCGCCTCCCGCATCGAGAGCGGCAGCTGGCGCTGCCGCACTCCAGATTACCGGGGGAAGGCTTCCTTGACGCCGCCGTCTACCGGCAGCATCGCCCCGGTGGTTTTGGCCGAGCGCGGGCCGGCCAGGAACAGCGCCGCCTCGGCCACGTCGTCCGCCGTCACCTCGACCTTGAGCAGCGTGCGGTTGCGGTAGAACTCCGGCAGGCGGGACGTGTCGACGCCGTATGCCTGCGCGCGCATGCTGCGCATCTCCTCGCTCCAGAAGCGCGAGCCGCCGAAGATGGCGTCGGGATTGAGCATGTTCGCGCGGATGCCGTGCTCCCCACCCTCCAGCGCCACGATCCGGCACAACTGGGCCTCGGCCGCCTTGCTCACGCTGTACGCGCCGAACTCCTTCCCCGGCGCGGTGACGTTCTTCGAGGCGTTGAAGACGATCGAGCCGCCCAGGCCCTGCTCCTTCATGACCCGGATCGCGGCGCGGGCCACGAGGAAGTGGCCGCGCGCGTTGACGGCGAAGGCGCGGTCCCATTCTTTCGTCTCCAGCGTGTCCAGCGTGCCGAACGAGGAGATGCCGGCGTTGCTGACGATCACGTCGACGCCGCCGTACTCGCGCACCGTGGCGGCGAACGCGCGCTCCACGTCCTCCTCGGAGGCGACGTCGAGGCGCAACGCGATCGCGCGCCGCAGCCCGTGCTTCCTGACGATGCCCTGCGCCACTTCCTCCGCCAGCGGAAGGTCGACGTCGGTGACGACCACGTGCGCCCCCTCCTCGGCGAACCGCTCCGCGCAGGCGCGCCCGATGCCGCTGGCCGCGCCGGTGATCAGCGCGACCTTCGACGCCAGCTCCTTCTCCTTCGGCAGCAGCGTCAGCTTGTAGAGCTCGAGCGGCCAGTACTCGGCGTGGAAGGCGTCGTGGTCGTCGAGCGTCTCGTAGCCGCCGAGCGACTCCGCCGCGGCCAGGATGCGCATGGTGTGGCGATAGATGTCGCGGACGATGCGCGCCGCGCGCGCGTCCTTTCCCGCCGTCCACATCCCGGCGCCCGGCATCAGCACGATGCGCGGCATCGGCTCGAGCATCGCGAACTCGCTCGGATGCGCGGCGTAGTGTGCCTGGTAGCGGGACTGCCATTCACTCAGCTTCGCGCTCACGTCGTCATCCGCGTTCAGGAAGAGCGGATGGCGTTTGGTGTAGAGCAGATGGTCCGGCGTGGCCGGCCCGATCTGCGTGATGCGCGAGGCGTCCTCGCGGGCGAGAAACTCGAGCGTCTCCGGCGAGTCGTCATATTCGAGGATGCGCCCCCCGAGGGCGCCGCGAATCAACGTAGGTCGGGCTTCAGCCCGACCGGTCGGGCTGAAGCCCGACCTACGTTGACTCGAGAACTCCTCCGCCCGCGTCACCAGCTCGATGTGGCGCTCGTACGCCTCCCTTACTGAGGCCCCCCACGTGATCAGCCCGTGATTCATCAGCACCAGTCCCGAAGCCGCAGGCTGCGCGTCGAACGCATCCGCCACATCGCGGGAGAGCCGGAACCCCGGCCGGCGGTACGGCACGACGATCACGTCGTCGCCGAAGCACGCGCGCACGGTCGCCTCGCGCCCGCGCGTGTTGGTCAGCGAGAGGATCGCGTCCGCGTGCGTGTGCAGCACGGCCGCGGCCGGGAGAAAGGCGTGCAGCAGCGTCTCGATCGACGGGCGCGCGCTGGCCGGATCGATCAGGCACCTGGCCAGGTAGTCGACCATCTCCTGGTCGGTCATGTCCTCATCGCGCGCGCGCAGCGGCGCGATGTAGTCGAGGCGCACGCCCGGGAACTGCTTCGGCACGATCGACTTCATGTCGCTGCCGCTGCTCTTGATGTACATGACCTCGATCGGGCGGCCGAGGAGGTCGGTCGCGGATGCCTTCACACTGTTGTTCCCGCCGCCCCAGAGCACGAGATCCTCTTCCATTCCCACCAGGCGGGACTGGGTCACGAGCTGCTCGATCGGGTCGTCGGCGGTGTCGGTCCAGCGGTTCTGCATAGGCCGCGGATTATGCACGGAGGCGTTATCCTGAGCGCCCATGAAAACGTTCTTCGATGCCGCCGCCCGCGGCGGGATCCTCGCGCGCGCGGAGCGCATCACCATGGACTCGCGTCCGCGGTGGGGAAAGATGAACGCCGAGATGATGCTGGCGCATCTCGTCGAGAGCCTGCGCATGGGCGTCGGGGAGACGCAGCCGAAACCGAAGAAGCTGCCGATCCGCTTCCCGCCGCTGCGGCAGTTGATCGTCTACTGGCTGCCGTTCCCGAAGGGCGTGCCCACGGCGCCGGAGCTGCTGCCTTCCGACCGCCGCTCGATCGAGGAGAGCAAGCGCGAGCTGGTGCGTCTCGCGGCGCTGTTCGGCGAGCGCGCTGCGCACCCGGAGTGGCCGCCGCATCCCGCCTTCGGCAACCTCGGGCGCCGCGGCTGGGGCGTGCTGACGTATCGCCACCTCGATCATCACCTCCGCCAGTTCGGCGTGTAACTTTCATTCCGGGCTCTCGTCCCAGTAGGTGCGCGCGCAAACGACTGAACGAGAGGAACCCCCCCGATGAAGAAGTTGTCTGCTCTGCTCCTGCTGTTCGCGCTCGCCTGCACCACCGCCGCTCCCGTCCCATCCGCCAGGCCGAGGCCCGTCGCCGCTGACAGCGTCAACGTGGCCATCGAGTCGCGTCCCGATTCCGCCGAGGTCTACATCGAAGGAAAGTTCGTCGGCACGACGCCGATGGTGGCCCGCCTCATGCCCGGCGAGCACCCGATCGAGCTGCGTCACCCGAAATATGAGACGTGGCAGCGCGAGCTGACCGTGATCTCCAACAGCCCCACGCGCATCATGGCCCACCTTGCCACGAGGTGAGGTGTTCCTGCGCGCCGACGGCATACGCCTCGCTCGAAATGAGAGCGTATGCCGTCCGTGTTGATAATGCTCCGTGATGAATGCCACCCGGTTCCTGCCCCTCGTCCTCCTCGCCGCGACCTCTCTCTCCGCCGATCCGATCGGCGACGTCCGCGCCGCCCTCGGCCGCTTCTCCGCGCGCGACACCGTCCGCGCGACGTACGAGCTGCAGCGCACCGTGAAAAATGAGGGGAAGTTCGGCAACGACAACTTCAGCGGCAAGATCGCCGTCGACCTCGAGGCCGGCTCCGGCGGCTACCACATCGTCGTCGGCCGCCCTCTCCTGGACCAGATCGCGCGCGAGCGCGAGGCCCGCGACCGCAACCCGAAGCTCAACACGCCGGTGGCCAGCGCGCTGCGCGAGATCAACGCCGTCGAAGCCGCCGACGCGCTCGACTTCGCCCCCGCCATCGTGCGCCTCATCGACGGCGCGAAGCTCGTCTCCGACGCCGCCGGCACCTGGGCCGGCAAGCCCGCGCGCGTGCTCATCCTCCGCGCCGCCGACCGCATCGACCCCGACGACGCGGGGAAGATGAAGGTGGCCGAGAACAAGGTGACGCTCTGGCTCGACTCCGAGAACGTGCCGCTGGCGGTCGAGCATCTGTTTGGCGCGAAGTTCTCGTTCCTCTTCCTCAAGGGAGAGGTGAGCGAGAAGAAGAGCTGGCATCTCGCCCGCGCCGCCGACCGCCTCGTCCGCGCCCGCTACGAGTTCACCCAGAACAGCTCGGGGATGGGGCAGAAGGGGAACGAATCGGTGGTGGCGACGGTGCGGGTGCATTGAAGGGGTTGGGCTGTACTGAGCGCCAGCGCCGAAAAGGTCGGGCGAAGCAATCGACAGCTCCCAACGAGCAACGCAGCTCTGAGCGCCAGAGCCGAACGAGGCCGGGCCAAGCAACCGACAGCTCCAAACGAGCAACGCGGCGCTGAGCGCCAGCGCCGAAAAGGGCGGACCAAGCAATCGACAGCTCCAAACGAGCAACGCGGCGCTGAGCGCCACTGCCGAAAAGGTCGGGCCAAGCAATCGACAGCTCCAAACGAGCAACGCGGCGCTGAGCGCCAGCGCCGAAAAGGTCGGGCGAAGCAATCGACAGCTCCAAACGAGCAACGCAGCTCTGAGCGCCAGAGCCGGATCGCTCCGGCGAAGCAATGAATGAGTCGAGCCAGCCTGTGCGTCGCTGACCGCCAGTTGCGGGAAGCGGCGAACCACATTCGCGGAACATCGCGTCACTCATCACGTAGGGCGGGCTTCAGCCCGCCTCCCCCGGGGGAGGCGGGCTGAAGCCCGCCCTACGTTTGCGTTGCGGAGGAACGCTGATGCTCTACGAGGTGGAGAAACCGACGCTGGCCGGGCGGAATCGTGCGCGGGGTGCCGGCGCGGGAGGACTTGCTGCGCGCGTTCATGTAATGATCTCGCGCATGTCGACCAGAGAATTCTTTGCCAAACGGCTCGCCTCCGAGGTGCCGGCGTTCCTGCGCGTGATCCGCGCGTGTCCCAGCGACCGGCTCGATTACAAGCCGCACGAGCGCAGCGCCGGCGCCGGCTCGCTGGCCACGCAGCTCGCCTCCGAGATGGCGCATCTCGCGGAACTGTTCGAGAAAGGGGAGATTCATTACGCCGCGGGAGAGCCGCCGTCGACGTGCGACGAGATCGCGGCGGACTTCGAGCACCACGCCGGCCAGGCCCTCGAGCGCGTGAAGAGTCTCGACGAGGAGCGGTGGGGCGGCAAGGCGAAGTTCTACATGGGCGACCAGGTGGCGTGGGAGACGACGGTCGAAGGGATGGCCTGGGGCTATCTGTTCGACATGGTCCACCACCGCGGCCAGCTCAGCGCCTACATCCGTCCGATGGGCGGAAAGGTGCCGTCGATCTACGGACCGTCGGGCGACGACAACACGTAAGGCTGTTGTCGGTTGTCAGTTGTCGGTTGTCTCTGCCGTTGCGTCGAAGCGATCCCTCACAGACAACTGACAACCGACAACCGATAACCCACTACGCTTTCAGCCGCACCGTGAACACCGACCCCTTTCCCACAGCGCTGCGCACGTCGATCGTGCCGCCGTGGGCTTCCACCAGCCGTCTCGTGATGGCCAGGCCGAGGCCCACGCTGCGTTGCCTGGTCAGCGTCACCGTCGAGAGGCGGGTGAATGGCTTGAAGAGCTGCGGCAGATCCTCCGGCGAGATGCCGGGGCCGCGGTCCTCGACTTCCACCTCCACCCCGCCCGGGCACGTGCGGAGGCGGACGTCCACCGTCGTCCCGGACGGCGCGTACTGCACCGCGTTCGCGACCAGGTTCTGCAGCGCCTGGGAGATCTTGATGCGGTCGAGGCGGAGGCGCGGCAGCGCATCCTCCACCGTGCAGGCGACCGCCACCCCTTTCCCCTCGGCGATGATGCGCATCGTCTCCACCACACCCGCGGCGATCTCCTCCAGCGCCGTGTCCTCCGCCATCAGCCGCACGTGGCCCGACTGGATGGCCGCGAAATCGAGCACGCTCTCCACCAGCCGCAGCATGTACTCGCTGTTCGTCTGCAGGCGGTCGAGCAGCGTGCGGTTGTCGTCGCTCATCCCCTCCGAGTCGTGCAGCAGGAAGCGGATGAAGGCCGCGTTGGCGCTGAGCGGATTGCGCAGGTCGTGGGCGGCCATGCCCAGCAGCTCGTCCTTGAAGGCGTTCAGCCGCTGCAGCTCCGCTACCGTGCGGGCCAGCTCGCGCTGCGCCGTCACCAGCTCGTTGTTGACCAGCGCCAGCTCTTCATAAAGGTGGTACGTCGAGTGCGTGCGGCGGATCTCGGCCGTCAGCGCGGCGAAGCCGTCCACCGACTCCGCGAACGCCGCGGCCGTGGCGGGATCGATGACGCCGGCCACGAGGAAGGTCTCGCCGGCGCGCAGTCCGAAGAAGTGCACGTCGCGCGTGCCGATGCGCAGCGGTGTGGAGCGGGCGAAGCCGCCGCGCGCCACGCCGCGGAGGAAGAGGCGGCAGGCCTCCAGCGAGGAGGGCTCCACCGAGTCGCACAGCGACGCCGCGACCGGGGCCCCTTCCAGCATGGCCCGGGCGACGCGCTGCACCGTGCCGTCGGGCAGGCAGACCAGGGCCAGCCCGTCAGGCGCGGAGAAGTTCCAGGCATTCGTCGGCGCTGGAGGCGTATGCATCGGCACCGATCCTATTCCAAAGATCCGGTGCGGTGCGGAACGCGCGTCCTCCCACGATCACCCTCGCCCCGCTCAGCTCGCGGCGCGACTTGAAGAGCCGCACCACCTCGGCCACCGAGGCGATGTGCGGCGGCAGGGTGGCCGAGACCAGCAGCGCGTCCGCCTGCCGCTCGACGCACAGCTGCACCGCCGCGGCGGGCGGCACGCTCGCCCCGAGGTACCACGTCTGCCATCCTTCCAGCTCCAGCAGGTCCGTGACGATGCGCAGCCCGATCTCGTGCAGCTCGCCGCCGACGCACATCGAGACCGCCCGGCGGCCGGTGCGCTCGCCGGCGAAGACGCGCGCGTAGAGCTGGGTCATGATGTGCTGCGAGGCGGCGGTGGAGAAATGCTCCTGCGCCACGCTGACCTGGTTGAGCTGCCAGAGCCGGCCGATTTCCTGCTGCACCGGCTCGAAGACGTGGCGGTAGACGTCGCGGAGGGTCGAGCCGTCGTCGAGCGCTCTGGTGACCAGTTGCAGCGCCGCGCGGCGGTTTCCGCCGAGGAGCGCGGCCAGGTAGTCCGAGGCCACGGCCCAGAGCGGCGCCCGCGGGTCGAGCATCGAGGCCACGTCGTCGGACATCGACGGCAGCTCCTCGATGGCCATATGCAGCACGCCCGTCGCCTCCGGCACGTCGTGCAGCACGCGCGCGGTGACCGCGAGGTTGTCTGCCAGATCGCGCTCGCCGACATTGCGTTTCGCCAGCACGACCTTCGTCCAGCCGATGTAATCGAGGAACATCGCCGCGCTGTTCGCCTCCAGGGCCACGGCCAGGTATTGCAGGTGGAAGCGGGCGTCCTCGAGACAGCGCTGCCGCCCCAGGGAGCCGATGCGGTCGGAGAGCTCGTGCTGGCTCGTGATCTCCAGCGCCAGCTCGTCGAGGCGGGAGCGGATGGAATCGGCGGCGGTCATGAGGCGACGAAGCGGAACCCGCGCAGCTCCGTGGCCGCGGGATCGAGCTTCAATCCTTTCGGAATGTAGGCGTGGGACTCGCGGAACGTGTGCCCCCGGTGCCAGGTGCGGAAGCTCTCCTCGTCCGACCAGTACGTGACCAGCCAGAACTCGGAGGCGTCTTCGGCGGGGGAGAGGACTTCCATCCGCACGAATCCGGGGGCGTGGTCGACGAGGTGCGGCCGCGCGCGAAACGCGCCGGCGACGTCGTCTTCCATTCCGTTGCGGACGCGGAAGCGGCTGATGGAGACATAGGTCGGGTCCATGAGCGGAACGTAACACACGGCCGGGTCAATGCGGCGACCGCCCACGGGTCAAAATCCTTCCGCGTGCGCAACCTTTGACCATGCCTCCTTGCCGCACGTACGGAACGCCGGAACGGGCAACCCGCTGCAGCCTCAGCGGGTTGCGCGGCGTTGGCGCGTGACGCGCGCGGTTGGTGTGCCGATTGGAGTAGAGCGGTCCGTCCAAAAATTCAGGAGGAGGAACGAATGCGTAGATCTCTCTCTCTGGTAACGCTGTTGTTGATCGTGGCCCTTCCGCTCTCGGCGTCGCAGTTCATCAACCAGCCGTTCGACACGGTCGCCCGCGAGGCGTCGTTGATCGTGCGCGGCACGGTGGAGAATACGTGGAGCGCGTGGGATGACTCCCACGAGGTCATCTTCACGTACGCCACGGTGCGCGTCAGCCGGTACATCGGCGAGGCGACCGGTCCGGACACGCTCGTGATCCGCGAGGTCGGCGGCACCGTCGACGGCTACACCCAGGAAGCGATCGGCTTCCCGGTCATCCGCTCGGGTGAAGAAGTCGTGCTCATGCTCGCGCGCTGGGACGACTCCGCCGAGTACCGCATCCATGCCTACAACCAGGGCAAGTACCTGGTGAAGAAGGGATTCAACCGCGAGGTCCTGATCGAGGACCCGGTCAAGCAGGGTGAGGAGCGTCTCGAGAAGAGCGACCGCAATCATCCCGGCACCGTGATGCTCGACGCCGTCGACGAGCCGGCCGGCATCACCATGGACGAATTCGAGCAGATGGTCGTCGACGCCCGCGCCGGCGGCCGTTTCGTGGACATCAGCAAGCGCCGGTAACGAGGAGAAGAAACCATGAAGAAATCATCCATTCTCTCGCTCGTCCTTTCCGCCATCTTCGTCATCGCCTCCGCCGAGCCGGTGATGGCCTACACGCTCCTCTCGCCGCGCCGCCGCTGGTCGACGACGCCGATCTCGGTGCGCACGTACTACCGCGGCAATGCGACCATTACCGACGGTGACGGCGGCGTGACCGCGGTCGTCGGCGCCATCCGCGCCTGGGGCATCATCAGCTCCAGCTCCACGACCTCCGCGGCCGTGCGCGGCTCGGCCCCCGCGACGATCATGCTCAACTCGAACGGCGGTCTTTGCAGCGGCAACTGCCTGGCCGCGACGCTGACCGGCTACTACGTCTCCCAGACCGGCGACGACCGGATCTAC
>DASPMO010000190.1:0-8909 GCA_035627015.1 Thermoanaerobaculia bacterium | reverse complement strand
CGGCGTCCTCGCCGGCTGTCGCGCAGGCGTCCCGCGCCTGCGCCCTGGGCGGGGGAGTGGCGGCGCGGGACGCCGCCACGACAGCCGGCGAGGACGCCGGCGGTCCGCATCCGTTGGCGAAGTCAGTGTGGTCTGCTTAGGATTGGATCCGCAACACCAGCGGCATCGGCCGGTCGGGCGGGGGAGTGGCGAGCTCGCGACTGAAGCGCAGCGTCGTCCCGTCGAAGGTCCAGGCGCCGTCGCTGCAGCGCGAGGCGGTCTCGATCGCCTTCCCCTGGCGCACGCGCAGCGCGTTGGCCGTGGCCTCGCGCTCGGCGCGATAGCGGAACGCGCGCCGCCAGACGGAGGTCAGGTCCGTCCCCAGCTTGTTCACGGGCACGTTCACATCGCAGGCGGTGGCGTTGAACACCGCTTCGGCGATCGCGCGATCGTGCTCGACCGACGTGGCGAGCATCTTCGTCGGAAACATCGACGAGCCGTCCTGCCAGTACGAGTACGTCTGGTACTGGAACGCCTGGAGCAGCGGCCGCACGGGGTCGCGCTCCTGCAGCTCGCCGAGCCACGCCGGCGCGGGCAGCGGCATTTTCCAGGCGACCGCGTTGATCATCCGGGCCATCGTCAGCGCGGCGGTCTGCATCATCATCTGCGGATGGCCGTCCAGCGAGCGGGCGAGCGTCCAGACGGCGTGCAGGTCCTCCCAGGCCGTGGAATCGTGGATGCGCGCTTTGGCCAGCGCGCTGGCGACGAGCGCCCGCGCCACCGTCAACTGCATCGCGCGCGTCTCCGAGGTGCCGGCGTCGCCGACTTCGAGGCTGTACGTCCAGACCATCGGCTCGCGCTCCAGCAGCTCGCGGATGGGGGAGAGGTCGGGGAGGGCCGGCGGCTCGCCGATGGTGAGCTCGCCCCGCGCGACCTCGCGCGCCACGAACTCGTCGACGGCCTCGCTCTTCGGCAACGCCTTGCCGAGCGCCGCCAGCTTCTTCGAGGCCTCGTTCGCCTGCAGCAGCTTCACCCGTCCGGCGGCGGAGTCGAGCGTCCCCATTCCCCCCGGCCACGTCTTCGCGGCGGAGGTGGCCACGGCGGCCGGAGCCCGGAACCAGGAGATGACCCAGACGAGGAGCGCGATGGCGACAACGGCGATCAGCAGTTTCTTCATCGTGCGTCAGGGTAGCTGAACTCTGGAGTGCGGCAGCGCCAGCTGCCGCTCTCAATGCGGGAGGCGCCAGCCTCCCGCCCGCCCGCGGCAGCTGCGGCTGCCGCATAGAGAGCGGCAGCTGGCGCTGCCGCACTCCAGAGGCCTCATCGCACGGGGATGGACTGGGCGTGATGAAAGTAGTCCTCGGGGTCCCAGCGCTGCTTGACCTGCACCAGGTTGCGCGGATGCCGCCGGAAGTTCTCCAGGAAATACAGCCAGAGCGCCTGGTCGACGTCGCCGCGCTCGTGGCTGCCCAGCACGATGTCGGGATAGTTGTAGTAGCAGCCGTCCACCGTGCCGGTGCTGTCCTTCGCCGGGTCGGGCGTGCCGCCGTATTCGGCGTAGACGTCCCGGTAGAAATCGTCGATCCACTGCAGGTGCGCCTCCGCCTGCTCCCGGTAGGGCGGCAGGTCGCCTTCGCCCGGTTTGGAGGCGTTGATCCAGTACGTCTGGTACTGCAGCTTCAGGATGGAGCTGCGCTGCGGGACGGCCGTCGCATCGGAAGCCCGCCGGTTCACCGCGCCGCCGTAGCTGTCCACCTGCAGCAGGGACTGACTCATGTCGGCGGCAGCGACTCCCGGCGGCGTCGTGTGCAGCCATCGGTAAATGGCCTCCACCTGATTCGCCGGGAAGGGCTTCTTCATGTAGGCCGACTTGTACTTGCCGAACTGGTTCGGCCCGGAGCCGTTCAGCGTCTGCAGCGCCTCGAGGTACGTGACGTGTTGCGCCGCCTGGCTGGCCGGCAGGGTGGTCATGTAGCCGGGGTGCCCGCCGAGCGGCTTCTCCAGCGGCACGGCCGGCACGATCCGGTCGAATCGCGCCCGGGCCCGGTCCGCGCTCCTCTCCGCCCGCTGGCGATGCTCGCGCGCATCGACGCCGGGAGGCGACACCATCTGCAGGATCAGGCCGACCTGCCCGTTCGAGACGTGGTTCAGCTTCAGCAGTCCGAAGTCCGTCTCCGGCATCTCCACCACCAGCTCCGCGTAGGCGGCCAGCAGGTCGGCGAAACGGTTCTGGTCCAGGTCCGACCAGTTCCAGGCCAGGGTCGCGATCGTGGCGTGATCCGGTGCGTCGGGCAGCTCGGCGAAGTAGTAGCGCACGATGACGCCGAAGTTGCCGCAGCCGGCGCCGCACAAGGCCCAGAAGAGGTCCCGCTCGTCGCTGGTCGCGCTGTCCGCGGAAACGTGACGCAGCTCCGCCCGTCCGGCGCGGGCATCCCACGTGACGATGTCCACGGCGTGCAGGTGATCCACGGTCAGGCCGTGCAGCCGCGACAGCAATCCGTACCCGCCGCCGGTGATGTGGCCGCCCGCCCCGACGGAGTAGCAGCTCCCGGCGGGGAGGGTCTTGTTGAACCCATTCAACAGCGTGCGGTAGACGGTCCAGTTCTCGGCGCCGGCATCGACGAAGAAGGCATTCCGCGTCGGATCGAATCCCACCTGGTTCAGCGCGGACATGTCGATGACGGCCCGGGTGGTGTCGTTGTAGACGAAATTCTCGTAGCAGTGGCGCCCCGAGGTGACCTTGACGTCGCGGCCGTGGGCCGTGATGGCAGCCGTCAGGCAGCCGGCTACCTGCTCCGCATGCGTGGGCACGTACACCGCCTGCAGGTTCGGCGCGAACCAGCGGCGGTCGAATCCCTGGCGGTCGCTGAGGACGACGGGACGGTTTCCGGGGAGGGAGGGGCGCAAGGCCGCGATTATAAGCGGACCGCCGATCGGATCGAGTGCCCGGTAAGCGTGGCCACGGGCATCCTTCGTTACATAATGAGGCGCGAGAGGTGGAACGGTGGCCGAGGCGAACGGCAGGAAGCGGTGCTTCGTGGTCATGGGATTCGGCGAGAAGACCGGCGTTCAGTCGAATCCACAGCGTGTGCTCGATCTCGATCGCACGTATGAGGACATCATCGGGCCCGCTGTCACCGTGGCCGGACTGGAGTGCGTCAAGCCGATGTACGAGAACGTGCTCGAGGCAGATCTCGAGATCGCAGATCTATTGACGTCGATACTGCAGCCAGTGCATTCCTGATCCCGGCCATGGCCTTCAAGAACGCATGCTTCATCAGCTACTCCCACGGCCGCGACACGGCGTTCACGCGCACGTTCATCACCGAGCTGAAACGCGCCATCGAGGAGGAACTGGATCAGCTCATGGCCGAGGAGGTCGTCGTCGATTTCGATCGCCTCGAGCCGGCGGCGCTGTACAACGAAGCTCTGGCGAAGGCCATCTGCGAGAGCGTGGTGATGATCGTCGTGTATTCGCCGCGTTACGAGCAGAGCGCGTATTGCCGTCGTGAGTACGAGGCGATGCGGCGCCTGGAAGAGCGGCGTCTGGCCATGCTCGGTGAAGAAGGGCGAACGCTGGGATTGATCCTGCCCATCATCCTTGCGAACGACGTGGACGAACTGCCGGAGCAGATCAAGGGACGACATCAGGTCTCCGACATGTCGAAGTTCTCGCTGCGCACTCCGAAAATCGGACGGCACAAGGATTTTCAGCCGCAGATTCGCGAGATCTGCCGTGCGATTCTCGAGCGATATCGTGCGTTTCAACGCCTCGAGGTGGCCGAGGAGGCGTGTCGCGCGTGTCCCGGATTCGAGCTGCCGCGGGAAGCGGAATGCCCGCCGTGGCGGGAGAGAACCGTGCCCCGCCGCGCGCCGTTCCCCGGCCGGGAGTTGCCGTCGTGAGCGAGGCGCCCGGAGAAGTCATCACGTTCTATTCCTACAAAGGCGGCACGGGTCGCTCGATGGCCCTGGCCAATGTCGCGGTGCTGCTCGCGCAGCGCGAAACCGGTGCCGACCGGGTGCTGATGATCGACTGGGATCTGGAGGCTCCAGGTCTGCACCACTTCTTCGCACCTCATCTGCCGCAGACCGATGCTCCGGGTCTGCTCGAGCTGATGGCGGAGCTCGACGCGTCGACTCCCGAGGAGCCTTTCCCCGAAAACGCCGACGCCGACGCGCTCGCACAAACGACACTGGCCGGGGTGAACCTCGATCCATACATCTGCCGGACCACGATTGCAGGGTTGAGCCTCATCAAGGCCGGAGATTTTCGGTCGATGGCCGCGTATTCGTCGCGCGTGAACACGTTCCAATGGGAGAGTCTTTATGAGCGGTCGCCTGCTCTGCTTCGCAGTCTCGCGCTGAAGCTGGCCGAGCGCTTTCGCTATGTACTGATCGACTCGCGGACCGGTTTGACCGACATCAGCGGCATCTGCACGATGCTTCTGCCGGAAAAACTGGTGGTCGTCTTCACGCCCAACCATCAGAGCCTGACCGGCGTGCGCGACCTCGTGCGCCGGGCCACGAAAGACCGTCTCATGCGGCAGCAGCTCGAAGAAGATCTGCGGCCCCTGGTCGTTTATCCCCTCCCTTCGCGCATCGACGCCGAGCGCGACGCGCTTCGCAAGTTGTGGCGGTATGGAGACGCCGCCCAGAACATCGCGGGATTTCAGCCGCTCTTCGAAGAGCTGTTCGAGGAAGTGTACGGCGACGCCTGCGTCCTCGAGGAGTACTTCAATGAAGTGCAGGTGAAACACAGTCCCGACCACGCGTACGGCGAGTCGATTTCCGTGGAGCTCGATGCGAGCGGTCAGGGCGACGTGTTTTCCCTGACACGCAGCTATGGCTCGCTCCTCGAATGGGTCGCCAATTCGTATCTGCCGTGGGAACGGCTGGAGGACGCGCGTACGCGGCGCAAGCTCGCATCGCTCGAAGAGACGGAACGCCAGTTCCTCGCGTCCGTGGAAACGGATTCGAACGCATGGGGCCCGCTCGAGACGGTACAACGACAGGTTCTCGATTTACGACGAGCCGCGGAAGGACGAAGCACGAAGCTCGTGACAGCCATGTGCAATCTCGCGGCGACGCTCCAGCACAGGGGAGAGCCGGCTGACGCGAAGGCTCTCTTGCAGGAAGCGCTCTCGATCGCGGAGATTCAGTCCGACTCGGAGGCGATCACGCTGCGGATTCTCAAAGGTCTCGCCGCCATCGCCCGTTCGGAAAAGCAATTCGCGGACGCAATCTCGTTTCAGACGCGGCTTCTGCAACTGCAGGAGCGCGTCCTCGGGCCGCAGCATCCGGAGACGATCGCGAGCCGTGAACAGGTCGCGCGGCTCGGCTCCACACGACAGGTGCGAACGATCGATGAAGTGAAGGTGATTCTCGCCGGCCCGTCCGGAGCAGGAAAGACCACCCTGATCCGGCGTTTGCTGGACGACCGTTTCCGTCACGACAGCGAGAGCACCCATGGAATCGCCGTGCGCGCGTGGGACGTCAACGTGCAGGGCGATCCCGTGCGGCTTCATGTGTGGGATTTCGGCGGACAGGAGTTGATGCACGCGACGCATCAACTCTTCTTCACGCCGCGAGCGCTGTACCTTCTCGTCCTCGACGCACGACGGGACGGAGACGCCGATCAGTGGCTGCGCATGATCGAGATGTTCGGCGGCGACGCCCCGGTGATCATCGCTCTCAATAAAAGCTCCGACACCGCCGCCCGATTCGATCGCCGTACGCTGCAACAGCGGTATGTCAACATCCGCGAATTCGTTGAAACGGACTGCAGGACCGGAGCCGGCATCGCCGAGCTGCGCAGTGCCATCGAGCGTGAAGTGCAGCGCCTGCCGTGGCTTCATACCCCTGTACCGACGTCGTGGCTCGCGGTCAAAGAGCAACTGGCCCGGTTTCCGGCCCCTGATCTTTCTCTCCAGCACTATCGACAGCTCTGCGCCGCGTCGCAGATCGACGATGAAGGCGACCGCGAGACGCTGCTGCAAGTGCTCCATGACCTCGGCACGGTCATTCATTTCGAGGATCCTGGCCTTCGGCACCGGCTGATCGTCGATCCGGCGTGGCTCGTGAACAGCATTTACGCCATTCTCGACTCTCGTGCACTGGCCGAACAGCGGGGTGAGGTGTCATTTCATCAACTCAGCGCCACCCTCTCCGCGGCGGGCTATCCGTGGGACGTTCATCGATACCTGTTGAGCGTGATGGAGAAGTTTGAATTGTGTATCGCGCTGGACGGCGACGAGCGCTTTCTATTCCCTGAGTTCCTGGCCGCGGAAGCTCCCGATACGTTCGACGAATTTCGTACCGAGGAGTGTGTGTACTTCGCGTACGACTATGACGTCCTCCCGGTGGGGCTGATTCCGCGTGTGATCGTGCGCATGCGCCATATCGGCGGTCGCCGGTGGCGAAACGGACTCGTCGTGAAGACCGGCACAGCGGCCGCCCTCATCGAGAGCGACCTGACGCGGCGGCAGATTTCCATTGCCGTGCGCGGTCCGGTGGAAACGCGCCGGCGCCTGCTCGCGGAGATCCGCCGGGTCTTCGACGACCTCCACGCGTCGTTCACCAGGCTGTCTGTTCGGGAACTGGTGCCGCTGCCATATGAGCAGGGTCTCATCGTCGATCACGCGAAGCTGCTGGCGCTGTATCGACTGGGTGTGCGCACCACGCCCGAATTCGCGGGCAATAAAGTTGTGCCGCTCGACATCGTCAAGGTCTTGTCGGCGATCGGGAGCATCACACCCGCCGCCGAGGCGCGTGCGAGGACCGTCTTTTTTTCGTACAGCCACAAAGACGCCGCGCTTGCTGACGAGTTGAGGGCGCACCTGATGCCACTCGCGCGTATGCACGTCATTCGCTTGGCTCACGAACGCGAGCTGGCTGGCGGCGAAGATTGGGGCTCGGCGATTGACCAGCACATCCGCGATGCCGATCTCATCGTGGTATTACTCAGTGCCGACTTCCTTGCTTCCGATTACAGCTGGGGACGTGAAATGGCTCTGGCGCTCGAGGCACACAACGCAGGGCGCTCTACGCTGTTGCCGGTAATCGCACGCGCCTGCGACCTGGCAGCCACGCCATTCGCGCAGTTGCAGGCTCTCCCCACCAACGGTCGCCCGGTGACGAGTTGGACGGACCGCGATTTGGCATGGCAGGCCGTGGTCAAAGGCATCCGGCGAGCGGCGGAGGCATGACCCCCGCGCCGGAGACGGAGCCGCCAGCGGGCCGCGACCACCGGTAACACCACGTAGAACGCTGATCCCGTGCCGGCGAAGAAGGCATTCCGCGGCGGATCGCCCCCCCGGCCTCCCATCGTCTCTTAAAAAAAGGTCCAAAACGGACTGGACATTCTTGCTGGGTTCACCCACACTGCGCGCCGCTCCAAGTCCATAAGAAAGGCAGAACCCCCATCCAATGTACAGGTCCGCACGCCTGCGGCTAGCCGTAGGCCTCGCTGTCGTACTCCATGCATTCACCCTGTCGGCAGCATCGGTGTGGTTCGGTGACAAGGCCGGCCTTCACCGGATCGACACCGCCACCAACCAGATTGCCTCCAGCATCGACTTCGAACCGGCCGTGGCCATCGCCGCCAACGCGGCCGACGGCTCGCTCTGGGCGCTCTCGCAGTCGCGGCTCGCGCATCTCAGCGAGCAGGGCTCCCTCCACTTCCAGGCAGCGCTGCGGGACCTCGGCAGCGGACTGGGCGCGCCGCGCCTGCTCGTCCTCAACCCGAACGACGGCAGCGTCTGGGCCGGCTTCGAAAACCGCATCCTGCACTTCGATGCGGCCGGTGTGGTGCGGCACACGCTCGCCGTCCGCGCCCTCGATGCCGCCGTCGCACAAGACGGCAGCGTGTGGCTCCTGACCCAGTCCACGCTGCAGCAGCACGACGCGTCGGGAGCGCTGCTCCGGAGCGTGGCCCTGCCGAATTCGCAGCGGCTGAAGCACCTCGCGCTCGACGACGCCGGCGGCGTGGTCTGGGCCGCGGGCGAGAAAGAGCTCGTGCAGGCGAGCCTCTCCGCTCCCGACCAGACGCTGCTCGCCATCGCCGCGCCGGAGACCCTCTCCGGCATCTCCGCCGACATGCAGACGGGCGACCTGTGGGCGCTCGGGCAGAACGGCCTCTTCTCGTACGGCCGCGACGGCAGGCCGCGCGTCAGCCGCGACCTGCGCGACTTCTCCATCGCCAACCCGCAGACGCTCGTGTTCGACTTCTCCAGCCAGGCGGCGTGGGTCGGACACCAGGGCGGACTGACCCGCATCACGGTGGCCGGGACCGTGGCCGCGACCTTCCCCGGTGCGCCGCACGTCGTCACCATCGCCATCGGCAGGACGCCGCTCAACATCGTGCCGGTCGTGTCGATCGTCGCCCCGGCCGACGGCGCCGTGCTCAACAGCGCCACGCCGAAGCTGCGCGTCGACTATGACGCGCTCTGCGGCACCACCCCCTGCGGATTCCCGAACAGCTTCTTCAGCGCGTATACCCTCTCGGCCCTCCTGAACGGGACCGAGACCGGCTCGCTCTTCGTCTTCGACCCGGCCACCGGCGGTGCGGCGTTCACGCCCGGCACGCCGCTGCCCGAGGGACTGAACACGTTTTCGGCGCAGGCGCGCGACAGCTTCGGGCGGTTCTCCGAGAGCGTGTCGTCGTCGTTCACCGTCGACACCATCGCGCCCACGGTCACCAACGTCACCCCGGGGTCCGGCGCCGTCGTTTCCCAGCCGACCCTCGTGATCGCCGGCAGCGTCGATGACGCCGCGGCCACGGTCACGCTGGGCGGCGCGACGCAGGGGGCGGCCTTCAGCTTCACCGTGACGCTCGCCGAAGGCTCCAACAGCTTCACGCTCGTCGTGCGCGATGCCGCCGGCAACACCACCTCGCTGCCGCTCGCGTACACCTACGAGAAGCCCAATGTGCC
>DASPMO010000189.1:0-2295 GCA_035627015.1 Thermoanaerobaculia bacterium | reverse complement strand
TAGCCGGGCTGGTTGAAGACGCCGTAGGTCTGGAAGCGCTTGTTGCGCGGCGAGGCGATCATCTTCAACAGGTCGCCGGTGCCGAAGCCTTCTTTGGCGAGCCAGTTCCAGAAGCCGGCGTTGTCGCCCGACCAGAGGTTCCAGATCACCCGCCCGTTGATGTCCTCCTGGGTGAGCGTGACGTTCCGTCCCTGGACGTTCATCCCGGGGAAAGGATCGAAATCGACGTATTGATAGTCCTCGACCCAGCTCTGCTTGGGTGGCCGGGTCGCACATCCGGTCAGCAAAGCCACGAGCATCGGAACGAGGACGGCAATAAGAACGGGACGGCGACATCTCCGCATTGCGAACCTCCGATGAGACCGAATTTTTTGTGGACTTAATGGAGGAGTGCCGACGGAGGGGAAATCCCTACCCCATCACCCACTCTTTTGGGCTACGCCGGTTCCCATACCGGCCCGCGACTCGGCACGGAAGCGGTGATTTTGTAAGCAGCGAGGAACAGCAGCCCGAGCGCGAGGTCGACCAGCGCCGCCACCAGAATCGCGGCGGCGACTCTCCCCTGGAGGTACAGGAGCACGGTCGGCAGCCCGAAGACGAACTTCTCGGCAAAGTACTGCGGGAAGAGAGCGACGATTCCATAAATCCCGGCGACGCTGAACAGCACTCGCGCGAATTTCATCGGACCACCTCTGAGAGGTAGTGACGGATGGGCGGGAAACGTTTCAGGAGATTGTTGTCGGTTGTCGGTTGTCGGTGATTCAGCGCGAGGCCTCACGGACAACCGACAACATTCCGTGAATCAGACCCGCTCTCGCGAAGCCTGCGACACCGCCGCACTCCAGACCAGTGCCGGAGCCGTCAACATCAGCAGCAACAGGAGCGGGACGGCACGCATGGTGGATACACTATCGTCTCATGCGCCGCCTGCTGCCTCTCCTGCTCCTCCTCGCCGCCTGCGCCTCCAACTCGGGGAACCGTCCGAAAGACATCCCCAGACCCGACATCGAGGTGCGCCAGGCCGCACCGATCTTCTTCGGCTCGGGGTTGCGGGCGCCGATCTCGATCGACGTGCACATCACCAACAACGCCGCCGTGCCGCTGCGCGTGCGCGAGATCGAGATCCGCTCGTCCGGGATGATGCAGTACAGCATCGACCGCACCTCGAAGATCTTCAACGAGACCCTCGCGCCCGGCCAGACCCGCACCCTCGGCCTGGTCACCACCGCCACCGCCAGCCGGCGGGAGCTGCACACCAACGAGCCGCTGTCGGTGCAGACCATCATCCGCTTCGAGGCCAACGGCCGCGGCTTCCGCGAGATCGTGCTCGAGCAGTTCGCGGGAGAAGGGACCTGAGGTGGCGCGAGCGACCCTGGCCCTGCTGCTCCTGACCCTCGTCTCCTGCACGTCCGCGCGCATGGTCGGCCGCGACCTGACCGCGGTGGCGAAGGCGCCGGCGCGGGAGTGGAAGAAAGTGGCCGCCGGCACCGCCGTCGTCGGCGCGGCGCTGCTCCTCGACGACGAGCTGGCCCGCGTGGCGCGCAACAATGACTCGGATGCCGGCGACGACGTCGCACGCCTCGTCGAGCCGTTCGGCGGCGGCCACTCGGACAAAGTGATGGCCGGCTTCCTCCTCTACGGCATGGCCGGGAAGAACGAGCGCGCCCGCGACGTCGCCTTCGACGCCTTCATCAGCAGCATGATCGCCTCGAAGGGCATCACCCCCGCGCTGAAGGCGGTCGTCCACCGCGAGCGCCCCAACGGCGGCGACGACGCCTTCGCCTCCAATCACGCCACGCAGGCCTTCACCGTGGCCAGCGTCATCGCCGCACACTACGGCGAGGAGCGCCCCTGGGTGCGCTGGCTCGCCTACGGCATCGCCACCGGCGTCGGCGCCTCCCGCATCTACCACGACGCCCACTGGACCTCCGACGTCCTCGCCGGCGCCGGCATCGGCGCGCTGGTCGGCCACACGGTCGTGCGCACGAACCGCGAGGCACGCGCACAGTGGCGCGTGACGGCCACGCGCAATGGGGCGATGGTGCAGTTGACGTGGTAGTGGAACGCCGGCGTCCCGCCGGCTGGCCCGGCGCCGTCCCCGGCGCCGCGGCGGCGAGGACGCCGCCGGGCCAGCCGCCGAGACGGCGGCGTTCCTAAGCAGACCACACTGACTTCGCCAACGGATGCGGACCGCCGGCGTCCTCGCCGGCTGTCGTGGCGGCGTCCCGCGCCGCCACTCCCGCCCAGGGCGCAGGCGCGGGACGCCTGCGCGACAGCCGGCGAGGACGCCGGCGG
>DASPMO010000188.1:0-34106 GCA_035627015.1 Thermoanaerobaculia bacterium | reverse complement strand
TGCCGGCACCCGAGACCAGCGCGCTGACGAGCAGGACCAGCAGGAAGGCGCGCGTGCCGCGCAGCAGGATGATCGCGCCGAGGACGAGGAACGGGACCGTGTTCGCGATCAGGTGCTGCAGGCTCCCATGGAGAAACGGGGCCATGACGATCCCCGAGATCCCATAGGAAGTACGCGGCACGATCCCGTGTCCGATCGTGCCGGGGACCACCAGGTCGGCCGCCCACACCAGCCACATCGCCAGGGTGCAGCCGGTGAGCGTCGCCGTGCGGGAGCTGTTCACGACGACATGGTACGAGCGGGCCGGCGCGGACGCCGGCCCATTCTCGTTTCAGAAGCGGAACCGCACGCCCACCGCGAAGGTGACCGGGTCCACCGCGATCTCGTCCTCGGGGAGGCCCCCCTCCTCGCGCGCGTCCCACGGGATGCCCTTCATCTCCCCCGTCAGCGCGAGGTGCTCGGTGAGGCGCACGTTCGCGCCGACCGCCGCCGTCCAGGTGGTCTCCGACTCCATCTCCACCGACTCCTCATCGCCGGGCTCGAGGAGGCCGGACGCGAACTCGAAGTCGCCGCCGACCCGCGCGATGCCGCCGCCGACGTACGGCGAGAAGCGGCCGTCGCGATTGAAGTGCCACTGCGCCATGGCCGTGACGGTGGTGACGCGCAGCTCCCCGGCGATGAAGGCCGGACCGAGGTTGGAGCCGATGGTCATGTCCGCCGAATACTTCTGCAGCGCGAGCTCGGTCGAGAACGCGTTCGTCCAGAAGTGATTGAACGAGAGGCCGTAGCCGACCTCTTCGTCGAAGTCGAACTCGATCACGTCGCCTTCGTCGACCACGGACGACGAGGTGAGCTCCGAGTCGACGAGCCAGAGAGCCACGTCGGTCGACGACTGCGCGGCCGCCCGCAGGCCGGCCAGGATGAACATCACGAACAGCACACGGTAGAAAATTCGGATCACGTTTGGATCCCTCCTTCGATTTGGTGAGCGGCTCCAAGGGCGAGGGAGGTGCCACGCTTTTGCCGAGGGGCGCAGAGAGGAAGCGCGCGCGGAAAGGCGCCGCAGTGTCTGGTTCGCCGCACACTCGTGTACGGGGCGCCCGACGCTTTTCGGTATCCTTTCGTCTTGCACCTCACCCCCGGTACACGCCGGCTTACGAGATCGTTGCGCAGCCGCGCCCTGGCCCTCGAGCCGTCGTTCGCGTTCGGCCACTACGTCCTCGCCGGTGCGTATCTCAAGCAGAAACGCTTCGACGACGCCACCCGCGAAGCCGCGGCGGCCTGGGAGCTCGGACGCGACCCGCGCTCGCTCGTCCGCGCCGCCCTCAGCGAAGCCGCGGCCGGACGGATGGACGTCGCGCGCGGCTTCCTCGACCGCCTGGAACAACTCTCCCGCGAGCGCTTCGTGTCGTCGTACGCCCTGGCCACCCTGCTGGCCGCCACCGGCCGCACCGAGGACGCGTTCGCGCGGCTCGAGCGCGCGGCCTCGGAGCTGCCGCCGGGACAATACCGCCGGCTGCTGCAGAACGATCCGCTGCTGGCGCCGTTGCGCAAGGACGCGCGTTACGCGAGGCTCACGGATCTACCTGATGTAGAAGAACGTCCTCCCGCATCGCGACCGAGGTAGCGTCGCTGTTGAGGAGGTGCCGGATCCGTGCGACCATCGACCTTGCAGATGTCCCTTGCCCTCGCCGAATCCTCTGTCCAGGCAATCGAGTTCCCGGAGCGGGCGCGCGCGTATCCGCGACTCCGCTACATGGGCAGCAAGCACAAACTCCTGCCGTGGATCTGGGAGACGCTCGCCGGGGTGAATTTCGATTCGGCGATCGATCTCTTCTCCGGCAGCGCATCCGTTGCGTACCTCATGAAGGCGATGGGGAAGCGGGTCGTCGCCAACGACTTTCTGAAGTTCGCCCACCATCTGGCCACTGCAACCATCGAGAACAGCAGCTCGCGCCTCGATGAAGCGCAAATGGCGTTGCTGTGCCGCACGCGCCGCGGCCGGGGGACGTTCATCGAGAAGACCTTCACGGGGATCTTTTTCGAGAAGGAAGACCTCCGGTTTCTCGACATCTTCTGGTCCAACCTGGATGAACTGCCGCATCCGCACCTGCGCGCGGTCGCCCTGGCGAGCGTGACCCGCGCATGCCTGAAGCGACAACCTCGAGGCGTATTCACCGTCAACGGCGGCAACTACGACGACGGCCGGCGGGACCTGCGCCTGTCGCTCGAACAGCATTTTGTCGAGTCGGTGTCCGTCTTCAACGAGCTCGTGTTCGATAACGGGCGAGCCAACACCGCCGTTCGCGGAGATGCCTTCTCCATCGACGGCGACGTCGACCTCGTGTACATGGATCCCCCGTACGTTCCGCGCGCGGACGACAACTGCTACATCAAGCGCTATCACTTTCTGGAGGGGCTCGCGTCGTACTGGCGGGACCCGGGCACGGAGATCGTCGAGACGTCACGCGTCAAGAAGATCGCCAAACGCTTCACCCCCTTCTCCTACCGGGGAATGGCGACCGACGCGTTCGACCGCATGTTCCGGCGCTTCGCGGAGAGCACGCTCGTGCTCTCCTACTCGTCGAACGGATATCCGGATCTCGAAACGCTGGTCGCGCTGATGCGACGTTACAAGCGCCATGTCGACGTCGTGCGCCGGGAGCACCGGTATCACTTCGGCACTCACAGCCGTGTTGCGAGCGAGCGAAACGTCGTCGCCGAGTACCTGATCCTCGGGCGCGAATGAGATTCGAGCGGATCGGGCTGGATCTTCTCCTCGGCGAGCTCTCGGATCTTCCGTCCGAATGGCTCGACGATGAATCGCGACATCTGATCGCCGGGATCCCGGCCATCGTCGGCCGTCTCCGTTCGTTCGGACCGGATGTGACCGCGGCAAACCTCGCGGAGATTCTCCGCGAACAGCCACTGGCCCTGGACGTTTTTCGCCTGCTGACCGGACGAGGGCAGGAACCGATGGCGCACGACATCTGCGGCGCGCTGGGACTCACGGCAGGAAAATGGGATGCGCTGCGAAGCCGCGCGCGACGCGATCCGGAAACCATGGGACGCGCTCTCGCGCAGATCGGCATGCCCCAGCTGATCCGGGAGCAGATCTGGCGTGAGTGGACGATCGAGGACGTGCTCGTCGACCGCTACAAGCTGGGACGCGGCCGCGCGATCGCCGGGCAGAGTCGAGGTCGAGCGCTGGAAGACGAAGTACAGGCGGCGCTCGAGCGTGCAGGCGTTCCGTTCGAAGCGCGCGTCACGTTCGTCGCACCGAGTGGCGCTACGGCAAAGTGCGACTTCGCGATCCCCTCGCGCGAACGTCCCAGGATCGTGGTCGAAGTGAAAGGGTACGAAGCGACCGGGAGCAAGCTGACCGACTTTCTCGGAGACGTGCTGAAGATCAAGCAGGCCAAGGCGTACCACACCTACGTGCTCGTGGTGACGGACGGACGTGGATGGCACAACCGGAAGAGCGATCTGAAGCATCTCGTCGACCTGCATCATGACGGGACGATTGAAATGATCTACACGCGCAAGCGCCTCGTGCAACTCGCGGAAGACGTCCGCGCCATCTGGAGTGCTTCTTAGTACTCGATTCGCTAAGTTCGCTCACAGAGCGCGCGGTGCCAGCAGGCCGCCTGGCCGAGGAAAAAGTCGAGGCGATGAAGTCGGGCGCGGCGAAACAGGGAGGATCGTCGCGCGATCGCGAACAGCAGCAGCGCGGCGAGAGCTCTCATTTCGCTTTCACGTACAGCCCGTCGAACACCGTCGTCCACGTCTTGCCGTCGTCGTTCGACTGTTCGGCGTGCTGGCGCAGCTTGCCGCCTTCGACCTTCGACCACGTCCAGCGGTTCAGCGGCTTTCCGCCGGCGGGCGACTGCAGCACCATCGCGCCGTCGACGAGGCCGCCGCTCATCGGCATCGGCGTGCCGTCCGGGGCGGCGGAGAGCGGCGTGGCGTTGCCGTTCGAGGCCACCCAGAACTGATGCCAGCGCTTCGTCGTGGATTCGTAGAAGTTGAAGCTGTTGCCCGTGCCGCCGCGCGCGTCGCGCCAGTTCTCGTAGACGACGCAGCCGTCGTTCGTTGAAGTGATCTGGTTCCGGCCGATCTGCTGCCCGGCCGGGTTGAAGACGTCCCACTCGCCGAGCCAGAAATCGAACTGGCGGTACTCGGGGCCGCTGCAGGGGCGGAGCGTGTCGACGAAGCGCGCGAGCTCGGCGTCCTTCTTCACCAGGGCGTCGAAGCCGGTGCTGGTGCGGACGAACTGCAGCACGGGGATGTTCGCATCGCGTGCGCGAGTCAGTCCCGCGATGGCGCTCCTGGTGTCGCCGCGGGCAATGGCCACGCGGGCCACGCCGACGATCGCGCGCGCCGACGTGGCGTCGAGTGCCAGCGCCTTCTCGTACGCCGCCGAGGCGGCGTCGATGCGCCCGAGGTTGAACTGCGTCAGGCCGAGGGCGGCCCAGGCGGCGGCATCGTTCGGATTGGCACGCGTGGCTTCTTCGAAGATCGGCGCGGCCTCGGCCCACTTCGACTGGGCGATCAACGCCTCGCCGGCCTGCGTCTGCGCGAGGAGGAGTGCGGTGAGAAGAATGGTGGCGAGCATGCCCAGGAGATACGCCCCGGCAGGCGGCGCGCGCTATGAAAAAGTTGCTCCCCGCCGGTAGGCGGAGGGGGTGACGCCGAAGCGTCGCCGGAACGACACCGTGAAGTGACTGTGGTCGGCGAAGCCGAGGTCGAGGGCGATGCTGCTGATCTCCTCGCGCGTGTCGCGCAGCAGCTCCAGCGACGCGTGCAGCCGGAGCTTGAGGCGGTGCTGGTGCAGGCTCACGCCGGTGGCGCGCTTGAACGTGCGCGCCAGATGAAAGGGAGAAGTCCCGAGCTCGCGCGCGATGCGGGTCAGCGACGTGTTGCGCGTGAACGTGCGGCTGAGCAGTTCGGCGGCGGCGTCCGCGAGATCGACGCGCGCCGGCGCCGGCGGCGCGGCCAGCAGCCGCCGGAACAGCTCCATCATCGTCTCCTCGACGAACAGCGCGTCGCTCCCGCCGGCGAAGAGGTGCTCGACCACCGCACGCTGCCGCAGATAGTCGCGCGGCTCGACGCGCACGTACGGCGCGCGCAGCGGGCGTTCGTCATCCGACGACAGCAGCTCGCGCAGCGCGTCGGGCGCGATGGCGAACCAGTCGCAGAAGTCTCCCTCGGGGCTGAGCCTGCGGCGCCGGTACTCCTGCCCGCGGTTGTACAGCGGCGCGATCGCGGGCGAGCCGACGAAACGCGCGCCGCCGGCGTGCTCGATGATCACGCTGCTGCGCGGGAAGACCACGAAGCACGCGCTGGTCGGCCCGTACGACTCGAAGCGCGGATCGTCCGCGGGCAGCCGGTGCGTGCCGACGGCCAGCGTCTCGCTCGTGAAGAGCAGCCGCTCGAACGGCAGCACGCGCAGGCCGGCGAAGCTCACCTCATAAGCCTACTCCACTCGCAGCGCGTTGCTGAATTCCGAGGTATCGAGGCCCGCCCAGCCCACCTCGAAGTAGCAGAACGTGACGTTGTCGATGACGGTGACGAATGCGCCGCGTGGAATGCCCTGCACGCCATACACCGCCGCGGGTTCCTCGCGCCATTCGATGCGATGCAGGTGCGGCATTTCTCCTTCACGCGCACCGGACGTGTTGGCGAAGAACCGCAGGTTGGTGCCGCGTGCGCGCACGATGGTCAGCCCCGTCGCGTCGTTGCCGGTCACGGTGAAGCGCTCCACGCGTCCGCTGTACTGATTTGGAGTGCGCGAGCGCCAGCTCGCGCTCTCCTTGGCGGAGGCGCCAGCCTCCGCCCCCCCGCCGCAGCGCATGCGGTGGTTGATACGGAGCGCGTCTCACCACTGTTTGCGGCAGGCCAGGTAGAGCCGCGAGAACTGGTCGCGCAGGGCGAACTCGGTGTCGATGTCGTACATGCCGAAGAGCTCGTGCACCTCGTGGAAGCCGGAGTGGTAGAGCGCGCGGAGGAGCGAGCGGCGCGTGAGCCACATCGAGCGTGCGTTCGAGATCGCCGACCACATTCGCTCCCGCAGGTCTCCCTCTGACGGCTCGCTCCACCAGCGTCCCTCGTACTCGTGCGCGCCGTCGCGGAACGTCACCGGCTCCGAGAGCGAGGCCTCGTGCGTGGCGTAGCGCGCCGCGTGCTCGTCGGGGGCGACGTGCGTGTCGAGGAAGAGCAGCCCCTGCGGCGCGAGCAGCGACTCGAGCTGCCGCAGGTGCGCCACCGGCTGGTCGAGGTGATAGAGGAGGCCGCAGCAGAGGATGACGTCGAACACGCCGTCGCGCTCCGGCGCCAGCTCCTTCACGTCCTTGTGCACGAAGCGGAGGTTCGGCAGCGCGTAGTACGACGCGATGAGCGAGGCCTTGCGGAAGTTGTCCGCGCGCCCTTCGACGCCGGTGGCGTCCCACCCCTCGCGGGCCATCTCGAAGGAGAGGCCGCCTTCGAGCGCGCCGAGGTCGAGCACTCTCACCGGGCCCTGCATCCAGCGGCGCACGAGCGACTTGATGGCGATGGTGCGGCGGTTCTCGCCGATCAGTTCCGAGGAGTCGCCGAGGGTCGAGTCGGAGGCCGTGAGGGGGATGTTGTGCCCCGTCCACGCCTCGGCGCGGATGGCCGTCAGCAGCGCGTCGTCGGGCGCGGCCCAGCGAATGCGAATGCGTTCGGTAACATCGTTGTTCATCCGGCGGGGGATAATACGCCGATCATGAAACGCCTCAGCACCGCCCTGCTCCTCGTCCTTGCCACCGCCGCCTTCGCCGGCGAGACCATCACGCGCGGCGAAGTGATCTCGCGCGACGCGAAAGCCGTCCCGCTCGCCGAAGTGCTGGCCAGGCCGGATGCCTACACGAAGAACACCGTCGTCGTCGAAGGCGTCGTCAAGACCGCCTGCGAGCGCAAGGGCTGCTGGATGCAGCTCACGGCCGACAACGCGCCGGGCGTGCGCGTGACGTTCAAGGACTACGCGTTCTTCGTCCCGCTCGACTCGAAGGGGATGAAGGCCCGCGCCGAGGGCGTGACCGTGGTGAAGACGCTCTCGAAGAAGGAAGCGGACCACCTCGAGGAAGAGGGCGCGAAGCTGAACCGCAACGCGGACGGCACGGCCAAGGAAGTGTCGTTCGTGGCCAGCGGGGTCGAGCTCACCAAGTAGCGTCCTGTCATCCTGAGCCCCGCAGAGGGCGAAGGATCCCCCCTGCTGAAACCCCGTGCTCGCTCCGTCGGCGGGGGATCCTGCGCCGTCTACGCGGCTCAGGATGACAGGGGGATCGTCGGCACGATCGCGTAATCGACCTGCGCGTCAAAGTACGCGCGGTTGCGCTCGTACTCTTTCCGCACCACCAGCTCGAGCGCCCGGTCGACGGCCAGGACTCCGTCGAGGTGGTCGATCTCGTGCTGCAGGAGCTCGGCCGAGGCCGCGTCGAGCTCCTTCCACTCCTTCGCGCAGCCGTACTCGTCGACGTATTCGAGCGAGAGCGACTTCGTCCGCTCGAGCTTCACCAGCAGGTCGGGAAAGCTCATGCAGTCGTCCCACATGGTGAAGGTCTCGTCGCTGCGCCAGGTGATCACGGGATTGATGACGAAGAACGTCCCGTGGCCGAAGTTCACGGCGATGAAGCGCTGCGCGATGCCGATCTGCGGCGCGGAGATGGCGCGACCGAAGCCGTGCTGGCGGCGGAAGGCGTCGAGCGTCTCCGCCAGCTCCGCGAACGCGCGCGCGTCAAAGGCCTCGACTTCCGCCGAGCGGTTGCGGAGGCGCGGGTCGCCGAGGAGGAGGACGTCGGCCATGGATCGCCTATTATCGCCGCCATGGCCGCCCTGCTGCTCGCCGCGACGCTTTTCCTCGACCGCCAGTTCGAGATGAAGGTGACGAAGGACGTCCGCTACGCGGCCGGCGCGCCGCGCACGCTCGACCTCTACGAGCCGGAGCGCGCCCCGCGGCCGCGGCCCGCGTTCGTGGTCATCCACGGCGGCGGGCTGCGCCGCGGCGACAAGGCGACGGAGAACATGACTCAGCTCTGCGAGGAGATGGCCGCGCGCGGCTACGTCTGCGCGTCGATCAACTACCGGCTGCAGGGAGAGCTCGGGCCGGCCGTCGAGGATGCGCACGCGGCCGTGCGCTGGATGCTCGCCAACAGCCGCCGCCATGGTGTCGACCCGCGCCGCATCGCCCTCGGCGGCAGTTCCGCCGGCGCCACCGTCGCGCTGCGCCTCGCGTACGGCCGCCGCGAGCTGCCCATCCCGGTGGTCTTCTCCTGGGTCGGCGCGTTGAACACCGCGCCGGAGTACGTCGACGGCGGCAAGGCCAGCCTGTTCATCGTGCATGGCGACATCGATCCCGAGGTCGATCCGGCGGAAGTGCGCCGCCTGGCACTCCACGCGCCGCGCGCCGGCCTGCGCACCGCCGCGTACTTTTGCGCGGACCTCGGGCACAACGTCCCGCTCGACCGCCGCCCGCACGGCAAGGCGCTGTACGACCACATGGCGGCGTTCTTTCGCGAAGAGCTGCAGCTCACCCGCATCGGCCAGCCGCTGCAGCCACGTCCGCGGCGCGTGCAGGCAGCGCCGCGCGTGGCCGCGGTGCCGTGCCCGCGGTAAGGATCATGGCGCGGGCGGCGGCGAGCCGCCTCGCCGAGTCCACGGCAGCGGCAGGAGCAGTGAGCTGCGCCGGCGGTAGTCGGCAAACTCGGCGTAGCGCGACAGCGACTTGTCCTTGCGGGACATCCGCACGAAAAAACTCGTCACCCAGCCGCCGAGGACCACGAACGGCAGCCAGTGCGCGGAGAGCGCCGCATACGAGAGGTAGATGAGCAGCTCGCCGAGGTAATTCGGGTTGCGCGTCCGGCTGTAGAGGCCATCGGTGATCAGGCCGCGGCGTTCCCGCAGCATGTAGTACTTCTGCGCGTCGCCGACGTAATGCAGAAAGACCCCGAGGATGTACATCGACACGATCGCCCCGAGCACGTACGGCGCGTGCCGGACATGCCTGCTGATCAGCAGATACGGCGCGAGGAGATACGCCTGCAGCGGCACGAACACGAAGGCGATCCCGATCCCCACCGGCACCCGCTCCGCGAAGCTCCGGTCGGGATAGAGGAGATGCTTGATCAACCACAGCACGGTGTACGTGCCGTGCAGCGCGAGGTAGAGAAAGGCCTCGACCGACCAGTTGTCGAAGGCCCACATCATGGCCAGCACGCTCGGCGTGACGAGGATCTTGTGCGTATTGATGAATGTGGCGATCTTCACGAAGCGGTCAGCCTCCCGAACACGTCGGTTGTGATGTTTGCTCCAGTCGCGATCACGACGATGGTCTTCCCCCGCACGTCCTGACGCATGGCCGCGGCGAGTCCCGCGGCGCCGGACGGCTCGACGAGGAGGTGCGCGCCGAAAATCATGGCGCGGGCGGCGGCGAGCAGCTCTTCGTCCGTGACGAGGAGCGCGGCGGCGACGTGCGCGAGCAGGGCCTCGAGCGCGAGCTGTGCGGGGACGCGGCACACCAGGCCGTCCGCGATCGTGTCGATGGGACGCTCGATCGCGCGGCGCGCGTGGAAGCTCTCGACCATGGCCGGCGAGCCGCTCGACTGCACGGCCACGACGCGCGTGCCGGGCATGGCCATGGCCACGCCGGCGGCGAGCGAGCCGCTCCCCATCGGGACGTAGACGACGTCGGGGCGCAGCTCCCGCGCGATCTCCAGGCCGACCGTGCCCGCCCCTTCGATCACGCCGGCGCTGTCGCCGTCGTCGATGAAGCGCAGGCCGCGCCCGCGGGCGAAGGCCATGGCCTGTTCCTTGGCGTCATCGAGATCGTGGCCGGTGTCGTGGATCGTCGCGCCGAGGAGCTCGATCTTGGCGCGCTTGACCGGGTTCGCGCCGTGCGGGAGGAAGACGTGCGCGTGCACGCCCGCCACGCGCGCGGCCCAGGCCACGCCCTGCCCGTGATTGCCCGTGGAGGACGTGACGACGTCCGCGGGCTCGCTGAGGATGTCGTTCAGGGCGCCGCGCCACTTGAACGACGCGATCGGCGACACGGTCTCGTTCTTCACCCACAGCTCGCAGCCGAGCTCGCGCGAGAGGAGCAGCGAGCGCACCAGCGGCGTCGGATTCGCGTACGGCGCGAGACGTTCCGCGGCGCGTGCGACGTCCATCAGCGGCGGCCGCGCACCTGCTCGAAGTGCGCGACGAGCTTCGGCGAGAAGACGCGGCGGTCGAGGCGCAGCGCGCGGTTGCGCTCCAGCGCGGCGCGGAAGTCGTCCGTGGCGGCCAGCAGCAGCGCGTCGGGCGTGCGCGAGAGCATGGCCTTGGTGTAGCGCACGCAGCCGCGCAGCAGGTATGCCTCGGCCGCGGGAGTCGCGGCGAGCATGCGGTTCAGCAGGCGCTCCGCGGTGGCCAGATCGCCGGTGGCGAAGGCGCGGTAGGCGGGGGTGACGTCCACCTTGGGCGGCTTCGGCGTTTCGACGACGGTGCTCAACGGAGGTCGGGCTTCAGCCCGACTCTCGGGCGGGCGGGCGTCCGCTGGCGGCGGCACCTCGACGGCGACGGGCGCGGGGGGACGGGCTGAAGCCCGTCCTACGTCGTCGAACGGCACTTCAAACTCGGTCGGTTTTGGTTGCACGGGCGCGGGCTGCACCGGCTTCGGACGATTTGCGGCCGCAGCCTTGAGGCGCTTTCCTTCCTCCGCCGCGGCGCTGAAGCTCTGCGCGGCCTGCTCGGCGGTCTGCGCCACCGAGTCGTATGCGGCGCTGTTCGTCCCCGCCTGGCGGAAGCGCGCCTGTGCGTCCTGCAGTTTGCGTTGTGCGTCGCGATACGCATCCGTGCGGTCGCCGCCGGCGGCCGCGGCCTCGGCCTGCACCTGCACGGCGCGGTAGATGGCCGCGTTCGCGGCTTTCTTCGGCCCGCTGGCGGCCTTCTCGGCCTGGAGCTGCTTCTCCGTCTGCGCGCGCGCCACCCAGTCCTTGAGCCGCGCGTAGTACGGCGTGCGCGCGATGGCGCCCTGCTCCTCGGAGATGCGCCATTCGCGGAGCGCGGCATCGACGTCGCCGGTGTTGAACTTGGCGATCCCGAGCCAGAAGTGCGGCGTGTACGCGGCCACGACGGTCAGGCTGACCTTCAGCTCCGTCCCTTCCATCGGCCGCTCGGCGATGGCCTTTGCCAGCAGCGGCGACGCCTCGGCGTAGCGTCCCGCGTTCACCGCGGCGACGCCTTTGTTGTAGTTCTCCAGCCACTTCGGATCCGCGGCGAACGCGTTCGCGGCGAGCAGCAGCAGCAGGATCGCGCGCTTCACTGGTTGCCTCCGAAGTCGGGGACCTTCGCCGACGCGGCGTCGCCGAAGCTCACCCACACCGTCTCATTCGCGCCGGCCCCGAGGGACACCGTGCGCGTGACCGGCTTCCCGCCATTCGACAGCGTCACCTCGTAGCGGCCCGGCGCGAGGTCGAGCGCCGCGGGGGTGACCAGGTCCGAGCCGATGTCGACGGACTGCCCGTTGTCGAGATTGCGCACGCTCGTCACGTTCGCCCATGGAAACGCGTTGATGCCGAGGTGGCCCTGCGCCACCGGGATCGGTGCCGCGGGGGCGACGGTGGTGGTCGCGGTCATGGTCGAGGCCTCGATCGAGCGCGGCGCCTGCGGCGACGGCGCGGGAGGCTCGGGACGAGGACGGAGGAACATCCACGCGCCGGCCAGGAGGACGGCGAAGACGATTGCGCCCGCGTAGAGCGGCCACGTAGGACGGGCTTCAGCCCGTCCAGGCGGGCTGAAGCCCGCCCTACGTTCGGCATCGTCCTCGACTTCGACACGGTCCAGCGTGCGCAGCGCCGGGGTGCGTCCCGACGCCACTGTCGGCGTGGCCTGCTGGACGGAAACCACCGTGGGCGGTTCCTGGTTCGTCAGCTCCGCCGCCGCGGGGACGGGCGGCGGCGCGCCGGGAGTGTCGGGCAGGCCGGCGGCGATGCGCTCGATGGCCTGGGCGAACTCGCGGGCGCTGGCGTAGCGCTTGTTGCGGTCCTTCTCCAGCGCGCGGAAGATCAGCGCCTCGAGCTCGGGCGCCGCAAGCACGGAGGGATTGGTCTCCACGATCGACTTCGGGCGCTCCGAGGCGTGCTTCATCAGGTACGCGTGCGGCGTGTCGGCCACGAAGGGCGGGACGCCGGTGAGCATCTCGTACAGCACGATGCCGAAGGAGTAGAGATCGGCGCGGCCGTCGATGCGCTCCCCCGCCGGCAGCATGCCGAGGTGCTCGGGCGAGCAGTACTTCCACTTGCCGACGAAGATGCCGGTCTTGGTCTTGTTGTCCTCGGCGGCCGAGGACTTGGCGATGCCGAGGTCGATGATCTTGACGCGCTCCTGCCCCTCGTCGTCGCGGGTGAGCATCAGGTTCTCGGGACTGACGTCGCGGTGCACGATGCCGGCGCGGTGGATGGCCTCGAGCCCCATCAGCGCCTGCACGGCCAGCTTCGCCGCGTAGCGCGGCGCGAGCGGCCCGCGCTGCGTCACCAGTTCGTGCAGGTTGATCCCCTCGATGTACTCCCAGACCATGTAGCGCGACGTCTCGTCGAGCGTGGAGAAGTCGTAGAGGGCGGCCACGTTGGGGTGCTGGATCTTGGTGGCCAGCCGCGCCTCGCGCAGGAAGCGGTCGTGCGCCCCTTCCTCGCCGGCGATGTTCGCGCGCATCAGCTTGACCACGCGGATGGCGTTGAGGTGGATGTGCAGGACCTTGTAGACCTCCCCCATCCCGCCGACACCGAGGCGCGCCAGGATCTGGTACTTGCCGTCGAGCGGCGTCTCCAGGTAGCGGCGCAGAAAGTCGGTGATGGGCTCACCGCAGAAGGGGCAGGCCTTGTATTTGGAGTCGATCTCCGACTTGCAATGGATGCAGAAAAAGGGCATGGACCGGGTCGTGTAACCGTAATTATATGATCGGTCGATGCGGGAAACGACGTTTCACGTGCGCACAACCGAGCGCGAGCAGATCGTCATCATCACGCGCGAGGTCGACGCGGCGCTGTCCTCCCTCGGCGCGGACGAGGGAATCTGCACCATCGTCGTGCCGCACACGACCTGCGCGATCTCGGTCAACGAGAACGCCGATCCCGACGTGCCGCGCGATCTCGTCCGCGCGCTTCGCGCCCTGGTGCCGCCCGTCTCGTTCCGCCACGGCGAGGGAAACTCGGACGCCCACTTTCTGTCGATGCTGATCGGCTGCTCGCTGTCGTGGCCGTACCGTTCGTCGAAACTGGTGCTGGGGACGTGGCAGGGGATTTACTTCATTGAACTGGACGGGCCGCGGGAACGGAAAGTGACCGTGTATGTGCCGTGACCGTCATCCTGAGCCGCGCAGACGGCGAAGGCCCCCCTGCCTCCGGAGCGCGCATGGGGTTCCAGCAGGGGATCCTGCGCCGTCTGCGCGGCTCAGGATGACAGGGGAACTGTATGCCTGAATCCTTCGACGTCGTGGTCCTCGGCGGCGGCACCGCCGGCCTGGTCACCGCCTCCGGCTGCGCGCGGCTCGGGCGCAAGGTCGCGCTCATCGAGCGAGAGAAACTCGGCGGCGACTGTCTCTGGACCGGCTGCGTGCCGACGAAAGCGCTCGTGGCGTCCGCCAAGCTCGCGCATCAGATGCGCCACGCCGATGCATACGGGCTCGAGCCGGTCGCGCCGCGCATCACGCCGAAGGCGGTCATGGACTCGATGCGCGAGCAGCGCCGCCGCATCAGCCGTCACGACGATCCCGAGAAGTTCCGCGCCCTCGGCATCGACGTCATCGAAGGAAAGGCGCGGCTCGCCTCGCCCAACAGCGTCGCCGTCGGCGGGCGCCTGCTGCAGGCGAAGGACATCGTGATCGCCACCGGCGCGCGCACGTCCATCCCTCCGGTCGACGGCCTGAGCGACTATCTCGACCACGTCTCTTTCCTCGAGCAGGATGAGTTTCCGGCCAACGTAGTGGTCCTCGGCGGCGGCTACATCGGGATCGAGTTCGCGCAGGTCTTCGCCCGCTTCGGCTCGCGCGTGACCGTCGTGGAGATGCTCGACGAGATCGTCAACAAGGAAGACGCCGAGGTCATCGCCCGCCTGCGCGAGGTGCTGGTGAGCGAGGGAATCGCGCTCTTCACCGGCTGGGCCGTGAAGTCCGTCAAAGACAAGACCGCGCGCATCGAGAACAAGCTGGGCGAAGTGCGCGAGCTCCCCTTCGACGCGATCTTCGTCGCCTCCGGACGGCGCGGCAATACGGAGGACCTCGGCCTGGAGGACGCGGGCGTGAAGGTGGAGCGCTCCTGGGTGGTCGTCGACCCGTTCCTCCGCACCACCGCGCCGCGCATCTGGGCCTGCGGCGACGTCCACGGCGGCCTGCAGTTCACGCACGTGGCCGCCTACGAGGCGGTGAAGCTCGTGCGCAACATGCTCTTCCCCGGCAAGTCCGCGGTCGACTACACGCACATCCCGTGGGCGCTCTACACCGACCCCGAGGTCGGACACATCGGCATGACCGAGGCCGAGGCGCGGGCGAAGCACGGCGACGCGGTGCGCATCCATACGGTGCCGATGGAGGACGTCGACCGTGCCGTGGTCGACCGCACCACGGCCGGGCTGATCAAGTTCGTCTGCGACGCCAAGGGGCGCATCCTCGGCGCGCACGCGTTCTGCGCGAACGCGTCGACGGTCATCGAGGAGATCGTGCTCGCGCGGCGCAAGGGGATGAAGATCGGCGAGCTGGCCCAGCGCATCTCGGCGTATCCGTCGCTGGCCGACGGCGTGCAGAAGGCGGCATCGCTGCACTATCAGGACGTGGCCAAGGGGTGGCTGGGCGCGGTGGGAAAGCTGATTGCAGCAGCCTCGCAGTGATGAAAGGATTTCGTTCGATGAAGAAGATCGCAGCTCTCTCGTTCTCTCTCCTCCTCCTCCTCCTTGGCGCTTGTGCATCCTCGATGGACACGGGCCCGTCCGCCACGGCCGCGCTCGCGCCGACCAGCGGCCAGACCGCCGCGGGCATGGTGACGCTCACGCAACTGGCGGACGGAAGCGTCCGCGTGCAGGCCGAGCTGAGCGGCGTCCCCGCCGGCGTGCACGGCTTCCACATCCACGAGAAGGGGGACTGCGGCGACAACGGCAATGCCGCCGGCGGTCACTACAACCCGCTGTCGACGCCGCACGGAGCACCGAACGCCGAAACGAAGCACGCCGGCGACTTCGGCAACGTGACCGCCGACGCGAGCGGCCGCGTGAGCCATTCGTTCACCACGCGCTCGATCACGGTCGAGGAAGGCCCGACCACCGCGGTCGGCCACGCCATCATCCTGCACGCGAACCCCGACGACCTGACTACCCAGCCGACCGGCAACGCCGGCGCGCGCATCGCCTGCGGCGTCGTGACCAGACGATGAGAAAGCTCGTTCTTCCCCTTCTCTTCCTGCTGGCGGCGTGCGGCAGCTCGCAGCCCGACAACGGCACGCGCTCGGTGCCGGGGCACGGGGCGATCTCAGTGGAGATCGTCCCGAACCCGGTGGTGGCACGGCGGATCTCGGGCGATACGTACGAGGTGCCGTTCGAGGTGGTGGTGCGCGAGACCGGCGGCAGCCGCGTGGAGATCACGCGGGTCAGCGCGACGGCGGCGCTCCCCGGCGGGCTGTCGTTCGACATCGAGAGCTGGGACGCCGCGCGCATCCGCTCGATGGGCTACCAGACCACGGTCCCGGCCAACGGCGAGCTGCGCTACCGCTTCTCGCCCCGCCAGGAAGTCCCCGAGGCGGTGTTCGGCGGCGTGACGGCCAAGCTGCTGGTCGAAGGACGCGACGCGAGCGGTACGGCCACCAGCGCGACCACCACGGTCAGCGTGACGCGGTAAACGTAGGGCGGGCTTCAGCCCGCCCATGGACGGGCTGAAGCCCGTCCTACGTCTATACTCCCGCGCATGAAACGAGCACTGACCCTCCTGCTCCTCGTCGCCCTCGTGCCGGCGGCGCTGGCGAAAACGCGTCCGTCCAGGCAGTACACCATCGAACAGTTCATGAACACGGTCGCCGTCAGCGGCGCGTCGTTCTCCCCGGACGAGAAGGAGATCCTCTTCTCCTCCGACGAGACCGGCGTCCGCAACGTCTACGCGATCCCGGTCAAGGGAGGCAAAGCGCGCGCGCTGACGACGTCGGCCAGCGACACCACCAGCGCGGTGGCCTTCTTCCCGCACGACACGCGCTTCCTCTACACGCGCGACCAGGGCGGGAACGAGCTCAATCACCTCTACGTGCGCCAGAAGGACGGCAGCGAGCGCGACCTCACGCCGGGCGACAAGCTCAAGGCCGCCTTCGCCGGGTGGAGCGGCGACAGGAAGTCTTTCTTCGTCCGCACCAACGAGCGCGACCCGAAGTTCTTCGACCTCTACCGCTACGACACCGACACGTACGAGCGGAAGATGATCTACAAGAACGAGCAGGGCTACGAGCCGGAGCTGGTCTCGCGCGACGGGCGCTGGATCGCCCTGGCCAAGCCGATCAGCACCGCCGACAACGACCTCTTCGTCCACGACGTCGAGAAGAACGTCACCACGAAGATCTCCGAGCACAAGGAGCGCGCCGAGTTCTCGGCCGCCGACTTCGACCCGCAGGGCAAGTCGCTCTACTTCATCACCAACGACGGCTCGGAGTTCAAGCGCGTCCGCCGCTACGACCTCGCCTCCGGCAAGAGCGAGGACGTCGAGAAGGCGGAGTGGGACATCGTGGACACGTGGTTCTCCGAGAGCGGCCGCTACCGCATGACGCTCATCAACGACGACGCGCGCAACGTGCTGCGCATCGTCGACACGAAGAGTGGCAAGCCGGTGGCGCTGCCGAAGCTTCCCAGCGGCAACATCAACACGGTGCGCTTCTCGCGGAGCGACAAGCTGATGGCGATGTACGTCGACGCGGACCGCGCACCGTCGAACCTCTACGTGCACGATTTCGCCAGCGGCAAGACCACGCGCCTGACCGACACGCTGAGCAAAGAAGTCGATCCCGAGGACCTCGTCGACACGCAGGTGGTGCGCTTCAAGTCGTTCGACGGGATGGCCATCCCGGGCATCCTCTACAAGCCGCACCAGGCATCGTCCGACGCGAAGGCGCCGGCGATCGTGCTGGTACACGGCGGGCCGGGCGGCCAGGCGCGGCGCGGCTACAAGTACGCGGCGCAGTTCCTCGCCAACCACGGCTACGTGGTGCTGGACATCAACAACCGCGGCTCGTCAGGCTATGGAAAGACGTTCTACGTGGCCGACGACCGCAAGCACGGACGCGAGCCGCTGTGGGATTGCGTGGAGGCGAAGAAGTACCTCTCGTCGCTGCCGTACGTCGACGGCTCGCGCGTGGCCATCATGGGCGGCAGCTACGGCGGCTACATGGTCGCCGCGGCGCTGGCCTTCCAGCCCGAGGTCTTCGACGCCGGCGTGGACATCTTCGGCGTGACGAACTGGGTGCGCACGCTGCAGAGCATCCCGCCGTGGTGGGAAGCGGGACGCCAGGCGCTCTACGACGAGATCGGCGACCCGAACACGCAGCTGGACATGCTCAAGGCCTCGTCGCCGGTGTTCCACGCGGACAAGATCCGCAAGCCACTCATCGTCATCCAGGGGAAGAACGACCCGCGCGTGATCAAGGCGGAGTCGGACGACCTGGTGGAGGCGGTGAAGAAGAACGGCGTCCCGGTCGAGTACATCGTGTTCGATGACGAGGGACACGGGTTCACGAAGAAGAAGAACCAGATCGCCGCGTACGGGGCAATCGTGAAGTTCCTCGACACGCATCTGAAGGGGAAGAAGTAAGTTCAACGTAGGGCGGGCTTCAGCCCGCCCACCCCGTCCGGGAGGCGGGCTGAAGCCCGCCCTACATCAACCTCGTCGTCCACGAACTGCTTGTAGTGGGCGAAGCGGTCCATGACGCGCTCGACGTAGTCGACCGGCTCGGTGCCGCGGGCGAAGCCGTACTTCACGACGGGGTCGTTGTAGACGGCGCGCTTGGACTTGCGGATCAGCCAGTAGGCGACGTCGTCCCAGTCGTCGGGGTCGTCGCCGTGTTTTTTGGCCAGGCGGCGCGCGTCTTCCACGTGGCCGAGTCCTACGTTGTACGACGCGAGCACGAGCCGCGTGCGATTGTCCTCGGAGCGGATCTCCTTGAAGTGATCGTCGAACTTCCAGAGGTAGCGGCAGGCCCCCTCGATGGCCTGCCGCGGATCGTGCGGATTGACGCGCAGCTCGCGCGCCGTGCGGGGCATGATCTGCATCAGCCCGATCGCGCCCGCCCACGACTTCGCGTTCGGGTTGAAGCGCGACTCCTGATAGGCCTGCGAGGCCACGAGACGCCAGTCCCACCCGGGGATGCGCGCGTACTCGCGGAACCATTCGTCGAACGGCGAGAGCGTCCCCGTCTCCGCGGTGAGATAGCGGCTGACCGCGCGCTCGGCGAAGCCGCGGCGGTCGAGAAAGTACTTGCGGTAGAGGATGGCCATCAGCTTGCGCTGCGTCTTCAGCCAGGCATTGAGAGCGTCGTGCAGTTGCGGCGCGTTGCGGCGCACGGCCCAGACCACCTGCTTCGGCGGTCCGAGCTGCGGCTGGATGACGAGGTTCGCGTATTCCGTCGCCTTGAGCCGGGCGACGTTCTCGGCGGCGACGGTGTAGCCGATCTCCCCTTCGCTGAGACGCTGGATCAGCTTGTCCGCCGACTGGTCGACCTCGACCACGTGCACGTCGTCGGTGAGTGCGTCGTTCAGCTCGAGCAGCGTGCCGCGATACGGCGAGCGCCGCGAGAGGTGCACGTCGCGTCCGGCCAGCTCCCGGGGATTGGCCACGAGCCGCGCGCGGATGGTCACGCTCTCGCCGGCCTCGCGCTGCTCGCGCTCGAGGGCGGTGGTCGTGGCGGCGGTGTGCCCCGAGGCCGGCGAGCCGGCGCCGCGCTGCACGACCACGGGGGCGGTCTCGTACAGCCCGTCGGTGGCCAGGATTTCGCTCTCGTTCCCCGGCGCCACGAGCTGCGCGGCGATGACGTCGCCGTCGCCCTTGTTGAGCTGCTCGACGAGCGTGGCGCTGTCGCGGACGACCACCGGGACGAGCTTCAGCTTCTGGTCGCGTGCGAAGCGCGACAGCAGCTCGTACTCGTAGCCCATCGTCTCGCCGCGGAAGACGAAGTAGCCCGTCGAGTTGAACGTGAAGATCACGCGCAGGGTCTTGTCCGCGCGGATGGCGTCGAGGTCGCGGACGATCGGCTCGAGCTTCGGAGGGGCGGGGGCCGGCGCCTCCACCGGTTTCGGCACCGGACTCTCCGCGCGTTTCGGCGGAGCGGGCCTGGCGGCGGGCGCGGGCGATTCCGATCGCCCGCACGCGACCGCGATGACGAGTATCAGGGCGCCGAGGCGGCGCCGTGCTGCACCATCCACGATGGATGAGCACTGCTGTTTGCGTTCCCGTCTGGACTGCCGCAGCTGGCGCCGCGGCATTGAGAGCGCGAGCTGGCGCTCGCGCACTCCAGACTATCGCGTTGCTCGCCGCTTCCCCTGCACCGGCGGCCCGATGACGTACGCCGGCTCGTAAACGACCTCGCTCGTGGCGCCGTACTCGTTCGTCACGACGATCTTCACGTCGACCGGTCCCTCGGCGCTGGCCGTCGTGTGGAGCGGCGCCGCGAACATCGTGCCCGGCGACCCCGGCATCTCCTGCGGAGCCGAGTTGTCCTCGCCGATCAGCGTCACCGGCAACGCCACCCACTCGTCCTTCGAGCCGTGACGGCGCCACCAGACGCGCGTGCCGGAGACGGGGACCGCGGTGTGAAGGGGGTAGTACATGGTGGCGCGGTCGAGCATCGACGTGCGCGCCCCGAGCACGAGCCGCGGGCTCGTGCGCGCCATCACCGTGCTCGCCGGCATCCCCAGGCTGTTCTCGACGCGGAACATGCTCAGCGACGGCGGCGCATCGTAGATGCGGTTGTCGTACAGCGACGTCATGGTGACCTTGCCCGGGAGACCGGCCACCGTGTACGTGTCCGTCACGGTCAACTGGTAGGCCCCCTGGTCCTTGTTGGTCATGTAGTAGCCGAGCCACTCCGCGGCGCCGAGGCTGACCCTGCTGCCGTCGGCTTTCTTCAGCTCCGCGCGGATGTTGATGGCGTTGTCGCCATAGAGCTCGCCGAGCGCACCGTGCGGGTGGATCTCGATCTTGCGGAGCCCCATGTTCATGCGCAGGACGACCGGACCGTCGCCGAACTGGACGGGCGTATCGCGATGGGGGGCGACGTAGTCGGCGCTCGACATCCGGTTGAACGGCGCCCACGACACGCGTCCGTCCCGGTTGCGGATCGCGGGAGAGATGTACCGCCACGGGTTACTCACCCCGCCGAAGACGGCGCCCTTCTCCCGCACGATGATGTGCGCGCGAAAGTCGAGGCGCTGCTCGACCTGCGGGGTGATGTGCAGCGTCCAGAGGTGATCGCCCGACGGCAGCGTGTAAAACGGCCAGAGGTGAAACCCTCCCGCACCGCCACCGACCAGCACCTCGCAGTCGCCGTCGCAGCCGGTGAGGATCTTCTGCGAGGCCCAGTCGGCGGGCGTCACCCTGAGCGACTCGTCCTGCTGGATGCCCCGGAGATTCCGGTAGGCCGCGTAGTAGTGGTCCTTGTCGTCCAGCACCGTCTCGTAGGTGCGGATCTCGGTCTCGGTCAGCGGGGAGATGCGCAGCGAGCGGGCCCCTTCCCCATACACCACGGTCAGAAAGATGTGGGACGGCAGGAAGATGTAGTGCCAGGCCTGGACGGCGCCGTCTTCGCGCAGCTCGGACAGCGGCACGCCGGCTTCGTTGACGCCGTCCAGCCGTAGCTGGAGCGACGCGTCCTCGGGCTTGATGGTGACGACGGTGTTGCCCTTGACGCGCTCGCGCTCGCGGATGATCAGACGCCCCTCGCCCGCCTCCGACTGCGAGAGCACGACGACGTCGACGCCCAGGGTCTTTTCCGCGAACGCGCCCCGCGTGCGCGGTCCCTCGGGCCACGCCGGAGCGGGGCTCCCGCCGCGCGAGATGAGCATCTCGAAGTCGTCCGTGCCGGTGTAGGTCGCGGAGACGACGTCGCCATTCACCGCCAGCCACGGCAGATGCAGCGACGTCTTCGTGCCGGCCAGGTCCACCATGCCGGAGAAGACCACCTTCTCTTCATTGGGCTGCATCCCCGCGGCGAGATCGAGCGTGAACGTGACCTCGGCCGTCTCACCCGGGGCGAGCGTGACGCTCTTCGGCACGGCCGTGAGCTTCGCCCCTTCGAAAAGCGGCGGCGGATTCACGGTCAGCGTCTCCTCCGCCGTACCGCGGTTCGTGAACTTCACCGTCCTCGAGCCCGTGAACGGCTGGGACTGGAACGGCACCAGCCCGAACGAGACCGCGGGCGTGGAGGGAAAGATCGTCGCTTCCAGGGCCCGCAGCGCGTCGATGCGTCCGCTGCCCGCGCTGACCACGGCCGGGAACGCCGTGTCTTTCTGCCAGACCGGCTGCGCCGTCGACACCATGGCCGCCTTCACGTCCGCCGGCGTCCAGTGGGGATGTTTTTCCAGGAGCAGCGCGGCCAGGCCGGCCACGTGCGGCGCGGCCATGGAGGTCCCGCTGGCGGAGAGCGTCCCGCCGTCGGGAACCGCGGAGACGATGCCCACGCCGGGCGCGGAGACTTCCGGCTTCACCTGCCACGTGCCGCCGGAGGGACCGCGCGACGTGAAGTCCGCCCGCACGTCGCTGAGGTCCGTCGCCCCGACGGTGATCGCCGAAGGCGCCACGGCCGGGCTGCCGAGCGTGCCGACGCGGCCCCGGTTGCCGGCCGAGAGGGCGAAGACCGCACCGGCGGCAATGCCTCGCTCGACGGCGCGCACCAGCGGATCGTCCCACTCCAGCGGACCGCCGAGACTCATGTTCACGACGTCCGCCCGGTCGGAGGGATCGCCGTCGTTGTTCGGATCGATGGCCCGCTCGACGCCGGCGATGATGTCCGAGAGGCTCCCGCTGCCGTCCGCGGCGAGCACTTTGTACGCGAGCAGGGTGGCCTCGGGCGCCACGCCCAGCACCGGCGCCGTGGTCCCGGCGACGATGCCGGCGACGTGCGTGCCGTGGCCGTAGTCGTCGATCGGATCGCTGTCGTTGTTCGCGAAGTCGTAGCCGCCCACGACCTTGAAGCCCGGCCCGAAGCCCTTGCCGAGGGCCCAGTGGCGGTAGTCGATGCCGGTGTCGATGATGGCCACCACGACGCCGCGGCCGCGCGTGTCGTGCTTCTCACGCGCCTGCGGAGCCCTGATGACCGGCACGCTCGAGGAGAGGTGCGCCTCGAACCGCGTGTCCTCGTACACCGCGCGGACGTACGAGAGCGCGCGGATGGCCGGCAGCGCCTTGGCGCTCACGCGCGCGCTGGCGCCGGCGAAGGTGAGTTTGTACTGGCGGCCGAGGGAATGTGGGGCGGGCTTCAGCCCGCCGTTCGTGGCCACGCGGGCTGAAGCCCGCGCCACATCGCCTTCGATGCGGTCGAGGTCCGCGGCCAGCTTCGCCGTCAGCGCGTCGAGGCTCTCCGCGGCGGCGTTGGTGGCGATGCCCGACTTGCGCGCCTCCAGCAGCGGCGGCGCGGAGAATTCGATGATGACCCTCTCTTCCTTCGGGCCATCGAGACCGATCCTGGCTTCGCGTGGTTCCTCGACCACCGGCGTGGCCGGCCAGCGCGGGGCGGCGAAGAGAGACAGCTGCAGGCAGCATGCGAGAAGCGCGACGATCCGGGCAGTCCTTTTCATGATCTCTCCTTATCGCGTGGCCCGTCGCTTCGACGGTCCGGCCGGCGTGACGATGTACGCCGGCTCGTAAACGATCTCCGTCGTGGCGCCGAGCTCGTTCTTCAGCAGCACCTTCAGGTCGACGGCTCCCTCCGTCCCGGCCGTGGCCGCGAGCGGCACGGAGAAGACGTTGCCGGGCGAGCCGGGGGAGTCGCTCGAGTACTCGAAATCGTAGGCGGTCATCGTGACCGGCAGCGCCGTCCACTCGGACGTCCCGTTGCGGCGCCACCAGACGCGCGTCGCATCCGCCACGACCGGCGTGTGCGTCAGGCTCCAGCCGACGCTGGCCAGGGTCGACGTGCGGGCCGAGAACACGAGCCGCGGCGCGGAATGCGCCCCCACCGTGGAAGAGACCACGCCGCGTCCGTTCTCGACGCGCAGCGCCGAGAGCGTCGGCGCGGCCTCCACCACGCGCGTGTCGTACTGCGAGACCTGCGTGACCTTCCCGGGGTTGCCCGCCACCGTGTAGTCGCCCGTGAGCGTCATCCGGTACGCGCCCCGCGGGTTGCTGGTGACGTCGTAATACCCGGCCCACGGGTCGGGCCAGATGGAGGCCTTTTTCCCGTCGGCCGTCTGCAGCGACGCCTTGATCCTGCGGGCGTGCTCGCCGCCGAAGATCTCGCCGAGGGGGCCGATCGGCAGCAGTTCCACCTGGCGCAGCCCCATCTGCATCTGCAGCGTGATCACCCCGTCGCCGAGGGAGACCGGCGTGTTGCGGTCCGTCGGGGCGTAATCGATCGTCGTCAGGCGATTGAGCGGTGAGACCACCATGCGCCCCTGATGGTTGCGGAAGGCCGCCGACATGAAGTCCCACGGATTGCTGTAGCGGTCGATAACGAAATCCTGCTCGCGCACGAAGAGATGGGCGCGGAAGTCGATCGACGAATGCACGCGCGGCGTGATGTGCAGCGTCCAGAGGCGGTGGCCGGACGGCCGCTTGTGATAGGCCCACAGTTGCGGCGATCCCCCGCCCGCGCCGACGAAGACGTCGCATTCCGTCCTGCAGGTGGTCTGCAGCGTCTGCGTCGCCCAGTCCCCGGCACCGATGGTCAGCGGCTCGTCGCCGGTGACGCTCTCCAGCACCCGGTAGGCGGCGAAATGATGCTCCGGCCCTCGGAGGAGCGTCTCGAACGTGTGGATCTGGGTCTCCTTCAGCGGGGAGATGACCAGCGAGCGCTGTGGGTAGGAGTACGGCAGCTGGAAGTAGCCGAACGACGGCAGGAAGAAGTAGTGCCACACCGTGCCGGCGCCGTCCGCGCCGAGCTGCGCCAGCGGAACGCCCGACTCGTCGACGCCGTGGACGGAGATCGTGTGCTTCGCCTCCGTCTCGGGATCGATGGTCACCGGCGTGTGGCCGTAGACGCGGAGACGCTCGCGGAGCACCAGCCGGCCCGGCTGCGCTTCCTTCCCCTTCGTCAGCACGGCGATGTCGACCGCCAGGGTGGTATCCGCGAAGGCGCCGATCGTGCGCGGCCCCTCCCACCACGTCGGAGCCCTGTCATTCCCGCGCGAGATGTAGTGCGTGAACTCGTCGATGCCGGCGACGGTGGCGGTGACCACGTCGCCGTTCACCACCATCCACGGCAGGTGCAGCGACGTTTTCGCGCCCGCGAGCTCCACCACGCCGGTGAGGGCGGTCTTGTGCTCGTTCGGCTTCGGCGTCGGGGTGGCCGCCGCCGGCAGGGCGATGGAGAACGTGACCTCGGCCGTCGCACCGGGAGCGAGCGTGACGCTCTCCGGCGTGATGGTGAAGGTCGCGCCGGCCGGGATCTGCGGCGGCTTCACCGTCAGCGTCTCCTCCGCCGTGCCGTGGTTGGTCAGCTTCACCGTCACCGAGGTGGCGAAGGGCTCCCCTTTCTTCGGACCGAGGCCGAAGGAGACGGAAGGCTCCGAAGGGAGGATCGTGGCCTTCGTCGCCGCCACGGCGTCGATCCGGCCGCCGCCGCCCTCGAGGATGCCGAGGTGCGTGACGCCCTTCTCGACGACCAGCGGCTTCGCCGTCGAGACGATGGCCGCCTTCACCTGCTGCGGCGTCCAGGCCGGGTGCTGCTGGACGAGCAGCGCCGCCAGACCGGCCACGTGCGGCGCGGCCATGGACGTGCCGGAGGCCCGGATCGTCTCCCCGTTCAGGTACGCGGAGGTGGCGGTGCCGGGTGCCGCGACTTCCGGCTTCACGGTCCAGATCCTGCCGACCGGGCCGCGCGAGGAGAACCAGTGCGTCCGATCGTCGAGGTCGACCGAGGCGACGGTGATCGCCGACGGCGCCGCGCCGGGACTGCCGATCGTGCCGGGCGCGCCGGCGTTGCCCGCGGAGAGGGCGAAGACGGCGCCGGCCGCGACGCCGCGCTCGACCGCGGCCACGAGCGGGTCGTTCCAGAAGATCGGCCCGCCGAGGCTCATGTTCACCACGTCGGCGCGATCGGAGGGATCGCCGTCGGCATTCGGATCGATGGCCCGCTCGATGCCGGCCAGCACGTGCGAGGCCTCGCCGCGCCCTTCCTCGTCGAGGACCTTGTACGCCAGCAGCGTCGCATCGGGCGCGACGCCGACGACCGTCCCCTCGTTGCCCGCGGCGATGCCGGCGACGTGCGTGCCGTGGCCATGGTCGTCGAGCGGATCGGCGTCGTTGTTGAAGAAGTCGTAGCCGCCGACGACTTTGAACCCGGGACCGAAGCCTTTGCCGAGGGCCCAGTGGCGGTAGTCGATCCCGGTGTCGATGATGGCGATGGTCACGCCTTTCCCGCGCACGCCGAGGGCCTCCCACACCTGCGGCGCGCCGATGTGCGGGACGGTCTCGCCCAGGTGCATCTCCACCTCGTGGTCGAGGTGCACGGCGCGCACGTACGGCAGCGCGCGCAGCGCGGCGAGCGAGGTGCGCTGCACGCGCGCGCTCGCGCCGGCGAAGACCATGCGGTACTCGAAGCGGAAGGCACGGTCCACCGCGTTGACGGCGATGCGCTCGCGTCCCTCGATGCGGTCGAGGTCGCGCGCCAGCTGCGTCAGTTGCGCGTCGACCAGCCCCGCCGCGGCGGCGGCCACCGTCCCGCGCGTGCGCGCCTCGAGCAGCGGCGGCGCCGCGAGCTCGACGATCACGCCGACGTCGGGGGATTCATCGAATTTGAGGACGGCCTCCCGCGACTCCTGCACCGGCGAGTCGGGCCATTTCGGAGCGGCGAAAAGAGACAACTGCAGGCAGCACGCGGCAAGGGCGGCGAGACGTACAGTTATTTTCACGATGCCGCGAATGCTAGCGTCAGTCTGCTCAGCACGCAACGAACAATTTCGTCTCCCGCGAGCGCGGGGCGGGCTGAAGCCCGCCCTACGTCGAGCGCGTTTCTCGCGATACGCATGCTCAACGTAGGACGGGCTTCAGCCCGTCCCGGCGCTCGCGTCGCGATGAACAAATTCGTCTCCCGTCCCTCGGGATTGGAGCGGTTCGAGCCCCGAGGCCTCGCGGGGCGGGCTGAAGCCCGCCCTGCGTCGAGCGCGTTTCTCGCGATACGCATGCTCAACGTAGGACGGGCTTCAGCCCGTCCCGGCGCTCGCGTCAGTCGACCCAGCGCGCGATGAACAAATTCGTCTCCCGTCCCTCGGGATTGGAGCGGTTCGAGCCCCACACCAGCCACTTGCCGTCGGGGCTGAACATCGGGAAGCCGTCGAACGCCGGGGCGGTGGTGATGCGCTCGAATGTGCCGCCCTCCTTGCCGACGATGAAGATGTCGAACTCGCGGCCGCGCGGGTCGAGCACGTTCGACGAGAAGATGATGCGCTTCCCGTCCGGCGTAAAGTACGGGCCGAAGTTCGCCGCGCCGTTGCTGGTGATCTGCCTCGCGCCGCTGCCGTCCGCCTTCGCCACCCACAGCTCCATCTTCGAGGGACGGATGAAGCCCTCGCCGAGGAGCTTGCGGTAGTCGGCCAGCTCCGCGGGGTCGGAGAAGCGCGAGGCGCGCCAGACGATCTCCGTGCAGTCGGCGTTGTAGAACGCGCCGCCGTCGTAGCCGGGAGTCGAGGTCAAACGTTTGACCTCGCCGCCGCTCTCGTTCATCGAGTAGAGCTCCAGGTCGCCGTCGCGCACGGAGGTGAAGATGATCTTTCCTCCTTTGTGGCACCACGTGGCCTCGGCGTCGTAACCGGGGACGTTGGTGATGCGCCGCGCGTTCGTGCCGTCGGCATTGGCCATGTAGATGTCGTACGACGGATAGACGCCCCAGATGTAGCCGCGGCTGCGGTCCGGCGGCGGCGGGCAGCTCACGCCGTCGGCCTCGGTGGACGCATAGAGGATGCGATCGCCCGCGGGATAGGAGAAGTAGCCGCACGTCGTGCGTCCCTTGCCGCTGGAGACGAGCTTCGTCTCGCCGGTGGCGAGGTCCATGACGTACTGCTGGTCGCAGCCGCCGCGCTCACTGGTCGATTGATAGATGAGCTTCTTCCCGTCGGGGCTGAAGTACGCCTCCGCGTTCTCGCCGCCGAAGGTGAGCTGGCGGATGTCGGCCAGGTGCTTCTCGCCGTCGAACTTTTTCTCGAACGGCTTGCCGGCCTTGATCTCGAACGCCGCCGGCGCCGTTCCGTGAGCGGCGGCCGGCACCGCCGCACCGCTCCGCGAGCCGAGGGTCGCGCGCAGCGTCTTCCGCTCGCCGCCGCGCAGCACCACCACGTCCACCGTCTCGCCCGGCTTGTGGTCCTGCAGCGCGTACGTCATGTCGTAGAGGTTGTCGATGCGCGTGCCGGCCATCGCCACCAGCACGTCGCCTCCCTTGATCCCTGCCTTGTCGGCGGGGCCGCCGGCGCGGACGTCGGCCAGTTTCACCCCGCCGGTGGACGACTCCATGGCCGTGAAATCGGGGACGGTGCCGAGATACGCGCCGTAGCCGCGGCTGTCGCCCTGCATCGCCGGCGCGTTGACGGCGCGGGCGTAGGTCGGGTTGGTCTCGCCGCGCGCGAGCGAGGAGGTCACGCGCGCGGTGAGGTCGGCGATCTTCGCCGCGCCGGCGAAGTTGATCGCGTCGGCGTCGTCGTCGGGCGTGTGATAGCGCTCGTGCGTGCCGGTGAAAAAGTGCAGCACCGGGATCTGCTTCGCATAGAACGACGTCTGGTCCGAGGGGCCGTAGCCGTCGCCGCCGGAGGAGACGTTCAGCTTCAGCTCCGCGCCCGCGGCGTCGAGGAGCGCCTTCCACTCCGGCGCCGACTCCGCGCCGAGGGCCACCACCTTGTCGTCTTTCATCGCCCCGACCATGTCGAGGTTGATCATGGCCTTGATGCTGCTCACCGGCACCGGCGCGTGCTCGACGAAGTAGGACGACCCGCCCAGCCCCATCTCCTCGGCGGAGAAGAGCGCCACGACGATGGTGCGGCGGTCTTTCGCCCCCATCATCATGTCGTGCAGTTTCTTGGCCGCGACGAGCACCGCCGCGGTGCCGGAGGCGTTGTCGTCCGCGCCGTTGTGGATGGCGTTGTCGTTCGGACGCATGGAGCCCTTGCCGCCGTAGCCGAGGTGGTCGTAATGGGCGCCGACGACGATCGTTTCGTTCTTCAGGGTCCCCACTCCAGGGATCATGCCCGCCACGTTGACGCCCTCGGCGTAGGTGGCCTTGACGTCGACGTTGCCTTTGAGCGTGAGGTCGAGGACGCGCGAGCGCGGCTTGAGGTCGGCGTCGACGTCTTTCTGGAACTGGGCCAGGTCGATCCACTTCTGGGCGGTGGACGTCTTGACCTGGATGATCGGAATGCCGGCCGGCGATTCGGGGCCGTCGTTGGTCAGCGCGGGGAGCTTGTCCTTCGCCTCGTCCTGCAGCGGTCCGGTGACGAAGACCACCGCCACGGCGCCGCGCTCGCGCGCCTGCAGGGCCTTGTAGCGCATGGCCGACCAGCGGCTCGGCTTCTTGCCGTCGAACGGAGACTGGTCGTCGCGCTCCTGCGGCTCGTAGCGCAGCATCAGCGCCACTTTGCCTTTCAGGTCGATCCCCTCCAGCTCGCGATAGTTCAGCGGCGCCGCCTCGATGCCGTAGCCGACGAAGGCCACTTTCCCCTCGAACGCCCCCGCGCTGGAGAAGCCGAGGGGAGTCCACTCCTCGGCGCTCAGTCCCTCGATGCGGTTGTTCGTGCCGAGGGCCACCCCCATCTTCACCGGGAACTGCTGGCGGTACGACTTCCCGAACGCCGGCTCGAGCTTCGCCGCGCGCAGCTCTTTCTCGATGTACGCGGCCGCCTGCTCGAGCCCCTTCGTGCCGAGGCCGCGCCCTTCCATGGCGTCGGTGGAGAGGGCGCGGATGTGCTGTTCGATGGGGGGTTGCTGGGTGGCGGCGAGGAGGGTCAGGATGGCGAGGAGTTTCACCTCGCCATCCTAAAACATCGTCATGCGTTCGATATACGGCAGTGTTCCATTCAATACGCGGAGTGTTCCGTTCAACATGCGGCAAAGCCGACAAGAACGCAATCACCTACGGTCCCGCTGGTATCGAGAGCCTGGCGCTGAACCGCGCAGGTGGTTTGACGTGCTCGAGGTACCCGCCGGTTTCGAGAACCGCTGTCATAACTACGGCACTGCCGGATCGCTGTCCGCCGGTCTCGTAACTACCGGAGACGCGATTATCCGCATCACGGATGGCTAACACGCCGCAAAGAAGCAGCGCGCGCTAAAGCAAGCCGATACGGCGAAGCGGTCGTGAGGGATCGTCGTTGAAAGCGGGCACGTCGGGCGTCGACGTGGAGGTTTGAACACAAAGCTCAGTCGCTAACGGCGTATCTGCTCCTCCAGCAGGAGGGCGGCCTCACCGGCATGGAAGGTTCCGCGATCTCGTCACCAAAGTTCTGGCAATTACCCATGAAACCACTGTAAACCAAGCGCTTTAGCGGCGAGGTGAACATTTTTTTGACCCTCAGGGTAGGGATTTTGCGTTATGAACCACACCTATGACAAGAGCTGTCAGCCGAGCAAGCGACCTGAATAACATGGAGACGCCATTTTGAGTTGGTGGGACGCCGTCAGGCGCGAGTCAGACGACTGGATCGTAGCTCAACTAGGCGCTGATCAGGTGCCCGGAGCCGAAGCAACGCGCCTTGTACGTCCGCACAATGACTACCTCAGCATCCACTTGCAAAGCCTACGGATCGCGTACACGCGGAAGATCACGACGCGTTTTCATGGTGCGGTATACAGCTTTGCCGGACTGCCACATCGCTCCGGCCAAAAGGCCGAGTTCAATTCGATCACCACACCTGGAAACTTACGAAACATAGATCCCGATCGCGTAGACCGTGTAGTTCAGATGTCGAAGCGCATCGTAGGCCCCATCCCGTACCGCGGAGGCGATCTCGAGCTCGACATCGGCCTGTTCTCGGTACGCGTCACAGACTTGGCCGCACCCTTCCTTGATTTGCTTGAGGAACTCTCCGGGGCAGCCGGCGTTGCGTTCGTCTCCACGATGATGCCATTCCTCCGACCTCTTCGGAAAGGTATCGAGGCGATCACCGGCGGGAACTCGTTGGAGGTAGGACTGTCTCGTGTATTCCCGCAACCGTCAACCGGCTGGTTTGTTGTAATCGCTGCTCCCAAGGGCTCCGTCAATGTGGCCAGCATCAGAATCGATCCGCAGGATCATCGGATCATTTCGCCGGAGATAGAACGACACTCGTATCTTGTCTTTGAGATCAGTGCCGCCGATCAGAGAGACGACTGGTACCTCATCCCCGAGTTGCAGTCTACATATCGTAGATTACAGAAAGAGGCCGCCGCCGGCGAGGCAACGAATGCACGGGCAGCATTTCAGGTCTTTCGCCGGGCAGTCCTAACGAATGATGACCTACTTGCCCAAGATGCGCAATATGTTGTTGACGCCGTCGAGCGGGAGCTCACTAGCATCCAAGGGAATGCCGCGATGTTCCCGAGAGCGGAACTCCCCCCCCTGGAAGCATTAGGCGTAAGATGAGCGTTGGAGGCCGTGCATGTCAGCATCTATAACATCCCCATCAAGCGGAAACCTACTCGCGACCGCAGCGGTTCTTGAGCAGGTGCTGTGCGCCCTGATTACCGCTTCGGAAGGCGAGCACCTAACCGCAGAGGATGCTCGCGAGCTTCAGCTTGGTGACGACGTTCTTGATTCGCTTCGAAGCGCCACCACCGCGAGCATTCCTGCGGCGACAAAGGTCGCCCGTTGGGCTTCGACGCGAGCCGAAATGCCGGACGTACGACGCCGCCGACCAGCTGAATATTCGGCCCGTCGTGTGCGCAAGGCTCTAGAGACTGTTGATGCACTTCGCCAAAGCGCGCTCACTGGAACGCCGCCGCCGCGGCAGCGCAACGTTAGGTATGCCAGGCGAGTGGTTGGTGACGTCTTCGCTGCGGTCGTGGGCCAGCTTGAGTAGATGCTAAGTCGCGTTCGCGAACACAAGCTCTCGTCGATTGAAGAACGATACCACGCCGTATCGGATTCTCTCGCCCGCTTGCGTGCACATCCGGCAGTCAAGCCGGCTTCGATGTATGTTTTGCGGTTTATTGATGCAGCGTTGAGTTCGCTCCGCGCTCGCTTGACGGCAGTCAGAACTAAAGAGTCTTACTCGTCAATGAACGACTATGAGTTCGACTCTGCATTGATGCTGAGTGGCAGGTATTTCGACAAGATCGTCATCCTGCTCGACGAAGTAGCAAGACCTATCCACTATCCAGCGCCGCCTGAGCTTCACCAGTCGTTAACCCAGATGGTGAAGGGAATCTTCGGTGACACGGGCGACCTCCTCCTGTTTAGTGAACCAGGGATCAACTACACCATTGTTGATCTAGTTGAGAAGCGTCTCATCGACATCAGAATCGGCCTTAATCGGTACGACTTCCAGCCCCCCGCCGGCCCTGAGCGAATCTTTCTCGTCGGTCTGCCGTCGGCCGAATCCGACCAGGCGCTCATTCACTGCATCATCGCACATGAATTCGGACACAAAGTGTGGGACGAATCCGACGTTCTGATACGTCTACAGCTTTCCGCCTCCGTCAAACCCTTCATGTATCTAGACAAAGAAGAGGAGCAAGTTGCTGCTGTTGAAGTGGCTACGGAGTGGTTGCTCGAGCTCGCGTCCGATCTATTCGGTCTCTACATTTTTGGCCCGGCTTACGTTTGCGCCGCAATTCACTACGCGACCGCAGTAACTGCACTGGATGAGGCATCCAAGTCTCATCCACCAACACGTGTACGGCTGCACCTTCTCTTTGGATTGATGGATGAAATGTACACTAAAAGCATGAACGAACAAGGCGGCCGAGAATTCGCGTACGGCCCTAACATGTCTCAGCTCTTTGACATGTGGCGGCCGGCGGTTGATGCGAGCCGCCTCGGCATCGCCCAAATGTCAAGTAATGTCGATGAGCGGTATGCGCGCACGGCATTCGCCGCAATACGGAACCCTGACCGAGTCAAAGAATTGCGAAGCATGGCCCGAGGTCTTGCGCAGGAGCGCTATGGTGCATATTACAAGCAAGAGAACTACGTGCGCGATATGGGCCTAGTACGATCAATCAGAAACTTCATACCGCCAGTTCAATTCCTGAATGAGGGTAAATCTGAGCTGACAAGCGTTCCAGGCATATTGAATGCCTGCTGGGAATATTACCTCGGCGGTCTCGAACAATTCGGGAGCGTATTGCCAGCCACTATTTCTTCTGATCGATTCGCACTCAGTGCAATCTTCAATGAGTTCGTATTGAAGACATTAGAATTGTCGGGTCTCGCTGGACAGTGGCGGGAGGCGAACGGCTCATGATTCTATCCGCTGACAAAATTCGCGCGCGCGTAGAGGCCGCGCCGACATCTGATGATGACTGGTTCGCGATCACGCCGGTGCTGGATTGGACGACCCAAGCCCGGCCGGGCACCAGCGCAATCAATGTCCGCCTCGGGACCCGCTTCAGGGTGCCGCGGCGCGCGCGACTAGATGCGCTTGACCATCTCGCTGCTCCGCCATCGTTGGAATCCGTTTACGCTGATGATGTACGCGTGGCAGTAGGCGATTACTTTGTATTGCACCCGCGTCAATTTGTTATCGGTGAGACTGTCGAATGGTTTCGCTTTCCACGGACTCTGGCAGGCTTCGTTAGCGGACGTTCGTCTTGGGGACGTGAGGGCTTAATCGTCGCAACCGCAATCGTGGTGCATCCGTTCTATGCAGGTGTGCTCGCGCTTGAGCTTACAAACCTTGGCGAAATACCTGTCAAACTGTATCCGGGATGCCAGATCGCGCAACTGCTCATCCATGAGGTTGACGGGGATCCTTCTGCGAAGATTCCGCTTTCGATGTTCATGGCTTCAGCATTCCCGCGCGATCCAGATCCCTTGAGTCATGACCGCAAGGTATTGCAAGAATTCAGGCGCTCCTTTCTCACCACCACTAATCTCCCCCCTACCTCCGCCCCCCCACCGCCCGCAACGCGCGTAACCGCAAGTCCAGCTCCTCGGGGGTGACAGAAGCGTACTTCGGCGGCAGGAGCCTCCGGCTGGACGCCTCGAAGACCGCCAAAAGCTCCATGTACTCAAGCAGTGCCACGTCCCGGCTCGGGAAGTAGTGGGCAGCGGCGCGGGTGAAACGTTCGGCACTGACGTCAGCAACCCTTCGCGGGCCGCATCGTCGAGGGCCGATCAGGATCAGGCTTCCACGTCGGTGTTGCTGTAGCCGACCAGCTTTGCCGCGAACGACTCGCGGATCGAACGGTGACTGGTCATCGCGCTCCTGCGGCTCGTAGCGCAGCATCAGCGCGACTTTCCCTTTCAGGTCGATCCCTTCGAGCTCGCGATAGTTCAGCGGCCCCGCCTCGATGCCGTACCCGACGAAGGCCACTTTCCCCTCGAACGCCCCCGGGCTGGAGAAGCCGAGGGGAGTCCACTCATCGGCGCTCAACCCCTCGATGCGGTTGTTCGTGCCGAGGGCCACACCCATCTTTACCGGAAACTGCTGGCGGTACGACTTCCCAAACGCCGGCTCGAGCTTCGCCGCGCGCAGTTCCTTCTCGATGTAGGCGGCGGCCTGCTCGAGCCCCTTCGTGCCGAGCCCGCGGCCTTCCATGGCGTCGGTGGAGAGGGCGCGGATGTGCTGTTCGATGGGAGGCTGCTGGGTGGCGGCGAGGAGGACGAAACTGAGGGCAGCGAGGAGCGGTCTCATCGCTGCCCAGACTAGTGTCGCGTCACGTTTGAAAACGTGGGTAGAGCCGTTTCAAGTGGATGCGTGCGTCGTCAGACGTAAACTGCCAGTCAACGCGAGCGCCTGAAGCATTTCTGCCGGCTTCCCAC
>DASPMO010000187.1:0-17080 GCA_035627015.1 Thermoanaerobaculia bacterium | reverse complement strand
CCCCCCCGGGTGGCGGCGGGACGCCGCCACAGACAGCCGGCGGGACGCCGGCGGTCCACCAGGCTAACGTCCTTCCAGGATCTCCCCCGTATTCACGCTGCCCGCGCTCACCTTGACCCGCCGCCCCCCGCGCACGCGCTCGAAGTCATGGAACGTCGACGGGAGGCCCTCGGCGTTCGTATCGGGGCCGGTCTGCAGCTCGTAATGCAGGTGAGGGAACATCGAGCTGCCCGAGGCGCCGATCGCGGCGACGACGTCGCCGCGGCTCACGCGGTCGCCGGCCTTCACCCGCGCGCTCCCCTGCTTGATGTGGCCGTACACGCTGAACTCGCCGTTGCCGTGATCGATCACGACGTAGTTCCCGAACACCGCCATCGGCCCGCGGTCGACGATCTCCTGCGGGGTGAAACTGCGGCTGTCCGGCTGTGCGTCGGCGGCGCTGACCACCGTCCCCGCCGCGGCGGCGCGCAGCTCCTGCCCGAAGCCGAACCAGCTCTCGTTCTTCGCCTCGTCGCCCTTGAACATGTTCCCCTTCTCGTCGACGGGCACGAAGTCGTAGCTGTAGCGCATGAAGTTCGTGCGGAAGCCGAGCTGCTGCAGGCCGGGGATCGTGTAATCCCAGCGGCGGTGGTGCGAGAGGAAGTCGTGGCCATCCCAGACGAGCTGCCGCCCCTTCAGCGGCAGGATCAGCTTCGCCTTCGGCTCGTAATGCCGCGGGCGGACCGTGGCCGTCGCCGTCTCCGTCCCCGTCTTCACCTCGAACGTCATCGAGCCGATCTCGACGTCCGCGTCGAACGTGTGGAAGGGGTTGAAGATGAGCATCTGCGCGCTCGCTTCGCCGATGTCGATCGTGCGGATGCTCGGCCGCGTGCCGTTGCCGTCGATGAAACGTCGCAGGACCAGCGCACCGCTCCTGTCGTAGACCGACACGTGGATCTCATCAGGCGGCTTGTCGGCGCCGGCGACGATCAGGTCGCAGTTGACCGACTGATGGGCCCCTTCCCGCTCGATGTAGCAGGGGTCGGGGCGGACGGAGAGTGTGACGGCCAACAGCAGTGCGAACATGGAGCACGCATCGTAGCGCGGGACGGGCTGAAGCCCGTCCTACATGTAGGGCGGGCTTCAGCCCGCCGTTACGCGCAGCGTCTGGAGTGCGGCAGCGCCAGCTGCCGCTCTCCATGCCGCGGCGCAAGCCGCGGCGGGGGGGCGGAGGCTGGCGCCTCCGCATTGAGAGCGCGAGCTGGCGCTCGCGCACTCCAGACGCTACGCGTACGCGTTCACAAAGTGCGCGGTCAGCTCCGCGGCCGTCAGCAGCTCGAACGGCACGTGCACCAGCGGGTGAATGGCATTGAACGTGTGCGAGGCGCGGTCGAGCACCGCGATCGAGCCCTGCGGCGCGCGCGCGGCGATGAGGCGTCCCTCCTCTGCCGGCACGCTTTCGTCGCGGCCGCCGTGGATGACCAGCAGCGGCACGTCCAGGCGCGACACCGCGGCCAGGATGTCCAGCCGCGCGGCATTGGCCTCGTAATCGTCCAGCATCACCGGCGACATGCGCATGACCTGCTTCGTGCGCGCGTTCTCGACCTCCATCACGCCGCGCTCGCGCCACGTCCGCTTCGTCTCCTCGTCCCAGCGGTCGACGCGCGCGATCGGCGCCCAGGCGATCACGCCGCGCAGGTTCGGCACGTCCTGCGCGCCGAGGAGGGCGATGCCGCCGCCGCGGGAGTGGCCGAGGAGGAACGTCGGCAGACCCGGGAGCTCCGCCTGCGCGTGCCGCACCACCACGCCGAGGTCGCGGAGCTGCGTCGAATACGTATCGTGCTCGAACAGATCGAGGCGGTCGAACGTCTCCGGATCGTCGCCGATCCCGCTGCGGGACATGTTGAAGCGGCACACCGCCAGGCGATGCTGCATCAGCCTCTGCGCGGTCCAGGGGAAGAAGCCCCAGTCCTTGAAGCCCTTGAAGCCGTGCACCACGATCACCAGCGCGCGCGGCTTCTCGGCGGCGTCGAGCTCGGCGCGGATCGGCAGTCCTTCGGCGGAGCGCAGCGTGAAGTGCGTCAAACGTTGAAGCGGAACAGGATCACGTCGCCGTCCTGCACCTCGTACTCCTTCCCTTCACTGCGCATCTTTCCCGCTGCCTTGGCGCCCTGCTCGCCGCGATGGGCGATGTAATCGTCGAAGCCGATCGTCTCGGCACGGATGAAGCCGCGCTCGAAATCGCTGTGGATCTTCCCCGCCGCCTGCGGTGCCTTCGACCCGCGATGGATGGTCCACGCGCGCGCCTCTTTCGGCCCGGCGGTGAAGAACGTCTCCAGGTCCAGCAGTTTGTATGCCGCGCGCACCAGCACGTCCAGGCCCGGCTCTTCCAGCCCCATGTCGTGCAGGAACGGGCCGCGCTCCTCGGGAGCGAGCTGCGAGATCTGCGCCTCCAGCTCGCCGCAGATGACCACCACCTCGCCCCCCTTCTCCGCCGCCACCTTGCGCACTTTCTGCAGGAGCGGCGTTTCTTTGCCGAGGTCCCCCTCGGCCACGTTGGCCACGTAGAGCACCGGCTTGAGCGTGATCAGGCTCAGCTCCGCCAGCGCCGCCTGCTCGTCCTCGGTCAGGCCGGCCGCGCGCAGCGGCGTCCCCTTCTCCACCGCGGCGATGGCCTTCGTCAGCGCCTCCGCCTGCGCGGCGTACTCCTTCTGCCCGACGCGCGCCAGGCGGCCGACGCGGTCGTTGCGCTTGTTCAGCGCGTCGAGGTCGGCCAGCAGCAGCTCCGTCTCGATCACCTCGATGTCGCGCTCCGGGTCGACGCTTCCCTCGACGTGCACCACGTTCGGGTCCTCGAAGCAGCGCACGACGTGGAGGATGGCCTCCGTCTCGCGGATGTTCGCCAGGAACTGATTGCCGAGGCCCTCGCCCTTGCTCGCGCCGCGCACGAGCCCGGCGATGTCCACGACCCTGAGGTCGGTGAAGATGGTCTGCTTGCTGGAGGCCAGCTCGGCGATCCGGGTCAGCCGCTGGTCGACCACCGGGACGATGCCGACGTTCGGCTCGATCGTGCAGAACGGATAGTTGGCACTCTGTGCGCCCGCGGCCGTGAGCGCGTTGAAGATCGTCGACTTGCCGACGTTCGGCAGTCCGACGATACCGACAGATAAACCCATTCAAAGACTCCTTCGCCGGGGCCTCAACGCACGAGGCGCCGCGCGAAATCCAGCGATCCCTTCAATCCCACCTCCTGGTCGACGATCACGTCCACCGGAACGGTCTCGCAGAAGCCGCGGAAGCGTCCCTTGCGGCGGAAGGCCTCGATGAAGCGCCCGTCGGTGAACCAGTCGATGTTCTTCGCCGCGATGCCGCCGGCGAGGTAGATGCCGCCGCGCGCCAGGACGCGCAGCGCCAGGTTGCCCGCCTCCGCGCCGTAGATGTCGACGAAGATCTCCGCGGCGCGGCGCGCCCGCGCGTCGCCGCCGCCGGCCAGCGCCGCGATCTCCGCGGCGTCGCGCTCCTCCCCGCCGAGGAAGGTAAAGATGTTGACGAGCCCCGCGCCGGAGACGAGGCGCTCCCAGCTCACGTGCCCGTAGCGCGCGTGGAGCTGGAGGAACAGGCGCGTCTGCTCCTCGTCCTGGGGCGCGAAATCCTGATGCCCCCCCTCGCTCGGGATGACGTGATACGTGCCGTCGTGCCACGTCAGGATCGCCTCGCCGAGGCCCGTGCCGGCGCCGAGGATGCCCACGGGTGCCTGCCGGTCGCGCGCTCCCTGCTGCAGCGAGACGCAGTCGCCGACCAGCGGCACGCCGAGGGCCACGGCGGTGAAATCGTTGATCAGCACCACGTGCGGGATCGAGAAGCCGCGCGACAGCGCCTCCGCCTCCATCACCCAGCCGACGTTCGTCACCCGGGCCCGCGCGCCGACCACCGGCCCGGCCACCGCGAAACAGGCCGCGTGCACCTCTCCGCCGACCCGCTCGAGGAACGCGCGCAGCAGATCGTCGAAGGTGGCGTACGCCCGGCTCTCGAAACGCTCGGTGGCCACCTCCGCACCGTCGTCGTCGCAGCGGAGCAGGGTCTTCGTGCCGCCGATGTCGCCGGCCAGGACTCGCATGGCCGGGGAGTGTAGCGTGGACAGCGGACCGCCGGCGTCCCGCCGGCTGTCCGTGCGGGCGTCTCGCCCGCACAGGGGCGGCGGGACGCCGCCACAAACAGCCGGCGGGGACGCCGGCGGTCCACAGTCGCGATACCATCCCCCGATGGCCGACGACGAAGGGATGCGCATCCTCAACTCCATCCGCCAGCTCGTGCGCGCGTTGCGGCTGTTCGACCGCGAGACCCAGACGCGCTACGGCGTGACCGCGGCGCAGATGTTCGTCCTGCACGCCATCGAGCAGGAGGAAGGGCTCTCGCTGAACGCGCTGGCCGCGCGGACCGCCACCGACCAGAGCTCGGCCTCGGTGGTCGTCCAGCGGCTGGTCGAGGCCGGCTACGTGCTGCGTACCGCCCAGCCCTCCGACCGCCGCCGCATCGAGCTTCGCCTCACGCTCAAAGGGCGGAACGTGATCCGCAAGGCTCCCCCTCCCGCGCAGCAGAAGATCCTGGCCACCGTGGCGGCCATGTCCCCGCGGGACCGGAAAGAGCTGGCCACCCTGCTGGAAGAGTTCGTCGGCGCGTTCGGCGTCCGGGGGAAGAAGGCGCCGATGCTCTTCGAAGACGAGGCGGCGCCGAAGCGGGCTCGCTGATTTGCAACTTTTGCAATCATGTCTCTTTCTGGACAGCGCGGACTTTGCGAACTACGCAACATTCCGGTGACGACGGCCGCGCACCCGTTGACCTTCAAATAAATCGAGGCGACGATAGAACATGATCGGAGAGAGACTTCGGGAGTTACGTCAGGCGCAAGGCCGCTCTCTCGCGGATGTCGCCGGCAAGGCGAGCATCAGCGTGGCTACTCTGTCGCGCATCGAGAACGACAAACAGTCCATCGAGCTCAACCTGCTGGTGAAGGTGGCCGCGATCCTTCAGGTGTCGCCCGGCGACCTTCTCAACAGCATCGCGGGGAACCACCAGAACGAGGACCCGCTCGCGCACCGCATCGCCTTGCTGGAGACGAAGAAGCGCGCCGAGCTGTGGCGCGACCTGGCGATCGAGCGGCGCACGCAGCGCGCGCGCTCGCGTCTCACGCCGCGCGACGTCGCGCAGCAGGTCGAGGAAGTGCTGGCGCAGGTCGACTTTCTGCGCGAGGAGCTCGAGACCGTCCGCCGCAGGATGCGCAAGCGCAAGAACGGCGACTGAGCGGGAAGTTTGCACTTCGAGCAAATTTAGTTACCATGGATTGCGCTTCTCGCAATCCCCGTGTCCGATCTCCGCTCAATTCTCGTCGTGGAAGACGACCCGCCCACGCGCATGCTCCTCGAGGCCGTGGCGCGCCGGAATCACCTTCATCCCATTCTCTGTGGTGACGGCTCGACGGCACTCCGCCACCTGGCCTCGGACAATTTTGCCGTCATCCTGCTCGACCTGCGCCTCCCCGGGCGGGTGGACGGCTTCGAGATCCTGCGGCAGCTGGCCGCCCGCCAGTCGCCCATGCTCCGGCGGATCATCGTCGTGACCGCGGTGACGCAGGCGCGGCTGCGCTCCTGTGCCGAGATCGAGAGCGTGTGCAAGGTGCTGCGGAAACCGTTCGAGTTACGGGTGCTGGAGGAGCACATCCGCGCCTGCGACGGCGCCCCCTGAGAAAAAGGGCGACCAGCAGCTTCGCCGTTCTGCTGGTCGCCCGGACAACAAGGGGGAAAGCGTCGGCGTTGATAGCTTGGCGGCCCGGTGGTGGATGGCAACGCCGACGCTTTCATTTACTGCAACCCGCATGCACACTTTTGCGCCTTACGGAATGTTCCTACAGGCGTCCCCGGATCGCCCGCGCCTGTTCGAGATGCGCGGCCACGCTGACGCGCTGCGTCTCCAGCAGCGAGCGCAGGTCGCGGTTGGTGGCCAGCGGGATGAGGTGCTGGTCGAGCGCGGTCAGCAGCCACTGGTGCAGGTTGATCTGCGTCTGCATGTACTGGCGGTCGAACTCGGCGCCGCTGTAGGTGGCCAGGTTGGTGATGGTCTCGCGCGAAGTGCGCTGCAGCGCGGCGGTGGTGTCGTTGTCCGCCGGGGTGACGCCGGCGCGGGCGGCCGTGTCGCGGACGGCGCCGAGGGCGGTGGTGTGGTCCGCCACCATCATCTGGGCGAAGGAGCGGACCTCGGGGCTCGTGGCCCGCGAGGCGGCCGCGTTCCCCTGGTCGATCTCTCCCTGGTTGGCGGTCGCGACAATACCGACGATGTGCGGGTCGGCATTGGGACGCGTGGCCGCGCCGTCGGTAGTCATGCTGGCGCAGGCGCCGAGGAAAACCGCGAGGAGTGCTACCGGAATCAAGGCTTTTCTTTGCATCGGATGTAAACCCTCCACGCTCCCGGCTATCAAAGGTGATGCCGGTCACACGAGCTGGGCAATCTGACACCGCTCTTGCAACCGTCCCTGTGCATGTTCGGACGACAGAACAAGAGCACCGGCAAGGTGGATGGCGGCGCGGGCCGCGGAGTCCCGCTGGGAGGACGCGACGAGCGCCCCCCCACCGGCTACCGCGAGGTGGAGGACGACCTGAAGGAGCTCTCCGACCGCGATTTCGAGATCGATTGGGAGGAAGGCGATCCGGCGGACCGCCGCCGCGATCCGTTGCGCAAGCCGTAACGAATCATTCGTCCAGGGTCTGCAGCGTCGCACTCCAGTCATCCTCGGAATCGCGGGAGACGCGGACCTGCCACGGCTGACAACAGACAGGACAGTCTTCGATATAAGACTGGCGGCCACTCCCGCCTTCGTCGACAGAAAGCTCTGCCCACTCCCCGCAATACGGACAGCTCACCGGAATCGCGCTCATGATCCTGGCCGGAACGGCAGGTCGATCGTGACGAGAGCACGGACCGGCTGCCCTCGATCGTTTCTCGCCGGAGCGTAACGCCACTGCCGCACCGCGTTGATGGCGCTCGCGGAAAGCCCATGCGGCAGCGGCTTGAGCACCCTCCCCCCCCCACTCACGCGTCCGTCGATGCCGTCGCCGGTGGCGGCGAGGAGGAGGAAAGCCAGGGCGATGTGCATGGCATCAGGGTACCCGAACTGCGGCACACCTCTTGCGCTTACGCCTCCTCGATGCGCTACCGAGGCCCCAAGGCGAAAGTGATGCGGCGATTCGGCATCGCCCTCGCGCCGGCGCCGAAGTACCAGCGCATCCTCGAGAAGCGTCCCCATCCGCCCGGCCAGCACGGCGCCGCCTCCATGCGGCGCAAGAAAGTCGGCGCGTATGGCAGCCGCCTCAACGAGAAACAGAAACTCCGCGCGTTCTACGGCATCGCCGAGCGCCAGATGCGCCGCTATGTCGACGAAGCCCTCCGCCGGCAGGGTCCCACGGGCACGAACCTCCTCCAGCTCCTGGAGACGCGTCTCGACGCGGTCGTGTTCCGTCTCGGCCTCGCCCCCACGGTCTGGGCCGCGCGCCAGCTCGTCGGGCACGGACACGTGCTCGTCAATGGCAAGCGCGTCGACATCCCGTCGTACCAGGTCCGCCCCGGCGAAACGATCACGATCTCCGAGCGGATGAAGCGCAGCCGCCAGATGGCCGTCTGGGCCGAGCGCGGCGCGATTCCTCCTCCTCCTTACCTCGAGCTCGACCGCGACCATCAATCGGGACGTCTCGTCCGTCCACCCGACCGTGACGAGATCCCCATCCCGATCGACGACCGTCTCATCGTCGAGTTCTACTCACGCTGACCGACATGTTCCTTTCCCTCTTTGCCTCTCTTCTTCTCTCCGTGCAGGCGCCGGAGGGATTCCAGGTCGAACTGTTCGCGCGCGGCCTCGACCGGCCGCGGGCCATCCTGGCGCTCGACGACGGGACGCTGCTGGTCAGCCGCCCGGCCATGAACGACGTCATCGCGCTGCGCGACACCGATCGCGACGGCATCGCCGACGAGATGCGCACGGCCGTGGCCTCGGTCGAGCACGCGCACGGGCTGGCCATGCACGGCCGTACGCTTTACGTCGCCGGCGTGAACCGCATCGTCGCCGCCGACCGCCTCCCCGACGGCTCGTTCGGCGAGCCGCGCGACCTCGTCGAGAACCTCCCCGACGGCGGCCGCCATCCCGAGCGCGTCCTCGGCTTCGGCCACGACGGGAAGCTCTACGTCGGCATCGGCAGCTCGTGCAGCGACTGCGTAGAGACGCATCCCGAGCACGCCACGTTGCTGCAGATCGACGCCAGCGGGGCCCACCGCCGCATCTTCGCCCGCGGCCTCGGCGAGACCGCGGCCCTCGACTGGAACCCGAAGAGCGGCGAGCTGTGGAGCGCCGGCGGCGGCGAGCTGAATCGCATCGGCGACGGCCTCAATTACGGCTGGCCGTTCTGCAGCGACAAGAAACCGGCCGCCAACGATGCCCGTCCCGAGGGGATGTCCAAGGAGAAATTCTGCCAGTCGAGCGAGGCCGCGGCGCTGCAGCTCCCCGCCGGCGCGCGCGGCTTCACCTTCTATCGCGGCACGCAGTTCCCCGAGGGGTGGCGCAACGACGCCTTCTCCGCGGCCGGCTCGAAGCTCGTGCGCATCCGCTTCGACGGCGCGAAGCCGGTGGGCATGGAGGACTTCGTCTCCGGCGCGCAAAAGATCAGCGGCCTCACCGCCGGCAGCGACGGCGCGCTCTTCTTCAGCGACGAGGAGAGCGGCGCGATCTACCGCGTCACCTACGGCACACTCCCGCGCCCGATGACCTCGGGCGCCGCGGCGGAGCTGGCGGCGAAGCCGGTGCTGTCGCAGGCCTTTCGCGTCTCCGACCTGCGCGCCCCCGCCGCGGTCGTGCACGACGAGGTGCAGGACGTTTACTTCGTCTCCAACGTCGACGGCTCCGCCGCGGGCAAGGACGGCCGCGGCTTCATCGCGCGCGTCACGCCGGAGGGCAAAGTCGAGAAACGCGACTTCATCGACGGGCTGAATGCGCCGAAAGGGATGGCCATCCGCGGCAGCGAGCTGTGGGTGGCCGACATCGACGTGCTGCGCGCGTTCGACCGCGTGAGCGGCGCCGAGCTCGGCACGGTCGACCTCGCGCCGCACGGCGCCGTCTATCTCGAGTCGGTGGCCGTCGGGCCGGATGACGCCATCTACGCGACGGATACCGACGTGCGCATCCGCGGCGACAAGGAGCGCCTGCGCCAGGGCGACGGCCGCATCTTCCGCGTCGCGGGCGGGAACGCGATCGAGGTGGCCTACGCCGGCGAGGAGCTCCGCTCCCCGAGCGGTATCGCCTGGGACGGCACGCGCTTCCTCATCGCCCAGGCCTACGGCAACGAAGTGCTGGCCTGGAACCGCGGCAGCGGGACGAAAGCCGTGCTGCGCGGCCCGGGCGCCTACGACGGCATCGTCGTGCTCCCGAACGGCGCGGTCATCGTGGCCAGCCACCACGACGACGCCCTGCACGTCGGCCGCGCCGGCCTGCTCCGGCCGCTGTTTGCAAGGAAGCCGTCGCCGGGAGGGATCGGCTTCGACCGCAAGCGCAATCGCTTGCTGATTCCCTCCTCGGACGGCGACTGGCTGGAAGCGTGGACCCTCCCGCCGATGGAGCCGCCGGCCACGAAGACGGCGCGGGAGGGCGCGATCGAGATGGCGTATGGAGTGCGGCGACACTAGTCGCCGCTCTCCATCGCCGCGGTGCCAGCCGCGGCAGCTTGCGCTGCCGCGAATCAAAGCGGCAGCTGGCGCTGCCGCACTCCAGAAACGATCATCTCCACCGTCGGCGCGAAGGCGGCTTCCAGGGGAAACGACGCCGCCGCCGGCGCGTCCGGTCCCGTGAGCCGCACCACCGGCGCTTTCAGCGACGAGAACGCCTTCTCCGCCAGGATCGCGGAGATCTCCGCCCCCACCCCGCATGGCGCCGCGGCTTCGTGCACGATCACGGCGCGGCCGGTCTTGCGCACCGAGGCGAGGATCGTCTCCTCGTCGAGCGGCTTCAGCGAGCGCAGGTCGATCACCTCGGCCGACACGCCCTGTTCCGCCAACGCGTCCGCGGCGGCCAGGCAGGTGTGCACCGTCTTCGCGTACGAGATCAGCGACACGTCGCTCCCCTCGCGGCGCACGGCGGCCTTGCCGATCGGCACCACGTGGTCGCCCTCGGGCACCTCGCCGGGCGTGTAGATCAGGCCGATGTCGGTGAAGAACATCACCGGGTTGTCGTCGCGGATCGCGCTCTTGAGCAACCCCTTGAAATCCGCCGCCGTCGAAGGCATCACCACCTTCAGTCCCGGCGTGTTCACGAACCACGACTCCACGTTGTGATTGTGCTGCGCGCCGACGCCCCAGCCGCTGCCCGTGCGCGTGATGGCCACGAGTGGAAATTTGAACTGCCCGCCGGAGAGGTAGCGCAGCTTGCCGGCGCTGTTCACCAGCTCGTCCATGGCGAAGGTGAGGAACGGCGCGAACAGCAGGTCGATCACCGGGCGCAGTCCCGTCGCCGCCGCGCCGGCCGCGGTGCCGGCGATGATCCCCTCGGCCAGCGGGGTGTTGCGGACGCGCTTCGCCCCGAACTCTTCGACCAGTTTGTAATTCTTGGTGGCCACTCCCTCGCCGAACGCGATCACGGTCGCGTCGCGGCGCATCTCCTCGGCCAGTGCTTCAGTCATTGCCTGATCTACGGTCATGGTCGTCATGGTCGTCATGTCAGTCATCCTCACGCGTACACGTCGGTGGTCATTTCGTCGAAGGAGGGATAAGGAGAGGCCTCGGCGAAGGCGGCCGCGGACTCGATGGTGCGCCGGACGCGCTGGTGCATCTCGGCCACCTCTTCATACGAGAAACGTGACTCCAGCGCCGCGATCGGATCGCGCAGCTTCCACGCCGCCAGCTCGTCCTTGTTCACGTACGCCTGATCGTCCGGCTCCATGTGGCCGCGCGTGCGGTAGGTGTACGTCTCCAGAAAGTACGGCTTGCGCGTCTCGCGGATGTACTGCACCGCCTTCGCGGCGGCGGCGTGGACGGCCTCGACGTCGTTCCCGTCGACGGTCCGCGCCAGCATGCCGTAGCGCGGCGCCCACTCGCTCACCTGGTCGACGAGCATCGTCTCCTTGCGGTGCACGTACGCCTGCCACTGGTTGTTCTCGCAGACGAAGAGCACCGGCAGGTTCCAGACCGCGGCCAGGTTCAGCGCCTCGTGGAAGATCCCCTCGGTGGCCGCGCCGTCGCCGAAGAAGACCACCGCGATGGCGTCGGTGTCCTGCATCGACAGCGAGAGGCCGACGCCGGTCGACAGCGACAGCTCGCCGCCGACGATGGTGGAGGTCAGCACGACGCCCAGCTCCTTGACGGAGATGTGCAGGCTGCCGCTCTTCCCTTTGCAGTAGCCGGTGGCCTTCCCCATGATCTCGGCGAAGAGACGCCCCGGATCGGCGCCGCGCGCGAGCAGATGCCCGGCGCTGCGGTGGTTGGTGAGAATCAGGTCCTGCTTGCCGAGTGCGCTGACGACGCCCACCGACGACGCCTCCTGCCCCACCGACGTGCACATGCTGCCCGACTTGCCGGTGCGCTGCAGCTCGGCCGATTTCTCCTCGAAGGTCCGGATCAGAAGCATCGTCTCCAGCGCCGCGGCGGCGCTCTGTTCGACGGGTGTCTCGATCATGGTGGTCACTCGTGTTTCCTCCTGGCGCGCAATGTAGGTGCGGGGAGAAAACGCGGTTCCTAAGAAGATGCTAGGGGGATCGGAAAAGGTGGGAGGGCGGCGGGAGCCGCTGGTGGCGCGATGCTAAGAAGACGCTAATCGCGAGTGCCGGCGGGCTGAAGCCCGCCCTACGTTCAGCGCGTTCTTCGCGAGGCATGCGCTCAACGTAGGGCGGGCTTCAGCCCGCCGGCACTCGCCAAAATGCTACTTTCTCCCCATGCGCCTCCACCGACATCGACGCCACGAAACTGCAGGCCGGGCGTACCATTCGCGTCACCGGATTCGGTAGCCAGTACGAAACCACATGCGAAGTCGAGCCGCGCTCGGACATTCGGGAAAGGCCATGACATGACACTCTCGGGCTGCGACGCTTCCAGCGCCTGCACGGAATCGATGATCTCCTGCCTCAAGGAAAACAACATCTCCTTCGTCGGCCGCTACTACAGCGACACCACGCACATCGCCGGAAAGAAGCTCACCGCCAGCGAGGCGCAGCTGCTGTCGAGCAACGGCATCGACCTCGTGGCGGTCTTCGAGGACGCGCCGACGGAGGCGAGCTACTTCAGCGCGAGCCGCGGCACGCGCGACGCGAACGCGGCGCTGGCGCAGGCGGCCTCGGTCGGCCAGCCGGCCGGCAGCGCCATCTACTTCACCGTCGACTACGACGCCTCGCAGAGCGACATCGACGGGGTCATCACCGACTACTTCCAGGCCATCGCCGCGACCCTCGGCACGCAGTACGTCACCGGCGTCTACGGCTCGGGCAACACCTGCACGGCCATCCTGAAGTCGGGCCACGCGAAGCTGGCCTGGCTCGCGCAGTCGACGGGCTGGGGCGGCTATCAGTCGTTCCATGACTGGGTCATCAAGCAGGGGCCGGAAGGATCGATCTGCGGCCTGAGCTCCGACTCCGACGAGGCGCAGGGGGACTTCGGCGCGTTCCGCGTCGCGGTGCCGGCATGAAGCTCGACGAGATCGGCGTCGAATGAGCGTCCTCGACGGCATCGGCAACACTCCGCTGGTCGAGCTGCGCCGCCTCGTGCCGCGCGGCTCCGCGCGCCTCTTCATGAAGCTCGAGTGGGCCAATCCCACCGGCAGCATGAAAGACCGCATGGCCCTGGCGGCCATCAACGCGGCGGAGGCGGACGGGCGCCTGCAGCCCGGCGGCACGGTGGTCGAGTACACCGCCGGCACGACCGGCATCTCGCTGGCGTTCGTCTGCGCGGCCAAGGGCTACGGCATCGAGATCGTCTTCTCCGACGCCTTCAGCGACGAGAAGCGCCGCACGATGCAGGCCTACGGCGCGCACATCACCGACGTGCCGAGCGACGGCGGGAAGATCAACGAGGCGCTGATCAAGGAGATGATCCGCGTCGCCGCCGGGATCACGGAACGTCCCGGCCACTGGTGGTGCGATCAGCTCCGCAACCACGACGCCGTGCGCGGCTACGTCCCCCTCGGCAATGAGATCTGGGAACAGACCGGCGGCAGCGTCACGGCGTTCGTCCACGCGGTCAGCACCGCGCACTCGATTCACGGCGTCACGCAGGCGCTGCGGGCGAAAAACGGCGGCGTGCGGATCGTGGCCGTCGAGCCGGCGGAGAGTGCCGTGCTCTCCGGCAGGCCGTCGGGCTCGCACAAGATCGAAGGGATCGGCATCGGCTTCATCCCGCCGCTCTGGCAGCCGGAGCTCGTCGACGCGATCGAGACCGTCTCGACGGAGGAGGCCAAGGCGATGGCGCGCCGCCTCGCACGCGAGGAAGGAATCTTCGCCGGCACGTCCACCGGCGCGAACGTCGTGGCCGCCCTGCGCGTGGCGGAACGCCTCGGCGCCGAGGCGACGGTGGTGACGATCGCGGTGGACTCGGGGCTGCGCTACCTGAGCACGGACGTTTACGCCTCAAGTCCCCTCTCCCCGCTCGCGGGGAGAGGGCCAGGGTGAGGGGCGCGCTCGCCGAGAACCGACCCTCACCCTGACCCTCTCCCTGGGAGGGAGGGGAATGTGGGCGGCTACTGAGGCGTGATAGCGGTGACGAGCTGCGTGCGGTTGTTGGTCACCGAGGCCAGCGGAAAGACCGGCCGCGAGAGCTCCGGGGCCACCGCGCGGACGGTGATGCGGTAGCTCCCCTCGGGGAGGTTCGGAAACTCCGTGCGCAGCTCGCCGAGCGTGCCGACGTGGGCGTGGAATCGCTGGTCCGGATGGTCGTGCAGCTCCAGCAGCCGCGTGGCCAGGATCTCCGGTCCGGTCAGCGACGTCACCTCCACGCGCACGGTCACCACCGGCAGGATGCCGCCGTCGGCGTAGACGCGGAGCGTCGTGCGCGCGCGGCTGTCGATCGGCACGTTGACCAGCGTCGCGTTCTCCTCGAATTCGTGGACGCGCGCGAGCGGGATCTCGGTGCCGTGGTTGTCGTCGAAGCGCGACGTGTCGCGCACGCGCAGCGAGAACGTCACGTCCTCGGCGTGACCCTTCTGCAGCCAGAAGAGATAGCCGGCGTTCACGCCGTCCGCGGGGACGGCGAGCTTCAGCGACTGCCCCGGCTCGATCGCGGGAAACGGCTTCCCCGCGCAATCGGCCGTGCAGCGCGGGAAGTCGCCGAACAGCTCCACGCGATGCGTGCCCGCGTTCGTCGCCCACAGCTCCGAGAACCACACCGAGCCGTACGCGCCAGGCAGCGGCGCGCCGCTCACCGCCACCGGCACGAGGACGCGCTCGTAGTTCGCCTCGTACGGGCCGGTCGTGAGGTCGATGAAGCGGAACTTCCCGGTCGCGGTGGCCGTGTACTGCGCGACGTGCACGCGCACCGTCACCTCCCCGGGAGGATGCGGCGGCGTGATGACGACGATGCGCGTGTCGTCCGCGGAGACGACCCGCGCCGGCACGTCGCCGAACAGCACCACCGGCTGCGTGTAACAGGGGGCCGGATCGCAGCGGTCGACGTAATTCAGGCGGACGAAGAGCTCCACCCGATCGCCGCCGCCGACGGAGCCGAGCAGAGGACCGTAGCCGCGGATCTCCACTTCCGCGGCCGAGCCGCCGAGGGCAAACAGGAGGATGAGTGCGATTCGCATGATCGTTCCAGCGGACCGCCGGCGTCCCCGCCGGCTGTCTGTGGCGGCGTCCCGCCGCCACGGTGCGGGCGGGACGCCCGCACAGACAGCCGGCGGGACGCCGGCGGTCCACTATGGTCACGGGTGGATAATCGAGAATCGTTCCAGCGGTGCGCGGCCGATCGTCCGCTCGTGCAGGTCGATCAGGAACAGCCCGATGCCGGATGCACCCGCGTACCACCCCGTCTCGTACGCGGCCGTGGCCGAGGTGTTGTTCGGGGCGATCTGTTGGTAGTTGATCCAGCGTATCTGTCCCGCGGCGGGACGGTCCGCGGCGCGGAGCAGGTAATCGCCCACGCCGGTGGCGCGGGCGAGATAGTCCGGCTCGCCGAGGGCCGCGTGCAGGCGGAGGAACGTATGGCCGACCGAGGCCGCGCCGGTCTGGAAGCCGGTCTCGATCTGCTCCCACTGCTCGATGTGCTGCCACACCGGACCGTCGCCTTTGACCGTCTGCGAGATCGCGCCGAGGTGCTTCGCGGCGGCGCGGACCAGGTCGGCGTAGCGCGCCTCGCCCGTCGTCGCGAACGCCTGCGCCAGCGCCGCGGAGGCGCACGACGTCCCGTGGCAATAGATCACCGGAAAGCTGTTGCGGTCGCTGCTGTAATAGCGCCACGCCGCCTCGTCGCCGATCGGCACCGCCGCGTTGGCGAGACCGTTCGCCGTGGCCACCAGGTCCGCGCGATAGGCCGGGTCGTTCGTCGCGCGCAGCAGCTCGTCGATGAAATGCAGGATGCCGGACGAGCCGCCGCAGAAGCCGTGATAGGCCGCGGCGTCCTTCGTCAGCCGCTTCCAGCCGATGCCGTCGCTGCCGATGGCGATCGTGTGCTCGCGCATCCACTTGTACGTGTCGCGGGCGATGTCGAGATAGCGGCTCTCCCCGCTGATCCCGGCCAGGTGCAGGAAGAACACGCCCGCGCCCGCGGAGCCGTGCACGATGCCGGTGAAGACGTTCGGGTTGCCGGTGAACTCCCAGTGCGTGCCGGTGGCATCGCGCCGGGCCATGCGCAGGAGAAGGTCGCCGGTCATCTTCGCGTCGTCGAGGTACCTGGCCTCCCCCGTCTCGCGGTACATCAGCACGAAGAGCTCCCCGCCGCCGACGGCGCCGGACAGCCAGTCGTAGCCCCCCTCCCGGCCGTTCCGGTACTCGTGGGCCACGAACGCCGCGGCGTTGCGCGCCGTCTCGAGGTACCTCGTCTCGCCGCTGGCCTGATAGAGGCGCAGGTGGAACGCACCGATGCCGGCCGCGCCGCTGCCGAGGCCGGGCGACGCGGACTGACTGCGATCCGAGGAGGGCCACGAGCTGCCGTTCGTCCCGCGGCGCTCGAGCGACGCCAGCCAGCTCGCCGTCTGCTTCGCCGCGTCGAGGTACGGCGACGACAGATAAGCGCGGGGATTCGTCGCGATGGCCCGCCGTTTGGCGAAGACGGGGACGGCCACGATCAGAAGAGTCAGCAGCACTGCACTCGCGCGTTTCATGGTCGTCTCCTACTGGTTCAGTCTCGAGGCGGTGACGGTCTCGATGTAGACCATCACGTCGAAGGCATTGGCCAGCGCCACCGGCCACCGGTGCCGCGTGGCGGCATTGACCGGATCCCACACGGAGCCGATCGACCAGAGGAGCTGCGGTGTCTTCACGTAGGACGCCGCCCGCGGCGCCCACGGCTTGCGCAGGTCGAGAATGAAGCGCGGCTTGCCGGCCTGGCGGAAGAACGCTTCCCAGCCGTCCGGCGGACCCTGGTCCACCCTCTGCGGCCCGAGGCCGGCCGGACCATTGGAAGTGAAGCCGCCGCGGTCGAAGTCGAAGCCGACGATGACCATGTCGCTGCCGAAGCGCCGGCGCAGCACGGAGCCCATGCGGAAGGCATTGTCGGCGGACACGTGCCCGTTGTGCGCCCACAGCACGAGCTTCTCGCCGGGATGGGCGACGTCGGCCAGCCACTCCACGTTCTCGGCCATGAACGCATCTCGGTTGCCGCGGCGCGCCCACGTGGCCTCGGCCTGCAGGATCACGCGGGCGTAGCGGAGGTGTTTCTCGTACTCCTCCTCGCTCGAGCGGGTCGCGTACTCGGCGCGCCGCTGGTCGAGGGTCGTGAACGCCTCCGTCACCTTGGCCAGGCAGGCGTTGCGCGTCGTCTCCGGCAGCTCGGCGTAGCGGCTGGGCTGGTTGTAGCCGCGGATGCAGTTGTAGAGCGAGCCGAAGGCCGCGGCGCGGTCGGGGTCGACCCGCTTCACATACGCCTCCAGCAGCGG
>DASPMO010000186.1:0-14112 GCA_035627015.1 Thermoanaerobaculia bacterium | reverse complement strand
GGCTCGAGAATCCGACCTCGGAGCTGCTGGCGGTCTGGATCTGGCGCGAGCTCGCGCCGCAGCTCCCGCTCCTCGTGCGCGTGACCATCGAGGAGACCTGCACGAGCCGCTGCCACTACTACGGATGACGCGAATCGTTCTCGCCCTGCTGGCCCTCTTCTTCGGGGCGATGCTCGTGCCGCACTTCGTCCCCGCGGCCGGCGAGACCGTGCTGACGATCTACTACCTCTTTGCGGTGCTCGCCGTCCTGCTCCTGCTGCTCGGCTGCGCGGTGCTCTGGCTCTTCGTCCGGCGCAAGGCGCTCCTGGCGATCTGCTTCGGCGGATGGCTGCTGTTCGCAGCCATGCTCGGCGCGAGCCTGCTCTACGCGCGCGGCCTCCCCACCGGCTCTTTCGTGCGGCGGTTCGACGCCGCGGCCTGGAAGTCTTCGCGGCATTACGTCGAAGGGGACATCACCCCGCGGCAGAAGATGCTCGGCGCCGTCGTGCGCGACGTGCTCCCCGGCCGCACGAAAGCGGAGATCGTGGCGCTCCTCGGGCCACCGGTCGACGACCGCTCCTGGAACTGCGACCTCACCTACGTGACCGGCCCGGAGCGCACCTCCCTCTTCGCCATCGACTCCGAATGGCTGCTCATCGACCTCGACGAACAGGGGAAGTTCGAGCGCTACCGCATCGCCACCGACTGAAGTAGTCCCCTCTCCCCGCGCGCGGGGAGAGGGCCAGGGTGAGGGGTCGTTCCTCGCCCGAAACGTTCGCCCCTCACCCTGACCCTCTCCCCACGCGGTGGGGAGAGGGGACGGGGGTTTGCCGGGAACCTCCCTTGCACGAGTCCGCCCGTGTCGCTCGTCCGCATCCGTCCGCGCCCGCAGACCGTGCACATCGCCCGCGGACGGAGCGTCCTCGCCACGGCGAGCGACGGCCGCATCGACGGCCACCCCGACCGCGGTCTCTTCGTCCATGAGACGCGCCTGCTCTCGCGCTGGCAGTACTTCATCGACGGCGCGGAGCCGTCGCCGAACGCTTCCTCCGCGGTCGCGCAGAACCAGTGGGTCGCCTACTTTGTGCACCCCGCGCCCGGCGTCACCCCTCCGCCGCCGGATGACGGCAGCGGCCAGGTGCCCGACGAGTCGCGCAACACGCTGGAGCTGCGCGTCACGCGTCTCATCGACGACGCCCTGCAGGAAGACCTGGCCCTGACGAACTACACGATGGAGCCGGCGTCGTTCGTCTTCGCCATCGAGGTCGACGCCGACTTTGCCGATCAGGCCGAGACGCGCGCGCGGCGGCAGCACGGCCAGTGCACCACGCGCTGGGACGCGAACACGCTCACGTTCGACTACGTCTCGGGCACGCTGCGGCGCGGAGTCGAGATCGCCGTCGACCGCGAGGCGCGATACGAGAACGGCCGCATCGCGTTCGCGGTGCGGCTCGCGCCAAAAGAGCGGTGGCACGCGCGCCTGCTCGTGACACCGCTCATCGACGGACAACGCCTTTCGTCCAATGTCGACCACGAACAAAACGTGCGCATCTACCTCGACGAGACGACGCGCTTCGAGACCGCCGAGTCGCGGACCATGACCGCGGACGTCATCACGACCCTCGAGCAGGCCCGCGCCGACCTGGCCTCGCTCCGCCTCTTCGACCTCGATCGCGCGCCGCGCGCGTGGACCGTCGCCGCCGGCCTGCCGCTCTACGTGGCGCTCTTCGGCCGCGACACGCTGACCACCGGCTGGCAGGCCGGCCTCCTCGGCCCGGAGATCATGACCGGCACGCTGCACACGCTGGCCGCGCTGCAGGGCACGAAGGAGGACGACTGGCGCGACGAGCAGCCCGGCAAGATGCTGCACGAGGCGCACACCGGTCCGCTGTCGATGCTCGGCCTCAACCCGCGCGGCCGCAGCTACGGCTCCATCACCACGTCGGGCCTCTACGCCTTCATCGTCGCGGAGCTGTGGCACTGGACGGGCGACAAGGCACTCGTCCGTCCGCTGATCGAGCCGGCCCTGCGCGGCCTGCAGTGGCTGGAGCGCTACGGCGACCTCGATGGCGACGGCTTCTACGAATACCGCACCCGCTCCCCGTTCGGACCCGTGCATCAGGCGTGGAAGGACTCGCCCGACGCGATCGTGTACGAGGACGGCGCGCCCGTCGAGCCGCCGATCGCCACCTGTGAGGAACAGGCCTTCGTCTACGTGGCCAAATTGCACTTGGCCGAGACGCTCTGGTCCCTCGGCGAGCGCGAGCTCTCGCGCACGCTCTACGGCCAGGCCGTGGAGCTGAAGAAGCGCTTCAACGACGCGTTCTGGATGGAGGACGAAGGCTTCTTCGCCCTGGCCCTCGACTCGCGCAAGCGTCCGGTGCGCTCGATCGCCTCGAACGCGGGGCACTGCCTCGCCGCCGCGATCGCCGATGCGTCGCTGGTCGAGCGGACCGCGGACCGCCTCTTCGCGCCCGAGCTCTTCAGCGGCTGGGGCATCCGCACGCTCTCCTGCGACCACCCGCGCTACAACCCCTACAGCTATCACCTCGGCTCGATCTGGCCGGTCGAGCACGGGACGTTCGCCCTCGGCTTCTGGCGCTACGGCCTGTACGAGCGCGTGCAGCAGCTCGCACGCGCGCAGTTCGAGGCCGCGGCGCTGTTCGAGCATCACCGCCTCCCCGAGCTCTTCGGCGGCCAGCCGCGCGACGAACAGCATCCCTTTCCCGGCATCTATCCGAACGCGAATCCGCTGCAGGCGTGGTCGTCGTCCTCGGTGTTCGCGCTGCTGCAGGCGATGCTCGGTCTCTATCCGTACGCGCCGCTGAAGCTGCTCGTCGTCGACCCGCACCTGCCCGACTGGCTGCCGGAGATCACGCTGCGCGACCTCCGCGTCGGGAAGGCGCGCGTGACGATCCGCTTCCGCGGCCGCGGCTTTCGCATCCTCGAACAGCACGGAACGCTGCACGTGGTGAAACAGGCCACACCGTGGTCGCTCACGACGCAGCCCGCCCAGCGCCTGCGCGACGCGCTGGCCAGCCTTCTGTAAAGGAGAACAGCATGAACGAACGAGTGGTCGTCATCACCGGAGCCTCTGCAGGAGTGGGACGCGCCACCGCGCGCGCGTTCGCCGCGCGCGGCGCGCGCATCGGCCTCATCGCGCGCAATGCCGAGGCGCTGGAGGCGGCGAAGCAGGAAGTGGAGGCGCGCGGCGGAAAGGCCGTCGTCGCGGTGGCGGACGTGGCCGACGCCGAGGCGGTGGAGCGTGCGGCGCGGACCGTCGAAGAAGCCTTCGGCCCCATCGACGTCTGGATCAACAACGCCATGGCCTCCGTGCTGGGGCCGATCCGCGAGATTCCGGCGGAGGAGTTCCGCCGCGTCACCGAGGTCACCTACCTCGGCGTCGTGCACGGCACGCAGGCCGCGCTGCGGCGGATGCTGCCGCGCGACGAAGGGGTGATCGTGCAGGTCGGCTCGTCGCTCGCCTACCGCGGCATTCCGCTGCAGGCGCCGTACTGCGCGGCCAAGCACGCCGTGCAGGGGTTCCACGACTCGCTCCGCTCGGAGCTGATGCACGACGGCAGCAAGGTGCGCGTCTGCATGGTCAACATGCCGGCGCTGAACACGCCGCAGTTCCGCTGGCTGCGCAGTTACATGCCGCGCAAGGCGCAGCCGTTCGGCCCCATCTTCGAGCCGGAAGTGGCGGCCCAGGCGATCGTCTGGGCGTCCGAGCACCCGCGCCGCGAGCTGAACGTCGGCTGGAAGACGACGCAGGCCATCGTGGCCAACGCCTTCGCCCCCGGTCTGCTCGACCGCTATCTCGGCCGCATCGGCTTCGACGCCCAGCAGGGCGACGAGCCGGAGGAGCCCGGCCGCCCCGACAACCTGTTCCATCCCGTCCCCGGCGATGCCGGCGCCCACGGGGCGTTCAGCGAGAAGGCGAAGACGGTGAGCCCGCAGCTCGTCGCCAACACGCACCGCGGCGCGATCGGAGCCGCGGTCGCAGTGGTGGCGGCAGTGGGCCTGATGCGACTGCTCTCGCGCAAATAGTGGAGCGCCGGCGTCCTCGCCGGCTGTCTGTGGCGGCGTCCCGCCGCCACGGTGCGGGCGAGACGCCCGCACAGACAGCCGGCGGGACGCCGGCGGTCCACTATTAACATTCGCCCTCGATGCTCGCCCTGCTCATCCTCTCCTTCGGCGTGGCTGCCGATGCCACCGCGGTGGCCATCGCCGCCTCCGTGCGGGGGATGACGCTCGCGCGCGGGCTGGCCATGGCCTGTTGCTTCGGCGTCGCGCAGTCGGTGATGGCGGGGATCGGGTGGGCGGGCGGTGCGACGCTCGGCGGGATCTGGCGCGCGTGGGATCACTGGGTCGCGCTCGCGCTCCTCTCCTTCGTCGGCCTGAAGATGATCAAGGAGGCGTTCGACGCGGACGAGGAGCGGGCGCCGGCGCAGGCGGGCTTCGTCACGCTGCTCGTGCTCTCCATCGCCACCAGCCTCGACGCGCTCGCGGTCGGCGTCTCGCTGCCCGCGATGCGCGTCGCCGCGCCGGTCGCGCTCGCCTCCATCGGCCTGGTCACGCTGCTCTTCTCGGCGGCCGGTGCGGCCTTCGGCCGCTTCCTCGGCGAGCGCTTCGGCCGCGTCATCGAAGTCGCGGGCGGCCTGGGACTCATCGGCATCGGCGTGCGTATCGTCGTCGAGCACGTTTGACATATATTTGCCGGATGAAAATCCGGCACGCATTCCTGTTCCTCTCCATGCTCCTGCTCCTCACCGCCGCCGCGCCGCGGACGGAGAAACCGGTGCCGCAGCAGACGTCCGGCTGGTCGTTCGCCGGCTGCTTCTCGCCGACGCGCTCCCTCCCCTGCTACGACACCTACTCGCACAACGGCGCGTACTGGATCTGCAAGGAGTGCGGCACGACCAAGCAGCCGAGCGAGAACCGCTGCCGCCCCCTCAGCTCCTACCAGCTGGCGAACGGCGCCTGGTGCTCGTAAGCAGCCACCTGCCCGACGCCGCGTCGAACCGCATGCCGAGCCGCTCGAGCACGCGCTGCGACGCGGTGTTCGGCGCATCCGTCTCCGCCCACGCGCCGTCGTGGCCGAGCACCTCGAAGAGATAGTGCAGCACCGCGGCGGCAGCCTCCGTGGCCAGGCCGCGGTGCCACGCGTGCGGCAGGAGTCCGAACACGAGCTCCGGCTCCTCCTCCGACGGCCGGAAGCCGGCGAAGCCGATGGCCTGCTCGTGCTCGTGGAGGAGCCAGAGGCCGTAGCGATGCCGCTCCCAGTCGCGCACGCTTTCCGCGACCACCGCCGCGGCCGTGTCGCGCTCGATCTCCACGTCGTCCCAGAGGTAGCGGCGCACGTCCGGGTCGCGCCACATCGCGTGCAGCACGTCGACGTCGCCGAGGGAGACCGGGACCATGCGCAGGCGGGGGGTGATCAGGGTGATCATTTTCGGGTCAGAATCGACCGCCCTTTCTTCGCATATTGCTTCAGCCAGCCGTCGAAGCCCTTCGTGCTCCATTCGATGTCCGGGCCGAAGAGGGATCGATAGCGCTGCCCGACCGGATGTTCTTCGAGCCCGCGGTCCATCTCGTCAAACTCCACCACCGAGATCTGCTTGGGATCGACATTCTTCAGTCCGCGCTTCAGCAGATAGATCACCTCGACGTCGTCTTCCGGCAGGCTGTAGCCGACGATGATTACGCGGTTGGCGCGCTGCAGCAGCCGCTCGGCGCGATACCACACCGCTGCGATGTGCGGGTTCCGATAATCTTTGCGAGTGGTTGGCGTGATCATGACCGGCCGGATGCCAGCGCCACATACCTTGCACATCTTGTGGACAGCGGAATACCAGTCAGTCGAGTCGGGTGCTTTGTTGTAAATCTCGTACAGCACCTTCTCGGTCTGCCATCCGCTCTTGGAAACGCCGACGTCGAGCTGGTGACAACCCGGACAGTAGATCCAGTTCAGTGATCCGTGCAGCTTCAGCAGTTCGTACTTATCCGCCTGCTTGCGATACTGAGCCGTCGCCACATCGCAGCCGTAGTCCGGAAACTGTCCGGTGAGCTTGCGAAGACTGCGGTCGGCAATGATGTCGTAGTTCAGCGTGATCGCCGATGGCGCATGTCTTACTTCTGCAAGCAACCGCTTGAAAAGAGCGGCGTAATGATTCGTGGGGATCTTCCGTAGATCGTGATCCAGTACGGCGAAGATCGTGAACTCGAGTGCGGCACGCAGGCGAAGCAGGTCATCAAGTCTGGACTTGCTCCCGAGTGGCTGTTTGCGATCGATGGCCGTGTCGATGAGGCTGAGGAGCAGTGGCAATCCCGGGTACTGTTCCTTCTTCCGCTCGGCGACGTTTTTCGGAAGGTGAAACTCGTCGACCAGAAACTGGTCGAGATGATCCAGGAAAGGATGCGGTTTCGGCTTGAACTCCGGGTCGAACGCATGCGGCAGAATCTCATTCGTCAGCGGCCCGCCGCACGCCTTCGTCGCGCCGGCACCGAAAAGAACCACAGGCTGTTTGATGGTCATGCTGAGTACCATACCCCGCCATGACCGACCACATCCCCCAATGCGAGCGCTGCCGTGTCCCGATGGAGCGCGGCTACATGATCGATCACGGTTATGGCGTCACGTATCCGATGGCGTGGGTGGCGGGGGTGCCGCGCTGGAGCAAGTGGTGGGGCCTCAAGGTCAAGCGCGAGGAGAAGATCCCGGTGGCGTCGTACCGCTGTCCGCAGTGCGGGCGGCTGGAGTCGTACGCGAAGCCGGGACCGTGGCCCACGTAGCGCGGCATTGGTAAAGCGCTTGCAATCTGCGAAATCCACAGCTTCGCAGTACCGCAGCAGTTTCGCGCTTTCCCAACCCCCATGCTCTCACTTCGTGCTCGCACTGCACTGCTGTTCCTTCTCGCGACCCTCGTGGCAACCGCGGCCTTTGGCCAGCGTTCCTACAACGAGGGGGGGTACGCCGACCGCCACAGCGTCGTGGCCGGCAGCCCCATCGCCTTCCACATCTCCACCTCCGTCAGCCCCTTCTCGGTGGAGATCCTCAACATGGCCTCGCCGCACACAGTCATCCAGACCATCGGCGGACTGATGTCGCAGGCGCGCGACTGCACGGGCATGTGGGAGAGCGGCTGCAACTGGCCCGCGACCCACGTCTTCACGGTTCCCATCACCTACGTCCCCGGCTACTACGTGGCCCGCTTCCCCACCAGCATCGGCACGAAGCACATCCTCTTCGTCGTGCGGCCCGCGGTGACGGGGAGCTACGCGCCGATCGCGGTCATCCAGCCGTCCAACTCCGACGTCGCCTACAACCGCTTCGGCGGGAAGAGCGTCTACGACACGATCTCCGATGACGGCCGTCGCGCGCACGTCGTCTCCTTCAACCGCCCCTACTACGAAGACTCCGGCCTGGCCCGCTTCAACATCTGGGAAGAGAAGTTCGTCTCCTGGATGAAGAGCGAGAACCGCAAGTTCGAGGTCATCACCGACGATGACATGGAGGCGGGCATCGACCTCTCCGCCTACAAGGCGCTGGTCATCGTCGGCCACTCCGAGTACTGGTCGCTGAAGGCCCGCCAGCATCTGGAGGCCTACAGCCGCGCCGGCGGGCACATCGCCATCTTCGGCGCGAACACGATGTGGTGGCAGGTGCGCACCGACCTGCAGGCGCGGACCATGACCGTCTACAAAGACGCGTCGCTCGATCCGATGACCGGGGTGAACAACGACCTCGTCACCACGAACTTCTTCGACTGGCCGGTCCTCAACCCCGAGAACCGCATCCTCGGCGCGTCGTTCCTCAACGCCGCGTACGTCAACAAGCTCAACAGCTCCGACCGCCTGCCGATGGAGCAGCGGACGCCGTACACGACCCGCAAGGCGAGCCACTGGTCTTTCGCCGGCACCGGCCTGACGAACGGCGCCACGTTCGGACGCGCCGCCGGCGCCATCGAGGTGGACGGGGCGCTCTTCAATACGCTCCCCAACGGCAGCGTCGAGGTCGAAGGCTCGGACGGCACGCCGCTGTCGTACGAGGTGCTGGCCACCCTGCCGTCGAGCGACGGCTACGCCACGATCGGCATGTACGTGAACCCGCAGGGCGGCGCGGTCTACAACGGCGCGGCGCGCGACTGGTCGTACGGCCTGCTCGAGGATCCGGCCATCCAGCAGATCACGCGCAACGTGCTCGACCGGCTGGCGACGGGAACGCCGTTCCCCTATCAGCCGCGCGTGACGCCCAACCGCGCCGAGGATCGCTTCAATACGCCGCGCGCCACACAGGACTTCCTGCCGGGATGGCGCTTTCACCGGTTCGGACTCGAGCTCACGCCGCGCTGCGCGGTGGAGGGTCCGTTCGGACTGGAGCTCACCGGGCCGCGCTGGACGCTGATCCTGCGGCACGTCGACCTCGGGCGCACGGGACTGACGAAAGCGGCGGCCAACATCTGGCTCAACGCCGACCTGCTCACCTCGTCGGCCAGCTTCGCCACGCCGCTGCTCGGCTTCGTCGACTATCAGGGCGCCAACCGGCCGTACTCCGGCGTGCTGGAGTGGATGAAGCGCCCCGAGGGGACGGCGGTGCGGATGGCGTCCTACGACAACGGCGTGCAGGTCACGCGCACCGACTGGGTGGTCCTCGGGCCGGGATGGCACTCGGTGCAGTTCGCGTGGGAGTCGCCGGGCATGCTCGAGGTGAACGTGTCGGGGAGGAAAGCCAGCACGTTCAACCCGAAGTCGGGGCAGAAGATGAACGCGCTGATGATCGAGTTCGCGGGGAGCCAGACCACCGGCTCCGTCTGCATGGATCACCTGCAGTTCCGCGATGCCTTCGCTCCCGCGTCGCGGCACATCTCGTCCATCAGCGCGTCGCCGTCGACCATCGCCGCCGACGGCTCCTCGCTCATCATCGTGCAGCTCTACGACGCCAACAGCCAGCCGCTCGTGAACGGCGGGGACACTGTCACCCTCTCCACGAACCTCGGCACGCTCTCTCCCGTCACCGACATGGGCGACGGCAGTTACACCGCCACCTTCACTCCCGGCGCGAGCAGCGGCACGGCCACGATCCGCGGCACCGTCAACGGCCAGAACATCGTCGACACCACCGCCGTGACGGTCACGCCGGGAACGCCGCCCGCCGCGCCGACCGGGTTGACCGCGACGGCGGTGTCAGCCTCGCGCATCGACCTCGCCTGGACCGACAACGCCACGGACGAGGCGAGCTTCCGCATCGAGCGCTGCACCGGCGCCGGCTGCACCTCCTTCGCCCTGCTGACGACCCGTCCGGCGAACTCCACGTCGCACAGCGACACCACCGCCGCGGACAACACCACCTACGTCTATCGCGTCATCGCCATCAATCCGCACGCCGAATCCGCGCCGTCGAACAGCGCCACCGCCACGACGCCCGCGGCCTGCACGCCGCCGGCGATCCAGTCGCAGCCGCAGTCGAAGAACATCGCCAGCGGCGAGAGCGCGACCCTGAGCGTCGGCGCGACCGGCACCGCGCTCTCGTATCAATGGTTCGCCGGCTCGACCGCAATCGACGGCGCGACCGCCAGTTCCCTCACCGTCTCCCCCACGACCACGACCAGCTACTTCGTGCGCGTGACCGGCGCCTGCGGCACGATCGACAGCGCCGCCGCGACGGTGACCGTCCGGCCCCCGGGCCACGCGCTCTACGTCATCACGCCGTGCCGCGTGCTCGACACGCGCGACAACGGCCCGGCTCTCCCTTCCGGCCAGACGCGCATCGTGCAGATCGCCGGCGTGTGCGGCGTGCCTGCCGGGGCCACCGCCGTCGCGGTGAATGTCACCGCCGTCACCCCGGCCTCCACCGGCTTCCTCTCGCTTTATCCGACGGGCGCGCCGTGGCCGGGGACCACTTCGCTGAGCTATCGCACCGGGAAGACCCGCGCCGGCAACTCCATCGTTACCCTGAGCGCGAACGGACAGACGACGGTGCTCAACGACGGGTCGACGCTGCACTTCATCGTGGACGTGACGGGGTACTTCCAATGAGTTGCTGGTTGCTGGTTGCTGGCTCGTGGTGCTGCCTCGCCTGAGGTGCGGTTCGACGAAACACCACCACGAACCAGCAACCAGTAACCAGCAACCTCTTCACGCCCGTTCGCGCAGCGGCACGAACCGCACCGCCTCGAGCCGCTTCCGCACCAGCTCCCCGTTCCGCCGCTCGAACAGCCAGAGGTGCTGCTGGTCGGCGGGGCCGATGGGGAGGATGCAGCGGCCTCCTTCGGCGAGCTGCTCGAGCAGCGTCTCCGGGAGGATCACCGGCGCGGCGGCGGAGAGGATGGCGTCGAACGGCGCCTCGTGGCGGAAGAGCTCCACGCCGTTGCCGGTGCCGAGGACCACATTGGTGAGGCCGAGCTGCGTGATGACGTTGCGCACGCTGGCCGCCAGGTCCGGCTCGACCTCCGCGCTGTAGACGATGCGCGCCAGCCGCGCCAGGATCGCGGTCTGGTAGCCGGAGCCGGTCCCGATCTCCAGCACCTTCTCGTGGCCGCGCAGGCGGAGCTGCTCGGTCATGAAGGCCACGATGAAGGGCTGCGAGATGGTCTGCCCGCGCACGAGCGGCAGCGGCGAGTCGTCGTAGGCCGAGGCGTGGAACTGCGGCGGCACGAACCACTCGCGCGGCGTCATGCGGAACGCCTCCAGCACGCGCGGGTCGGAGATGCCGCGCGCCGCGATCTGGTCGCGGATCATCCGGTCGTTCCGATTCGTCGGGTCCATCAGCGAAGAAACGCCGCCGACAGTTTGCCGGCCAGGTCCGACACGTACGGCTCCTCCACCATCGTCAGATGATCGCCGTCCACGTCGTAAATCTCCAGCGACGGCACGAGCAGGCTCCAGCCGCGCTGCTTGGCCTCGGTGAACTCCTCCGGCTCGAGCCGCGCGCAGAAGAGGCCGACCCGCCCGTCGTACGGCCGCCCCTTGTAGATCCGCAGCGCGCGATAGTTGTTCTGGGCCACGTCCTGCAGCGCCTGCGGCAGCGGCCTGTTGAACTTCTGGAAGAGCGCGAAGACCGTCTGCCAGATGCGGTAGACCGTGCGGCGGCGGAGGCGGCGCTCCTTCTTCTTGAGATAGCCCCAGCGGTCGGGGCCCTTCAGCAGGATGCCGAGATGGACCTTCAGGCGCTCGCCGAGGCTCTGCTTCGTCTTTTTACCCCCCTCGGCGGCGTCGACGGCGGTCGTGTCGAGCAGCGCCACGAACGCCGCCGCGTCGCCGGCGGCCTTGAGCTGCTGCGCCATCTCGTACGCCACCACGCCGCCGAACGACGCGCCGCCGATGAGGTACGGCCCGCGCGGCTGCACCTTGCGGATCTCGGCGAGATAGACCGCGGCCATCTCCTCGATCGTCGCGATCGGCGGCAGCTTGCCGTCCATGCCGCGGGCCTGCAGTCCGAAGAACGGCTGGTCCTGGCCGAGGCGCATCGCCAGCGGGCGGTAATTGAGCACGTTCCCGCCGACGCCGTGCACCCAGAAGAGCGGGCGCCGCGCGCCGTTCGGCTGGATCGGGACCAGCGGCGACCACGGCGCCTCCCACCCATCGCTCCGGAGGCGGGTGGCCAGCGTCTCGATCGTGCCGGCCTGCAGCAGCGTCGCCAGCGGCAGCTCGCGGCCGAACTCCGCCTCGATGCGCACGAACATCTGCACGGCCAGGAGCGACTCGCCGCCGAGGTCGAAGAAATTGTCGTGAATCCCGACCGTGGGGAGGCGCAGCACGTCGCACCAGATGCGCGCCAGGCGCTGCTCGATGTCGTCGCGCGGCGCCACGCTCGCCGCCTCCGCCTGGCCGGCCGTGCGCTCGGGGGCGGGGAGCGCCTTGCGGTCCACCTTCCCGTTCGGCGTCAGCGGCAGCTCGTCGAGGCGGACGAGAAACGTGGGCACCATGTACTCCGGCAGCGACTCCTTGAGGAACGCCTTCAGCGCGGAGGCTTCCGGCGGGGTGACGCCCGCCGCTCCACTCCAGTAGCCGGTGAGGACCTTGCTGCCGCCGGGGCCGTCGGTGCGGACGATCACCACCGCGTCGGCGACGGCGTCGTGCTTGCGCAGCGCGGCCTCGATCTCGCCGAGCTCGATGCGGTAACCGCGCAATTTCACCTGGTTGTCGAGGCGGTTGAGGTATTCGAGCTCGCCGCCCGGCAGCCAGCGCACCGCGTCGCCGGTCTTGTACATGCGCGCGGCGGGGTCGTCGACGAACGGATTGCGGATGAAGCGCTCCGCGGTCAGCTCGGGGCGATTCAGGTAGCCGCGGGCCACGCCGTCGCCGCCGATGTGCAGCTCGCCCGGCACGCCGATCGGCACCGGCTCGAGCGACGTGTCGAGCACGTACACCTGCGTATTCGCGATCGGTTTCCCGATCGGGACGCTGGCCGTCGACACCGGCGTCACGCGGCGCACGGTCGACCAGATCGTCGTCTCGGTCGGGCCGTACATGTTCCAGAGCGAGCCGCAGCGCTCCAGGAGCCGTTCGGCGAGATCGCGCGCCAGCGCCTCGCCGCCGCAGAGCAGTTTCAGCCGCTCGCTCCCCTGCCAGCCGGCGTCGAGCAGCATGCGCCACGTGGCCGGCGTGGCCTGCACCACCGTGGCGCCGGAGCGCGAGATGACGTCGGAGAGGCGCCGCGCGTCGGCGGCGACCTCGCGCCCGATCAGCACCAGCTGCGCGCCGGTGGTCAGCGGGAGATAGATCTCCAGTCCGGCGATGTCGAAGGAGAGCGTGGTCAGCCCGATGACGACGTCGTCCTCGGACAGCCCCGGCTCGCGGCGCATGGTCTCGAGGAAATTCACCACCGCGCGATGCGGAAGCTGCACGCCCTTCGGTTTGCCCGTCGACCCCGAGGTGTAGATCACGTAGGCCAGGTTCTCGGTGGTGCCGGGGCGGGCTGAAGCCCGCCCGACATCGCCGTCGTCGTCGGCTCCACCGAGCACCAGCGTCCGCGCCCCATGCGTCTCGAGCATGCCGTCGAGCGACGGCTGCGTGAGCAGCACCGCCGCGCGCGAGTCCTCCAGCATCAGCTCGAGCCGGTCCTTCGGATAGCTCGGATCGAGCGGCACGTACGCGCCGCCGGCCTTGAGGATGCCGAGGAGCGCCACGATCATCTCCATCGAGCGCTCGAGCAGGACGCCGACCAGGACGTCCGGGCCAACGCCGAGCCCGCGCAGCCGCTGGGCGAGCCGGTCGGCGCGGCGGTTCAATTCCACGTAGGTCAGGAACTCATCGTTGAAGCGCAGCGCGACGCGGTCCGGATGCATCGCCACGCGCGCCTCGAAGAGCTGATGCACGAACGTGTCGCGCGGGTAATCGGCGCGCGTATCGTTCCAGTCGTACAGGAGCTGCCGGCGCTCTTCCTCGGTGAGCATCGGCAGCCGCATCACGGGCGTGTCGAGCGCCCGCGGCATCGCCGTCAGGAGCATGCGCAGATGCCCGGCCATGCGCCGGATGGTGGCTTCGTCGAAGCGGCGCGGATCCCAGGCAAAACGCAGCGTGCCGGTGTCGAGCCAGGCGGTGAGCGTGAGCGGGTACGAAGTGCGCTCGCGCAGCTCCGCGCCGGGGCTTTGCTCCTCGATCACCAGCAGACTCTCGAACAGCCCGCCGCGCACGTCGCTCCAGCGCTGGATGCTGGCCAGCGGCGCCTGCTCGTGCGGCCGCGCCTCCTCCTGCTCGCGCTGCACGCGCTCGAGGAGCGTCCGCACGGTGTCGCTCTCCGAGACCCGCACGCGCGCCGGGATCGTGTCGACGAAGAGCCCGAGCATCGACTCCGCGCCGGGAACCGTGTTCGCGCGCCGCGACTCGGCCACGCCGAAGACCACGTCGCTCTCGCCGCTGGTGCGGGCCAGCAGCAGCCCCCACGCCGCGAGCAACAGCTCACCGGGGAGACGGGCTGAAGCCCGTCCTACGTTCAGCGCGCTCAACGTAGGTCGGGCTTCAGCCCGACCCTGCGGCAGAAGATCGATCGTCAGCTCCGCGTGTGTCGCGCCGCTCGCATGCTCCATCGGGACGGACGGCAGCGGCGTCGGCGCCGTGAACCCGCGCAGCCGCTCGCGCCAGAACGCCTCGTCCTCTTTCAAATCGCGCGCGTGGAGCCACTCGGCGAAC
>DASPMO010000185.1:0-54499 GCA_035627015.1 Thermoanaerobaculia bacterium | reverse complement strand
CATGAAACTCCTTCACGAAGAGCTCCGAAGAGCGCGCGAGAAGGCGGGCCTGAGCCAGCAGGCGCTGGCCGACCTGGCGGGAATCCCACGGAATCAGATCGTGCGCGCCGAGCGGGGAGAGAACATCACCGTCGACACGCTGCGTAAGATCGCCGCGCACCTGCCGGTGACCGAATTGACGCTCCTGGACACGACGGGCTTCCGGGTCGACATCTTCGCCGACCCGGAGAAGCTGCTCCTGGGCGCGCTGGAGAACGTGGTGCGCCTGGCGGACGCGCTGCGCGGTGCGGTCCACCTGGCAATGGATGCGCGCGCGGCCGTGGAGACCGCCCGCCGCCTCGCGCCGCCGCCGCTGGAAGGACAGCAGCACTCCGCCGACATCGACCCCATCCTCCTCCTGCGCAGGCTCGAGCGGGTCGCCGTCGAGATCGACGAGATCAGCAGAGAGGCGAAGATCGCCTCCTGAGATTCCTGCCGGATTCGCTTCCCCGCGAAGCGGCACCGCTGGCAAGCGAAGCACGATCGCTTGCAACGGAAGCGTGATCGATTGCAATGGAAGCGAAATCGCTGGCAATGGAAGCGAAATCGCTTGCGATGGAAGCGTGATCGCTTGCAATGGAAGCGAAATCGCTGGCAATGGAAGCGATTTTTCTTCGAACGGAAGCGTGCACGCTTAGTTAGCCAAAGTGCACCTTGGCAAACCAAGCAGAGTTGCTTCGGTTGGAAGCGATTTTTCTTCGTCGACCAGCGCGAAGCGTACTCGCGCCAAGGAATTTGATCGACAGATATTCGTTATGAGGAGTAACGTAACCACGATTAAAGGAGAAACCCCATGGCTGAGACCACTACCTGGACCATCGATCCGGCGCACTCCAGCGTCGAGCTCGCGGTCAAGCACATGATGTTCACGACCGTGCGCGGCCGTTTCAAAGACTTCAAGGGGACGATCACCGTCGACGAGCAGAATCCCGACAACTCCACCGTCGAGGTCGAGATCGCCGCGGCCAGCCTCGATACCGGCGTCGCCGACCGCGACGGCCACCTCCGCTCGGCCGACTTCCTCGACACCGAGCAGTTCCCGGCCATCACCTTCCGCAGCAAGCGCGTGGAGGGGGCGATGAAGCAGGAAGGCGATCAGTTCCGCGTCATCGGCGACCTCACCATCCGCGGCAACACCTTCGAGGTGACGCTCGACTGCGTCTACGAGGGGACGGGCAAGGACCCGTGGGGCGGCACCCGCGCCGGTGCGCGCGCCACGGCCCGCATCGATCGCCGCGACTGGGGCCTCCGCTGGAACCAGGCTCTGGAGACCGGCGGCATTCTTGTTGCCAACGAAGTTCGCATCGAAGTCGAAGTTCAGGCCGTCAAGGCCGCGTAACGGAAGTAAAGGAGATTGATGATGAAGCACAGCAACCTGTTCCTCGCGTTGTCCCTGGCCGTCCTGCTGCCGGCGTGTCAGAAGAGTGAGATCGCCGACAAGCCGGCCGCCGAGGTGAGCGACACGGCGGTCACGGCCACCAGCGCCACCGAGACGTCGGCGCAGCCGGCGGCGAACACGACCCGCGCGGACGTGATCAAGGAGAAGAGCTCGATCCACTTCGTCGGCGCGAAGGTGACGCGCGACCACAAGGGTCAGTTCAAGAGCTTCGACGGCGGCATCGAGTACGCCGGCGGCAAGCCGCAGCGCATCTCGTTCGACATCGACCTGAGCTCGCTGGAGACGGACGATCCGAAACTCGACGGGCACCTGAAGACGGCCGATTTCTTCGACACGGCGAAGTATCCGAAGGCGACGTTCACGTCGACGTCGCTGACCGAGGCGCCGGCCGGGGATCCATCGGGCGCGACGCACATCCTCACCGGTACGCTCGACCTGCACGGCGTGCAGAAGGAAGTGCGCATCCCGGTCAAGACGCAGCAGACCGCGGAAGGGGTGCAGGCCACGAGCGAGTTCACCATCAACCGCCACGACTGGGGGATCTCGTACAAGGGGATGGCCGATGACCTGATCAAGGACAACGTCCTGATCCGCCTCGACCTCCACTTCCCGCCGCCCCCCGCGGCGTAACGACACGCATCAGCGCGCGATGCGCCCGGTCAGAGAACTGGGCGCATCGAGATGCGCCCCGTCGTCGACGCCGACGCTGAGGCGGTCGACGAGCTCTCCTCCCAGCCATCCCGTGACGCCGGCCAGGCCGAATGCGGCCAGCGACAGCGCGATGGCGATCGCTCCCGGGTCGCCCGGATGGTCGCGCCGCAGCAGCCAGCTCGCGGCGAACAGCACCACCACGATGACATTCCCGATGCCGTGCATGGCGCCGATGCGCTTCGCGCGCGTGTTGCGCGGGATGGCGGCGAAGTCGATCGCGCCGAAGACCGCCGCCAGCAGGCCGCTGATGATCCCCGCCGCGATCATGTAGTACGCTGCGGTGAAGAGCGGGACGTATCCGCCGTGGATGAGGGCGATCACGTCGAAGACGACCGACATCCCCAGGACTCCAAGGGGGAAAGGGATGAGCATCTGGTGAATGGGATGACCGAGAATTTTCGCTCGCGCTTCCATGGGACCCTCCTGTCGGTATTCATCTTCTGGGCCGGATACCTCGCCGTCTTCTACGCCTTCGGCACCCTGGGCCTCGGGCAGCTCTCCTGGGCTACCGCGTGCAGCGTCGGCATGCTGTTGCTGACCCTCCTGTTCCTGCGGCTGGAGCGACGCCGGGCGGGGGACATCGGGCTGGCGCTCGACCGCGGCAGCGTGCCGCGATTCCTCGTGGGCGGGGCGATCGGCCTGGGGATGTTCGCCGTGCAACTGGGAGTCGTCAGCATCTTCGCCGGACGCATCGGCTTCGAGCGGACGGGAGGCAATGCGCTCCTGGCCATCGCCACGTTTCTCGCCCTCTCGTGCGCGGAGGAGCTGGCCTTCCGTGGATACGCGCTGCGCACGCTCGATGCGCGGCTCGGGCGGTGGCCGGCGCAGCTCATCGTGGCGGTCGCGTTCGCGCTGGCGCACGTCGCCTACGGCTTCCCCGTGTCCTACGCCGCGGGCGTGCTGCCGGCGGGACTGGTCTACGGCGCGGCCGCGGTCCGCTCGCGCGGGCTGGCGATGCCGATCGCGCTGCACGCGGCGTGGAACCTCGCCGACTGGTTGGTGGGGGGCAAGGGGGAACCGGGACTCTGGCGCATGGCGCTGCCGGAGGGCACCCCGATGGTCGCCGGGATCAGCTATGTCGCCCTGCACCTCGTCGTGGCGGCGATCTTCTTCGCGATGCCGAGGCGCTCGCCGCGCTCGTAGTCGACGAACCGCACGCCACGAGCCAGAGCAGCGCTTTTTTCGCGATCGACACAGCTCCTCCTCCGACAGAAGGAGGGGAGAGCGGGCGAAACGTTTCCGGCGGTGCGGATCGTGAAAGCATAGTCGCCATGATTCGCGTTCTCGCCCTGCTCCTCCTCGCCGCCACCCTCGACGCCCAGACCGCGCCCCGCTCCGCGACGCCCGCATCGAAAGCCGCGCCGGGCCGCGTCACCACGTACGCGCAGGGGCTCGAGCATCCATGGGCCCTGGCTTTCCTGCCGGATGGCCGCCTGCTCGTCACCGAGCGCGCGGGGCGGCTGCGCATCGTCGACAAAGCCGGCAAGCTCTCCGCGCCGCTGGCGGGCGTGCCGCGCGTGCTCGCGCAGGGGCAGGGTGGACTGCTCGACGTCGCGCTCGACCCGGGCTTCGCGCAGAACAAGACCATTTACCTCTCGTACTCCGAGCCGGACGACAACCGCAACGCCGGCACCGCCGTCGCCCGCGCCACCCTCGGCGACAACGGCTTGAGCGATGTCAAGGTCCTCTATCGCCAGCAGCCGAAGGTCGCGGGCTCGGGGCACTTCGGCTCGCGCATCGTCTTCCGCCGCGACGGGACGATGTTCATCACCCAGGGCGACCGCATGCGCTACCGCGAGCAGGCGCAGGATCTTCGATCGCTCCTCGGCAAGGTCGTGCGCATCAACAAGGACGGCACCATCCCGCGCGACAACCCGTTCCTCGGGCGCGATGACGCCCGTCCCGAGATCTGGAGTTACGGCCACCGCAACGTGCAGGCCGCGGCGCTGCATCCCGACACGGGCGAGCTCTGGACCATCGAGCACGGCGCGCGCGGCGGCGACGAGCTCAATTGCCCCGAGCGCGGCAAGAACTACGGCTGGCCCGTCATCACGTACGGCGTCGACTACTCCGGCGCGAAGATCGGCACCGGCACCGCGAAGGCAGGGATGGAGCAGCCCGTCTATTACTGGGACCCGGTCATCGCTCCCTCGGGCGCGCTGTTCTACACCGGCGATGCGTTCCCAGCGTGGAAGGGCAGCCTCTTCATCGGCTCGCTGCAGCCCGGCGCGCTCGTCCGCCTGACCCTGCGCGACCACCGCGTCACGGGCGAGGAGCGCTTCCTCGGCGAGCTCAACGAGCGCATCCGTGACGTAGCCCAGGGGCCGGATGGCGCGATTTACGTCGTGACGGACAGCCCGAACGGCAAAGTGTTACGGCTGGGGCGTTGATGCCCGTCGTCCTGAGCCCCGCAGAGGGCGAAGGATCCCCCGCGGATGCACGATGTTCGTGTTACAGATGGGGGTCCTTCGCCCTCTGCGGGGCTCAGGATGACAGAATAGCGGCAGGAGGACCTTCATGCGTTTCACCAAAACTCTCGCCGCGATCGCCTTGTTCATTGGCGGACTCGCCGCGATGCCGCTGTTCGCGGAAACCAAGCATCAGCCCGACCCGACGCCGATCCCGCGCGTCGACATCCCGTACAAGCAGTACACCCTGGCCAACGGCCTGACGCTCATCGTCCATGAAGACCACAAGGCGCCCATCGCCGCGGTCAACATCTGGTACCACGTCGGCTCGAAGAACGAGAAGCCGGGCAAGACCGGGTTCGCGCACCTCTTCGAGCACCTGATGTTCAACGGGAGCGAGAACTTCAACAACGACTGGTTCAAGGCGCTGGAGAAAGTCGGCGCCACGGACCTCAACGGCACCACCAATGAAGACCGCACGAACTACTTCCAGAACGTGCCGCTCTCCGCGCTCGACCAGGTGCTCTGGCTCGAGTCCGACCGCATGGGGCATCTCCTCGGCGCGATCGACCAGGCGCGGCTCGACGAGCAGCGCGGCGTCGTGCAGAACGAGAAGCGGCAGGGCGACAACGAGCCGTACGCGATCGCCGAGGAGCTCGTGACCAAGGCCGTGTGGCCGGCCAACCATCCGTACTCGCACACCGTCATTGGCTCGCTCGAAGACCTCGGCGCGGCGTCCCTCGAGGACGTCAAGGAGTGGTTCCGCACCTACTACGGCCCCGCCAACGCGGTGCTCATCGTCGCCGGCGACGTCAACCCCGAGGACATCAAGCAGCGCGTCGAGAAATACTTCGGCCACATCCCGCCGGGACCGCCGGTAGCGCACTTCAAGTCGTGGGTGGCCAAGCGCGAAGGGTCGCAGCGGCAGGTCGCGCACGACCAGGTGCCGCAGCCGCGCATTTTCAAGGTGTGGAACATCCCCGCCGCGACCACGCGCGAGGGAGCGCTGCTCGACCTGCTGTCCGACGTCCTGGTCAGCGACAAGGCCTCGCGCCTTTACAAGCGCCTCGTGTACGACGACCAGACCGCGAGCAACGTCGGCGCGTTCATCGACGCCCGGGAGATCGGAAGCCTCTTCTACATCGACGTCACCGGCAAGGCCGACACCGACGTGGCCAAGCTCGAGAAAGCGGTCGACGAGGAGCTGGCCCGGCTGCTGCGAGACGGCCCGACGGCCGCCGAGATGAACCGCGTGCGCACGCAGTACTTCGCGCGCTTCGTCCGCGGCGCCGAGCGCATCGGCGGCTTCGGCGGCAAGTCCGACATCCTGGCGCGCAGCTTCGTCTACGGCGGCAGCCCCGACTCGTACAAGCAGACCCTCGGCTGGATCGAGAAAGCCACCGCCGAGGACCTCAAGAAGATCGGCCGCGAATGGCTGAGCGACGGCGACTACACGCTGACCATCCTGCCGTTCCCGAAATACGCGCCGGCTGCCGCGGGCGTCGACCGCAAGACCGTCCCCCCGGTGGCCGAGCCTCCCGCGCCGCAGTTCGTGAAGGTCGACCGCGCCACGCTGTCGAACGGCCTGAACCTCGTCGTCGCGGAGCGCCACGGCGTCCCCACCGTCAACTTCAACCTCGTCATCGACGCCGGCTACGCCAGCGACCAGCTGGCCACCCCCGGCACCGCCGCGCTGGCGGGCAACATGCTCGACGAGGGGACGAAGACGCTGGACGCGCTGCAGATCTCGACCGAGCTGGCGCGCCTCGGCGCGAACCTCTTCACCGGCTCGAACATCGACACCACCTTCGTCGGCCTCAATGCCCTCAAGACGCAGCTCGACGAGTCGCTCAAGCTGTACGCCGACGTGATCCGCAACCCGTCGTTCGCCGAGAACGATCTCGAGCGCCTGCGCAAGCTGCAGATCTCCGGCATCCAGCGCGAGAAGGCCTCGCCGTTCCAGATGGCGCTGCGGGTCATGCCGCGCTTCATCTACGGACAGGGACACGCCTACTCGAACCCGATGACCGGCTCCGGCACCGAGGAGTCGGTGGCCAAGATCAGCCGCGCGGACCTGGTGAAGTTCCACCAGACCTGGTTCAAGCCGAACAACGCCACGCTGGTCGTCGTCGGCGACACCACCATGGCCGAGATCCGGCCGAAGCTCGAGTCGCTGTTCGGCTCGTGGACGCGCGGCGACGTGCCGAAGAAGAACGTGGCCACGGTGGCCATGAACACCAAACCGGTGGTCTACATGATGGACAAGCCGGGCGCCGCGCAGTCGCTCATCCTGGCCGGCGTCGTCGCGCCGCCGAAGAGCGCGCCGGAAGACCTGGCCATCTCCACCATGAACACGATCCTCGGCGGCGCGTTCGTGTCGCGCCTGAACATGAACCTGCGCGAGGACAAGCACTGGTCGTACGGCGCGGGCAGCATGCTCCCTTCCGCCGCGGGGCAGCGCATGTTCATCGCCTACGCGCCGGTGCAGACCGACAAAACCAGGGAGTCGGTGGTCGAGGTGCAGCGCGAGCTGCGCGACATCCTGAAGGACCGCACCCTCACCGCCGATGAGCTGGCGAACGCGAAGACGCTCCTCGCGCAGTCGCTGCCGGGGCGGTGGGAGACGGCCAACCAGGTCAGCAACGCGCTGGTGGAGATGGTGCAGTACCACCTGCCGACCGATTACTGGGACACGTACGCCGGCCGCGTGCGGGCGCTGTCGCTCAATGACACCAACGCCGCCGCGGTGAGCGTCGTCCGCCCGGACAACCTGGTGTGGGTGATCGTCGGCGACCGCGCGAAGATCGAGCAGGGCGTCCGCGAGCTGAACCTCGGCGAGATCCGGTTCATCGACGCCGACGGCAACCCCATTCGATGAGATTTCTGGCTGTGGTCGTGGTGTCGTTGCTCCTCGCCGCCTGCCGCGGCGAGGAGCGCGACACCGCGGCCGCGGTCGTGAAGGAGACCCTCGAGGCGGTCCGCCCGAAGCAGCAGGTGGTCATCCAGCTGCGCGACGAGGACGTCACGCTCCGCAACACGATCGAGGACCAGCTCGTGGCGCAGCGGGTGGGGACGGTGGTGGAGCGCGGGGAGGGGACGGGGTTCACCTCGCTCGCCCTGGAGGTCGATTCCACGGCCGACGCGGTGCCGCGCGTGCGGGCCATCCTGCGCGAGCTGGAGCTGCTCGAGAAAAGCTCCGTACAGGTCCGCCAGAAATAATAAGCGGACCGCCGGCGTCCGTGACGGCGTCCCGCCGTCACTCCCCGCGGCGGGCGAGACGCCCGCCCAGACAGCCGGCGGGGACGCCAGCGGTCCACAAGGGCACACGCGCCATTCCCTTGCCATCGCTCGCGTTCGCGCGCGATGCCCAGATGTAGTTGCACGGCACCTGTGGAAGGCTGTGGAAATCCGCCAAAAATGTAACAGCGAAAGTCCTTGCCGAATCGCTGGCGCGGACCTACGTTGATGTTCGCTGAAGCACGAACGCTCTATCGCAGATGTCAACGTGCAGCAGCGGCCGAGAGTGGCGCGATAGGCCTTCGAGGCAAGCGGTTCCCTGACGAACGCTCGATCGCGGATGTCAACGTCGGGGCGCCGGTCGCGGTGGTGCGATCGATCACCGAGGCGAACATTGGCGCGAATGCACTCTTGTTGCTGTCAACGCGCTGAGAACGGCCCCGGGGGGCAAGAGCCCCCGGGGCCACTTTGTTTTGGTTGCTATGTTGCTGGTTGCTGGTTCGTGGTGGCTTCACGCAAGACCACCACGAACCAGCAACACAGCAACCAGCAACAGCCTCACTGCACCAGGTGCAGCCGCACCGCCGTGTTCTCCCGGTCCGCGCGCGCCACGACCCGCACGTGATCCACCTTGCGTCCGCCGCGGAAGTCGACCAGCTCGTAGATGCCGTTCGTGTGCACGCGGTCGTTGAAGTCGACGACCTGCGTCTCGCCGTTCTCGAACACGACCTCGGCGAAGCTGAGCTGCGCGGTGCCGCGGTCGATGTCGAGCAGCAGGCGCGTCCCGCGGCGGTCGACGTCCATGGTGAAGTCGGTCCACCCCTCGTCGCGGTCGAGCATCTCCGTCGTGGTCCAGACGTCCCGCGGCAGCGAGGCCACGGCCACGGCGGTGAAGGCCACCGGCGCGAGATACACGCGCGGCGCCACGCGCACGGTGCGCGTGCGCACGGTGACGGTGGGGAGGGTGCGGCGGATGGGGAAACCGCGCGTCACGGTGACGCGCGTACGGCCCGCGGGTCCGCGCTTCACGCGCACGCGCGCGGCCTCGGCAACCGGGACGAGGGTAGCCCCTGATAAAGCAACGAACAGGGCGATGGCGACGAATCTCTTCACTGCGTTCTCTCCTTTTGCTGAAGTGGACGCAGGGAAGGATACGCGCGTTTACACGATGGTGTTAATGAGCGCAACTCGAGTGAGCTCCGCGTGCGGAGCGAACGGACGAGGACAAAGTACACCTCCCCTTAGCTACTGGTTACCGGGATCGAGAACCGGATGATACGTAGGCCTGCGAGACCGAATTACATGCGTATAGTTCCGCGGCAACGAATGCGCAACGGCTGGGGAGAAAAGTGCGCAGTACGTGCGCGTCGTCAGACGCGCACGTACTCGTAATCCACCGGCATGTTGTTGATGCCGCGGTCCGGCGGGGCGATCCAGCTGGCCACTTTTCCCGCCTCGTACACCGGGTGCATCACCGACGCGACGAAGGACTGGTCGTCCGGCGTCGGGATCCACGACGGCATGCCCGCGGCGTAGACCTCGGCGGCAATGGGGTTGCCCGCCGGGTCGGTGGGAACGTTCGCCCACGCGCCGACGGTGCGGCGGAAGCGGGGGGAGGGGAGGCGCAGCTCGAAGTCGATGCCCCCCTTCTTGATGATGCCGTTCCAGCGCTTCACGCCGTTCTCGCAGTCGCGGATGTAGGCGGCGCGCATCACCTCGTTCATGGCATTGCGCATCGATACCGTCTCCGTCTTCACGCCGCCGTTGCCGTCCGGCACGTCGAGCGTGTACTCGCCGTTGGCGAGGTGGTCCGGGTACAGCGACTCGTCGGGACGTCCTTTCAGGCCGTTGGCGAAGTAGCTCGCGGCGTTCGAGGAGATCTCCGAGCCGAAGAGGTCGAGCGCGGAGCTGAACCAGAAGTTCATGTACTTCTGGATCATCGGCAGGTCAATCGCGCCGGCGGCGCGCACCTTCACCGGGTCGTCGGTCTTCAGCTCGTTCATCACCTCCACCGTACGGCGCACGACGCGGCCGATGCCGGTGTCGCCGACGAACATGTGATGGGCTTCCTCGGTGAGCATGAACTGGCAGGTGCGCGCCAGCGGATCGAAGCCGCTCTCGGCCAGCGCCTTGAGCTGGAACTTGCCGTCGCGGTCCGTGAAGTACGCGAACATGTAGAACGACAGCCAGTCGTTGATCGGCTCGTTGAAGGTGGTCAGGATGCGCGGCTTGTCGGCGTCGCCGGAGTGGCGCTCCAGCAGCCCTTCCGCCTCCTCGCGGCCGTCGCGGCCGAAGTAGGCGTGGAGCAGGTAGACCATGGCCCAGAGGTGGCGTCCTTCTTCGACGTTGACCTGGAAGAGATTGCGGAGGTCGTAGAGCGACGGCGCGGTGCGGCCGAGGGCGCGCTGCTGCTCGACCGAGGCCGGCTCCGTGTCGCCCTGCGTCACGATCAGGCGGCGCAGCGTGGAGCGATGCTCGCCCGGCACGACCTGCCACGCCGGCTGGCCGATGTTGTCGCCGAAGCCGATGGTGCGGTTCGGGTCGTGATCGGCGAGGAAGATCCCCCAGCGGTACTCCGGCATCTTGACCATGCCAAACGTCGCCCATCCCTCGCGGTCGACCGAGGTCGCGGTGCGGAGATAGACGTCATTGGCCTGGAAGACCTCCGGCCCGAGGTCCTTCCACCAGTCGAGAAAACGCGGCTGCCAGTGCTCGAGCGCGCGCTGCAGGATGCGGTTGTTCGCGAGGTCGACGTTGTTGGGGATCTTTTCGGTGTAGTTGATGTCGGCCATGTTGGTTTTCCTGTTGTCGGTTGTCCGTTGTCGGTTGTCTGGGAGGTGTCGTCCAGGTGTAACAGCCCAGAGAACCGACAACCGACAACCCACAACAAATTCAGACTCGCTCCCATGTGAACTTCGGTTTCGTGCCGCTTCCGAACAGCTTCAACGCGCCCTGCTCGCCGACGGCGTTCGGGCGGATGAAGATCCAGTTCTGCCAGGCCGACAGGCGGCCGAAGACTTTGGTCTGCAGCGTTTCCTGCCCACCGAAGCGGAGGTTTGCTTCCATGCCGGTGAGCGCGTCCGGCGAGAGCGACGCGCGCTCCTCGATGGCCAGGCGCAGCTCGTCGTCCCAATCCAGCTCGTCGGGGGCGAACGTGACCAGCCCCGCGTCGAGCGCCTCCTCGGCGTCGAAGCTTTGTTCGGTCTCGAAGCTCGGCTTCGCGCCGAAGCGCGTCTCCAGGCGCGTCATGCCGTTGCACATCACGAACGGGCCGAAGTTCATGGCGCTGAGCGCCACGCGCGGCCCCTCCTCCTCGGCCAGCAGCATGTACGAGCGGTCGGCGGCCAGGGCCATCTCAAACAGCGTGCCGGCGAAGCAGGAGCCGCGGTCGATGACCGCGTAGATGCTGCGCGAGGAGACGTCCAGGCGCGCCAGCGTGCGGCGCAGGAAGCCGATCGTCTCGCGCACGAACCAGTGCTCTTTGTGGCGATCGAGGGCGCGGTCGACGCGCAGCATCGCATCGAGGTCGCCCCTCGTCTTCACGATCCAGATGCCCGACTCGCGCACGTTCGTGCGGAGGTGGAGGATGGCGTCGTCGAGCTCGCGCGCCACGGCCAGCGGCCACCACTGCGCGCCGCGGGCGAGGATCGCCTCCAGCTCGTCGGCCTCGCCGGAATTCGGCGCGCTGACGGTGATGGCGATCGTGCGCGCGCTGCTGTCGATGGCCACGTCCACGTGCTCGTAGTGGAGGCCCTGCTCGTCGATCGTGCGGCGCAGCGGCGTGAGCGTCACGCCCTTCGCGTCTTTCGGACGGTCCGTCTGCGCGGCCAGCGCCCTGGCGCGCTCCTGCACCTTCTCGGGGAACAGGCGCGGCGGCACGACGTCGTCGACGAGGCCCCACTGTTTCGCCTTCGCACCGCCCAGTCCCTCGGCCGTGGTGCAGAAGACGTCCGCGAGGTCGCGGCGGATCTTCCGCTTGTCGACGAGGCGCGTCAGCCCGCCCGTGCCCGGGAGCACCGCCAGCAGCGGCACCTCGGGGAAGCTCACGGTCGAGGAGCGGTCGTCGACGAGGACGATCTCGTCCGCGGCCAGCGCCAGCTCGTAGCCGCCGCCGGCGGCCGTGCCGTTCACCGCGGCCAGGAACTTGAGGCCGGAGCTCCGGCTCGAGTCCTCGATGCCGTTGCGCGTCTCGTTGGTGAACTTGCAGAAGTTCACCTTCGTGGCGTGCGAGGCCTTGCCGAGCATGTAGATGTTCGCGCCGGCGCAGAACATGCGCTCCTTGCCGCTGGCCAGGACGACCGCCCCGACCTCGGGGTGCTCGAAGCGGATGCGGTCGAGCGCGTCGCGCAGCTCGATGTCCACGCCGAGGTCGTACGAGTTCAGTTTCAGCTTGTAGCCCTCGTCGATGGGAGCGTCTTCGTTGACGTCCATGGTGAGGGTGGCCACGGGGCCGTCGAAAGTGAGCCGCCAGTGCTGATAGGTGGCGGGGTCACGGTCGAAAGTGATCATGCACACTCCAAAACGCGAAGCGGAATTATAATTCCGGAAGAGCCTTGAGCAACTCCCGGACCGACTTTGTCACGGACTTGCCGCTGGTGTCGATCTGGATGTCGGCACGGGCGTAGAGCTCGCTGCGTTCCTCGAGAATGCGGCGGAGATCGTCCATGGCCGGACGTAGGTCGGGCTTCAGCCCGACCGGTCGGGCTGAAGCCCGACCTACGTTTGCCATCGGCCGCAGGTCCCCCTGCGCCAGCACCCGCCGCATGTGCTCCTCGGGGGTGGTGCGCACCCAGACCGTGAAGCAGCTGCGCAGGAGGAGCTCGTACGTGGCGGTTTCGGAGACGAGGCTGCCGCCGGTGGCGACGACCAAGCGCGGCTGCGCGGCGAGCAGCTCCTGCAGCGCCTGCAGCTCGTAGCGGCGATAGGCCTGCTGGCCGTAAAGCTCGAGGATCGAGCCGAGGGCCGTGCCGGCGATGCGCTCGATCTCACGGTCGAGCTCGAAAAAGGGGAGGTCCAGCGCCTCCGCCGTTTTTGCGCCGAGCGTGGTCTTCCCTGCACCGCGGAGCCCCACCAGCGCGATGCGCTGATTGCGGGAGACGCTGCCCTCCTTCGCGGTGAGCGACTCGTACACCTCCCGCAACTGCGCCGGCGTGAGCCGCGAGAGGAACTGCCGCACCAGCTCCAGCTCCGGCGACGGCGGCGCATCCTCGACGAGCCGCGTCAGCGGCAGGTTCAGCGCCTCGGCGATGTGCCGCAAAAGCACGATGGAGACGTTCCCTTTGCCGCTCTCGAGCTGGGTCAGGTACCGCTCGGAGATCCCCGCATGATCGGCGAGCAGCTTCCGGCTCATCCCGCGCCGCGCGCGCTCGCCGCGGATGCGCTCGCCGAAGGCGCGGAGGAACTGCTCGTCGGTCATGGACGGCCGGAATTATAGTTCGATCCCCCTGAAGGCGGGCCACGCTCGTCTGAAAGATTCTTCGTGGCCGCAATGTTATTTGCGACATGCCGACAATCCAGCGTCTCTCCGCCCTGCTCCTGCTGTGTCTCGCCTTTGCAGCCTCATCCGCTCAGGCCTAAGGGGTCGCAGTGAACAACGTCAGCAATCAGGGCCGCTGGCTCGATTTCAAGCCCGCGCCGTAATCTTGTGGCCATGCCCGGGATCGTCGACGAATGCCGACGTGACCAGGATGGCCGAGCCGCGGGCGATGACGCGGACGGCGATCCGGCTCTCCCATCCTTTGGTCGACTTGCCCTGCCACGTGCCGGCCAGGCGCTTCATCCGCTCGAACTGTTGCCTGGCCTGTTCGGTCGTGACGGCGCCGGCGCTCGATGCGGCCGCGAGAAAAGAGAGGAGCAGGGCGAGCAGTCTTGTTTTCATGCCTCTGAGTGACACGCCGGGCCGAAAGGGTTTAAACGCGGCGGCGCGCAACTCTGGCAGTCTTCTTGCGGACCAGCCTGGCAGTGGCGGACCGGCCCGCGGTACCGACGGTCGCCGATTCGCTCCGCGAGTATGGCCGCGGACTGGCGGGAGGCCTGATCTTCAGCCTGCCGCTGCTGTACACGATGGAAGTGTGGTGGGCGGGGTTCATCGCCCAGCCGCTCCGCCTCTTCTCTTATCTCCTGATCATCTTCCTGCTGCTCCTCGGCTACAACCGCTATGCGGGCATGCGCCGCGACGCGAGCTGGCTGGAAGTGGCCATCGACTCGGTCGAGGAGCTCGGGCTGGGTGTGATCGCGTCCGCCGCGACTCTCTTCGCCATCGGCCGCATCGGCGCGCACACCACCCGGGAAGAAGCCCTCGGCCAGATCCTCATCGAGGCGGGCGTCGTGGCGATCGGTTTCTCCGTCGGCACGGCGCAACTCGGCGCGGGCGGGGAGGAGGACGAAGGGATGGGCGAGCCGGACGAGCCGGTCCACTTTCCCGGGCAGCTCGCGATCACCTTCTGCGGCGCGGTGCTGTTCGCGGCCAACGTCGCGCCGACCGAGGAGATCCTCATGATCGCCGTGGAGACCGGACCGGGGCGCCTGCTGCTCCTGGCCCTGCTCTCGATCGCGGTCAGTGCGCTGATCCTCTACTTCAGCGACTTCGCGCGCGCCTCGCGCTATTCGCCGATCGAGACGAAGTGGCAGGCCTTCGCCGGTACGATGATCACCTACGCGGTGGCGCTCGCCGCGTCGGGCGTGATTCTCTGGTTCTTCGGACGTTTCGACGGCCAGGCCGCCGACGTGATCGTGGCGGAGATCGTCGTGCTGGGCTTTCCGGCGGCCCTCGGCGGATCGGCGGGAAGGCTTCTGCTGCAGCCATGAAGAAACCGGCCAAGAACGGGCTGGAATGGACGGTGTTCGTCGCGAGCACGATCGTGGTGCTGGCCGTCCTCGGCTACCTGGCCGTGAAAGCGCTGACGGAGAAGAAGACCCCGCCCGACCTGCGCGTCGAGGCCGGCGCCGCCATCGCGCGGGACGGCTCGCATCGCGTGCCGTTGCTCGTGCGCAACGTCGGAGGCTCGACGGCAAGGTCGGTGGTGGTCGAAGCCGTGCTGCGCCGCGGCGAGGAAGAGGTCGAGCGCGCCGAGCTCGAGCTGATGTTCGTCCCCCGCCGCTCGGAGCGCGAAGGGTGGGTGACCTTCCGCCACGACCCGCGCTGCTGCACGCTCGTGACGCGCGCGGTGAGCTACGAGGAGCCGTGACGTACGGCCCACGTAGGGACCGCCGGCGTCCTCGCCGGCTGTCTGTGCGGGCGTCTCGCCCGCACAGTCCACGGGGAGCGACAGCTGGAACGTCGTTAGGTCAAGGACTCCAGCTACATCGGCGTGCGCAACCTATCGCTCGATGGCCAGGGCAATGGGCAGCCGCGCCACGCGTTTCATGCGGTCGGTCAGCCGCTCCTTCGACAGCGCCGCAAATTCCGGAATGCGGTCGCGCAGCGCGCACACCTGAGCGTTCACCCACGCTGCGGGTTATGCACGGGAACGTTCGATGACCCCACGCTGAGGAGAATGAGCAATTGCGCCGAATGCAGTCGGCACCGTTCGCGTCGTACGCCATCGGGTCTCCTTTGGTGTCAGCAGACCTGCGTGCGCGTCGGGCATTTCAATAAAAACCTAGCGTGTCCGCGAATCCCTATCGGAAGAAAGATTTGTCGTGTAGAGGACAGTTTTGCCCTATGGGCAAAGGCAACTATCTGAACCATATCAGTTTGCGTCTTTTGAGTGTATTAACATGTATCACTTGTATTAACTGGCTTCAGCGAGCATCTTTCTTCTCTCACATCTGGACATCCTCGCCCTACGAGCGTATCGTATCTCAACGATGAGCGATTCGAATAATCGTCGCTTGGACCGGGAGGAGCGCCTCAGGGCAGAGCTTTTCCCCGAGCACCAGAATTCGGTATTCGATACACGGAAGGCGGGCTTCGTGCCGGTCGCCATCGAATATCGGAAGCTGCTGCGCTACCTGACGCCGCCGCAAGTCCGCATCCTCCTCTATTTGCTTCTCCGCGTGAGTCGTGCCGGCATCTGCTTTCCGACAATCGACGAGATTGCCTACGACCTCGGTGTTGCCGCGAAGAAACACCTCCGGCCGCTTATCGCCGACCTTGAGCGGAAAGGATTTATCCAGGTTGCCTCCAGCGGTGGGCGGACCTACTACCTCATTCTCGATCCGTCCGTGGCAATTACGACTCTCCGAAAGGACGGTGTGATCGACGATGAGCACTTCCTGGAGATCAACCGGCTTAGAGGGGATCTGAAGCGGGAGGAAATATCGATATAAAAAATGAGCCGACGCCGTGGGTGCGGCGTCGGCTCCCACCACACGGAGGTTCCGCGCGGGGGTCTACTGACACGCCAGATGTTAACAGGATCTTACCCCGCTGCGTTTCGTTCGGTGGTTATTCCGGGTAGCCGGAGGAAGGGGGGACGAAACGTGAAGGCACACTTTTATTGCATCGTGTGTAACCGCACCTATCAGTTGCGCTTTCTTTCGCTCGAAGAGCTGAGCGAACGCGACCATCTTGGGCTGATGACGTTTCCGCTTATGTGTCCTGCCGGGCACTCGCAACTTGTGAGGGTCTAACGTGCGGTGGTGGGTGGTGGTGTCCGCCACCCACCCATCCCCGGCTCGCACGGAGTCCGTCTCGTTCCTTCAGCCTGCGGAACGCGCTTGGGATCACTCGGTTACCTTCACGAAGGCGCGGTGGAGGGTGGCGCGGGTGCCGAAGTCGGATAGGGCGGCGATCTGAGCAACGACAAAGGCAGCGGCGTGCGCGAGCAGTTGCACGGCTTTCTTGAACCTGCCGGCCAAACCAGTCAAGAAGCGGGCGCGCAAAGCTCTGCGGCGCCTCAGCCAGCTCGCGTACTGCACCCATGGAGTATCAAGCCGCGCCCGTCTGCATCGACGACGACCTCGCCGGACCTGCTCTATGCCGAGATCCCAGCCGGAAACGCTCGCCTTCCACCCCCGGGAGGGGCGGACGTCGATGGTGGCCGCCTCCACCATCGATGACGAATTTTCGGGGATCGCTGGTGGCCGCCTCCACCATCGATGACGGATTTTCGGGGACCGCTGGTGGGCACCTCCACCATCGATGATGGATTTTCGGGCATCGCTGGTGGGCGCCTCCACCATCGATGGTGGATTTTTGGGCATCGCTGGTGGGCGCTCCCCCGTCAATGATGGATTTTCGGGCATCGATAGGGGCCGGCTCCACCATCAATGGTGGGCATCTCCACCAGCATTGGTGGATTTTCGGGCATCGTTGGTGGCCGCCCCACCATCGTTGGTGGAGGCGTCCATCAATTTTGTCGCCTCGTTTGACAATTCGCGGAGAGGCGTGGCACCGTGCTCAGCTGTGACGAGACCGTCTTCTGCACGGGCGCCTCGAGGCGCCGCCGGCGCATGCCGGGACCCGCGCCGCGCCTCACGCGGCGGGCGGGCAGCGTGGGTCCGTCCGTACGCGCGTGCAAAGCATGCCCTCGACGCATCGGTTCGGCTCATCGACTCCACCCTTCGGGCGGTCCGCGTCTCCGAGCGCTGCGCGATCCGGCGGCCGGTCCACGCCACGCGGAACCTTCGCGAGGCGGGCGGGCGGCTGATCGTCGCCTCGAAGCGCCTCACGCGGGCGGCGGAGAGGCTCGCCCAGGCGAACCATTATCTCGCCCTGCAGCCCGAGCTGCCGGCGGAGGCGCCGGAGCTCCTTCTGCGGGAGGCCGAGCGGTGGGCGTCCATGGCGCACATCCTCGGCGGGACGGCGAGCTACGTGTTCGACCTCCACAAGGAAGTCCTGCACGGCCTCGAGATCGGCGAGCTCGTGCCCGAGCGACCCGCGGAGCGCCGTCCCCGCATCGTCCTCATCCCCCGCCCCGCGCCGGTCCGCGCCTTCCTGCGTGCCCGGCTGCCGCGCGTGACCGATCGCATCTCCCCCATGCTGCTCAGGCGCCGGCGCACCCGGCGTCCGGCCGCCGTCAGCGTTCCCCGCCGCACTTCCCAGGGGCGCGCTCCTCCTCTCTTTCCGGTCTGCCTGCTCTGACTCACCGCACAGATCGAAGAAATCGAAGAAAGAAAGAAGGAGGCTCCTCGTGAGCACGAAAGAAACTGTTGTATCCACCACTTCCCACACCGAGGCCGTGCAGGCGCGCCTGCAGGAGCTGCGGCAGATGCGGGAGCTCATCCCGCGACTGGTCATCCCCGCGTCCGCGAAGGAGCGGTCGCGGCTGAACGGCGTCGCGTCCGTACCGACGGCGTTCGTCGAGCTCACCACCGTGTCGCTGGCGAACGAGCAGTCGCTCGTCCGCGGCGCCGCCGCCACCCCGGCCGAGATCCGCGATCTCATGGCCTACGCCATTGCGTACGCACCCTTCGCGGACGAGTTGGAGGCGTTCGCGCAGTTCGTCCGGTACAGCGTGACGTACGCGCGCAACCAGGCGGCCAGCGAGGCCCTGACCGCCTACGCGCTGGCGCAGCGCCTGGCGAAACGGCCCGAGGGCGCACACCTCGCGCCGCACGTCGCCGACATGCGCCGCGCCCTCGGACGCGTCCGCAGGCTGAGCGCCGAGGAGCGCCAGCGGCGGGCGGAAGCGAAGGAGGCCCAAACGGCTGCACCGGAGTCTTGAGGCAACACCAGAGTGGGCGCGTCCGCAAGGACGCGCCCACCGTTCTTCGCCCACGATTGCGCCCTCACCCCGCCAGGGGCGGGATGTAGGGGAGCGTATACGCCATCAGCCAGCAGTAGAGCAGCACCAGCGGCGTATGAAAGAGGAGCTGCAGGATGGAGTAGCCGGCCAGGTCGCGGGCGCGGACGTTGAGGATGCCCATGAGCGGGAGCATGAAGAAGGGGTTGAGCAGGTTGGGGAGGGTCTCGGCGGCGTTGTAGGTCTGCACGGTCCAGCCGAGGTGCATGCGCAGCGCGCTGGCGGCCTCCATCACGTACGGCGCCTCGACCACCCACAGCCCGCCGCCCGAGGGGATGAAGATGCCCAGCAGGAACGAGTAGGCCGTCAGCATCGGATTGAACGTGTCGGGGGTGGCGATGCGGATGAAGAGCTCCGACAGGAAGGTCTGGATGCCGCTCTTGGAGATCAGTCCGAAGATGCCGGCGTAGAAGGGGAACTGCACGAGGACGCCGGCGGTGGCCGGGACGGCGCCGGAGACGGCGCGCAGGAAGGCGCGCGGCCGCCAGTGCAGCAGCAGGCCGAGGGCCAGGAAGAGCAGGTTGAAGTTGTTGAGGTCGAGCGTGGCGGCCACCCCTTTCGCCGCGATCTGCTGGCCGAGAAAGGCGAGCATGAGGGCGACGATGGCCACGGTGAGGAAGGGGCTGTGCTCGATCTTCTCGGCCGGGGTTCGCGGCGGCTCCTCCTCCGCGGTCAGCTCCTGAAAGGCGACGCCCATCGACCGCGCCGTCCGCACGCGCTCGCCCGCGGGAGCGGAAAAGTAGGCGATGGCCACCGAGACGACGATCAGCAGCGCCGCCAGGAGAAGACTCTGCCAGAGAAAGATGGTCTGGGTGAGCGGGATGACGCCGGTGATGGGCAGCAGCGCCGGCGGAATGGACGAGCGGGTGGCCATCATCATGGCCGGCGAGGAGGAGAGGCCGAGCGACCAGACGCTGCCCAGGCCGAGGTACGCGGCGCCGCCGAGCGCGCGGAAGTCGACGTGCTCGAGCCGCCGCACCACCGCGCGCACCAGCAGGCCGGTGAAGATGAGCGAGAAGCCCCATGAGACGAGCGAGCTGACCATCGAGAAGAGGGCCACGAACGCGACCGCGCCGCGGGCGGTCTTCGGCACCGCCGCCAGCCGGTCGATGACGCGCGCGCAGGGGCGCGAGGTGGCCACCACGAAGCCGGTGATGATGATCAGCGCCATCTGCATGGTGAAGGGAACCAGCACCCAGAACCCTTCGCCGAAGGCGGTGACGAGAGCGGCCGGACGCTCGCCGAGCGAGAGCCCGAAGGCGAAGACCACCAGCACGGCGGCCAGCGCGAAGACGAAGGCGTCGGGAAAGTAGCGCTCCGAGAGGTCGGCGATGCGGCTGCCGAGCCGCGCCAGCGGCACGTCATCACGGTGTGCGGTCATGGCGCGCATGGTAGCGGAAGGTGTCCGCGCCCGTTCCCGGTCACCTGTCCGCGAGGCCTATCGCCGGACCGCCCGCCGCCGTTCGGCGCGCACGGCGGCCTTCCAGATTTTCTGGTCGAAGCCGACCGCGTACAGCATGGTGCCGTCGCGATCGAAGGCGAGCGCGAGGATCGGGGAAGGCATCGGCGCGGGCTCGGTCGTCCACGTCACGCCGCCGTCGGCCGAATGCGCGGTGCCGATCCAGAGCGAGTGGTGGTCGCGCGGGTCGACCGCGATCGGCACGGAGGCCTCGCGCTCGCCCGGCCAGCGCAGCGCCGTCCAGGTGTCGCCGCTGTCGTCGCTGCGGAAGAGGCCCGACTGCAGCCCGCCGGCGGCGGTGTTGGACAGGCGATAGATCGTCTGCGGCCGCGAGGGCGCGAGGGCGATCGACTTCGTCACCAGCCGGCCCGTCGGGAGGGCCCGCCACGTGACGCCGCCGTCGCTGCTGGCGAAGGCGCCGTCGTTGTTGCCGCCCACCAGGTCCGAGCCGTTGGGCGCGATGGACAGCGACCAGAAGCCGCCCGTCACCTCCTCGATGCGCGTCCACGTGCGGCCGCCGTCGGTGGAGTAGCTCGCGACGCCCGCGTTTGCCGCATACAGCCAGCCGGCCCGCCGCGGATTGGCGAAGAGTGCCGGCGTGCCGAGGTCCGGCACGTGCCACGTCTCCCACCTCTGCGTGGCCTTGTCGAAGCGCCACATGGTCTGCCGGTCGGCGCCGTAGAGATCGCCCGCTGCATCGACCGCGATCGCGTACCGCCAGGCCACATCCTCCTCGGCGGTGATCCGCTCCCACGTGCGTCCCGAGTCGGTGCTGCGGAAGACGCGATACGCGTTCAGGATGCCGTGCCCCTCGTACGCCGTCGCGTAGAGCGTCGATGCGTCGTTCGGATCGAGGGTGATGCGCTGGACACTGAGTCGCAGCGGCGCCGCCTCGCCGAGATGAATCACCGCCGGTGCGTCGGGATCGGACATCGGCACGCGGTACAGGCCGCGCGACGTCCCCACGTAGAGCACCTCGCCCGCGGCGGCCATCGTCAGCGGCGTGGCGAACATCGCCGGCACGGCATCGACGTGCCTCCAGTGGAAGCCGAGGTCGTCGCTCACGTAGAGGCCGAACGACTGGCCGAGGAGGAAGAGACGCCGCGTCGCGGGATCGATGAGGAGCTGTTGTCCGCCGGCCGGCAGTCCTTCGGCGGACATCTGCGACCAGGTCGCGCCGCTGTCGGTGCTGGTGACGAAGTGCAGGGCCGGGCCGCGCCCGAGGCCGTAGCGGCGCGACGGCTCGAGCGGATCGGCGGCGACGGCGAAGACCGGCAGCACGCCGGAAGCCGCCCGCCACGTGCGGCCGGCATCATCGGTCCGGTAGTCGCTGCCGTTCGAGGTGCCGGCGAAGAGCCGCTGCGGCGTGGCCGGATCGAGCGACAGGAAGTGCAGGCACTGGATGGCCACGCCGACGCGCGTCCAGGTGTCGCCGCGGTCGGTCGACTTGAAGATGCCGCCGCCGGTCTGCAGGGGATTCGGGAACGAGTCGCAATTCGCGGCGAGGTAGAGCGTCGACGGATTCTGCGGATCGACGTGCAGCGCGCGTACGGAGAGGGTGGAGAGCTGTTTCCAGGTCAGGCCGCCGTCGTCGGAGCGATAGGTGCGGTTCTGCCCGCTGATGTAGACGATCGCGCGGTCGACCGGATCGACGGCCAGGTAGTGGATGGAGGTGGTCGGGATGGCGAGCGTCGTCCACGTCGCGCCGTCATCGTCGGAACGGAAGAGGTTGGCGCCCGCCGCGGCGTACACCACCGTCTCGGACGCGGCGACCGCCGTGACCTGCGGATAGGCAGGTAGACCGATGGGGTTGGCAGGCGTGAAGTGCAGCGCGTGCGCGGCGGCGGGGAGGACGAGGCAAACCAGGGCAATCAGGAACTTCCGGGACATGCAGCAGATACGGCCGGAAGGGTGGATCTGTCTAGAGCGGACCGCGGGGCCCGGACCTGTCCGGGCCCCGCGTCGCGTCATCCGCAGATCTGGCTCGGGTACAGCGTCCCGGACGAGATGCTGCACGACGAGAAATAGCGCTTGTAGAAGCACCAGCGGTACGTGTTGGAGGTGCTCATCACCTGTTCGCTGGACGTGCCGTTGCAGTACTCCGTGCGGCGGACGTTCTCCACGCGGAAGTTGTCCTTGTAGACGTCCCACGAGTAGAGCTGATTGTCGCGCGAGTCGCGCATGCAGGTGATGCCGTAGTAGTCGCTGCCGAGGTAGACGTAGCGGGTGAAATCGTCGACGTCTTTCGGATCGACGCAGACCCTCGGGCAGGCCACGCTGCAGTTGTGGTACTGGTCGATGCAGCTCTGGCAGGAGCCGCGCTGGTCGCAGATGTACTGCATGCAGAAGTCGTATTCGGCCATGCACTGCGCGTCGCACTCCGGATCGGGCTGGTAGCCGTTCGTCCCGATGCTGGCGCTGTTGCGCTTCACGCCGAGGGAGACCTCGATCACGCGCGTGGCGCCGACGACGTTGGCGTTGCCGACCAGGCCGGGGCTGGCGGCGTCGAAGTCGGCGAAGCGGCCGCCGGTGACCACGCGCTCGCCGGCCAGGACGCGGACCAGCAGCTCGTCCGCGCGGACGGCCGCGATTCTGCGCAGCTTCCCGAGCTCCGTCCCGTGGCTGCCCAGCAGGCGCACGACCGACTGCTCCGGAACATTGCCTTCCAGCTCGATGGTCTGGCGGACGAGCGTCTTCTCGCCCAGGACCACTTCGGCCAGCAGCTCCGGCGTGCCGTCGATGCGCGGCAGCGTGACCAGCAGCGGCGCGACCTCACCGGCGAACTCCGGCCGGATCACGCGCTTCTGCGGCTTGACGCCTTCGAACGGCGCGCCCCGCTCCGCGCCCGGAAGGGAGCGTCTTTCCTCGGCTCCGGTCAGCAACGCGACCGCGAGCAATGACGCCGCAACGAAAAATCGGCGCACGTATCCCACACGCTTATACGAGCTCATTTCTGAATCTCCTCGATTTTGGATTGCGGATGATTTTACTTATTCGTACCTAAAAGGGAAGAGTTTTCCTACGGCAGTCCTGCCAGCCGTACCACGCACCGGTATCTCCAGCCTCGCCTTCGCGAACTGACCCGACTGACGTAGGGCGGGCTTCAGCCCGCCTCCCCCGTGGGTGGGTGGACTGCTGCCGGCCTCCCGCCTACCCACGGGAGAGGCGGGCTGAAGCCCGCCCTACGTTTTCTCGCTACAGCGATTCCCGCTCCCCGTCGGACGCCACGACGATCCCGGCGCGCCGCTCGCGCAGCAAGGGATTCGACTGGTTGAGATGGATGAAGCGCACTTTGCCGAGCAGCGGTGAGCCGGCGAGGCGCGCCACGGTCTCGCTGATGAGCGGGTGGGGGATCTCGCGGAGGTCGCGGCCGGGGAGCTCGCCGGCCGTGTGGAACGTGCCGTCGAGGTAGGCGAGGTAGTGGCCGATGTGGGCGTGCGTGAGCAGGATTCCGGTGGGCGGCTTTCCGCCGAGGTCGTGCAGTTGCGAGGGGAAGTCGGGGGTGGCGTCGATGAGCCAGCGCTCGTTGGAGATGGGATCGATGATGCCGAGGGAGGCGACGCGCTGCGGATTGCGCCATGCCGCGACGCAGTCGGGAGGGGTGCAGCCGGCCTGCGGGTAGCCGCCGTCCTGGGCGATGCCGAGGACGACGGCGTAGGGCAATGTGGGGCGGGCTTCAGCCCGCCGAGGGGGCCGGCGGGCTGAAGCCCGCCCCACATCAGCGCAGGCCGCGAGCAGCAGACAGAGCGCGGCGAGCAGCCTCATTTCGCCTTCGGGGCGGAGTGGAAGATCTTGCTCACCACCTGCCACTTGCCGTCGACCTTGAGGAGGAGCATGTAGTCGGTCAGCGTGGCGGCGGGATAGTCGAGGCGGATCTTCACCATCGCGGCGTTGCCGGTGATGTCGACCTGCTCGATGGAGCGCTTGCGCTGCGCTTCATCCGCGGGCGCCTTGCCGGTGAAGCCGGAGGTGTACTGCTCCAGGGTGCGCGTGGCCAGCGCGCCGTCGCGCACGCTCATCATCCGCCAGTCGGGATGGAAGGCTTCGCGCAGCGGGGCGGCGTTGCCGGTGGCGTGGGCCTGGAAGTACTTCTGCGCCACGGCGCGCACTTCGTCTTCGTCGGAGGCGAAGAGAGGGAGGGCGAGGAAGAGCAGCAGTGCGAATTTCTTCATGGGGCGTACAGTAGCAGTCCATGAGCGACCGCAGCCGCACCGGGTACGCCCTGGCCGTCCTGTTTTGCATCAATGCACTGAACTTTTTCGACCGTGTCATCGGCGGCGCCCTGGCCGAGCCGATCCGCCGGGAGCTCTCCCTCAGTGACAGCGCCCTCGGCGCCCTCGGCACGGCCTTCACGCTGCTCTACGCCTTCGTCGGCATCCCGCTGGGGCGGCTCGCCGACCGCGCGCCGCGCAAGCACATCCTCGCCGCGGCGGTCTTCGTCTGGAGCCTGCTCACCGCGGTGTCGGGCCTGGCCCGCACGTTCGCGCAGCTCTTCGTGGCGCGCCTCGGCGTCGGGGCGGGGGAGGCGGCGTGCGCGCCCGCGGCCACCTCGCTCATCGGCGACCTCGTGCCGCCGCAACAGCGCGCGCGGGCCATGTCGCTGTTCATGCTCGGGCTGCCGATCGGCATCGCCCTGTCGTATCTCACGGCCAGCTACATCGCCGCGGCGTACGGCTGGCGCACGGCGTTCCTGCTGGCGGGCGTCCCGGGCATCGTGGCCGCGATCGCGGCAATGTTCATCGACGAGCCGCCGCGGGGGACGAAAGAAATCGCGCCGGTGCCGGTGCACGTGGGCTCGCCGTGGCGGAAGCTGCTGTCGATCCCGACGCTGTGGTGGCTGATCCTCAGCGGTGCGCTGCACAACTTCAACATGTACGCGCTCGGCTCCTTCCTCGCGCCGCTGCTGATGCGCTACCACGGCGCGACGCTGCGCGAGGCCGGCCTGATGACCATGATGCTCTACGGACTCTCCGGCATCCCCGGGCTGCTGGCCGGCGGCGCGCTGGCCGACAAATGGGGCATGCGGCGGAAGGATGGGCGCCTGCTCGTCGCGGCCATTGCCACGACGGCCTCGGTGCCGCTGATGGTCGTCGCGCTGACGCGTCCCGCCGGCGCGACGTGGTCGTTCGTGCTCTTCGGCTCCCTGGCCTGCGCGTTCATGTATGTCTACTACGCCAGCGTCTACGCGACGCTGCAGGACATCGTGGAGCCGTCGCTGCGCGGCACGGCCATGGCGCTCTATTTCTTCGCCATGTACGTCCTCGGCGCCTCGTTCGGCCCCCTCGGCACGGGCATGGCCAGCGACTACTTCACGCGCAAAGCCGCGGCCGGGGCGGCGTCGCTGGAGCCGTTCCGCGGGGAGGGGCTGCACGCGGCCATGTACCTCGTGCCGGTGCTGAGCCTCTTGCTGGCGGTGGTGTTGTTCGCGGCGTGCCGGGGAGTGCGGCGGCAGTCGCCTGCCGCCGCACATCCCGGCACGTAGGGCGGGCTTCAGCCCGCCCCCCGGGGAAGGCGGGCTGAAGCCCGCCCTACGTTCGGCACGGTGAGGTCAGTGGTGTGAGTACGGCGAGCGCAGCGGCGCCACCTCGACGATGGTCATCATGCCGCGGTCCTCGTGCGCGAGGATGTGGCAGTGCAGCACGTAGTAGCCCGCGTAGTCGACGAAGCGGCTGCGCATCTTGAAGTAGCCGGGCACCGAGGCGATCACGTTGCCCGCCGTGTCCTTGAACTGCTTGCCCGAGGGGATGGCGAAGACGTCCCACCAGATCGCATTCTCGGCCGGCTGCTTCACGCACGGCTTCCACGTCGACGAGTCCTTGGGATCGATGAAGCACTGGCCGGCCGCGGAGGAAGGCGTGCCGGTGGTGATGTACATCGGCAGCGTCTTGCCGGGGTTGTTCGGATCGGGGATGGTCTCGTTCGGGTCGAAGACCTCCACCACCTGGAACGGGTTGATGTGGATGTGGAATGGGTGGGCGATCGGAGGCCCGTAGGTCTCGTTGACGACCTTCCACTCCTCGACCGTGTTGAGCAGCACCACTTCGCCGACCTCGCCGCTGAACTGCTTGTTGTCGATGAAGTGATCGGAGGCGCCGGTGGGGCCCTTGCTGGTGGAGAAGCGGATGACCTTCGACCCCGTGACCTCGCCGGCCTTGATGTCGGCCAGGAACGGCGGGAACTGCGGCGCCTGCGGGATGAACTTCATCGGCTTGGCCGTGCCGGTGACGTTGATGGTCAGCATCGTGACCTGCGCGGCGGTGGGGAGGTCGTTGGTCGGATCGACGACGTTCTGCACGAGCAGCGGCGTCGAGCCGGTCTTGGACGGTGCCATGACCAGCATGTCGGCGCGGTTGCCCGGCATCAGCAGGAGCGGCTGGTTCTGAAAGGCCGGGCTCGTGTAGTTGGCGTTGTTGAACTGCACGCCGTCCTGCGAGAGCTGCCGCCACTGGAAGCCGGCGGGGAGCGACAGATACGCGCCGGCGCGGCTGGAGGTGTTGACGATGCGCCACATCTGCACTTCGCCCGGCGCCATGGTCACGACGGGCTGGATCTGGCCGTTCACGGCGAAGCCGGGACCTTTGTCCTGCCCGAGGGACTGCCCCTGGGCGTTCGTGCCGCCGCCGCCGCGCTCGAGGTTCGGTGCGACGCCGAGCTGGTTGATGACCATCAGCGGCTGCGTGCGCGTCCAGCCGGCGCCGTAGAAAGCGTTCAGGTCGTCGTCGTACTGCCCTTCCATGATGAACGCGCCGGTCATGCCGTTCGAGACGTTGATGGCCGTCGAGCCGTGCTTGTGCGCGTGGTACCAGTGCGTGCCGGGCGACTGCCCCATCTGCAGGAGGCGCGTCGGCTCTTTCCCCGGCGCCTCGGCGGTGCCGGCGCCGGCGGTGTTGGCCGGGTCGGGGCCGTGCGCGTGCGGCGCCGGGTTCTGGATGTTCACGTTGGTGGCGGCCGGCGGCGCCGTCGCCACCGGCGGCCACACGCTCTGCGTGTACTGCGGGATGCGCCAGCAGTACGGATAGGCGCCGATGTAGTACTGCGCCCAGGCCCCCTGCGCGATCTGCCGCGCGTCGACGGGCCAGAGCTTCTTGGCGTACTTGCCGGAGGCGTCGTAGGCCTTGAGCAGCTCTTCCTGCTTCCGCGTGTACGCGGAGGGGAGGTCGCTCCACTTGGTCGGCCACTCGATGAGCGGGTCGGCCGGCTTGAGGATCGACTCGCACTGCTTGAAGAAGTCGTCGAAGGCGGCCTTGAACGTTTCCCCGGTCACGGTCGGCGCGTTGGCCTGGTCCTGCGTGCGCGGCGACGGCCGCAGCTCGAGGAAGACGTTGTCGCCCGTGGCGTTCGGGTTGGTGTGCGAGCCGTGGAAGTGGATGTTGACCGTGCTCGAGCCGTGGAAGCAGTTCGGGAACTGGTCGCCGGCGTTGGCGGGATAGACGCTGGTCTGGTCGCAGCCGAACGACTTCTCCCCCTGGTCGATGGAGTAGGGGAAGACGTTCGGGTCGATCTGGTTGAGGAGCGTGAGCTGCACGAGGTCGCCGACGCGCGCGCGCAGCGTCGGGCCGGGCAGCGGCGTGCCGATGCCGCTGGCCGGCGTGGCCGGATACCCGGGCGTGGTGCTGCCGCGGAGGATGCGCACCCACTGCGGGTAGCAGTTGTACGTGGAGGCCGGCGTCGGCGCGGTGGTCGGAACCCGGAACGGAATCATGACCTGCGCGGAGGCGACGGTGATCGTGCCGCGCAGGAAGCCGTTCTGCGCGGCGATCTCCGGCACCTTCGGCAGCGGCTGCCCCGTGGGGCACGGCTGCTGGGCGGCGAGCGGAAGGGCGAGCAGGAGCACGAAAAGCAGTGCTCTCATGCCTTCACCACGATCGTGCCACGCTCTTGCGGATGGAACTTGCAGACGTAGTAGATGGTGGTCGTTTCACCGCTGGCCGGCACGGTGCAGAGATACGCCGGCTGCGACGACTCCCACGGCGCGATGGGGTCGGAGAGGTAGTTGCAGCCGGCCGTACCCTTGGTGATCTGGTCGTCGGGCAGCGGCTGATAGTCCGACGTCGCGGGCCACGGCTGGTGCTGCTCCCCGGTGCGGTTGTTCCACGAGACGAGGTCGGAGTTCTCGGTGTTCTGCGGCTGCCCGGCCTGCCCGTTCTGCGGCTGAAATGCAGAGACGTTTCCCGATGGGACGATGGTGATGGACCAGTCCTGTCCTGCCATATGTTTTGAATCCCCCGACACAGGAGTGTACTCATCTGGAGTGCGCGAGCGCCAGCTCGCGCTCTCGATGGCGGAGGCGCCAGCCTCCGCCCGCCGCAGCTAGCGCTGCGGCATGGAGAGCGGCAGCTGGCGCTGCCGCAGTCCAGACGGCCGCGTCTCGTGGAACAGCTCCAGCGTCTCCTGATCGTCGTCGGTGACGGGGGTGAGGGCGGTGTCCATGTAGTCGAGGCGCTTCGGGTCGCGCTTCACGCGCATGTACTTCCAGCGCAGCCCCGCGTAGATGCCGAACCAGCGTCCGAGCTTGGCGATCGACTCGAAGAAATACGCCGGGTAGAACTTCCACGCCGGCTCGATGGGGAAGCCGGGGCGGCGGTCGCGGCGGAATTTGTAGCGGAAGAGGCCCGCCTCCAGCGGGTGGACGCCCTCGATGTGGATCGAGCCGCCGAACCAGGTCATGAGCAGGATGGCGTTCGTGGCCCGGCAGCGCATGGCCACGTTGCGGCGGATGACCGTCTCCACATGCTCTTCCGTGTAGTACGTCTCCCACGCCATCCGGTACGCCGCCTCCCACTCCCCCCGCGACATCTTCGGATGCGCGGTGCAGACGTGATTGAGGTCGTACTTGTTCATGTCCGCGTCGACCGCCACGCCTTTCTTCACCAGCACCTGATGGTCTTCGGAGCCGGGCAGCGGGGTGAGGAAGAAGAACTCCAGCAGGTCGACGGGCAGCTCTTTCTTGATGATCTCGATGTCGTGGCGGATCGACTCCGGCGTGTCGTTCGGAAAGCCGAGGATGTAGCCGGCGTAGGTGATGACGCGCACGGCCTTCCAGGCCAGCAGCATGCGGCGGTACTCGGCAATCTTGTTCTGCCGCTTCTTCGCCCCCACCAGCGAGTCGGGGTTGATGTTCTCCAGCCCGATGAAGACGCGCCGCACGCCCGCCCGCGCGCACTTTTCGATGAAGCGCGGGATCTTGTGGCAGAGCGTGTCCACCTGGATGATGAAGTGGATCTTGATCCCTTCTTTTTCCCGAAGCTGGATGAGGCGGTCGAGGATCGGCTCCCAGTCCTGGTTGCGGGCGAAGTTGTCGTCGGTGATGAAGAAGCTGTTCAGCCCCTGGGCCACGTTCTCGCGCACGATCTGCTCGATGTCGTCGGGCGAGCGGCGGCGCGACTTCTTCCCCTGCACGTTGATGATCGTGCAGAACGAGCACTGGAAGGGGCAGCCGCGGCCGGCGTCGAAGCTGGTGACGTTGCCGGCCGTGCGCCAGGCGCGCAGGGCGGTGATGATGGGGATGGGCGTCCCCTCGATGCCCGGCAGGTCGGCCATGTAGTTGTACATCGGCTTGAGCGTGCCGTTGGCCGCGTCGATCAACACTTCGTCGAGCCGTCCCTCGGCCTCGCCGGCGAAGAGGGTGATGCCGAGCCGCCGGGCCTCGTGCAGGTCGGGATCGTTGCCGCCGAGCATGCTGATGGTGCCGGAGACGTGGAAGCCGCCGATGGCGACGTCGATGCCGCGCGCGCGCAGCGGCCGCGCGAGGTCGAGCGCGCGCGGGAACTGGTTCGACTGTACGCCGACGAGCATGACCATGCCGCTGCCGGCCTGCTCGATCATCTCCGCGAGCTTTTCGGGACGCACGCGCGTGTTGGTCTCGTCGATCGGATGGATCTCGAGCTCCGTCTCGCCGAGGATGCGGCGGGCCGCGCAGTCGCGGGCCAGGCCGTACAGCGCCGCCAGCGAGTTCGACGGGATGGCCGAGCGGAACCACTGGATGACGTACCCGTCGTCGTCGTAATGCGACGGCTTGACGAGGATCAGGCAGAAGCGCCGGGAGGTCATGGGAGGGTCCGGATTGTAACAGGGCGGCGCGCACGCGTCCTGCAGCGGGAGAGCGCATGAAGCGACTCCTGCTGTTTCTCGCGCTCGCCCTTCCGACGTTCGCCCAGGACAACGGCCTCTTCCCGCGGTTCAGCATCATCGGCGGCTATGCGCCCGCCGATTTCGAGACCAACGCCCGCATCGATCCGGAGATCGCGGGCGGCGAAGGGACGCTCGTGAATTTCGAGGACGACCTCGGCCTCGAGGACTCGCGCACGCTGCAGCGCTTCTCGCTGCAGTGGCGTCCGTTCGCGCGGCACGAGCTGGCGGCGACGTACTTTTCGGCGCCGCGACAGGGTTTCGAGCAGATCAACCGCAACATCACGTTCCGCGACGAGGTCTATCCCGTGAACGCGCTGGTGACGACGCAGTTCGACCTCGACTACGCCAGCGCGACGTACACGTACTGGGCGCGCCGCGGTGTCCGCGACGGCCTCGGCATCAGCCTCGGCGTGGCGCATCTGGCCCTCGACGCCGCGCTGACGTACGAGCAGCCCGGCACGAGCGTGACGGTGACCCAGACGGCCGAGACCGAGGCGCCGATCGCCCTCGGCGGACTGCAGGGACGGCTCGCCTTCACCGACCGCCTGCACGCCGAGGCCAGCGTGGCCACACTCCCGCGCGTGACGATCGAGGACTACACCGGCCGCGCCCTGGTCGGCACCGCGCGGCTGGAGTACCGCCCCGTGCGCTGGATCGGTGTCGGCGCCGCGTATCAGTACTTCAACCTCGACATCGACGTCGCGCAGACATCGCTCACGGGGTCGCTGGACATGACCATTCAGGGGCCGGAGGCGTACGTAAGGCTGGCGTTCTGAATTCCAAATCCCCCTCTCCCCGCGCGCGGGGAGAGGGTCGGGGTGAGGGGCAGCGCGTCGCAGCGGGGCACGTCCCCTCACCCTAACCCTCTCCCCGTGTGAGGGGAGAGGGGACTGGTCAGCGCACGCCTCGGCGTTTGCGGGTCGCGAAGCGCAGGGTCTCCACGAATGCCCTCGCCACGCCGCCGTGCGCCGGCTCGCGCGCGATGCGCGCGTAGCCGGCCAGCACCTCGCCCACGCCGACCACGGCGAGGGTGGGGGAGGCCGGCGGCCAGACTTCCGGGGTGCCGAGGGGACGCTCGCCGAAGAGCGTGTCGCCGGTGAGCCAGGCCGCCATGAGCGCTCCCGGACGCAGCCAGGAGACCGCGTAGCGGCTGCCGTCCCAGGCCACGTCGGGCCGCGAGGCATGCAGGGCCACGAGCAGGTCCGCGCCGCTGAGCGTGCCGCTCGACGTGACCTTGCGCGCGCGCAGCCGCGTCTTGGCTTCGGTCCAGATGACGAGCCACTCCCGTCCGTTCCACGTCACGGCCGGTTCGCCTTCCAGCTCCGCCGTGTTGGCGATGTCGAAGCCGCGGCCGTCGAGGTTCTGCAGCGACGCCGTGACGCGCGCGCCGCGCACGCGCACCGGCGTGTATGTCTCGTAGTACGGCTCGACGACCTCCAGCTCGTCCCACGTCACCAGGAACTGGCCGCGGTCGTCGGCCGCGACGTCCACTCTCCCGATCTGCTTGTCGACGATGGTCAGCGGCGTGAAGCGGTCCAGGACCGAGCCGTCGCCGCCGAGGCGCACCGCGTGCAGCCCGCCGCCGCCCCAGACCAGCAGCGTGGTCGTGCCGTTGCTCGCGGCGGCCATCTTGAAGTCGCCGCCGGAGCCCCGTCCGCCGCCGTCCGCGCGCAGCGCGCCGTCGTGCGGGACGCGCCGCGTGACGAGCTCCATCCCCTCGCGCCAGGCCACGAGGTAATCGGTCCCGTTGAAGACGACCGTGGGAATGACGTTTTTGTCCGTGAGGCGGAGCGGCACGGCGTCGAGCGGCGAGCCGTCCTTGTGCAGGCGGCGCGCCGCCAGCCCCAGGTCGTCGCGCCACACCGCCAGCACGTTCGCGCGCCCGGTGGCCAGGACCGGCGTCTCCTCGCGCGGCGCGCTGACGGAGAGGAGCGCGCGCGACTCGTGCGCGAGCGTGGCCGGATCCACCCGCGTGGCGAACACGTCGAGCGACGTGATCTCGTTGTACGCGAACGAGCCGCTCCACGACACGAGCACGCCGCGGCCGTTGCTGGCGATCGACGGCGCGGCCGCGGAGCCGGCTTGCGGCGCGCTCTCGATGGCGATGGCCTTTGCGTCGAGGGGCCGTCCGTCGCGGCCGACGCGCACGCCGCTGAGCGGCGCGCCGAAGTCGCCCACCACGGCGTAGTGCACGCCGGTCCAGCCGATGGTCACGTTCGAGTAGAGCTCCTCCGGCAGCACCGCCGGCGTGCCGATGGTGGCCAGGTCCGCGCTCACGCTGCGCGTGGCATGACGCCCGGCCAGCCAGTCTTCGCGCGAGACGAGCACGTAGTCCGTGCCGTCTGAGGCGATCTCGGGATCGTAGAAGAAGGAGTCGCTGACGATGCGCCGCGGCGTCTCGACGCCGGCCAGCGAGAAGCGCACGCCGTCGATCGCGCCCGGCTCGAAGGTCGTCCAGAGCGCGGCGAAGCCGGAGCCGCTGGAGACGAGGCGCGGCCCGCGGTGCACCTGGCCGTCGTCGATGAGGGAGAGGTTCGCCACGGTGCGGCCGTCCGGCCGGAGGAAGAGCGCCCGCGGGTGCCTCTCGTCGGCCCGGTTGTAGCCGAGGACCACGTGCGTGGCGTCGCGCGCCAGCGAGTACGGCCGCGCGTTCTGCACGAGGACGCGCGGCCCGTCGACGATCGCGCCGTCGCGGTCGATGCGCGCGATCCACAGTTTGTTGTCCTGCTGCGTCCCCCAGGCCACGAGGTACGACGTGCCGGTCCAGATGGCCACCGGGTCGTACACGGGGGCGGTGAAGAGATGGATGCCGGTCGGGTCGAGCACGGTGCCGTCCGCATCGAGGCGCGTGGCCCGCATCTCGATCTCGCGCGAGCGCCGGTCGGTCCAGACGGCGAGATAGCCGTCGCCGTCCGAGGCCAGGGTGGAGCCGAACTGGACGTCGGTGGCCGGCCCGTGCTGCACGACGCCGAGTGGCGTCTCCGCGAATGCCGTGAGGGAGAGGAGGAGCAGGAGCAGGAGTCGGGACACGATAAGTTATTGTACGTCGAGAGCCCGCAGAACCGACCGGGAGGCGTTTCTCCCGTTGCTGCTTCCGGTACGCGCTTTCCGCCGAAGGCCGGGGAGTGACGTTCCTACGGTATTATCCGCGCGCAGTCCCAACCCAGCACGCCGGTCCGTCTGGAGAACACAAAGAATGCCTCTGCGCGGTTTCTTCATCACCGCTTTCGGTGATCGGTCCTCCTTCGTCCATCACGCTCTCAACGAGCAGGCCCAGATAAACGGGGCCACTCTCGACAAGCTGGACGCATCGTGGAGCCGCCTGCACGATCTGCCCCCTTCCGACAATCCGCTCGATCTGCTAGCCAGATTGTCACAGATGCTGACGGCGTCCGACTTTGTCGTCGTTGATCTGTCACCCCCGGACGGCAGCGGTAAGTTCAACCCGAATGTCATGTTCGAGCTTGGTCGCGCACTGGAACTCAAGCGTCCCATCTACTCAATTTGCGACCATAGGGTACTGGAAGCCCGAGCGCTCCCCTTTGACATCGCACCGCTTCACGCGAAGACGTATGAGCTGAGCCCTGAAGGGCTGCAGAAGTTAGCGCTGGACTTCGGGGAGTGGCTCAAAGGTCGCCAGCATAAACGACAGGCCTTGTCTCAAAAACTGTTCCTGGATCTCGTAACCCTGCGCGATCAACTCGCATCATGGGATGAGTCAACGCTACATCGCTTCGGCCCCGTGATTGACGTCGTGATGCGCCGTCTCAAAGAGTACGCAGCCATCGTCTCCTCCGCGAACTCCAATAAACAGGGACACGTTGCTTTCGCACCTCTTCGACGCCAGGACATGATTGAAGCGGTCTTCTGCTCGACGCTGAGGGCTATGCAAAAGCCCGACGAATACGACACGGTCAGCACCCTCGAATTCTGGCGCGAGATCGAAGGCGATAGAGGCGCGCAGCACCAAAGCAGTTTCCACAACTTGTTGTCGGCGACTAAGACGGCGCTGGAGAACGGCGTGACGAACCGTCGCCTGTTTCTAGTGCAAGGTTGGAATCTAGACAGCGCGAAAGCGAACGAGTCATTGATCGAAGGTCACGAAGCTCTTCGCAAGAATTTTCCGGATAAGTACACGCTCGGGTACTACGTAGTCACGCAACCGAACACATATCTCAACTTGAAACGCACGCTGCATGTAGGCGTTTGCCGGGTACCGAGTCAGGGAGTCGATTTCGTTCTTCAACCTGAATACTCGGTCCGCAGCGATGGAAGCGAACGCCTCGTTGCGTTGAACTATCTTCTGGGAACCACGGAGGCCCAGGGGTTCGCTCTGGCGATCAGTAATTTGTGGGACTCGGAGAATCTGCAAGGAGAGAGGTTCTCGAACTGGGCAGACGTCATCAGCGAGACGCGCACTTCGGCGGCAGGCGTGCGTAAAGGCTAGGCCACCCAGCGCTGCCGCCCGTGGCGGCCCGTGCGCTAGCTCGCCAGGTTCCCGCGCCCGGTCGAGGATGTCCGGCGTGTATTTGGTTGGGCGTCCGCCCGGCCTTCAGGTTGGGCGATTGTTTCTCTTCTCGCGCGAGGCGGTGACTAATCCGCTCGATTTCGTGGTTATCATCCAACGGCGGAGTCCTCGGACATCTGAGTCGTGGTAACAGGTCTCCTCGAGTGCCGTAGGCGTAACACCCGAGTCCGCATCGAGAACCAGTCATGGTGAGAGGTAGGGTATTTTGAGTATGGAGGATCTCCTCGCATAACTTCTCCCGATTCCCTATCTGAAGGTGCATGGTTTCGGAAAGTCTTAGGTTTTTCGGTTGACAAAGGCAGGAAATCAGCGGCCTAATAACCCATCGGCTCTCGGAAACCCAAAACAATGACGTAGTTCGTTTTGGGAGTTTTGGAGGCCGGAATGCAGCACCTCTCAACTGCTCGACGATCCGCACATCCCGGCGGACACAGAACGGGGCAAGATTCTTGGACTTATCCAAACGTCTTGTTACCTGGACCTGTCTGGGTTTCGAAAGCCGAGGTGTCAGCGTGAATCTCCCCGTCAACAGCGAAGCTCTGTTCGTAATCTTAGCGATCGCCGGACTCTTCGCGTTCGGTAAGAACATCGTCGAAGTGACCTTGCGGCTACACGCGTACGGCAAGACGAAGAACGGTCAAGCCACGTTACTTGTGGGGTGTGTGGCTCTCTGTCTTGTTACGCTCGTTGTCGTTCTGCTGCGGACGTGAGGGACGAAAGTGCGCGATCCTTTTTCTGGTAGCGGTGGGTTCGTCGTGCCTCGCGAGCCTCTTCGTCACCCTCCTCAGGCGGTGACAGGCGAACGTGATTCCGCGGGCATCGGTCATACTACGCCGGGGTGGCAAGACACTTTTGTGTCACCCCATGGCTGGAGGGGCCCCTCCTCAACTCAGAGTGCCGGTTCTTACCGGAATGAGGAGGACTCTATGCGTGCAGGTATCCGTGGTGTGGTCGTGGTGTGCCTTGTGGCGGTTTCATTCGGAGTGTTTGCAGCCTCGCGCGAGCGGGAACCTCGTGGCGGCGGGGAGATCGCGAAACGGATCGTGAAGAAGATCCGGTCTCTCGGCGACGGGCTCACGATTCCGGGGGTCAATCCGGCTCCCGCGAAACCGTAAGGTATAGAGGTAGGAAGTCTCGCTTCGGAGACGTCCGGAGCGAGACGATGTAGTCCCGGACGGTTTTTACAAGGGCGGTAGACGCGTTGGAAGCAGCAAGGGCCTCTTTGAGGTATCCGAGAGCGGTGATGGCCCGCTTGTTAAGTCCCGCTTTCGAGAATTCCGAGATGATCCTTCGAGCGAGTGTTTCGGCCGTGGAGTATTTGCCGAGGGTCAGCAAGGCTTCGACGATTTCGAGTCCGCAGAGTCCCGCCTCTTCAGTCAGGGCGTTTTGCAGGAATTCCCGGCGCACCGGGCGAAGGTAAGCGATGGCCTTTTCCACATCACCGCGCCGTACAAGAAGCCGCCCGAACGCATATTGCCCGCGGATGACTTCGACGGGCTGCGCCAGTTGCAGGTTGAGGTGTATGGAGCGAATCAGGTTGACTTCCGCGTCTGCGTAATCCCCGAGCTCAGTTGAGGCGAAGCCGATACCGCGATGGATTGCCGCCAGGAGGGGAATCTCGAGCGGTACTCCGGAGCTGAGGAGCAGGCGGTAGATTTCCCGCGCCTCGCGGTGGAGCTTCATCCGTTGGAGCAGGACCGCTTCGGTGATCGTCGCAAGCACGAGACGTTTGTCATCCCCGTGGTGTCCGAAGATGCGCTTGCTCTGCCCGATGAGTTTCCGGGCCTCTTCGAAGCGTTCCAGCTCCTGGAGGGTAGCGGAGACGCTGAGACGCACGAGAGCAATATCGTGGCGGAGTGCGCCATGGTGGTGGAGGTCCCGCTCGGCAGTGGCGAATGCATCGAGGGACTCTTGGAGTTGCCCCAGGATGCGTAACACCATTCCAAGATCCCGCCACGCATAGGAGCGCAGTTGGACGATCGTCACAGGGTGATAGGTGTTGGGCGGAAGGTTCTCGATAAGCGAGATCTCCAGCTCCGCGATGACTTTTGCCCGGTGTGGATCTGCTGCGAGGATGTCGGGAACGAGCTTCCCCAGGTATTCGATGGCCGCGAACGTACGAAGGATGGGGTCTTCTACGAGCTCGGGAAGCCTGTCGGTCGATGTCCTCCGGAGGAGGGCGTCGATCCGGCCGCTAGACGCGACGTGGCGTTCATCTTGGAGCTGATGGTAGAACCGGGATACTTGTTCCACATCCTCAACGGGGGCCTCACGCCGGCGAAAGCGAAGGGTCCTATTTTTTCGCATTTTTCCTGTGGTGTTGCGAGGCGCAACGCATGGATGCGGTGAGGAACGCGTGCATATCCGTAATGCGGGGGAGGCTGGCCAGAGACGCGATTAAGACCTCGTGCGCGATCTTTCGCGCCCGCAGAGGCGTGAGCTTGAATTCACGAGTGCCGATCCGCGCGAGCTCCACCATGTATTCGTTGTACATCGTGGTCAAGCTGCCGGGGTCGGTGGGTGTCGTCTCTTCGGAATTCATGGGGTGGTGTCGTGCCAGACGGTAGCAGCGGTACGGCAGCAAGTAAACCTTTCAATCCTGAAGACGCCACTAAAGACACCTATTGTGGTCTAAATCACGATGTGCGAAGCCGTTTAGGTGTCATGGTGTGGGATGGATAATGGAAGGGTGATGAGGTAAATGAATATCCCCGCGCTCCAAGAAAATGTAGGTTCATGTTGGTGTTTTAGGTTATGGCTGTAAGTGACTGGCTACGCACTCCTCGACTTCGATAGCAATCGCGGCGCGAACAAGTATTCTCATTGAAGTCCGTACAGTGAAGTGGTCGCGGGCGATGCAGTGGCTGCAGCAGAACTCATCGTGGAAGGTGCTCACGTCGACCGATACGCAGCTCAGGGGCCTCCGGCGGGCCGGCCCGCCGGAGGCCCCGGTTGTCTTTAGTTCACCGCACGCCGCTTCTGCGGTGGCCCGAGCACTCTCACGAATGCGCGCGCGACGCCTATCTGCGGCTCGCGCACGAGGCGCGCGTACGCGGCCATGACCTGTCCCGGTCCGACGGCGGCGAGTGACGGCGACGTCGGCGTCCGCGCCTCCGGCACACCGGCCACGTGCGCGCCGACGCGCAGCGCGCCGGGGGCGAGCCAGGAGATCGCGTACCGGAAGCCGTCCCACACCACGTCGGGGCGCGAGGCCTCGCCGGCGACGAAGACGTCGCCGCCGTTCAGCGTGCCGTTGGCGGCCACGCGGCGCCCGCGCACGCTCTTCCGCGCCTCGGTCCAGACCACGAACCATTCGCGTCCGTTCCACGCCGCGGCAGGCTCGCCTTCGAACGCGCTCGTGTCGGCGACGTCGAAGCCGGTGCCGTCGAGGTTCGTCAGCGTGGTGGTGATGCGCGCGGCGCGCACGCGCATGGGCAAGTACGTCTCGAAGGTCGGCGGAAGGAGCTCGAGCTCGCCCCAGACCACGAGGAACTGGCCGCGATCGTTCGTCGCGACGTCGAGGCTGCCGATCTGCTTGCCGACGATCGTCAGCGGATTCGCGTCGACGATCGCTCCGCTGGCCGCGACACGCACCGCGCGCAGCCCGTTGCCGCCCCACACCAGCAGCGTCGTCGCGCCGCTGCTGGCCGCGGCGATGCCGTTGATGGTCGGGTTGCCGACGGCGATCCGGCCGCCCCCGTCCGCGCGCAATCCGCCGTCGTGGTGGACACGCCGCGTGACCAGGTCGGTCCCCTCGATCCAGGCAACGATGTAGTTGGTGCCGTTGAACGCAACCGCGCGTGGTGCGGGCCGTTCGGTGGACGTTTCCGCGAGCCGCAGCGGCGCGGCGTCGAGCGGCGAGCCATCCTTGCGCACGCGCCGCGCCAGGATCCCCGCGTCGTCGCTCCAGACGGCCAGCACGTTCGCGGTGCCGGCGGCCAGGACCGGATCGCTTTCGCGCAGCACGCTCGTGGAGACCAGCGTGCGCTCGATGCGCTCGAGCGTGTTCGGGTCGATCCGCGTTCCATAGACGTCGTAGCCGGATGGCGTGAAAAACTCGAACTCACCGGCCCATCCGACGAGCACGGTCTGCCCGTTCGTCACCAGTGCGGTCGTCCCGCCCACCCGCACCAGCGCCTGCTCGATCGTCACCGGGCTCGCGTCGAGCAGGCGCCCCTCGCGGTCGACGCGCACTCCCCGCGGGCCCGACTCGCCGACGACGATGTAATGCGATCCCGTCCATAGGATGGCCGTGCTGTACTCGATGTCCTCCGGCAGTGCCGTCGGCGCGCCGACGGTCGCCAGGTCGCCGCTCACCCTGCGTACCGAGAACGGGGTGAACGGCTCGTTGCCGCGCGTGACCAGGATGAAGTCGGTGCCGTCGGTGGCGAGCTTCGGAGCGATCGTGGACGTGTCGCTCGTCAGCTGCCGCGCCGGCTCCATCGCGCCGGCGATGGTGAAGCGCACGCCGTCGACCGAGTACTGCCCACCCAGGGTGTTCCACACCGCGGTGAAATGCGCGCCGCTGCGGACGATGCTCGGGCCACTGTGCGGCTGGAAGTCCTGCGCCAGGACCAGGTCGCGCACGACTTCCGCGTCGGGAGTGAGGAAGAGCGCGTGCACGTCGAAACCCTCGCGCACGTAGCCGATGACGACGTGCGAGCCGTTCGCCGCCCCCGACAGCGACGACGGACTCGCGTCCTGCACGAGCACCCGCGGGCCATCGACGAGCACGCCGTCGCGGTCGATGCGCGCGCCCCAGAGCTCCGGGCTCCGCCGCGGATTCCAGACGATGAGGTACGACGTGCCGGTCCAGATCGCGAACATCTCGGCCGGCTCATGGGTCGAGACGTGGATGCCGGCCGGGTCGAGGACGTTCCCCTCGCGGTCGAGGCGGGTCGCCCAGATTTCGTAGTCGCGCGAGCGGAAATCGCTCCAGACGGCGAGGAAACCGTCGCCGTCCGACGCCATGGCCGGACCGAACTGATCCTCGGTTGCCGGGCCGATCTGTGGGATGCCGAGGGGTGTTTCCGCGACTGCCGTGAACGAGAGAAAGGCGAGGAGGAGGAGCCGTCGCATGGGCGTAGGTAGTTAGTTATACGTACGACACCGCGCCTCCGTTGGGTCAGTCGAGCGCAGGGAGGCCGTCGATGCTCACCGCGTTCTTCTCGCGCTGATACCGCTCCAGTCCCTCTTCCCCCCTGCGCTCGGCCCAGAGACGGAGCTGGTCGCGGTCTTCCCGGAACTGCAGGCGCGGGACGCCGTAGCCGCACGAGTCGCTGATGCGCTCGACGTCGACGTGGATGATCGAGCGCACGGGTATCGGCTGCGGGCCGAAGTGCGCGAGCAGTGCCTCGAACTCCGCCGCGTCCGGCGTGACCACGCGGCCGCGGCCGTGGAAGCGCACGATGTTCGGCGGGCCTTCGAACGCGCAGAGCATGATCACGATGCGGCCGTTCTCGCGCAGGTGGGCGATCGTCTCCGCGCCGCTGCCGGTGTAGTCGACATAGGCCACGCTCCTCGGCCCGAGGACGCGCAGCGTGTCCAGCCCCTTCGGCGAGCAGTTCACGTGGCCGTCCAGCGCGGCCGGCGCGGTGGCCACGAAGAAGACGTGCTGCCGTTTCACGAAGGCGCGCAGCGCGTCGTCGATGACGTCGTGAGTCTTGCCCATTCCGTGCATTATGAGCCGCACCGTTCTCGCGCAATACCCGGCGGTCTCCGACGACATCGGCGACCTTCGCACGCAGCGCCCGCTCCCGAGTCGCGAGCTGGAGCAGGTCGATCCGTTCCTCTTCCTCAATCATCACGGGCCGCAGGTCTATCCGCCGGACAACCGCGGGCTGCCGTTCGGCCCGCATCCGCACCGCGGCTTCGAGACCGTGACGTTCATCCTGGAGGGCTCGCTCGCGCACCGCGACACGGGCGGCCACGAGAGCGTCATCCACGCCGGTGGCGTGCAGTGGATGACCGCCGGCCGCGGCCTGGAGCACGCGGAGCTCTCGCCCGAGGAATTCCTCCGCGACGGCGGGCCGCTGGAGATCCTGCAGTTGTGGGTGAACCTTCCGGCGCGGCTGAAGATGACCGAGCCGCGCTACACCGGCCTGCAGCGCGACGCGATTCCGGCCATCGTCCGGGAGGGCGTGACGGTGAACCTCATCTCCGGCACGTTCGACGGGCAACGCGGCCCGATGGAGTCGCTCACCGGTGTCTTCATGGCCACGCTGGAGATGCCGGCCGGCTCGCGGATCGCGCTCGACGCGCCGCGCGGCCGCAACGTCTTCTGCTACGTCGTGCGCGGCGAGCTGCGCCAGGGACGCGAGATGCACCTGGTTCACTTCGACGATGACGATGACGCCGTCGAGTTGGAGGCCGTCCGCGACGCGGTGGTCCTCTTCGGCCACGCGCAGCCGTACGGCGAGCCGGTCGTCGCGCACGGCCCGTTCGTGATGAACACGCGCGCGGAGATCGTGCAGGCCTTTCGCGACTATCAGGCCGGCCTGTTCGGCTCGTAAGGCGGGCTTCAGCCCGCCAGCGCCTTCGCGATCAGCTCGTACGACCGCCGCCTTGCCTCGTGCGCGTAGGTGATGGTCACGATCATCATCTCGTCCGCCTCGTACTCCGCGGCGGCTTCGAGGATCCCTTCGCGCACGCGGTCCGGCGTGCCGACGATGGCGCGGCGGCGGGTGCGGAACGGGTCGTCGTCCTTCGGCTGCTCTTCGAGAAAGCGCAGCGCCTTGTCGATGGCGGGGATGGGGATGAGCTGGCCGCGGAAGAAGAGGGTGAACATCATCCGCGCGCTGGCAGCGATGCGGTGAGCCTCTTCTTCCGTGTCGGCGCACAGCGCCCACACGGCGGAGATGACGTACGGCTTCTCGGCGTGCCGCGACGGCTCGAAGCGGCGGCGGTAGTCGGCCACGATCTCCGCGCCGTGCGGGTTGATGAAGTCGGCGAAGGCGTAGGGGAGGCCGAGCTCCGCGGCCCAGATGGCGCTCTGCGGCGAGCTGCCGAGGAGCCACGGCGCCGGCAGCTCGGGCCGCCCCGGCAACTGCGCCAGCCGCGCGAACGGATGGTCCTCCGGCAGGGTGTCGTCGAGATAGCCGAGGAGCTCGTAGAGCTGGGCCGGGAAATCGTCGGGACCGGCCTGCCGCCGGTCGCGTTGCAGCGCGAAGGTGGTGATCGGGTCGGTGCCGGCGGCGCGGCCGAGGGCCAGGTCGATGCGCTTCGGCGCCAGCGCGGCCAGCATGCTGAACGTCTCCGCGACTTTCAGCGGGCTGTAGTGCGGGAGCATCACGCCGCCGCTCCCGACGCGGATGCGCGACGTCGCGGCGGCGATGGCCCCGATCAGGATCTCGGGGCTGGCGCAGGCGAGGGCCGGGGTGCCGTGATGCTCCGCCACCCAATACCGCGTGTACCCGAGCTCCTCGGCGAAGCGCGCCAGGTCGACGCTGTTCCTCAGCGCCTGCGCGCCGGTCGAATGTTCGGAGATGGGGGACTGGTCAACGATCGAGATCGGCAACATCACCCAGCGCCAACGTGCGCGCTTTCAGCCAAAATCCGCGCGAAGACGATGATGTCCTCTTGCGCAGCATGAAGTCGTCGTCAGAGCCGGATTGGAGCGTATAAGAGACTGATTGTGATTTAGGCATGGAACGTGTGTCCGCTAACGGACGGAAAGAAGTATGACGCTCCTGTAGGTTTTCGCCCTGCATGCCCAAGCCAGACGAGATCGCGACCCTTCTGTCACTCGCGCGCAGTGAATTGCGTGCATTACGGCGCGAGGCGGCGACGCTGCCGCCGGCCGACGCGGCGTGGCTGCTGCAGGAACTGGCGCGGCTGGCCGAGGAGTCGAGGGAGATCGCGCGTCTGGCGCGCGCGATGCGCGGGCATTGAGATAAGGTCCGCGGCGTGGATCCACTGACGCACACTCTTCTCGGCGCCAACCTCGCCTCGACCCGGCTTCGCGACACGACCCGTCTGGCCACGGCGGCGCTGGTGGTCGGCGCGAACCTGCCCGACGTCGACTCGATTCTCTATTTCACCGGCCACGACGACCTGGCTCTCGGCTTCCGCCGCGGCTGGACGCACGGCGTGCTCGCGCTGGCCGTGCTGCCGTTCCTCCAGACCGCACTGCTGCTGCTGTACGACCGGCTGCGCCCGCACCCGGAGCGGCGCGCGCACGCGGGATGGCTGCTGGCGCTGTCGGCGGGGGCGATCCTCACGCATCCGTTCCTCGACTGGCTGAACAACTACGGCATGCGCTGGCTGATGCCGTTCCGCGGCACGTGGTTCTACGGCGACTCGGTCTACATCATGGACCCGTGGCTCTGGCTGATCCTCGGCATCGGCTGGCTCGCCCCGCGGACGCCCTCGCGCATGACCATCGGCATCTGGGCCATCTGTGCCGCCTTGCTGGCGTGGGTGGTGGCGGGGCGGTCGGTGTCGTATCTGCCGGTGGTCGGCGCGGTGGCGCTGCTGCTCCTCGGCGCGCTGCTGTGGCGCCCGCGCGTGCGCTGGGTGACCGCGGCGGCGCTGGCGCTGGCGTTCGCGTACATCGGCGCGCGGCTCCTCATCCACGAGGTGGCGGAGCGGCGCGTTTCCCGCGAGCTCGGGGCCCGAAGGGTGATGGCCGCGCCGCATCCGATCGATCCCACGCGGTGGGACTTTGTGGCGCAGACGGGTGAGGTCTACCGCTTCGGGCGCCTGTCGCTGCTGGGTGGCCTGACGCTCGATCCGCGACAGTTGCCGGTGGCGAAGCCGTCGCCGGAGTGGGAGCTGGCGAAGCGGGATCCGTCGGTGCGTGGCTTCATGACCTGGGTGCGTTTTCCCTGGTACGAGGTGGAGGGGAAGCGCGTGCTCATCCATGACGCGCGGTACGCGACGCGGGCGGGGCGGCGGGGGTTCGGGGGGGTGGAGGTGACGTTGCCGTGAGGATGTTGCTGTGTTGCTGGTTGCTGTGTTCGTTGCGCTGCATGGCTTGAACGCGAGGAACCGCCACGAACCGGCAACACAGCAACCAGTAACCTCATCGGAATGTCGTCATCACGACAATCGTTAATTCACACAGAATGGCGGGAAAACTTCAGGCCGAGATCCGGCAGCGCAAACCGTTCGTCAGTCTCGAAGAGGAGACCTATCTCAACCTCGTCCGTACCGCCGATACCCTCACGCGCGAGCTCGACCTGCTCCTGCAGCCGTACGGGCTCACCACGACGCAGTACAACGTCCTGCGCATCCTCCGCGGGGCGGGGGAGGAGGGGTCGACCTGCTCGGGGATCAGCGAGCGCCTGCTGGCGTTCGATCCCGACGTCACGCGGCTGCTCGACCGCCTGGAAAAGGGCCAGCTCGTGCAGCGCACCCGCAGCACGACCGACCGCCGCGTGGTCATGACCACCATCACCACCGCCGGCCTGGAGCTGCTCGGCAAGCTCGATGAGCCGGTCGAGTCGCTGCTGAAGCAGCAGTTCCGGGGAATCGGACGGGAGCGGCTGCGGCAGCTCGTGGCCGAGCTCGAGGAGATCCGCACGCGATGAGAATGCCCGCAGTCTTCTTCGGCCACGGCAACCCGATGAACGCGTTGCAGAACAACGCCTGGACGGAGGGGTGGAACGCGATCGGACGCAACATGCCGCGGCCGAAGGCGATCCTCTGCGTCTCCGCGCACTGGTATCCGCCGGCCACGCTCGTCACCGCGGTGCGGCAGCCGCGCACGATCCACGACTTCGGCGGCTTCCCGAAGCCGCTGTTCGAGGTACAGTACCCCGCGCCGGGCGATCTCGAGCTGTGCAACCGCGTGCAGGAGCTGACCGGCGCGGAGCTCGACGAGCAGTGGGGACTCGATCACGGCACGTGGTCGGTGCTGGTCCACGTCTTCCCCGGCGTGGACATCCCGGTGGTGCAGCTCAGCATCGACGAGACGCAGCCCGCGCGGTTCCACTACGACCTCGGGCGCAGGCTCGCGCCGTTGCGCGAGGAAGGGGTGCTGGTCATGGGCAGCGGCAATCTCGTGCACAACCTGCACGCGTACGGGTGGGGGCGCCACGTGCCGGAGCCGTACGACTGGGCGGTGCGTTTCGAGCGGAGCGCGCGCGAGTGGATGTCGGCGGGCGACCATCAGCCGCTCCTCGAGTACACGAGTCTCGGCCGCGACGCGATGCTCTCCGCGCCGACGCCCGATCACTACCTGCCGCTCCTCTACGTCCTCGGCGCGCAGCAGCCGGGCGATTCCGTGAGCTTCCCGGTCGAGGGCGTCGACGGCGGCTCGGTGTCGATGCTGACGGTGCAGGTCGGATGATGGGGTGGCTCGCGGCGGCGCTCTTCACGGCGATCGCGGTCGCGATGTACGTGGCGCGCGGATCGCTGGCCCGCGGACAGGCGCTCATCTTCGGGGGACGGATCGGGCCGGGATTCGTGATCGCCGAGGCGATCGTGTTTCTCGTGCTGGCCGTGCTGGCCGTCGTCTTCCGCGATCTGTTGCGATGACGTAGGGCGGGCTTCAGCCCGCCCAGGCGGGCTGAAGCCCGCCCTACATTACAATCGTCTTCATCATGACAACCGAGCCTCTGGCGCCCGTGGCGCCGGTGGAGCGTGTCGACACGATCGACATCCTGCGCGGCCTGGCGCTGTTCGGCATCCTGGCGGCGAACATGCGCGGCTTCGCCGGCCCCGCCGGCACGTACTTCATGCCCGAGCGTTTCTGGCCGGCGCTGCACGACCGACTGGCGCAGGCGCTGATCGACACGTTCGTGCAGGGGAAGTTCCTGGCCATCTTCGCCTTCCTCTTCGGCGTCGGCTTCGCCGTGCAGTTCGAGCGCGCGGAGGGGCGGCGCTTCGGCTGGACGTACGCCCGGCGCGCGCTGCTCCTCATCGCCTTCGGCCTGGTGCACGGACTGTTGATCTGGTTCGGCGACATCCTGCTGATGTACGGCCTGACCGGCCTCTTTCTTCGGCGCGCCGGCGCTCAGCCTCGGCTACATCCTGCTGGTGGTGGTGCTCTGCCATGACCCGCAGTGGAAGGCGCGCCTGCAGCGCTTCGGCGCCGTCGGCCGCACCGCGTTGACGAACTACCTGCTGCAGTCGGTGATCGGCACGCTGCTCTTCTACAGCTACGGTCTCGGCCTCTTCGGGCAGCTCGGTCCGGCGCTGCTGCTGCCGCTGACGTTCGTCATCTTCGCGCTGCAGGTGTGGGCGAGCGGCTGGTGGGTGGAGCGCTTCCGCTTCGGGCCGATGGAGTGGCTGTGGCGGTCGCTGACCTACGGACGCGTGCTGCCGCTCGGGCGGCGCGAGGCCGTCGCCGCGGCGCCCTCGGAGGCGTAGTCGGTCCAGAAACGCAGCTTCTCCGTCTGCTGCGGGTCGACGGCGCTCGCTTTGCGGAGGTAGATCAGCCCCGCCTCGAGCGTGTCGCGCCAGCTCGGACTGCCGGAGTCGCGCTGGATGCGGGCGATGCGGCTTTTGGCGTCGCCGATGAGGCCGAGCGCGGCGCCGTCGGGCGTCGGCTCGGCGAGAAACTCCTGGCCCAGGCTGACCACGGATTCCAGCACCTCCAGGGACTGGGCCCAGCGGTTCTGCTGCACCAGCGCCGTGCTGAGCACGTTGCGCGCCGTCAGCAGCTGCTCGTTGGCGTCGTGACGCTCTTCCGGGGCCGCCAGCCAGCGCCGCAACTGCGCCGCCGTCGTGGCGCCGGCGAGCGCGTACAGCTGCTCCTCGGGGCGCCCCAGTCTCGCGAACGCCTCGTTCATGGAGAGGTAAGTCTCGGCCAGCTCCGCGTAGCCCACGGGATATGACGGCGTGCGGCGGATGCCGGCGTGGAGGGCGGCTTCCGAGGCGTTCAGCTCGCGCAGCGCCGCGGCGGGCTCGTTCTTTTTCAGCAGCTCGGACGCGGTGACCCTGTGCTGCCGTCCGCGCTCGACCAGTTGCGCGAGCGCCTCCTGCGCCCCCGCGGTTGCCGTGGCGGCGGCGGCGTCGTTCCCGGTACTCCACGCCAGGGCGGTTCGGACGTTATAGAGCCTTGCCACGAACGACGACCGGTTCGGGTACGCGGTGACAGCCCGCTCCAGCACGTCCTCGATGCGCTCGAGCGTCAGCGTGTTTTGCTCTGTGTCTCCGAGCGCCAGGTAGGCGGCGGCTTTGATGCTCAGCAACGCCACCATCCCCTGCGCGGCGGTGGGATCCGACGGCTCGTGCCGGCGCCCGGTGTGGAGCCGTTCCGCCTCGTCGAACCGGGCCATGCTCTTGTCCCGGAACTCCGGACCGCGCGCGGCCAGCACCTTTCCATGAGTGCGCAGCGCCGCCACGAGATCCTGGTGCAGCGAGAGGCTGGTCGGATCGTGCGCGCTCAGCGTGCGCAGTACGGCCTCCGCGTCGGCCACCATGATCTCGGCATCGTCGAGGACTCCCGGCCGGCATCCCTCCGCTTCGAGGATGCATTCGGCGAGCAGGTCCGCGATGACCACGCGCATCCTGGCGCGATTGGCCTGCCATTCGCGGTTGTCCACGTCCCAGAGCTGCATGGTGCGGAGCTGCTCCAGGACTTCCCTGTAATCCCGAAGCGTGGCGTCGTCTGTATAGCGGGTCACGCTGCGGGTAGCGATGGCCTCCATCGCCAGCGCGGTCGCCTTGATCGAGGGAGGGCTTAGCTCGCGGGCACGGGTGGCGAGCACCACCGCGCCCTCGGCCGTCTGCATATCCCAGGTGAGATCGTGGTGGACCAGCGCGATGCGGGCCAGGACGCTCATCGCGCGCACGTCGGGATCGGGCTGCACGGTGCCGGGACGCCGGCCGCAGCGGCTGGCGGTGTCGAACGAGGCGCCGAAGGCGATGTCGAACGCGTCGTCGTTGTGGCGCAGGGCCACGTCGTTCCGCCCCATGCGGCCGTTCAGCCCCGCGGCCGCGGTGAGACTCTCCGCCAGCCCCATGCAGTCGTCGTTGACGAGCTGCGATTTCTGCCCGACCACGTCGCGCCAGGCCGCCACCGCGGCGTCGTGGTGCTGCAGCGCCTGCGCGAGGCGGCCCTGCTGGAGCAGCGCGGCGCCGATGCGGTCGTGCGTGCGGGCGATCTCGCGCATGGAAGTCGCATCGCGCGGCGCGGCCTCGAGCTCCGCCATCGCGTCGCCGTAGGCCTTCAGGGCATCGGTGAGCGTGCCGTCGAGGCGCTGCAGGTCGCCGTGATTGCGCAGCGCCAGGCCGCGCGTGACCGGCGTCCCCAGGCCGGCCTTCGACTCGGCCAGGATCTGGTCCTGCAGGCGCTGCGACACCGTGGTCCGGCCGCTGTCGCGCAGCTCGCCGAAGAACTCCTCGCCGAGGAGGAGGGAGACCCAGCGCTCCGCGGCGTCGCGCTCGCGGCTGACCCGGTAGTGCGCGACGGCCAGTCCTACCACGATCAGCAGCGCCACTGCCGCCGCCGCCCACAGCATCTGCCGCACCTTGCGCGGCAGCCGCGCCGTGCGGTTGCGGAAGATCGAGTCGGCGATGCGGTCGTGGCTGATCTCGTAGAAGACGCTCTCCAGCCTTCGCTCGCGGCGGATGAGGCGCGAGTGCTCCAGCGTCTGCAGCGTCTCGGCCGTCACGCCGTAGTCGCTCTGGATCTGCCGCTCCTCGAGCATGAGCCGGTGGCCGGCTGCACCGAGGAGCCCTTCCTCGATCAACTGCTGCGCCTTGGCGCGCTGCGGGAGGCGCTGCAGTGTGTCGCGGTAGAAGTTCTTCAGCACCGACTCGAAGTCCTGCGCGCCGCGAAAGTCCTCGGGAGTGAGGCGTCCGCCGCCTTTGCGCGCGGCCACCGTCTCCGCGTGGCGCGCCAGCAGCTGGAGCTGGAACGGCTCGATCACGCCCGACTTCCCCTTCAGCTCCTCGACCATCAGGTCCAGCGCCGCGGGCTCGAACTCGAACGGGGGAGAGAGGTCCGGTCCGACGATGCCCGCGGGCCCGGCGATGGCGTCGCGCGCCGCCTCCTCGGTCAGCGGACCGAGTCGCAGCCGCTCCTGGAAGAGGCCGGGGATCGCGGCGCTGAACTCCTCCAGCGCGCCGAGGTAATCCTCGCGCAGGCTGATCAGCACCTTCACGGCCGGACGGCGCGTGCCCGCGGCGCGCGCGGGCGGGATGCCCGAGGCCAGCGCACCGAGCTCCGAGGCAATCTCCGCCCGGAACGCCGCGTCGCGCAGCGTGAAGACTTCCTCGAACTGGTCGAACACCAGCACCGGCGTGAGCAGCAGGTCGTCGCGCCAGACCGTCGTCGAGGAGAGGAGCTCCCACAATCCCTCGGTGCTGCGATGCGTGGCCTCGATCCCCTCCGACTCGGCGCTCTCGCGGATCGCCCGGGCCACGGCCGCGGTCAGCGACTCCTCCGCGTTGTTGAGGCGGATCATCACCGGCAGGAACGGCTTCTGCCGGAGGCGCGGGAAGAGCCCGGCCTGCAGCAGCGAGGTCTTGCCCAGTCCCGAGTTGCCGAACTGCACGAGCAGCGGCACGCTCAGGACGCGCAGGTAGAGCTCTTCCGCCTCGGCCTCACGGCCGAAGAAGCGCATCACGTCGTCCGGCGAGTCGCTGAACGGCCGTGTGCCGGGATAGCGGCTCATGCCGGCACCGCCTGCCGGTGCTCCCAGTCCTCGAGGATCGACCGCGCCAGCGAGTCGACGTCCGCCGCGTCGATGACGTGCAGCTCCTTGAGCCGCGGGTGCAGCGGCGCGTCGCCGATGCGCACCGGATGGAGGAATCGCAACTGCTGGTCGCCGGCGAAGCCCATCCGCCGCTGCCGCTTCAGCGCCGCGTCGATCTCCTGGTGATACACCCCCTCGATGCGCCGGGCCATGGCCGCGGTCTGCACGACGATCACGTAGTCGACCTTCTGCCCGATCACGTCGAGCAGCACGTCCTCCCACCGGTCGCCGCTGCGCAGGTCCTGCTTGTCCTGCCAGACGTCGACCCCGCGCGCCTCCAGCTCCTGCGCCAGCTGCTCGACCGCGTCGCGGTCCTCGCTGGCGTAGCTGACGAATGCCTTCGGCCCCTTGACCGCGGAGACGGGGCGCGCCGCCACCGGCTTCGGCGCCGCCTTCTGCGCGAATTCCTCATACGCCGCGCGGAGGTTCTGCGCGAATGCGTCCCACTGCAGCGGCTTGATGTCGATCAGCCGCTCGGAGAAGAAGCCGACCGCCTGCTCGTGCTCCGGGTCGGAGTAGAACGGCTGGTCCTCGAGGGCCATGGTGGGGCGGTTGTGCTTGTACACGCGCATGCCGTGCAGCAGCACGCGCACGTACCACTGGTGAAAGCCGACGCCGAGGAAGAGAAACGATGCGGAGGGGTCGTCGAGGATGCTGCGCACGTGGTCCGACAGCGGCGGGTTCTCTTTCACGAAGGCGACCAGGTAGTCGATCAGGTCTCCCTCGGTGAGCACGAGCGAGAGCGGCTCTTCGTGATGGCCGAAGAGGTGGTAGACCAGCGGACGCTCCGCGGTCGGGGTCGAGAGCCGCTGCGGCGGCGACGGCTTGTAGTTGTAGTACGCCGTCACCGGCGCCTTGCCGGCCTCCTCGAAGGCCTTGGTCATGAGGTTGTCCCACGACGCGTTGATGCAGATGCGGAAGGGGAGCTGGGCCAGGTTGCGATGCAGCTCCGTGACCTCGCCGCTGTCGTAGACATCGCGCACGATGGCCGCCACTTCGTCGCGGTCCTGGCGCCGCTTGGCGAGATACAGCTCCGCCGCGCGGCGGAGGTTTTTCGGGTCGGCCGCGTCCAGCTCTTCAGCCAATAGCTCGGAGAAGGGACGCCGGTCGGAGGCGCGCACCGCGGCCTGTGACCCGAGGACGAGCACGCAGTCCCCGCGGTTGATGCGCTCCACGAGTCCGCGCAGCTCCCGCAGTTCCGATTTTTGCACGATGTGATGATTGTAATGTGGGGCGGGCTGAAGCCCGCCCTACGTTCAGCGCACTTCAGGCGCGACGCATGCTCGACGTAGGGCGGGCTTCAGCCCGCCATTTCACTTCGCGCTGGTCGACGCTTCGACCGCGTCCGTCCCCTCGGGACCGAAGGAGCGTCCGGCGCGATACAGCAGCCAGCAGACGCCGATCACCACGGCGATGCCGAGGAGCGTGCCGGCCAGGCCGTCGATGGCCGGCGTGTCGCCCGGCTTGTACCCGAAGCCCGCGCCGAGCGCGATCAGCACCCCCGTCAGTCCCTCGCCGGCGATCATCCCCGAGGCGGCCAGCACGCCCGGATCGCTCTCCGCCGCTTTCCCCTTGCTGCGCTTCTCCACGATGCGCCGCGTGATGCCGCCCACCCAGATCGGCGTCAGGCTGCCGAGGGGGAGATAGATGCCCACCGCGAAGGCCAGGCCCGGCAGGCCGGCGATGAGCGCGCAGATCGAGAGCGCCGCGCCGGTGCCGACCAGGCCCCACGGCAGGGAGCCGGAGAGTACGCCCTCGATGACAGTCTTCATCAGCGTGGCCTGCGGTGCTGGCATCTCCGGCGAGCCGAAGGTGTACTGCTGCCCGAGGAGCAGCACCGTTCCGGCCACGGCCCAGCAGGCGAACGACGCGCCGATGAACTGTCCGAACTGCTGCCGCGCCGGCGTGGCGCCGACCAGGAAGCCGGTCTTGAGGTCCTGCGAGATGTCGCCCGCCTTCGACGCGGCGATGCAGACCACCGTGCCGACGGTGAGGATGGCCGCGCGCGCGGAGGGGTCGCTCCAGCCGAGGGCCACGAAGACGATGGAGACGCCGAGCAGCGTCACCAGGGTCATGGCCGAGGTGGGATTCGAGGAGACGCCGATCAGGCCGACGATGCGCGACGACACGACCACGAAGCAGACGCCGAAGATGGCCACGCCGATGGCCGCCACGAGCCGCGGCGCGAAGGCCATGTTCCCCGCCAGCAGCCCCGGCACCGCCACGAGCGTGAGCACCACCAGCGCCGGCACGAACAGGACCACCCACGACGGCACGTCGCGATCGGTGCGCTCGCCCGTGGCCTCGCTCTTCCCGCCGCGCAGTCCGCGCACGACGGCCGCGAAGGAACTGGCCATGGTGGGGAAGGCCTTGATGACCGCGGCGATGCCCGCCGCCGCCACCGCCCCCGCGCCGATGTAGCGCACGTAGCGCGACCAGATCTGTCCCGCGCTCAGCTCCCCGATCAGCTTCGTGGTCTCGGGGAAGAGCGGCGTCGGCAGGGCGTTGCCGACGACGGCGATGAGGGGCGTGAGCACGATGGCCGAGATCAGCGAGCCGGAGACCATGATCGCGGATTGCCGGTAGCCGAGGATGTAGCCGACCGCGAGCAGCGCCGGCGCGATCTCCAGCCCGATCTCCGCTTTGGGCAGCACGGGGAGATGCGCGGAGAGCTCGGAGGGGAGGAGCACGAGCGCACTCAGCGCGATTTTCACCAGGGCGCCGACGGCCAGGCCGATGAAGATCCACCGCCCGCCGCTCCCGGTGGTGGCGGTGGTGGCGCGCAGCACCTCGGCGCAGGCGGTGCCTTCGGGATAGGGGAGCTCGTTGGCCGAGCGGACGATGAGCAGCCGCCGCAGCGGCACCATCGCCGCGATGCCGAGGAAGCCGCCGAGCAGCGCCAGGATGGCCACCTGCCAGAACGGCGGCGCCATCCCCCAGAGGAAGAGCGCGGGGATGGTGAAGATGGTCCCCGCGGCGAGCGAAGAGCTGGCCGAGCCGATGGTCTGCGAGATGTTGGCCTCGAGCAGGACCCCCTCGCGGGCGCGCATCAGCTTGAAGAGCGCGACGGTGAGGACGGCGATGGGGATGGAGGTGGAGACGGTCAGTCCGACGCGCAGCCCGAGGTACGCGTTCGCGGCGCCGAAGAGGATGCCGAAGACGATCCCCGCCACCACGGCGCGGAAAGTGAACTCGATGACGGACTCTTCACGGCTGTGCATCGCGCGTAACGATACCGCAGGGGCGGACCGCCGGCGTCCCCGCCGGCTGTCCCGGACGCCGTCCCGGCGTCCGTCAGTGCAGTCCGGCGCATTGGCCTCGATCGAACGCGCCTTCGCGCTCCATCGAAGGCTTTTCCGCCTCCACCGAACGCTCTTTCTCCTCCGGATGAACGCCTTTAGAAGCTGGGCAGACCGAGAACGGGTGCGAGAATCAGCAGCGGCGGAAGGATCGGTCGTACCGCGGGAAAAGTTATACTCCTGGTATGAAGACGGCCGTATCTATCCCGGACGAGGTATTCGAGCAGGTTGAGCGGCTTGCGCGGCGCGCGCGCAAATCGCGAAGCGAAGTATTCAGCGCCGCACTTCGCGAGTACGTGGCGCGCCACGCGCCAGACGAGGTGACCCAGGCGATCAACGACGTCTGCGCGGAAGTGCGCGAGGAGGTTCCCGACGCGTTCGTTTCCGCCGCAGCGCGTCGGCGCATGGAGAAGAGCGAGTGGTGATTTCGCAGGGTGAGGTCTGGTGGGCCGATCTCGGCGTCTCCGGCGGATCAGAACCGGGTTTTCGGCGGCCAGTCGTCATCGTGCAAGCGGACGCGTTCAATCGAAGCCGAATCGCAACGGCAGTGTGCGTGCCACTTACGAGTAATCTCGCGTGGGCAGACGCTCCCGGTAACGTTCTGCTGGCGGCGCAAGCGACAGGTCTGTCGAAGGACTCGGTTGCAAACGTTTCACAGCTCGTCACTCTCAATAGAGCTGTGCTCGATCGGCGAGTGGGAAAACTATCGCGAGCGAAACTCGACCTGATTCTGGCTGGAATCGACATTCTCCTCGGTCGATAAATAAGAAAAGCCGCTGGCGTCGCGCGGGCTCGTGCGATCGATGTCTACGGCCAATGCGGCTGCGACGCGGGAAAAAGCGGCGCGTCGCACCACGTCGACTCGGCGAATGGTTCCGCTACAATCGCGCTGCCGTTCGGTCGGCGAGAGGGAGAAGTTCATGCCGGAACTCATCATGTTCGTAGCGGTATTCGCCGCCTGCCGAGCTGCATGCCTCTGCGCGTCTACGCGTCTCCTCGCGCCGGCGTGGTGCTGCCGTTCGGCGCCGCCGTGACGTGCTGCGGCGGCAGCGAAGGCAAGAAGAACGGCGCGCCGCTGCGCTGATACTCCCGGTACGCCTCACCGTACTGATGCCGCAGCCGCTTTTCTTCGTGGAGCGAGCCAATAACGAGGTACCCGGTAGCGATGACGTTGAATGCCAGACGGCGCGTGGTCATGTGCGGCGTCAGCCAGAACGGTGCGAGGGGAGCCACATTGAGCGGGTGCCGCACCAGGGTGAACGGGCCACAGATTCGCAAAGCGCCGGCCTCGTCCGCCTCCGGCCCCTGCGCCGCCGGAGCCTGCCTCGCCGGCATCCCTGTAAGTACCGCGAGAAGATTGTCTGCACCGGAAAGCGTCGCCACACCCGTTGCACGTGCTGCCGCAACGGCCCAACCAACACCGCCGAACTGGCCGAGCCGCAGCAGGCCGGCCAGCGGCCCTCGGGCGCGGTAAAGAGTCCGCTTTGGCCGCCGTGCGATGTACCAGACCAACGCACCGAACGTGATCACGGCCTGAGCGTTATACGCGACCCGGTATAGTTCGCGTCCGAAGCGAAACCGTGTGGCAATCGCGTCTTTGGCGCTAGTCGTCGCGAGCAAGCTGTGTACGACTGCAAAAGCGCCAGTGGCGAGCGCCACTTTCAAAGCTGAACGCATGGATTCGCGTGTAGCGAGAACGCTGCCCACCGGGGACCGCGGCCTGACTTCACCGTGCGGCCGGGCTTCGGCCGAAGGCAGAGGATTGAGGCACCGGCATCGGTACCGAAGAGGAGCCGGCAAACGGCGACTCCCGGAACGCCGCAAGGCGGAGTGATCTCGCCGCTTCTGGCAAACGTGTACCTGCATCACGTGGTGGATACGTGGTTCGAGAGCATGGCGCGACCGAAGCTTCGAGGAGAAGCGTTCATGGTGCGCTACGCCGACGACTTCGT
>DASPMO010000184.1:0-26014 GCA_035627015.1 Thermoanaerobaculia bacterium | reverse complement strand
CGATCGGCAGCGCCGTCGGCCAGATCCTCGTCGACTCCAGCAGCAACCGGCTGCGGGGGGAGACGTACGACGCGGCCGGCAACGTGACCACGCACCATGGCGCGGACCGCTTCAGTTTCGACTCGCTGAACATGATGGACGAGGTGGAGGTTGCATTCGGCTCCACTCGCCGCATGCTCTACGGCCCGGACGAAGAGCGCATCGGCGTCATCCACGATGAGAACCTCATCCGCTGGACGCTCCGCGACTTCGACGGCCGCGTGCTCCGCGAGTATCGCGGCGACTGTTGCGCGTGGGAGTGGATGGAGGATTACGTCTACGGCGAGGGCCGCCTGCTGGCCGGCCAGCGAGAGGAGTTCTTTCGCGGCAAGCGCCACTTCCACACCGACCACCTCGGCACGATCCGCCTGATCACCGACCAGAACACTCGCAGCATCAGCCGCCACGATTTCTCCCCGTTCGGCGTCGAGCAGACCGATCCGCACTACGAGCGCAAGAGCTCGACCATGGCGGACGACTACCGCGCCCGTACCGACCCGATGAAGTACACCGCGCATGAACGCGAGCTCCTCGGCTGGTACAACTACGAGACCACCGATTATCTCGACAACATGCACGCGCGATTCTACGACCCCAATGACGGGCGGTTCCTTTCCGCCGATCCCGTGATGGGGCTCGCCGCCCGCCCGCAATCATGGAACCGCTATTCGTACGTTCAGAACGATCCCGTGAACGCGATCGATCCGAGCGGGATGGTCGAACAGGGGTTGATTTCGACATTCACGGGTGAGATCGATGTTGTCGCAGCGGGCTATCTGTTCGACGCCATTTGGACAACCTTTCAAAACGGAACGTCCGAGATCAACAACAAGGTCGACGAGCTCTCGTATCGCTGGGGCAAGGGGCGAGACCTCGAGATGGTGAACGATCGCCGGCAAAAGTGGGGCGAGAAACCATTCGGATCCTGGGAGGAGTGTTACCTCGCTCACGAGTGCTTTACGCTCGACGATCTTCCGATGTTCGTCGGAGGAAGCGTTCGCAAAACAGCATTCAACAGGGCTGCCCGCTTGCTCGGAGCGGCGCGGTACACGGCACAACAGCAGGCCCTGATCGACCTGGCCAAAAGGGCCGCCCGAACGGGCGTCACCAAGGAAGAAGCGATGCAACTGATCAAATGGGCGCGCGAATACGGGATTCCGTATCAGAATCACATGTTCAAGGTAAGTCGTGCCGGTCAGCCGAACCACTGGGTTGGCGGCCCGCACATTCGAATCGGCAAGGTCAATCACATCAAGGTGCTGGACTAAGCATGAAGAATCACGAGACGACGGGCGGGCTGCTCGTCGTAGAGCGGTATGTTTCGGATCGCTCGCCGCACGGCCATTTCACGGAAATGGCCGTGCGGCACCGGTACCGCGGATTCGACGGCCATGCGTGGCCGGGGAATCTCGTGAACGACGTCGAGCTCATCGACGGGCTGGCGCCGTTGTCGGAGCTCGACAAACTGCTGCCGTACTGGAAGGGAATCGGAGACGCCGCCGTCGACCTGGTGTACTGCTCGTTCGGGGAGGACCCGGAGCTCTCCGGCTTTCAGTTCCTCGGGTTCGATGCCGGGTACTTCTGCTCGGAGTATCTGCACTACTCCATCGTCCTCAATGAGGTGCTCTACGGCTCCGCGAGCGTGATGACCGCGTTCGCGGCCGAGCTCAATGAGCATCTGCTGTTCGATACAGAAGCGCGTGCCCAGGCTTTGTTGACCGTGCGACAGGGGATCGCCCGCTCGGAAGCCAGCCTGGAGATCGGCGACGAGCCGTTGCAGCCGATCGCGATCTTCGCGCCGCCGCGGAGCGGGGGTTGATCTATGTGGACGCGGCGATGGACATCGACCTCGACGCCGATTTCGAAAAAGCGACGTCGCTACGCGACTGTGGCGACCTCGCGCAGGCGCGGGCGATCCTGGAACGGCTCGCCGGTAATCGCCCGGACCTTTCCGGAGTCTGGCTGGTCCTGGGTGGGGTGCAGATGGACCAGGAAGACTATGAGGGGGCGGACGCCGCTACGCCGCCACCGCGCTCAGCGTGATCATCAGCAGGCACCCCTCCGCCGAGGCCACGACGTCGCCGTGGTGGGCGGTGGCCTCCACGTGGTGAAAGTCGCCGGCCGCGAGGCCGAGGGAGCCGATCATGCAGGAGCCGCGGATCACGTACGTGTCCTCGGAGCCCTCGTGGTCGTGGGCGTCGACGACGGCGTGGGGGTCGAGCTCCAGCAGGAAGATCGTGCGGCGGGGGTCGCGGGCCAGGCGCTTCATCCGCGTGCCGGGGGCGATCGTCTTCCACGTCCCCTCGTCCGCGCGGACGGTCAGGCATTCCTCGGGGCGGGGGATGCTCTCGTCGAGAGCGGGGGCGCGGCGCACTGCCTCGAGCAGCTGCGCGCGCAGGGCGGCGGGCGGATCGACGGGCGGGATCGCTTCCGCGGCGATGCGGTCGAGGAACTGCAGCTCTTCTGCGCTGAGGCGGCGGTCGGTCATCACGGTATGGTCCATCCATTGTACGTGCCGGGTCGCCGATTGGATTTGTCGCTAAGATCCGACCCCATGAACTGGCTGCTGAAGAACTTCCTGCGGGGCCTCGTCATCGTCGTGCCCATCGCCGTGACCATCTATCTCCTGGTCCAGGCCTTCCTCGCCCTCGACCGGCTGCTGAAGCTGGAGACGCCCGGGCTGGGCATCCTCGTCCTGCTCGTCGCGACCGTCCTCATCGGGGCCATCGCCGGCAACTTCGTCGGGCGGCGCCTCTTCGGCCTCACCGAGAAGCTCTTCACCAAGGCGCCCATCGTGCGCATCGTCTACGCGGCCATCAAAGACCTGCTGGAGGCCTTCGTCGGGAACAAGCGGCGCTTCGACCGGCCGGTGACGGTCGCTGTCAGCGACGGCGTACGCACTTTCGGCTTCATCACCCAGGACGACCTCGCCGGGCTGGGGATGCCGGGCGACGTGGCGGTGTACGTCCCCTTTTCCTACACGTGGGACGGCTGCCTGCTCGTCGTGGCGCGGGAGCGGGTCCATCCGCTCGAGGCCGACAGCGCCAGCGTCATGGCCCTGGTCGTCTCGGGCGGCGTGTCGCGCATGTGATCCCCTTGCGTCACACGTAATTTTCAATATGATGCGCCCGTCCGCGACCTCCCGCACGCGGGCTTCTCCATCCGCTGTTTCTCGTTGAAATCACGTCATGGCGCAGATTTTCCACCGCAGTGCCAACACGCTCTCCCGCGTCACGATCTTCGGCGCGGTCTTCATCGCAGGCTTCGTCCTCTGGCTGATCGGCGGCATCGTCCGCTCGCCGTACTTCACCAACCAGGGGATCGCGCAGGTGCAGCCCGTCCCGTTCAGCCACCAGCATCACGTCGGCGGCCTGGGGATCGACTGCCGCTACTGCCACACCTCGGTGGAGACGTCGAGCTTCGCCGGCATCCCTCCCACCCAGACCTGCATGAACTGCCACTCCCAGATCTGGACCAACGCGGAGATGCTCGCCCCCGTGCGCGACAGCTACCGCACCGGCCAGCCGCTGCGCTGGATCCGCGTCCATCGCCTGCCTGACTTCGTGCAGTTCAACCACAGCATCCACGTCGCCAAAGGCATCGGCTGCGCCTCCTGTCACGGGCGTATCGACAAGATGAACTTCGTCTACCAGGCATCGCCGCTGACGATGGAGTGGTGCCTCGACTGCCATCGCGCCCCGGAGAAGTTCATCCGCCCGCGCGAAGAAGTGTTCAACATGGGCTACGTCCCGAAGAATCAGGCCGTGTTAGGCCCCGAGCTGGTCCGGCGCTACGGCGTCAAGAGCATGACTCACTGTTCCACATGTCATTACTGAGGTTGTCCGTTCTCGGTTGTCGGTTGTCTGCGATGTTGCCTCGTAGCCACGGCTCACAGACAACCGGCAACTGACAACCGACAACACCGATCACCATGAGCGATAACAAGACACTGAACTTCACCGACTTCCGCGCCCGCGTCGGAGACCTGCGCGGCAAGGAGTACTGGCGCAGTCTCGAGGAGCTCGCCCGCAGCGATGTCTTCGACGACTTCATGCACCAGGAGTTTCCGCAGCAGGCCGTGGCCCTCGACAAGGGAGTGGACCGCCGCAACTTCATGAAGCTCATGGGCGCCTCCGTGGCCATGGCCGGCCTGGCCGCCTGCCGCGCGCCGCAGGAGACCATCGTCCCGTACGTCAACCAGCCGGAGAGTCTGATCCCCGGCAAGCCGCTCTTCTTCGCCTCGGCCATGCCTCTCGGCGGCGTGGCCACGGGCATCCTCGTCGAGAGCCACATGAACCGCCCGACGAAGATCGAGGGGAACCCGCAGCATCCCTCCAGCCTCGGCGCCAGCGACCAGTTCATGCAGGCGGCCGTCCTCGGCCTCTACGATCCCGACCGCTCGCAGGTCGTGCGCAAGCTCGGCGAGACCTCCACCTGGGGCGACTTCATCGCCGCGCTGCAGCCGGTCGTCACCGCCGCGCGCACCAACGGCGCGGGGCTGCGCATCCTCAGCGGCGCCACCACCTCGCCGACCCTGGGCGCGCAGATGCAGACCCTGCTGGCGCAGTTCCCCGGCATGCGCTGGCACCAGTGGGACGCGGTCAACAAAGACAACGCCCGCGAAGGGGGCCGTCTCGCCTTCGGCTCCTACGTCAACACGTACTACGACTTCACCAAGGCCAACGTGGTCGTCTCCCTCGGCGCCGACTTCCTCGGGGAGGGGCCCGGCCACCTGCGCTACGCGCGCGATTTCATGTCGCGCCGCAAGATCCGCAACGGCGTGACGGCGATGAACCGCCTCTACGTCGTCGAAGGCGGCATGACCAACACCGGCTCGGTGGCCGATCACCGCATCGCGGTGAAGCCGTCGCAGATCGAGCAGCTCGCGCGCGAGATCCTGGCCGGCAGCTCCACGCATCCGGTCCTGCAGAAAGCGCTCGCCGACCTGCAGGCCAACGCGGGCGCTTCCGTGGTCGTCGCCGGCGACGACCAGCCGGCCGCCGTGCACGCCATCGCGCACGCGATCAACACGCGCCTCGGCAACATCGGCACCACGGTCCTGGTCACCGACCCGATCGAAGTCATGCCGATGAACCAGACCGCGTCGCTGGCGCAGCTCGTCCGCGACATGAACGCCGGCCAGGTGCAGGCGCTGATCATCCTCGGCGGCAACCCGGTCTTCGACGCGCCGGCGGACCTGCAGTTCGCGCTCGCCCTCGACAAAGTGCCCTTCCGCGCGCATCACTCGCTCTACTACGACGAGACCTCGCTGCGCTGCCACTGGCACATCCCCGACACGCACTTCCTCGAGACCTGGGGCGACGCCCGCGGCCACGACGGCACGGTGAGCATCATCCAGCCCCTCATCGCCCCGCTCTACAACGGCCGCTCGAGCCACGAAGTCCTCGGCACCCTGATCGGAGGCCTCGACCAGAGCCCCTACCAGACCGTCCGCAACCACTGGTTCACCCAGGGCGCCACCGAGGACACCTGGCGGAGATGGCTCCACGACGGCGTGATGCCGAATTCGGCGTTGCCGCCGCGCGCCGCCGCTGCCACAGGCGCGATCCCCCAAGGAACCAGCAACCAGCAACCAGCAACATCGATCGAGCTCGAGATCCGTCCCGATCCCACCCTCTACGACGGCCGCTTCGCCAACAACTCCTGGCTGCAGGAGCTCCCGAAGCCGCAGACGAAGATCACCTGGGACAACGTCCTGATCATCGGGCCCAAGACCGCCGACAAGATCGGCTTCGACATCGAAGAGCGCAGCAACCTCGCCAACGCGAAGGAGACGCGCTTCGCCGAGCTCTCGTATCGCGGCGCGAAGCTGCGCCTCCCGATCTGGGTCGTGGCCGGGCACACCGAAGACGTGGCCACGGTCTACTTCGGCTACGGACGCCGCGCCGGCGGTGTCGTGGCGACGGAGAAGGGGAGAGGCTTCGACGTCTATCCGCTGCGCATCACCGGCGCGCTGCACGGCGGGCCGGGCGCGTCGCTCACCGTCGACCGCAGCGGGAAATACCCGGTGGCCTGCACGCAGGAGCACCAGTCCATCGACCCGAAGGTGGTCGGCGAGCGCGGCATCATCCGCGCCGCGACATTCGCCGGCTATCTCGAGAACCCGAAGTTCGCCGTCGACCCGCACCACGGGAGCGACGTCACCGGCCACGGCAGCGAGTCGATGTACCCGAACTGGGACTACTCGAACAACCACGCCTGGGCCATGGTCATCGACACGACCGTCTGCACGGGCTGCAACGGCTGCGTCATCGCCTGCCAGGCGGAGAACAACATCCCCACGGTCGGCAAGGAAGAAGTAGTGCGCGAGCGCGAGATGCACTGGCTGCGCGTCGACCGCTACTTCCGAGGGGATGCCGAGAACCCCGAGGTCTTCCATCAGCCCGTGCCGTGCATGCAGTGCGAGACCGCGCCGTGCGAGCCGGTCTGCCCGGTCGAGGCCACGTCGCACAGCGACGACGGCCTGAACGACATGACGTACAACCGCTGCGTCGGCACGCGCTACTGCTCGAACAACTGCCCGTACAAAGTGCGCCGCTTCAACTTCTTCGGCTACTCCGACTACGACACGCCGGCGCTCAAGGCCATGCGCAACCCCGACGTCACCGTGCGCACGCGCGGCGTCATGGAAAAGTGCACCTACTGCGTGCAGCGCGTGAACGCGGCCAAGATCGAGGCGGCCAAGGAAAACCGCCGCGTGCGCGACGGCGAGGTCACCACCGCCTGCCAGCAGGCCTGTCCGACCGACGCCATCGTCTTCGGCGACATGAACGACCCGGCCAGCAAGGTCGCGCAGCTCAAGGGCCAGCACCATCACTACGCGCTGCTCGAAGAACTGCAGACGCGCCCGCGCACCACGTATCTCGGCACCGTCCGGAATCCGCATCCGGATCTCGCGACCGGACCTGCAGCGGATACAGGACATGAATCGTAACGACGAGCGATGAACGATGAGAGATGAACGATGAACAGATGCGCACGAACGGAGCTGTCGCGATGACCTGCTCATCGCCCATCGCTCATCGTTCATCGCTCGTTCACGCGACGAACTGATCATGGCTACCAGAGACCAACAACCCGCGCACGAGCTACGTCCCGTCACGCAGGAGACGCGCATCCCCGAGCGCTTCATCCCCACGCCGACCATCGAGCCGGGACACTCGTTCTCGACGATCACCGATCACATCTCCACCATCGTCCTGCGCCGCAAGACGCCGTTCGGCTGGCTGATCGGCTTTCTCCTGGCCCTCGGCGGCGTGGGCATCCTCACCGTCTCGCTGAGCGTGCTGGTCGGCAAGGGCATCGGCGTCTGGGGCATCAACCATCCGGTCGGATGGGGCATGGACATCATCAACTTCGTCTGGTGGATCGGCATCGGCCACGCCGGCACGCTGATCTCCGCGATCCTGCTCCTGCTGCGGCAGGAGTGGCGCACGTCCATCAACCGCTTCGCCGAGGCCATGACCCTGTTCGCCGTCGCCTCGGCCGGCCTCTATCCGGCGCTGCACACCGGACGTCCCTGGTACGACTACTGGCTCTTCCCGTACCCGAATACGATGGGCCTCTGGCCGCAGTTCCGCAGCCCGCTGATGTGGGACGTCTTCGCGGTCTCCACGTACGCGACCGTCTCCGCGCTCTTCTGGTACGTCGGCCTGATCCCCGACCTGGCCACGCTGCGCGACCGCGCCACGAACCTCTGGGTCAAGCGCGCCTACGGTGCGTTCGCTCTCGGCTGGCGCGGCTCGGCGAAGCACTGGCACCGTTACGAGCACGCCTATCTGCTGCTGGCCGGACTCTCCACGCCGCTCGTCCTCTCGGTGCACACCATCGTGTCGTTCGACTTCGCGGTCGCGCAGCTGCCCGGATGGCACGCCACGTTCTTCCCGCCGTACTTTGTGGCCGGCGCGGTCTTCGCGGGCTTCGCGATGGTGCTCACGCTGGCCATCCCGGCGCGCAAGTTCTTCCGCCTCGAAGACTTCATCACCATGCGCCACCTCGAGAACATGGGGAAGGTGCTGCTGGCCACGGGCCTCATCGTCGCCTACGCGTACGCGATGGAGTGGTTCTACGGCCTCTACTCCGGCAACGTCTTCGAGACCTACATGCTGAAGAACCGCGCCACGGGGCCGTACGGCGGGATGTACGTGGCGCTCTGGATCTGCAACGGCCTGGCGCCGCAGCTCATGTGGTTCAAGCGCTTCCGGACGTCGCCGTTCTGGCTCTTCGTCGTGGCCATGTTCGTCAACGTGGGGATGTGGCTGGAGCGCTTCGTCATCATCCCGGCGTCGCTGCACCGCGACTTCCTGCCGTCGTCGTGGGGCATGTACCACGGCACGTTCTGGGACTGGAGCTTCTTCATCGGCTCGATCGGGCTGTTCTTCGCGCTCCTGTTCCTGTTCCTGAGGTTCCTGCCGATGATCTCGATCTTCGAAATGCGGACCCTGCTGCCCGAGGCGCAGGCGCACGCGGAGCACGAGGAGCACCACTGACATGGCCATCGGAAAGATCAGAGAAGGTCTGTACGGCGTCGTGGCGGAGTTCAACGATCCGCAGACGCTCCTCGACGCGGCGGTGGCCACGCGCGAGAAGGGCTACACCTCGATCGACGCGTTCTCGCCGTTCCCGATTCACGGACTGGCCGAGGCCATCGGCTTTCACAAGTCGCGGCTCTCGCTGATCGTGCTGGTCATGGGGCTCCTCGGCGGCGCGGGCGGCTTCTTCATGCAGTGGTACGCGAACGTGGTGGCCTATCCGCTGAACATCGGCGGCAAGCCGCTGAACTCGTGGCCGGCCTGGATCCCCATCACCTTCGAGTGCACGATCCTGCTGGCCGCGCTCGGCGCCGTCTTCGGCATGCTCGCCCTCAACGGGCTGCCCATGCCGTATCACCCCGTCTTCAACGTGCGCCGCTTCGACAGCGCGTCGCGCGACAAATTCTTCCTCGTCATCCAGGCGCGCGACCCGAGATTCAAATTAGAGGAAGCGCGTGCGTTCCTGCAGACGCTGGCTCCCCGTGAGGTTACTGATGTCCCCTGGTAAGTCGGCGGCGCTCGCACTGATGGCGATTCTCGCCCTTGGCGCCTGTCGCCAGAAGATGGCGAATCAGGCGAGGTACGACCCGCTCGAGTCGAGCGACTTCTTCCTGGACGGCATGTCCGCGCGGCCACGGGTCGAGGGGACCGTGGCCCGCGGCGAGATGTCGAGCGATCCGTTCTTCGACAGCGGCAAGCGCGGCGGGCAGGTCGCGGACGGCTTCCCGATGGGCGTGACCCTCGAGCTGGTGAACCGCGGCCATGACCGCTACGACATCTACTGCGCGCAGTGCCACGGCCGCGTCGGCGACGGCAACGGCATGATCCCGGCGCGCGGCTATCGCCGTCCTCCCTCGTTCCACACCGAGACGCTCCGCAAGGCACCGACCGGACACTTTTTCGACGTCATGACCAATGGATTCGGCGCCATGCCGCCGTACAAGAACCAGGTTCCGCCGCGCGATCGCTGGGCCATCGTGGCCTACATCCGCGCGCTGCAGCTCAGCCAGCACGCCACCATCGAGGACGTGCCGGTGACCGAGCGGGGGCAGCTCGACAACGTAGGACGGGCTTCAGCCCGTCCGGGCGGGCTGAAGCCCGCCCTGCAGGAGGGAGGTCACTGATGGCCAGGACCACCTCCGCCACCCCCGCCGCCACCGGCATCGCGCGCTGGCAGATGCCCGCGCTGATCGCCGGCGTCATCGGCATCATCGGCGCGGTCGCCGGCCTGTTCGTGGACAGGCCGGAGTTCTTCCGCGCCTGGCTCGCGCCGTTCGTCTACTGGTTCCTCATCGCCGCCGGGGCCCTGGCCATTCTCTGCCTGCAGTACGTGACCGGCGGCGAGTGGGGCGTGCTGATCCGCCGCCCGCTCGGCGCCGCGGCGCGCACGCTTCCGCTCTTCCTCCTCCTCGGGCTGCCGCTGATCTTCGGGCTGCCGCACATCTACGAGTGGGCGCGCCCCGAGGCCGCGGCCGATCACCTGCTGCACAAGAAACAGCTCTGGCTCAACCCGATGGGGTGGGGCATCCGCGCGCTGGTCTACTTCGCGCTGATGGCGCTGTGGGCGTGGCGCATCCGCCAGCTCTCGCTCGACTTCGCCAAGACGCGCTCGCCGTACACCGAGCTCTCGCGGCGCAAGTGGGCGGCGGCGGGCATCCTGGTCATGGTCATGGTGCTCACCTTCACCTCCATCGACTGGGTGATGTCGCTCGAGCCGAAGTGGTACTCGTCGATGTTCGGCATCGCCTTCACCGTCGGCGCCGGCCTCTCCGCGTTCGCCTTCGTGACCTTCTTCCTCACCACCATCTCGCGCACCCAGGCGATGATCGACATCCTCAAGCCGAATCACTTCCGCGATCTCGGCAACCTGATGCTCGCCTTCACCATGCTCTGGGCGTACACGAACTTCTCCCAGTTCCTGCTCATCTGGTACGGCAACATCAAGGAAGAGACGCCCTACTACCTCAAGCGCATGCACGGCGGGTGGGGATGGATGGCGCTGATCCTGATCGTCTTCCACTTCTTCCTGCCGTTCTTCATGCTGCTGATGCGCAACATCAAGGACCGTCCGTCGACGATCGCCATCGTCACGGTGATCATCCTGGCCATGCGCTTCATCGACATCTACTGGCTCGTCGGTCCCGCGCATCACGGCGAGCATTTCTACGTCTCCTGGATCACCCTGTTCGCCTTCGTCGGCATCGGGGGTCTCTGGCTGGCCGCGTTCATCTGGCAGCTCAAGGGACAGACCATCATCCCCATTCACGAGACCTGGGTCGAAGAGGCCATTCGCGAGGGAGCCCTCGAAAGAGCAACGGTGCGCAATGCCTGAGCACATCCAGTACGAGGACGACGATCTCTTCAACCCGGAGACGCACCACGAGCACTCCGACGTGCCGGTGCGTCCGCTCTTCTGGTTCATCGTCATCTTCATCGTCTTCTCCATCGCCAGCCACGTCGCGCTCTACCTGCTCTACAAAGGCTTCGTCAGCGCGGAGAACAAGCGGATGGACCCGCCGCAGACGCAGGTGGCCCGTCCGAAGGACGCCGACGTCCCGCAGAACCAGCCGCTGCTCCAGCCGTTCCCGAGAGGCAAGGTCGCCCCGCAGCGCCAGACCCCGGTGACCGACCTGATGGACATGCGCCGCGCCGAGGACGACGCCCTGCGCCACTACGGCTGGGTCGACAAACAGCACGGCGTGGTGCGCATCCCCATCGAGGAAGCGAAGCGCGCCTTCGCCGCGAGAGCGGCGGTGCAGTCGCAGATCGCTCCTCCTCCCGCCACGCTCGCTCCCGTGCTGCCGTCCGGCACGCCGGCGGGAAATCAGGTCACGCCCGACACGGGCGTCGTCCCCGCGCCGACGACGACGGGAGGAGCCCAGTGACCGGCCAGCGCCAGGGACGGGCTGAAGCCCGTCCTACGTTCAGCGCGCCCGTCGCGACACGCATGCTCAACGTAGGGCGGGCTTCAGCCCGCCAGGCTCTCGCCGCAATGCTGCTTTTCGCGGTGCTTCCCCTGTTCGCCCAGGAAAAGCCCCCCCACGCCTCCATCGCCCAGAAGCTCAACACGCAGGTCCCGCTCGACCTCCAGCTTCGCAACGAGCGCGGCGAGGTCGTGCGCCTCGGCCAGTACTTCGGCAAGGGCCGCCCGGTCCTCCTCAACTTCGTCTACTTCCGCTGCCCGATGCTCTGCCCGATGGTGCTGGAGGGGACGACCACGTCGCTCACGCACCTCAAGTTCGACATCGGCGACGAGTTCGACGTCATCACCGTCAGCATCGACCCGCGCGACAAGGCGGCCGACGCGGCGCGCTTCAAGGACAAATACGTCCGCCACTACGGGCGTCTCGACGCGGCGAAGGGGTGGCACTTCCTCACCGCGCACGAGTCGGCCATCAAGAAGCTCGCGGACACGGTCGGCTTCCAGTACACCTACGACAGCCGCACCGACCAGTTCGCGCACGGCGCGGCGCTGCTCGTGCTCACGCCGGAGGGGCGCACCTCCCGCTACTTCTACGGCTTCGAGTACAAGCCGCGCGACCTGCGCCTGGCCATCGTCGAGGCCTCGGAAGGAAAGGTCGGCAACGCCACCGACCAGCTCCTCCTGCTCTGCTTTCACTACGACCCCGCTACCGGGAAGTACAGCCGCAACGCGATGATGTTCGCCCGCGCCGGAGGGGTGACCACGCTCCTCGCCCTCGGCGGCTTCATCTTCGTGATGGTCCGTAAAGAGCGCAACGGTTCCCCTGTCATCCTGAGCCGCGCAGACGGCGAAGGATCCCCTGCTGGTAGCACGAGAGTGGCTCCGAATCGGGAGATCCTTCGCCGCGCTGCGCCGGCTCAGGATGACAGCGTCGTCAGAGACCGGAAACACGAATGAACGATTTTCCTCTTTTTCCCGAACAGGCTTCGAGCGTCTCGCCGCTCGTGGACGGGCTCTACCTCGGCCTCGTCGCGATCACGGGCGTCGTCTCGCTCCTGATCTGGATCGTCATCTTCTATTTCGCCATCAAGTACCGGCGCCGTCCGGACAACGAGCTGGCCCAGGAGCAGGAGCCGCCGGCCATCCTGGAGATGACCTGGACCATCGTCCCCCTGGTCATCTTCATCGGCATCTTCATCGCCGGCGCGTGGCTCTTCTTCCGCATCAACCGCGTGCCCGCGAACGCCATCGAGATCTACGCCACCGGCCGCCAGTGGATGTGGAAGTTCCAGCACCCGACCGGGCAGCGCGAGATCAACACGCTGCACGTCCCGGTCAACCGTCCCGTCAAGATCACCATGGCCTCCGAGGATGTGATCCACAGCCTCTGGTTCCCCGCCTTCCGCGTCAAGGCGGACGTCCTGCCGAACCGCTTCCGCACCATGTGGTTCGAGGCCACCAAGCCCGGCAAGTACCACATCTTCTGCGCCGAGTACTGCGGCACGCTGCACTCCGGGATGATCGGCTCGGTGATCGTCATGGACGCGGTCGCGTACCAGCGCTGGCTGGCCGGCGGCAGCGAAGGGTCGCTGGCCTCGCAGGGCGAGAAGCTCTTCGAGAAATACGCGTGCAATACCTGCCACACCAGCACCTCCGGCGCGCGCGGCCCGAACCTCGCGGGCCTGTACGGCAAGACCCGGCAGCTCGCGGACGGCTCGAGCGTCGTCGCCGACGAGAACTACATCCGCGAGTCGATCCTCAACCCGCAGGCGAAGATCGCCGCCGGCTTCGCGCCGGTCATGCCCACCTTCCAGGGGCAGGTGAGCGAGGATGACCTGATCCGCCTGCTCGCGTACGTGCGCACCATGGGCGTGGAGCAGCCGGTGGCGACGCCGGTCGAGTCGCCGCAATCGGCCATCGAATCGACTGGCGCGCCGGCCGCCCCCGCCGATGGTCGGGCTGAAGCCCAACCTACATCCACGACCACACCAGGGAACCAGGAATGACCAGCACCACGATCGACGACGCACCGTTCATCGAGCCCTCCACGAGGGCCCGGCGGAACTATCTCAACGACGAGTACGGCGTGCTGTCGTGGCTCCTGACGAAGGACCACAAGCGCATCGCCATCCTCTACCTCTTCTCCGTGACGATCTTCTTCGTGGTCGGCGGCATCTTCGCCTTCCTCATGCGCCTCGAGCTCCTCACGCCCGAGGGCGACATGTTCACCTCCGACACCTACAACAAACTCTTCACGCTGCACGGCATCGTGATGATCTTCTTCTTCCTCATCCCCGCCATCCCCGCGGTCATGGGGAACTTCATCCTGCCCATCATGCTCGGGGCGAAAGACCTCGCCTTCCCGAAGCTCAACCTCCTGAGCTGGTACATCTACATGATCGGCGGCACGCTGGGCGTGATCGTGATCATCACCGGCGGCGTCGACACCGGCTGGACGTTCTACACCCCCTTCTCCACGCAGTACTCGAACACGAAAGTGTTCCTGACCACGCTGGGCGCGTTCATCACCGGCTTCTCCTCCATCCTCACGGGCCTCAACTTCCTGGTGACCATCCACCGCATGCGCGCGCCGGGGCTGACCTGGTACCGCCTGCCGCTGTTCGTCTGGTCGATGTACGCCACCAGCGTGGTGATCATGCTGGCCACGCCGGTGCTGGCCATCACCCTGGTCCTGCTGATGGTGGAGAGGGTGCTGCAGGTGGGCATCTTCGATCCCGCGCTGGGCGGCGATCCCGTGCTGTACCAGCACATGTTCTGGTTCTACTCCCACCCGGCCGTCTACATCATGATTCTGCCGGGCATGGCCGTGATCTCGGAGTGCGTGGCCGCGTTCACGCGCAAGAAGATCTTCGGCTACAAGTTCGTGGCCTTCTCCTCGCTGGCCATCGCCTTCCTCGGCTTCCTGGTCTGGGCGCACCACATGTTCGTGGCCGGCATCTCCGTCTACGCGGCGATGATCTTCTCCTTCCTGACCATGCTGGTGGCCGTCCCCTCGGCCATCAAGGTCTTCAACTGGACGGCCACCATGTACAAGGCCTCGGTGTCGTGGCAGACGCCGATGCTGTACGTGATGGGCTTCATCGGCCTCTTCACCATCGGCGGTGTGACCGGCCTCTTCCTCGGCGCCCTGGGCGTGGACGTGCACGTGCACGACAGCTACTTCGTCGTGGCGCATTTCCACTACATCATGGTCGGCGGCACGATCATGGCCTACATGGCCGGCATCCACTACTGGTGGCCGAAGATCACCGGCCGCATGTATCCGGAGTGGTGGGGGCGTCTGTCGGCGATGCTGGTCTTCGTCGGCTTCAACCTGACCTTCTTCCCGCAGTTCCTCGTCGGCTACGTCGGCATGCCCCGCCGCTACCACGCGTACGCGCCGGAGTTCCAGGTGCTGAACGTCCTCTCCACCGCCGGCGCGACCGTGCTCGCCGCCGGCTACCTCCTGCCGATGATCTACCTCTTCTGGTCGCTGAAGTTCGGACGCAAGGCGGGGACGAACCCCTGGGGGGCGGTGGGACTGGAGTGGGCTACGACCTCGCCGCCGCCGAAGGAGAACTTCCACGAGACGCCGGTCGTGACCTGGGACGCATACGATTACCCGGCCTTCCTCAAGGCCATGCGGGAGACGCAGCATGTCTGACGCCACGCTCTCGCACAACGCCGAGCACGCGGCCGAGCCGCACGGCCACGCGCATCACCATCCGTTCCTCCAGCACCACTTCGAGGACATGGGGCAGCAGCACGAGGCCTCGACCCTCGGCATGTGGTTCTTCGTGGCCCAGGAGATCCTCTTCTTCGGCGGCATCTTCTGCGCGTACTTCATCTACCGCGCGATGTATCCGGCGGCGTGGGCCGCGGGCTCGAAGCTGCAGCACTGGGAGATCGGCGCCGCGAACACGGTCGTCCTGATCGGCAGCTCGCTGACCATGGCCCTCGCGGTCTGGGGGGCGCAGGGAGCGAGGCGGAAGTTCACCACGCTCATGCTCGTGCTGACGCTGCTCCTGGGCGGCATCTTCGTCGGCGTCAAGGGCTACGAGTACGCCGAGCACATTCACCACGGCCAGTTCCCCGGCTCGATGTTCACCTACGTGCACGCGCAGGACCCCGCGCTCACGCGCGGCATCGAGCTGTTCATGACCTTCTACTTCACCATGACCGGCCTGCACGCGCTGCACATGGTCATCGGCGCGGGGCTGCTGCTGTACTTCATCCGCCGCGCCTGGCGCGGCGACTTCGGCCACGAGTACTACAGCCCCATCGAGATCATGGGCCTGTACTGGCACTTCGTCGACATCGTCTGGATCTTCCTCTTCCCGCTGCTGTATCTCGTCTGAGGAACCCGCATGGCTCATCAACCTGATCACGAAACGTATTCGGGCCACGCCGCCCCGCCCCATCAGGCGCCGCTCGGGATGTACTTCGCCGTCTTCGGCGCGCTGATGGTCCTGACGGTGCTCACCGTCTGGGTCTCGCGCATCGACCTCGGCGCCATGAACACCGCCGTGGCCATGGCCATCGCCGTGGTCAAGGCGCTGGTGGTCATCCTCTGGTTCATGCACGTCATCCACTCGCCGCGCCTGACCTGGATCGTCGTGATCTGCTCGTTCCTCTGGCTGGCCGTGCTCTTCGTGCTCACGTTCAGCGATTACCTGACGCGCCACTGGAAAATGGATTGACCTCCGGCCGGTAGCGATGAAGAAACGCCAACGCCCCACCGTCCCCGGCCAGCTCGCCGGCAAGCCCGAGGCGCACGGGGCGGGCGCAGCATCGCTGGGGCGGATCGACTGGCAGCTCGTCGGTTTCGTGCTCGCCGTGAAGGTGGTCGTCGTGTGGGTGGGCGTGCAGGCATTCCTCATCGGGATGGACCAGCCGTTGCCGTCGCCCAACGGCTGGCTCGCGGTCTGGAACCAGTGGGACGCGCCCCACTATCTCGACATCGCCCGCGACGGCTACGTACTGGGCGGCGAGCAGGAGCGGTGGATCGTCTTCTACCCGCTCTACCCGTGGCTGATTCGCGCCGCCGCCTTCGTGTTGCGCGATGAGCTGGTCGCGGCCTTCCTCGTCTCGGCCATCGCCTCGGTCGCCGCCGCGTTGCTCCTGAAGCGGCTCGGGGAGCTGGACGAGCCGGAGCGCGTGGCGCGGCTTTCGGTCTTCTTCCTCTTCGCCTTCCCGACCGCCTACTTCCTGCACATCGGCTACACGGAGAGCCTCTTTCTGGCGCTCGCGCTGGGCTCGTTCCTGGCGGCGAGGCGGCGGCGCTGGCCCTGGGCCGGCGCGCTCGGGGCGCTGGCCGCCATGACGCGCATCAACGGGTTGCTGCTCATCCCCGCGCTCGCGGTCGAGGCGTTCCTCCAGTACCGGGAAGGGGAGCGGCGGCCGCGCGCCGAGTGGCTGTGGATCGCGCTGGTGGGGGCGGGCTTCGGCGTATACCTGCTCGTCAACTGGCAGGTGTTCGGCGACCCCTGGAAGTTCCTCTGGATGCAGGAGCGCTATTGGGACAAGGAGCTCACCTGGCCCTGGGTCGGCATCCGCAAACAGTTCACGGACCTGCCGCGGCGCCCCCCTTCGGACGCGCAGATGGTCGCGTGGCAGGAGATGTTTTTCGTGGCGCTGGGGCTGGCCTGCACGGTCTGGTCCTGGCTGCGCCTGCGGACCTCCTACGCCGTCTGGATGACCTGCAACTGGCTGCTCTGGACGAGCACGAAGTTCATCCTGAGCGCGCCGCGCTATACGCTCGTGCTGTTCCCGATGTACTTCCTCCTGGCGCGCGTGGCGGACCGCCGCCCCGCCTGGGGCGCCGTCATCGCGCTCTGGTCGCTGCTGCTGATGGGCCTCTTCATCACGCGCTTCGTGCAGGGTTACTGGGCCTTTTAGTCAGCGGCGCGGCCAGGTCGCGCAGCTCATGGCCATGCTCGCGCCGATCGTCATGGGCGTCCTCGGGCGCATGAAACAGTCCAAGAGGCTCGACGCCAATCGCCTCCCCGAAGTCCTGCAGCAGAGCCGCCAGCAGGGGGAGAAAGAAGTCCCCGGACTGGGCGGCGCTCCCCGGCACGCCCGACGCCACGGTGCTGGTCGCGCTGGCAGCGCAACAACGCGTTCCGTCAGCCGCCTCGACCCGGCGCAGACCTACGCGGGCCTGTACCGCAACGTCCTGCTCCACCTCAAGCGCGACGACGGCGCGGCGGTTCTACCTCAACGGCGCGGAGATCCACCCGTGAACCTCCCCTCCGGCGCCGGCGACGACACGCACGCCGCGGCCTCGGTGAATGGGGCGGCCGAGGAGGTCTACTACCCGGTCGACGTGAAGCTCGAGCTCCTGAGGGCGGGGCGGAACGTGATCGCCGTCGAGCTGCACCAGGACGAGATACCGCGCCGTGCGCGACACGCCGCCGAGCGTGCCGCGTCGTCGACAACGTGCCGCCGGCGGCGAACCTGCTCGCTCCCGCCGACCGCGCATCGTTCCAGACCGGCGAGCCGATCGAGGTCCGCGTCGACGCCCTCGACCGCGACGGCAAGGTGGCCCGCGTCGAGTTCTGGATCCAGGAAGGCAACTTCTTCGGCTCCCAGCCGAAGCTCGTCTCCTCCGACACCACGGCCCCCTTCACCGCCACGCTCCCGACCGACCTCCCCCCCCGGCCACTACATGGTCTGGGCCGTGGCCGTCGACGACCGCGGCGAGGAGAGCCCGTCCATGATGGTGCACATCGGGGTGGTGGGAGAGGGAGGCCACGGACACTGACCGGTAGGTAAGTAAGTAAGTGGACCGCCGGCGTCCTCGCCGGCTGTCAGTGGCGGCGTCCCGCCGCCACGGTGCGGGCGAGACGCCCGCACAGACAGCCGGCGGGACGCCGGCGGTCCGCCCCTCACAGCCCAGCCGAAAGATCCCCCTGCTGCAGCGGCAGGCGTGTGAGGTTCTGCCGGTCACGCTGCGCGTCGTGTCGAGCAGCGCGAACAACATCACCGGAGTGCTCCTCCTCGGGCGGATATACTTTTCGTGCGAAAGGTGCTGGTTTCTCTTCCCGAGACCGACCTCCGTGTGATCGATGCAGCGGCTCGGAAGGTGGGGAAAACGCGGAGCTCGTTCGTTCGCCGGGCCACGTTGGCGGAAGCGCGCCGTACGACGCGCCCGATCGACGATCCGAAGACGCGCCGGGCGTTCTCGCGGCTGATCGGCAGTGCGGAACGCCGCAAGCCCATCTCGACCGCGGAGGCGACGAGTGCGCCCCAAGGGCGGGTACGATGCTCGCGATGACCACCCTCGGATTGCTCCTCCTGGCCGCGGCGCTGACGCGCCTCCCCGCACCCGACTTCCAGGCCACGCCCGTGAAGAGCGTCGCCGGGAAGGCGCCGGTCACGCTGCGACTCGTGTCGAGCACCGCCAACAACATCACCGACGACGACGCGTGGTTCGAAAAGAACGGGCTGGCGCTGGACCGGATCGATGAAGCGCCGGAAGGGCTGCCCTCGCGGATCGAGGATGCGAAGTTCCTCTACGCCATCCGCAGCGGCGACCGGTTGCTCGGCATCTACGGTCCCGATTACGGCGGCGGCACCATCGTCGCCGGGCCCGGCTTCGCCTTCGATTTCTCCGACTACCGGTTCGCGCCGCGCCACGTGGAGGGGGAGCGCGAATTCGTCGAGCAGCGCGTGCTCTGGGCGGAAGTGAAAGGCGACGTGCTGTACGTCGCGCACGGGCATCGCACCTACGCGAAGTCGTCGCACGGGATGAACGCGTACGTCACCGCCATCGACCTCCGCGGCGGCAAGGCCCTCTGGCACAGCGCACCGCTCGTCGCGAACGCCGGCAACTTCACCTTCCTCGACGACGGGCACCTCGTCACCGGCTACGGCTTCACCGCGGAGCCGGACTTTCTCTACGTGCTGCGCGCGAAGGATGGCGCGGCCGTGGCGAAGGTCCCGCTGAAGTCGGGCCCCAGCTTCCTCCTGCTCCGCGGCGAGCGCCTGTACGTCCGCACGTACGACCGCGATTACGTCTTCCGAGTGGTCAATTAAGGACGTCAACAAGGAAGTCCACATCGCTATACTCCGCCTCCTCAATCGACAAGGAGGAAGCAGTGATGCGGCTCGCCCTACTGGCGGTGATTCTCGCCATTCCCCTTCTCGCCTTCGCGCAGGCGGACCTCTACATGAAAGACACGCCCCTCGATACGGGCGTGGAGCCGAACCCCGACAACGGGGCGATGTGGGTGACGGAGGACATCTGGGTCCGGAACAGTCCCGATCCGGCGTACCAGCCCTACCCCTTCACCGAGGCCTCGCCGCCGTGGACCCCGGCACCGCACCAGAACCCCGAGTACCGCGACCCGAAGTACTCCGTGCCGAACTACGTTTACATCCGGGTGCGCAACCGCGGCAACGCGGCGTCCACCGGAAGCGAGCGGCTGAAGCTCTACTGGGCCAAGGCGGCCACGGGGCTGAACTGGCAGTCGCAGTGGGTGGACTACAAGGACAATGACTGCGGCCCCACGAAGCTGTACGGCATGGAGATCACCAAGCCGCGGAGGAACGCGGCCTCGCCCCTGGTCTCGGCGACCGAGCGCAACACCTATCGCGACGCGATCATCGCCGTCGGCACGCAGCCGGGGTTCGTCTTCCCCGGCGGCGTGAGCTACTGGCACAAGCAGGACGAGGTGCACGACCTCGGGCCGGCGAACCGCCACAACTCGCCGGCCTTCCTGCCGTGGCACCGCGAGTTCGTCAACCGCTACGAGGTCCTGCTGCAGGAGTACGAGCCGACGCTCAAGCTCCTCTACTGGGACTGGACGACGCCGCTCGCGGGGCCGCCGTTCAACTTCCTGACCTCGTCGTTCATGGGCTCGGGCAGCGGCAGCATCGGCGCCCCCTTCCTGCCGGCGCTCTCCCCGCCGGGCGTGACGCGGAGCGTCGGCAGCCCCTTCCCGCTGACCGGGACGTCCGACGCGACCGTGCTGGCGCCGACGACGTACGGCGGCTTCGACAACATCGAGGGCGGCCCGCACGACGACTCGCACATTCACATCGGCGGCAACACCGGCGACATGTCGTTCTTCGCAAGCGCGGCGGAGGACCCGATCTTCTTCCTCCTCCACGGGAACGTCGACCGTCTCTGGTCGCGCTGGCAGCGCAACAACTCGTTCGTCAGCCGCCTCGACCCGACGCAGACCTACGGCACCCTGACCAGCAACGTCAACATCACCACGGCCATGGCGCCGTGGAACGGCACCGGGCCGGCGGTCCAGCCGTGGACGGGGGCGGGCGGCTACATCGTCAGCAAGACGCCGACGCATCCGTCGGTCGTCTCCCCGCCGATCTATGACGACGCGCCGCTGGTGATCCCGCCGCTGGCGCCGGGCCAGGCGGTCGTGCTGCAGGTCCCCTGGTATCCGCCGAATCCGGCCGACTTCGTCTGCTTCGGCGCCGAGCAGTCGCACTTCTGCCTCCTCGGCCGCATCGAGACCACGAACAGCGCGCCGTGGGGCATGACCACGCCCGAGACCACCAGCGTCTACAACAACACGAAGGCGAACAACAACATCGCCTGGAAGAACCTCACGGTGGTGGACAACTTCCCCGGCGCGCTGAAGCTGTCGGGCATCATCGTGCGCAACCCATTCCTCGTGGCGGTGACGACGCGACTCCGCCTGCTGCCCGTCGCCGAGCGGGAGGACCCCGATTTCTTCGAGACCGGCAGGGTCTTCGTCGACCTGCCGCCCGAGGTCTACCGCCGCTGGCAGGAAGGGGGCGGGGAAGGAACGGACGTCAGGCCGGTCGATGCGGAGCGCGGCCGCGTGGCCATCACCGGCAGGAACGCGGCGATCGTGGGACTGAAGCTCGAGCCGGAAGAGACGTTCGCCCTCGGCCTCGGGTTCGAGCTGAACAAGGAGTACCAGCCGCGCGCCGGCACGGTGCCGAAGTTCGACCTGGTGCAGATCGGCACGCCGAAGGACGAGAACGAGGTGGTCGGCGGCCAGCGCTTCGAGCTCGACTTCCGCAAGCTCGTCCTCGTCCCCGCGGACGACGAGGAGTGGCGCTATCTCGACACCGGCGCGGCCGAGGATGGATGGCGCGAGGCCGACTATGACGACAGCGGCTGGAGGAAAGGGCGCGCGGAGCTCGGCTACGCCGACGACCCGGAGACGACCATCGGCGGCCGCGTGACGACGTACTACCGGCGCACGTTCGACGTCGCCGACCCGGCCGTGTACCGCAACGTCCTGCTGCACCTGAAGCGCGACGACGGGGCGGCGGTCTACCTCAACGGCGCGGAGATCCACCGCGTGAACCTGCCGGACGATGCCGGCGACGACACGCGCGCCTCGGCGTCGGTGAACGGCGTGGCCGAGGAGGCGTACTTCCCGGTCGACGTACCGCTGAAGCTCCTGAAGGCGGGGCGGAACGCGATCGCGGTCGAGCTGCACCAGGACGGCAAAGGCGACGATGCCTCGTTCGACCTCACCCTCTCGGCCAACCACGCCGTGCGCGATACGCCGCCGAGCGTGGCCATCCTCTCGCCGCCGACGGGTACGCTCGTGCGGACGGGTGAGGAGGTGGCGATCGTCGTCGATGCCCTCGATCCGGACGGCATCATCAAGGGGGTGCAGCTCTTCATCGACGGTAAGCTCGTGGGCTCGTCGGCGACCGCGCCGGCCACGTTCCTCTGGCCGGGCACGGGCGCGGGAGCGCACCGCGTCCGCGCCGTGGCCCTCAATTCGGAGCAGACGCGGCGCACGGAGATCACGCTGAACGTGGTCGACAACGTGCCGCCGGCGGCGCACCTGGCCGCTCCTGCCGACGGGGGGTCGTTCAAGGCCGGCGAGGCGATCGAGGCCCGCGCCGACGCCGCCGACCGCGACGGCAAGGTGGCACGCGTCGAGTTCTGGATCCGGGAAGGAAACTTCATCGGCTCCCGCCCGCAGCTCGTCTCCTCCGACACCACGGCACCGTTCACCGCCTCGCTCCCGACCGACCTCGCGCCCGGCCACTACATGGTCTGGGCCGTGGCCGTCGACGACCGCGGCGAGGAAAGCCCCTCGCTGATGGCGCACATCGCCATCGTGGGCGAGGGAGGACACGGCGGGCACTGAATGAATGAAGCGGGCGCGTCCTGCGACGCGCCCGCTTCGGGTCTACCTGAGGTTCCTCGTCACTCCTGCGGGACCGGGTCCGGCGCCGGCAGCGCCTTCCGTGCCGCGCGTGCCGCCGCCTTCGTCGCGCGATCCGCGGCCCTCTGCGCCAGCAACTCGGGCGACGGCTTGCGGCCGCGGCCCAGCGCACGGCGCATGTCGGCGACGTGCGGCGCGAGGTAGGCGGTGGCCGGCCGTTTCGCCAGGCGCGTGGCCAGCGCGTACGTCGTCAGCGCCTCGTTTCCGGCCGCGTTGCGCGCGGCCGTGGCGCTGTAGCGCATGAAGTGCGCGAGCGCCTCGAGCTCGTCGGCGAGCGGGCCGAACGCTTCCGCGTACGCCACGAGGTCGCGGACCTGCGCCGGCGTGGCGCCTTCCGCGCGCACGAGCGGCATGTGGTTCGCGAGCGCGAGGTTCGTCAGCTCGATGAACGCGGCCGGCACCGATGCGGCGCTGCTCAGCCGCTTCGTCGCGTCCGTGGTCTCGGGGGTGATGAAGTGCGGGATCTGCTCCCGCCACCGGCGGAGCTCCTGGATGCGCTCCTGCGCGGCTTCCGCGTAATTGATCGACGGCACCGTGGCCGTCGCCGTGGATACAGCTTTTCCATGCGTACTCATTTGAAAGTTCCTTCTCTTTTTTTTTCGATCTGTGATGGTCAGGAGAGGGAGATCGAAACGAGAGGAGGAGCGCGACCGCGAAGACAGCGTCGGGGTACGCGAACGGCGGCCGGGCGCGGCGTGTGCCGGCGCCGGCGCAGAAGGGGAGCGATGCGGTCGATGACGCGCGCCTGCCGGAGGCGCAGGAACGCGCGGATGGGAACGGGGCGCGGCGCGAGGATGATGCGCGGACGGCGCCCGGCCGGGGGCTCCGGGACGAGAATGCCGGTCTCGAGGCCGAGGAGCACTTCCTCCTGAAGATCGAGGACATTGCCGGAAGCGTCCTCCACCCATTCGGTGAGCTCCGCACAGTGCTCGGTCGCCTGGGCGAGCAGCCGCGGTACGCCGCTCGTCCGGTCGGGCTCGTGGGCGATACACGCGTTCACTTCCACCAGTTCCTTGGCCGCCCGCACCAGTTGTGAGGAGGCGTGGACCAGCAGGTTCCCGGCCTCCTGGAGCCTGCGCGACGCGTGGATGGGGCGGCGGTGGGCACAGCGCTCGGTTTTGGCGACCGTGCGGAGCGTCGTGCCGATCAGCCGGATCGAGGCGTTGATCGCGCGCTGCGCGCGGCAGTACGGACGGAACCACGCCGGGCCGCCGTCATCCCGGCGGCGCCGCTTTCCCCGCGGGGCGTGAGTGTCCCCGGTTGCCTGCGCGTGATTCGATCTCAAGTTGAACTGTCCTTTTCCTAATGACGAACGCGGCTGCAGAAGGTTCCGCGTTTTCTTCAGGGGTGCAATGGATTGCACCTCCGAAGGGATCGATCGCCTGCGCGATGCAATCGATTGCATCAGCCACGGGATCGATCTCCTCGGCGGAGCGATCGATTGCATCGGCGATGAGATCGATTGCATCGGCGATGAGATCGATCCCTTCGCCGAAGAGATCGATTGCGTGCGCGAGGAAATCGATCCCGCCGGCGGAGAGCTCGGTCCCATCGGCGAGGAGATCGATGCCATCGGCGAGGAGATCGATGCCGTCGGCGAAGAGATCGATCCCATCACCGTCGATTTCAGCAGATGATGCGTCGCGTGACCGAGAACAAACAGACCGTCGACCGCTACATGGATGGTTTCCGCAAGGGAGACCACGCGCAGATCCTTTCCTGCCTCACCGACGACGTGGAGTGGCTCCTTCCCGGCGCCTTCCACCTGCACGGCAAGGAGGCGTTCGACAAGGGATCGGTGAGCCTCGGCTGAATTCCCAGAAGTGGCAGTGTTATTGTAATAAAACGAAGGCGATCCTCAGACCGAACGGAGAGCCTTCAGCATGTCCCTCAAACGCATCCTCGCAACAATCCTCCTGGCACTCACCGCGACCGTCGCGGTGCAGGCGCAAATGCGCGATCGCGGCGATCGCAGCGATCGCCGCGCACGTGAACCGAGGTTCGCACCCAACACCGTCAAGTATCGCGACACCAGCAAACGCCACGCGCAGGCGAAGGCCGGGGACGTCACCGTCCAGGCCCGCGTGCTGATGAACAAGGACCACACCGCCGACCTCGAAGTGACCACCGGCACCTTCGAAAACGCCGCGACGCGGGGCAACATCGACAGCGTCGCGATCGAATCGCGCAGCCTCGGCGCCCTGCAGGAGCGCGGCCTGTCGAACGCCGGCGTGCACGCCCTCCGTCTGCGCGTCCTCGGACGAGGCGAGCCCGTCACCATTCAGGCCGCCGTGAGCGGCGTTCACGGGCGCAAACGGAACGAAGTCACCCTCGTCGAGACCGCGAAGTTCCGTCCGGACCTCGAAGTGAGCGCCCTGGCCATCCCCGAGACCATCGTGGCAGGGCTTCCCGTGGTGATCGACGCGACGATTCGCGAGCTCAACGGAGACCTGGGCGCACGCGCCCATTGCGCCTTGAGCGTCAACGGGCAGGAAGTCGATCGCGCCAGAGGAATCTGGGTCGATGCCCGCGGCACCGTCAGTTGCTCCTTCCGCTACGCATTCCCCACCGAGGGATCTTCCGAGGTGAAGGTGTCGCTGGTGGAGGAGAGCCCGGCGGACTGGGATGCGGACGACATGTCGATGACCGCCTTCGTGACCGTCGCCTCCAACGCTTCCGCCATGCCGCGCTGGAGTGCCAGCGCCGAAGAAGTCGAAGAGGACTACTGGGATTACGAGCGCGCGTCCTGGGGCTACCGGAGCTACGTCGAGCACAAAGGCTGGCGCAACACGGCGGCCTTCAGCGCCTCGTGGGCCGAGAACCTCGACCTGACCACCATGCGCGTCAGCTATGTGGAGAAGACGGGCGGCCAGGTGGTGGTCGATCTCAGCGACGTCGAGCTGACTCGTGACGACAGCGCCCATACGGGCGGTGGCGGCGTCCCGGTGCAGTGCATGGTCGGTCTGACCGATCAGATGACGATCACCGTGTGTCAGTCGCCGGGGAGTGCCGACCGCCCTCCCTTCATCAACCCGATCTTCCGGCGCCGCTCGGGCGACGTGACGTATTACTCCGTGCAGTGGGGACGGCAGACGCCGGACTCGCCGGACGATTCGTGGTCGGAGAATGACTGGGGCGAGGAGACCTACGGTCCGCAGGTGCGCTTCGCCGACGACGTGGCGCTCGACGTGGAAGTCGCCGACGCGACCCGTGCCTATGCAGAGCATCCGCGCATGCCGCTCGTCAAGACCGACCGCAGCTGGGTTGAGCCCTACCATTGCTGGAGCGAAGACTGGTGCGGCGACGCCGAGATG
>DASPMO010000183.1:0-24245 GCA_035627015.1 Thermoanaerobaculia bacterium | reverse complement strand
GCCGGCGTCCTCGCCGGCTGTCGCGCAGGCGTCCCGCGCCTGCGCCCTGGGCGGGGAGTGGCGGCGCGGGACGCCGCCACGACAGCCGGCGAGGACGCCGGCGGTCCGCATCCGTTGGCGAAGTCAGTGTGGTCTGCTTAGAGGAGCGGAAGCGCGAGGGGTTCTGAGGAGCTTCGTCCCGCGCCCTGGGTTCTTCGTCACCGGCTGGCGCGTCTTCGTACCATCGGCCTCGCGGATCTCGGCTGCGCGGCCTACGCTACCGTTCCAGGAGATCCGTTCCATGAGAAAACTCTCTCTCGTCGTTCTCGTTGTCTGGTGCGCTCTCCCGCTCACGGGCGGTGAATGGAATGCGGTCGGCTCGGAGAGAATCATCGACGAGTCGTCGCTGAATTTCTATGAGCTCAGCGGCGCGCGGCTGCAGTTCCGCCCCGGCGCGGTCGGGACGATCGTGGCGCGCTATCCGAACGACATCATCAACATGAATTTCCAGCAGTACGCGTATTGCCTCGAGGCGACGCTCACGCGCGCCACAACGGCCAGCAGTCCGAAGCTGCTCATGATCTCGTTGCCGTAGGCCGGGCCGGCACGGCCGGCAGCGCTGGTTTGGCCCAGCCTTGACGACGCCAGTCGCTCCGGGACGATGCGGCTGGCGGCGGCAGGGTGCCTCCAACCAGCGTTGCCGGCCGTGCCGGCTCACTTGAAAAAGCCTGCCTCAGCGCCCCTCGCCGATCTCGTGATGCGCCTCGATCACAACCTTTAGACTCGTCCCCGGAACGACGGCGAAGAGGGCCACATTGTCGCGGACAGGAGGGCTTCCGCCGACGTTGCTGGTCTGGTCCGTCCACGCCACGGCACCCTGGTCGTAGTTGAGGATGTCGTCGTAGATGTTGTGTCCATCCACGCCGACGTGCAGGGCTCTGCGGCCGATGAACGGTGCGTAGTCGTGGAACAGTAAGGTCCGGTCGGTGTCGACGACGGTGATCTGCACGTCCGGACTGCGGAAGGCGCCGAAGCGGTCGGCCAGGTCCGTCATCTCGTCGGCCAGCGCCTCGATCCGGGACGCCGCGAGCAGCTCCTGCACCCGCTGGACGGCCGCATCGAGAATGGCGGTGGCCCGGCGGAGCAGGTGAGGCCAGGGGAAGGTGTCGCGGCGGCCGGTGGAGCGCGGCGGGTTGGCGAGGAACGACTGCACCCGGCGGACGAGCTGATGGCGCAGCTCGTCGAAGGCGCCGTCCCTATAGACGACGTGAGGATAATGTTTGATGTCGAACGGGATGTCGTGCGCGTGCTGCGTCAGCAGGATGACGCGTTTCTGTAATGCGTGTGCATAGCCGATCTCATAAAAGACGTTGGGATTGCGGTCGGTGACGTCGGCGACGACGATGTCGGCGGCCTCGATCTGCTCGTAGATCCGCAGCAGGATGTTCTCCGCGAAGATCTGCTCGTCCACGCGCTCGCAACGCACTCCCACCTGATCGCACGCGGCTTTGATCGCGTCGTCGTAGACGGCCCGGAATGGCTCGGCAAAGGGCATGAGGACGAAGACGAATGGGGATCGGCTCACGGTGCAACGGTATCGCAGCTCGCTCCAGACTGCGTCACTTGCGCCGCGATTCCGCGAGGCGCAGGAGCTCCGTGTACTCCTTGCTCTGCACGACGTCGTAGCGCTCCGCGAGCTCGCGGATGCGGTCCCAGTGCATCCGCGGGCCGTCCTTCAGCTTGATCGTCGAGGCGGAGTCCCAGAAGCGGTTGTACGTGCGCTGGGCGAATTCGCCGAAGGTGCGGTCGGCAATGAGGCACGTGTGCGTGCCCGGCTCGAAGATATGACTGCTGAAGACGAACACGGAGTAGTTGCCGTCGTTGCGGCGGCAGATCTGGAAGGCGTTCATCGGCACTTTGGTGTGGTCGACGTCGATCACGCCGAGGGAGAACGTGTCCGTCGCGTACATCTCGGCGAGCAGGCCGAACAGCCAGCGCACCTTCTCGGCACTGCCGGTCGAGGCCATGCGCCGGAAGGGGATGTGTTTCTCCCGGACCTGCCGGTGAATGCGGGCGAAATAATCGTCCATGTCCCGTCCCAGCTTCGGGTCCGAGAACATCTGCGTCGACACCTCGACGCTGTGCATCGACTCGCTCAGGAGGCGGCTGGCCCACTCGTCGCGCGAGTTGAACACCTCCACATGCGCCGCGCTCCCGGCGATCGCTTGCCGGATGCTGGTCAGGTCGTCCGTCAGTTTCTCGGCGCGTCCGAACACATAAAGCAGGAGAGAGCCGAGGACGGCCAGGATGGCGCCCAGCAGCACGCTCGTATCGAGCTGCAGCGCCCTGCCGAAGAACGATAGGCCCGCGAGGACAAATGCGGCCGTGATGGCCACGACCGTCGAGATGACGCGAAGGGCATCAATCGCTGTGCGTTTCGGCATGACTTCACTGTACGACGATTACGCGTCCAGCAACTCGCGCAGGATCGAGTTCGCCAGGTCGGCGTTCGCCTTGCCGCGCATCTCTTTCATCAACTGGCCGACCAGGAAGCCGAACACTTTCGTCGTGCCGGCGCGGTACTGGGCCACGGTGGCGGCGTTGTTCTCGAGCACGCGCCGTGCGGCCTCGCGGATAGCCTCCGGGTCGCTGACCTGGCCCAGCCCCTTGCGCTCCACGATGCGCTCGGCCGGCTCGCCGGTGGCGGACATGTCGTCGAACACTTCTTTGGCGGCTTTGCCGCCGATGGCGCCGCTGTCGAGAAGGCGAATGAGGCCGGCGAGCATTTTCGGGGTCACGCGATACTCCGCGATGTCGATCTTTTCTTCATTGAGGACGCGCAGCACTTCATTGCGCACCCAGTTGGAGGAGGCGCGGGGATTTCCCGATTCCTGCGCCGCCGCTTCATAGAAATCGGCCACCGCTTTCGTGGCCACAATGACCTCGGCGTCGCCCGCGGTGAGGCCGTAGTCGCGCTGGTAGCGCTCGATGCGCTGCTGCGGCAGCGCGGGGAGCGCGCCGCGGATATCTTCAATGAAGGCCTCGTCGATGGTGAGCGGCTGCAGGTCGGGGTCGGGGAAGTAGCGATAGTCGTGCGCTTCCTCTTTGGAGCGCATGACCCGCGTCTCGCCGGCATTGACGTCGTACAGGCGCGTTTCCTGGTCGATCGTGCCGCCGCTCTCCAGGACGCCGGTCTGCCGCTGGATCTCGTAATCGATGGCCCGTCCGACGAAGCGGAAGGAGTTGAGGTTCTTGATCTCCGTGCGCGTGCCGAGGGGCTCGCCCTTGCGCCGCACGGAGACGTTGGCATCGCAGCGCAGGGAGCCTTCTTCCATGTTGCCGTCGCAGACTTCGGTGTACATGAGGATCTGGCGCAGGCGCGTGAGATACGCGACGGCCTGTTCGGACGAGGAGATGTCGGGCTCGGAGACGATCTCGATGAGCGGCGCGCCGGCGCGATTGAGGTCGATCAGCGACGCGTCGCGCTCGTGCAGCAGTTTCCCCGCGTCTTCTTCCATGTGGATGCGGATGAGGCGGACGTCGTTGACGCGCCCGCCGGTGGCCAGCGGCCGGTCGAACTGCGAGATCTGATAGCCCTTGGGGAGGTCGGGGTAAAAGTAGTTCTTGCGCGCGAACACGGAGCGCGGATGGACGGTGCACCCGGCCGCCAGCGCCATGCGCACGGCCAGTTCGACCGCTCTGCGATTGAGCACCGGCAACGCGCCCGGATACCCGAGGCAGACCGGACAGACGTTGGTGTTCGGTGCGGCGCCGAAGGCAATCGCGCAGCCACAGAAGATCTTGGTCTTCGTCAGCAACCGCGCGTGCACTTCCAGCCCGATGACGGCTTCCCACATGGGGGCGATTATAGGGTTGGCGGTTGGCGGTTGGCGGGAGACCACCACCCGTCCACGGTCACGTTCATCGTGGTGGGGCGGGTCCCCCGCCAACCGCCAACGGTCAACCGCCAACCGCCAACCCGGCTACAATGCCTGCTCCCCAATATGTCGCGCGCGGCGTTTTTCCGGTGGTGGAAGATCGGCGTCGTCACCGCGGCGGTGTTGCTGCTGGTGTACGAGGCGGCGACGCGGCCGCTTGCCGAGTCGCGCACCGCGCTCGTCCTGGCGGCGCTCGTGCTCGTGGCCACCTTCCTGCGCATCGACGCCGGCGACGCCTCCGTCGGCTTCGAGGCGGCGGTGGCCTTCGGCGCGCTGCTCGTCTTCCACAGTCCGGCCATCGCCCTGATGGCCGTCTTCGGCGGCGCCGGGGCGCACGCACTGTACGACGCGGCGTCGCGGAAGAAGTGGGAGCTCGAGCCGTTCTACAACGCCGCGCAGCTCGCGCTGTCGTACGGCATCATCGGCATCCTCTACTCCGTGGCCGTGGCGCGCGACGCGCCGCCGCCGGCCAAGCTGGCCGGGGCCACGCTGCTGCTCGCCGGCTACGTCGGCCTCCACCTCGCCTTCGTCTCGCTGCGGCGCTACGCCGAAGGGGAGAGCGGGCCGCTCGACCTGCGCCGCGTGCTGCTGGCGCAGGCCAAGACCCTGCTGCTGGTCGCGCCCGTCGTCGCCATCGGAGTCATGCTCTACGCCAGCTGGGGCATCGCCGGCTTCGTCATCGCCTTCCTGCCCGTGCTGATCATCGCGTATGCCATGCGCAACGAGTCCGAGGCCGCGCAGCAGAACGTGGAGCTCATGCGCCGCAACCGCGAGCTGGCCATCCTCACCGAGAGCTCCACGCAGATCCTCTCCGCGGAGACCGACCACGAAACGCTGCGGCGCCTCATGTCGCTGCTGTCGAAGCTGGCGCGCATGAAGGCCTGCGCGGTGGTGACGTGGGAGCCGAATCCCGACGTGCTGCCTTCGGTGTCGCGCTTCGGCGAATGCCAGCCGACGGACCAGGACATCCTGCGCTGGGTCGAGGCGGCGGGCTTCGCGCAGTCGGCGCCGAGCCGCGCGTTCGTCTTCCAGAGCGACATGCGCAAGTTCCCGCTGTCCACGGGGCGGGCCATCCAGGTGCTCATCGGCATCCAGACCCCCGAGGTCATCTACGGGATCCTCATCTTCGAGACCGAGGACCTCTCCATCCTCAAGGCGGGCAGCCTCAATCTCCTCACCCTGCTCGTGAACCAGACCGCGCTCTCGCTGCAGGACCAGCTCCTGCGGCGGGAGATGCGCGAGACCACGGCGCAGCTCGAGAGCCACGCCGCCACGATGTCGACCATTCTCGACGTCTCGAACAGTCTCATCGGCCAGTTCGACGTCGACGCCGCGCTGACCCGGATCGCCCAGGCCATCCGCCGGGCCCTCGGCTTCGAGAACGTCGTCTTCGCCGTCCAGGACCCGCGCGCCGGCGACTACGTCCGCCGCGCGCACGCGGGACTCGACGACGTGTGGGAAGACGTGCGCAAAAAGCGCGTCTCCCCGGACGAGATCGCGGCCTTCTTCAATCCGGAGTTCCACGTCTCCAACTCGTACTTCATCTCGCACACGGTGCTGCGGAAGAGCGAGCACGATTTCTTCGTGCGCCCCGAGGATGCGGACGACGGGTACCTGAAGCCCGACGAGTGGCATGAGAACGACCTCCTGCTCGTGCCGCTCATACAGGGCGACGAGATGATCGGCTTCCTCTCGGTGCGCGAGCCGCACGACCGGCGCATCCCGTCCGTGGAGAAGGTCCAGACGCTGGAGGTCTTTGCCACGCAGGCCGTCACGGCCCTGCAGTCGGCGCGGCAGTACGAGGAGATCAAGCGCCTCACCTTCATCGACGCGCTCACGCCCGCGTACAACCACCGCTTCTTCCAGGAAGCGCTGACGAAAGAGGTCAGCCGCCATGCGCGCACCGGCCACGAGATGGCCCTGGCCATGCTCGACCTCGACAACTTCAAGAAGATCAACGATACGTACGGCCATCCGGTCGGCGACGACATCCTCAAGGGGCTGGTCCAGGAGCTGATGACCAACGCGCGGGACACCGACGTCGTGGCCCGCTACGGCGGGGAGGAGTTCGCGATCATCTTCCCCGAAACGCCGGCGCACTCGGCCCGCGACGCGGCGAACCGCATGCGCGCCCTGGTCGAGAACCGCGTCTTCGCGCCGGCGCAGCTCGGGCCGCTGCGCATCACCGTGAGCGTCGGCGTGGCCGTCTATCCGAAGGACGGCCTCACGCCGGCGGACCTCATCTCCCGCGCCGACGCGGCGCTGTATCACGCGAAGAAGACGGGCAAGAACCGCGTGGCCATGGCAGGGGACGTGATGAAAGAGGCGGAGCTGGCGTAAGCCTACAGTCCCCTCTCCCCCGTGGGGAGAGGGTTAGGGTGAGGGGCCGCGCCCCGTTGCGAGGAATGCCCCTCACCCTATCCCTCTCCCCGCACGCGGGGAGAGGGGACTGTGGGCGCTGCAGCGCAACGAACATAGCAACCAGCAACACAGCAACGTGTACAGTTCCCCGCCATGCGCAAGACCGCACTGCTGCTCTTCCTCGCCGCCTTCGCCGCGAACGCCCAGACCCTCGACCAGCGCGTGCAGTCCGTGCTGCCGTCGCTGGTCGAGACTTACCGCACCCTGCACGCGGCGCCGGAGCTCTCGATGCAGGAGGCGAAGACGTCCGCGTTCGTGGCCCAGCGCCTGCGCGACCTCGGCTACGAGGTCACGTATCCGTTCGGCCGCTACACCGACCCTGCCGCCACCTGCTACGGCGTCGTGGCGGTGATGCGCAACGGCGCCGGCCGCACGGTGCTCGTGCGCAGCGACATGGACGGCCTGCCCGTGGCCGAGCAGACCGGCCTGCCGTACGCGAGCCAGAACGCCGGCGTGATGCACGCCTGCGGGCACGACGTGCACATGACCACGCTCCTCGGCACGGCCAGGCTGCTGGCCGACCTGAAGTCGCAGTGGAAGGGGACGGTCATGCTCATCGGCCAGCCGGCCGAGGAAGTCGTCAAGGGGGCGGAGGGGATGCTGGCCGCGGGACTGTACGAGAAGATCGCCCGTCCCGACTACGCCATCGCCCTGCATGACTGGGCCGCCCTCGACGCGGGGAAGGTAGGCTATCGCCCCGGCCAGTTCATGGCCGCCACCGACTCGCTCAACCTCACCATCCGCGGGGTCGGCGGGCACGGCGCCGCGCCGCACAACACCAAGGACCCGGTGGTGCTGGCGTCGGAGACGATTCTGGCGCTGCAGACCATCACCAGCCGCGAGCGCTCGCCGCTCGATCCGGTGGTCGTGACGGTGGGGAAGATCGAGGGAGGAACGAAGCGCAACATCATCCCGGACGAGGTGAAGCTCTATCTCACCGTGCGCACCATGAAGCCGGAGGTGCGGGCGCGCGTGCTCGAATCCATCCAGCGCATCCCGCGCGGCCTGGCCATCGCCGCGGGCCTTCCCGAGGAGCGCATGCCGCAGTACGAGCACCTGGGACACGAATCGGTGGCGGCCACGTTCAACGAGCCGGCGCTCACGCAGCGGCTGGCGGCGGCGATCGGGCGCGAGCTCGGCGCGGGGAACGTGGTCGAGATCGAGCCGGCCATGGTCAGCGAGGACTTCGGCCTGTTCGGCCTGCAGGGGAAGATCCCGACGGCGCTGCTGGCCCTCGGCGCGGGCGATCCCGCCGCGCTGCAGGCGGGCACGCAGCCCGGCCTGCACTCGAGCAAATTCGCCCCCTCCTCGCCGGAGCTCGTCCTGCGCACGGGCGTGCGGGCGGCGGTGGCGGCGGTATTGGATTTGTTGAAGTAGGGAGGCGTAAGATCGCGGCGATCGGAGAGAAAACATGAGAAAAACCATCCTCGTGGCCATCGTGTCCCTTTGCTTCGCCGCGTCCGCCTTCGCCCAGTGTGAGATTCTGAACTTCGACAACGAAAGCCTGCCGCTGTTCGACCTGAACGAGCCGGCGAATTTTCAGATCACCGCGAGCGGCGGCGCCGCGCCGTATCACTTCGAGATCACCAGCGGCACGCTCCCCGCGGGGCTGCACATGAACGCGAAGGGAAAGATCACCGGCAAGCCGGTCGAGCCGAGCTTCGACCACACCATCTTCGTGCAGGTCACGGATGCCAACGGCTGCACGCTGACGCAGGCCTTCCTCGTCCAGGTCGACGACATCTGATACTTCCATCATTACGTGATGCCGCAAGGGTGGCTTTCGCGTAGACTTCCTCCATTCGGAGGAAAGAATCGTGAGAAGAAAAGCCACCCTTGTGGGACTCCTTTGCCTCGCTGTCGCCGTCGCCGCGTATGCCACGACGATCGAGACCGAAAGCCTGCCGACGTTCTTCGTCGGCGTGCCGGCCAACTTCCAGATCCAGGCCAGCGGCGTGTCGCCGATCAGCTTCCAGATCACCGGCGGCTCGCTGCCCCCGGGGCTCTCGATGAGCTCCGCGGGCGTGATCTCCGGGACGCCCACCGTGGCCACGTACAGCTACTCGATCGCCGTGAAGGCGACGGACCATAACGGCCGTGAGAGCGCGACCACGACGTTCGCCGTGCAGGTCGAGAATCCCTGAGGTCCTCGGCGGACGTCATTCCATCATTGCACGGTGCCACAAGGGCGGCTCTCCGCGTAGACTTCTTCCATTCGGAGGAAACGATCGTGAGAAAAGTAATCCTTGTGGCCATCGTGTCTCTCTGCTTCGCCGCTGCCGCCTACGCAACCTGTCCGTACATCGAAATGGACACCGAGAGCCTGCCGGCGTTTTACGTCGGCGTGCCGGCGTACTTCGACCTGGGTGCCTTCGGCGGCACCGCGCCGTACACCTTCCAGATCACCTCGGGATCGCTGCCGCCGGGACTGTCGATGAACAGCGCCGGGGAGATTTCGGGGACGCCGACGACGGCCGGCTACGACTGGACCATCTTCGTGAAGGTGACGGATGCGAACGGCTGTCACCTGACGCAGGCCTTCATGGTCGGCGTCGAGCCCTGATCAGCGCAGCGCTTCCCTGCAACGCAGTACTTCCGCGACCGACCACGCCTGCGCGGCACAGCCGCGCGGCGTGAAGGGCGCTTCCGCGTCGAAGACCTCGCTGATCGTGCCGATGCACGCGTCAGCGAGGTGCGGCGTGAATCCCTCCAGGAACCGCAGCGCGCCGGCCCGGTCGCGGTAGACCTTCATCCACGCGTCGACGAACGGCCCGATCAGCCATCCCCACACCGTCCCCTGGTGATAGGCGGCGTCGCGCGTGCGCAGGTCGCCGTGATAGCTCGGCTTGTAGTCGGGGTGATTCCTGGCGAGGGACCGGAGGCCGACCGGCGTGACCAGCTCGCGCTCCACGATGTCCACGACCGCCTTCCAGCGCGACGGCTCGAGCACCGGGTGATCGAGGGACACGGCAAAGATCTGGTTGGGCCGCAGCGCCGGATCGCCGGGGTCGAGAACGTCGTAAAGATGTTGACCATCCTCGTACCAGAAGCGCGCGTTGAACGAGTCGTACGCGCGGTCGGCCAGGGCGCGCATGCGCTGCGAATCGGCGTGCTGCTCTTCCTCCTCCAGGAAGCGCTGCAGGATGCGCAGCGCGTTGTAGAAAAGCGCGTTGATCTCCACCGGCTTGCCCCGGCGCGGCGTCACCACCCAGCCGTCCACCTTCGCGTCCATCCAGGTGAGCTGGTACCCCTCCGCCCCCTGGGCCAGGAGGCCGTCCGCCGGATCGACGTGGATGTTGAAGCGCGTGCCGCGCACGTGGTGGTCGATGATGTCGAGCATCTTCGGCAGCAGCGCCCGCAGCGTGCCGCGGTCGCCGGTGGCGCGGACGTAGCGCGCCACGGCGTGGAAGAACCAGAGGGTGGCATCCGCGGTGTGATACAGCCCGCCGTGCTCTCCCTCGGGAAAGAGGTTCGGAATGAGGCCGTCGCGCACGTAGGTGGCGAAGGTGCGCAGGATGCTCCCCGCCTCGCGATGCCGTCCCGTGACCAGCGTCAGCCCTTCGAGGCTGATCATCGTGTCGCGTCCCCAGTCGGTGAACCAGTGATAGCCGGCGATGACCGTGCGCGGCGTGTCGCCCGCCGCGGCGATGCGCGCCTCGTCGGCCGAGCGCGTGTGCGGGCGGATGAGGAACTGGTCGGCGGCCAGGACGAGCTGCGCCGAGACGTCGTCATGGACGCCGGCCTTGGCCAGCATCTTCTCGCGCCGCTCGCGATCGGCGGCCAGCGCCTCCTCGATCTCCATCGCCTCGATGATGTCCCACGCTTCGACGGAGGCGACCAGGCCCGCCACTCCTCCGCGCCGGAGCGTCATGCGGATCACGCCGGGACTCGACAGCGGACCCTCGTGGTCGTAGCCGCGGTCGCGCTCGAGGCCGTAGATCACCCGTTCCAGCGTGCGCGGCTCCTCGTCGAAGCGTGCGTCCTCGCCGAGGAGGGCCAGGCGGAGAGGGGGGGAGTCGCCGCTCTCGCGGAGCTCGACGCGCGTGCCGTCGACCGTCAGCGTGACCGCCGCGGGATCGGCGAGCACTCCCTCGTGCGGGCGGAACTTCACCGAGGGACGGAGGTTCAGCGTGACCGCATCCCCCGCGGTGAGGCGGTAAATGATGTAGGTCGTGTTCTGCCCGTACGGCATCATCACGCGCTTCTCCAGGCCGGGCGAGTAGCGCCACACGGGGAGGCCGTCCTCGAGCACGAATTCTTCGAGCTGCAGCTCGACGCCGGAGATCCACTCCTCCAGATGATTGAGCATCATCGTGCGCCCGAGCGGGGCGGGGAGGGCGGCCACGAGCGGGCCATGGAAGCGCCGCGACGCCGTGCCGCCGATGGTGCCGCAGGCATAGCCGCCGAGGCCGTTCGTCACCAGCCACTCCCGCTCCACCAGCGCCTCGGCCGGCTCGCCGCGCGTCCACCCTCGTTGCGTGACCACGGGCGGGCGGCGGTGCGCGAAGTGTGCCGAACGTAGGACGGGCTTCAGCCCGTCCGAGGCGGGCTGAGGCCCGCCCTACGTGGCAGTCCCCGTGCACTTCACCCCGCCGGAGGACATCACATGCCGAGAGAACCACAAAGCTACGGGAGCGGCAGCGACTGGGTGACGGGGAAGACCGATCAGCAGGTCAACGACCAGAAATCCGAGCCGGCGCCGGAGCACCGCGAGTTCTACGACGACCGCCGCGAGTCCGAGACCTCGTCGTCCGCGCAGGGGGGCCACACGTCCGACGTGCAGCTCGCCGAGAGTGCCCAACTCGCTGGGCAGCCGAGCGGAGAGTCGGGGTCGCCGCTGACCGGCGTGACCACCACCGAGACGGGGGCCAAGCGCGGCTCGTTCTTCAAGAAGCGCGATTACCAGTAAGGTCGGGTACTATCGCGGCACACCGTGCCGGATCTCGCAGGCCTCTTCACGAGTGACGCCTATCAGGCCACGGCGCTGTCCCTTGCGACGGCGCTCTCAGCCGTGGCCATCCTCGGGCTCGGCGCCGGGGTGCTCCGGCGCGGCCACGGGCGCGGGGCGAGCCGCCTCTTCTTCATCCTGACCGTCCTCATCTGCGGCTGGCTCTGCGCGTGGGCGGCCATGTTCGCCGCCCGGCACGCCCTCGTGGCCCTGACCTGGGCCCACGCCGGCCACGCGTTCGGCGTGATGATCCCCGCCGCGATCCTTCATTTCGCCGCGCGCCTCCTCGGCGGCGAGCGCCGCTACCGCATCGCCATCGCGGTCTCGTGGATCGCCAGCCTGATCGTGGCCCTTGCCGGCGCGTTCACGGGCGCGATCGTGGGCGGCATGCGCCGGTTCCCGTGGGGGTGGTACCCGCGCACGGAGCCGGCGGGGCTGCTCGTCCTCGCGCTCATCGCCGCGATCATGCTCGCGGGCGTGCATCTCTTCTGGCGCGCCTGGCGCGACGCCGACGGCAAAGGGCGCGACCGGGGCGGCGCGCTGCTCCTGGCCGCCGCCTTCGGCGCGCTCGGCCTGCTCGACTACCTCCCGTCGCTGGGCGTCGACCTGCAGCCCACGGCCTATCTCTCCGCGCTCGTCTACATGGTCATCGCCGCGACCGCCGTCTGGCGCTTCGAGTCCGAGGGAATCACCGCCGGCTTCGCCGCCACGCAGATCCTCGACACGATGAAAGGCTCGGTCATCGTCGCCGACATGGCCGGGATCATCCGCGTGGTCAACCGCGCCGCGGGGCAGCTCCTCGGCTACACGCCGGAGCAACTGCGCGGGGAGCACATCCGCCGCATCTTCCCGCGCGACGAGAACCTCAGCACCGGCCAGCTCATCAACAGCCTCGGCGTGCTGGAGCACACGATGGCCTGGCGCGCCGCGGACGGCACGACCGTCGACGTCCTGGCCGCGTCGTCGTTCCTCCGCAACGACGACAACGCCCCTGTAGGGGTGGTCTACGTGGCCAGCGACTTCACCGAGCGCAAACGCGCCGAGAGCGCGCTGCGCGAGAGCGAGCACCGCTACCGCACGCTCTTCGAGATGAACCCGCTGCCGATGTGGGTGTACGACTACGACTCGCTGCGCTTCACCGACGTCAACGACGCGGCGGTCCGCCACTACGGCTACACGCGCAACGAGTTCCTGCGCCTGACCATCCGCGACATCCGCCCGCCCGAGGAGCTGCCGGCGATGGAAGAGGCCGTGCGCAAGGCCGAGCCGCGCCGCGGGCCCGTGCACTTCCGCCACAGGAAGAAGGACGGCACGGTCATCGACGTCGAGATCACGTCGTTCGAGTTCTTCTCCGGCGGCCGCACCTCGCGGCTGGTCATCGCCCAGGACGTCACCGCGCGCATGCGCGCCCAGGACGAGCTGCGGCAGAGCGAGGAGCGCTACCGCGAGCTGTTCGAGAACGCGAACGACGTCGTCTACACGCACGACCTCGAGGGCATCATCACGTCGATGAACCTCGCCGGCGAGCGCGTGAGCGGCTACTCGCGCGACGAGATGATCGGCCATCACATCCACGACCTGCTCGTCCCCGAGGATCGCGACCGCGCCGGCGAGGCCATGGAGAAGAAGCTGCGCGGCGAGACCGCCTCCACGTTCTACGAAGTGACCATGCGCGCGAAGGACGGCCGCCGCATTCCGGTCGAGCTGAGCACGCGCATGATCTACCGCAACGGCGAGCCGGTGGGCGTGCAGGGCGTCGGCCGCGACATCTCCGACCGCAAGGACAGCGAGGCGCGCTACCGCCTCCTCTTCGAGCGCAACCTGGCCGGCGTCTACCGCAGCACCTCCAGCGGCGAGATCCTGGACTGCAACGATGCCTGTGCACGTCTCTTCGGCTACGAGTCGCGCGAGGAGCTCCTCGGAGCGAACGCGAACGACTTCTACTTCGACGACTCCGAGCGCGAGCGCATCGTGCAGATGCTCCGCGAACAGAAGCAGGTCAGCAACCTCGAGCTCCGCCTGCGGCGGCGCGACGGCGCGACGGTGTGGGTGCTGGAGAACGTCACTCTCCGCGACGAAGACGTCATGGAAGGGACGATCATCGACATCACCGACCGCAAGCGCGCGCAGGAGCAGGTCGAGTATCAGGCCTATCACGACTCGCTGACGGCGCTGCCGAACCGCCTGCTGTTCCGCGACCGCATCACCGTGGCCCTGGCGCACGCCCGGCGCAGCGGGCGCCTGAGCGCGGTCATGTTCCTCGACCTCGATCAGTTCAAGCTCGTGAACGACACCCTCGGCCACACGGTCGGCGACCGCCTGCTGCAGGCCATCGGGGCGCGGCTGGTCACGTGCGTGCGCGCCGAGGATACGGTGGCGCGCATGGGCGGCGACGAGTTCACCATCCTGCTGGCCGAGCTGTCGGAGCGCCGCGGCGCGGCGCTGGTGGCGCAGAAGGTCCTCGAGGCGGTGCGCCATCCGGTGACCATCGACGAGCACGAGCTCTACGTCACCACGTCCATCGGCATCGCCGTTTTCCCCGACGAGGGGATGGACGCCGAGGCGCTGCTCAAGAACGCCGACCGGGCCATGTATCGCGCCAAGGACATCGGGCGCGACAACTACCAGTTCGCCAGCTCCGTACACGTGCAGCCGGCGGAGAGCCGGCTGGCCATGGAGCGTGCGCTGCACCGCGCGCTCGAGCGCGATGAGCTGGTCGTCTATTACCACCCGATGGTCGAGATCGCCACCGGGCGCGTGGTCGGTGCCGAGGCGCTCGTGCGCTGGCAGCATCCGGAGCAGGGACTGATCCTGCCCGAGGACTTCATCCCGCTGGCCGAGGAGACGCAGCTCATCGTGCCGATCGGCGCATGGGTGCTGCGCACGGCCTGCCGGCAGATGAAGGCCTGGCACGAGGCGGGACATCGCCGGCTGCGCGTGGCGGTGAACCTCTCCCCGCGGCAGTTCGAGGACCGCGGCCTGGTGGCCGCGGTGGAGAGCGTGCTCGCCGAGACCGGCTTCCCGGCGCCGTTCCTCGACCTCGAGATCACCGAGTCGACGGCCATGCAGAACGCGGAGCTGACGCTGGCGATCCTGAACCGCCTGAAGGAGATGGGCATCCGCATCTCCATCGACGACTTCGGCACGGGCTATTCGTCCCTCAGCTACCTCAAGCGCTTTCCGATCGACACGGTCAAGATCGACCAGGACTTTGTCCGCGATCTGACCACGGACGATGCGGCCATCATCTCGGCGGTCATCTCGATGGCCCGCGCGCTCAACCTGCGCGTGATCGCCGAGGGGGTGGAGACGGAAGAGCAGCTCGACTTCCTGCGGCGCGAGCAGTGCGCGGAGATGCAGGGCTATCTCTACAGCCAGCCGCTGGCGGCGGCGGAGTTCGAGGAGGCGTTGGAAGCGATGTTGCGTGTACCGATCTGAGCGGCGGTTGAGGTTGACATTGCGATACGCAAACATGCAGTATCCCGGCGCTCGCGATGACTGATCAGCATCGACGCGTCCTGGTGGTGGACGACGATCCCGAGATCCGGCGCATTCTTGTGACGGCGTTGCGCCTGCGGGCGCTGGAGATCGACGAAGCGGTGGATGGACGCTCGGCCATCGACCTGATTCAGGAGAACCGCTACGCGGTGGTCCTGCTCGACATCATGATGCCCGGCGTGGACGGCTTCGCCGTCCTCGAGTCCATCAACCACGACGAGAACCCGCCGGTCGTCCTCGTCGTCAGCGGCGCGGGCAAGCAGGTGCTGGACCGCGTGGACACGTCGAAGATCCACGGCATCATCAAGAAACCGTTCGACCCGCTCGAGATCGCCGACGTCGTCGCCTCCTGCGCCGAGCTCCGCGGCCGCAGCTCGTTCGAGACCATGGCCTACGCCACGGTGCTCTCGGGCGCCTCCCTCATCGCGCTGCTCAAGCTGTAGCTCTGGAGTGCGGCAACGCCAGTTGCCGCTCTCCATCGCCGCCGCCACGGGACGGGCTGAAGCCCGTCCTACGTTCAGCTCCCGTCTCGCGGAAATCGCGCTCAACGTAGAGCGGGCTTCAGCCCGCCCCTCAGTGCGCCAATCCGAATTCCTTGCGAACGCCCTCGGGCGACAAGACGTTGCCCGCGTCGCTGTCCGCAAGACCGGGTCGTCCCCTCAATGCCGCAACAGATCCGCGAGCAGCAGCAGCATTCCGCCCGAGATTAGCGGCGCGCACAGGAACGGCTCGCCGCCGAGGCCGGCGGTCTGCCGGACGGCGTGCTGCAGCGCTTCCACCTCGAACGGCTTGGTGATCACGGCCCGCACCGGGTACGCGCGCAGGCGCTGCATCTCGCGCGTGGCCAGCGAGGCGGTGACCACGAGGACGCGGCGCAGGAGGTCGGGGCGTTCCGCGGTGAGGTGATCGAGCACGGCGTAGCCATCGACGATCGGCATGAGCAGGTCGAGCAGAATCGCCGCATACTGCCTGCTTTTCAGCTTCTCGATCGCCTCATGTCCGTCGCTCGCCACTTCGACCACGAAATCATGCTGCAGCAGGGCCTGGATGAGCGTGCAGGTGGCTTCGTTGTCGTCCGCTAAGAGAACGAAGGGTTTCTCCACGTTGGAAGGGGCTCCTCTTGGACGAGTTGCTCGATTGTAACCTATAGTCGGAGCGCGCCATGAAATCCCGCCGCAAACGTCCCATCTTCCGCAGCAAAGACAAAGGCGACGCGGGCGCCCAGCGGCTCACCGAGGAGAACTGGGAGACGATGCTCGACCAGCACGGCCACGCGCGCAAGCGGGCCGGCCTCGACGAGGAGATGCTGGCCAACGAGCCGATGTTCGTCGAAGACGCCGACCCCGCGGAGGCGGCCATCGTGATGAGCGTCGCCTCCGCGCGCTGCCGCGTCTTCCGCGACGGCCTCGAGCTCGACGTCATGGTGCCGCCGGAGATGGCGGTGCGGCAGAAGAGCGTCCTGGCCGTCGGCGACCGCGTGCTGCTCTCCGACGAGAGCGGCGTGCTGCGCGTACAGTCGGTGCTGCCGCGGCGCACGGTGCTGGCGCGGCCCGACCCGCTGCACGCGCACCGGCAGCGCCTCATCGCCGCGAACGTGGACGTGGTCATTCACGTGGTGTCGCTGAAGGCGCCGGTGCTGCGCCCGCGCCTCATCGACCGCTACCTGATCGCCATCCAGCGCGGCGGCGCGCAGCCCGTCCTCTGCGTGAACAAGGTGGATCTCCTCACCGCCGAGGAGCTCGACGAGGAGCTGGAGAAGCTGGCCCCGTACCTCGGCCTCGGCGTACCGATCATCGGCTGCTCGACGAAGACAGGGGAGGGGCTGGAGCGCCTCCGCACCGAGGTGGAAGGGAAGATGGCCGCGCTGGTCGGACACAGCGGCGTCGGCAAGTCGTCGATCCTCAACGCGCTCGACGAGTCGCTGCAGCTCGCCACCAACACCCTGCACCGCAAGCGCGCCACCGGACGCCATACCACCAGCGCGTCGACGCTTTACGACTTCGGCGGCGGCACGTATCTCATCGACACCCCCGGCATCCGCGAGTTCGGCCTGTGGGACCTCGACCGCGACACGCTCCGCGACTACTTCCCCGAGTTCACCGAGCCGTCGGAGCTCTGCCGCTTCACGAACTGCACGCACGTCCACGAGCCGCACTGCGAGGTGAAGGAGCGCGTCGAGAGCGGCGACCTCAATGCTGCCCGCTACGAGACGTACGTGAGGCTGTGGGAGGATTTGGGGGGGTGAAGGGTGGGGGCGGAAGTCGTGCGTCGTTCAACCCCCGGTTTCCACCTCCACCACGTTGTCGCCCCGCTCGCGCTCGATCAGCTTGCCGTTCGGATCGAGGCCGGCGCGTGACGGCTCCTGCGGCACGATGATGCGAAGGGTCTGCTTGCCGGTGCGGATGCGATGGCGCGTCAGGTACAGCGGGTCCTCCTTCCCCGGCGCGAAGATCCCGACCTCGACGAGGTCATTCATCGGGGTCGGGGTCTCGACGCCCATGCCGTCGGCCCTCAGCTTCTGCGCCATCACCTCGAGCGTCACCTCGTACTTGCCATCGGGCAGGCGGCGGACGGCGGCGCGCTGCGTCTTCACGTCCCACAGCGTCATCGTCTCGAAGAGATCGGTGAGCAGGGGATACAGCGACGGCGGCGTGACCGCGCGCAACTCCGCGTAGAGGTCGAGTGACGTCGGATACGGCGGTCCCGACCCGCGGTACTTCTCGAGGAAGCGGCGCAACGCGCCGTTGACCGCCTCGGTGCCGATGTGCTCGCGCAGCGTGTACAGCGCCACGGCGCCCTTGCCGTACGAGACGTGCGGATGGTCCTCGACTTCCAGCAGCGGAACGTCCTTGCCCGTTTCGCCGCGCTTCTGGAGATAGCGGTTCATCTGAAAGTCATAGACGCGACGCGCTTCGGCGGGCCCGAGGACTTTTTCCGTCACGAGCATCGCGCTGTAGTTCGCGAGCGATTCGGACACGAAGCTGCGTCCCCTCGCGTAGGCCGGGCGGATCTGTCCGCCCCACCACTGATGTGCAACCTCGTGCGCGGTCCCGAAGAACGTCAGGTCGACCACACCCGGACCGGTGCGGGTGATGAAGTTCGATTCCGAGAGCGCGAGCGCGGACGGGAACGCGCGGGCGTTGATGCTGTACGGCGGGATCTCGAGGGCGCGCAGCTCGCGATACGGATACGGCCCGAACGCGGACGTGTAGTAGTCGAGCGACGCCTTCATGCCGGACATCATCCGGTCGAGGTTCGCGCGATGCGGCGGGTGATGAAAGATCTCGAGACCGACGTCCTTCCATCGATCCTTCGCCACCGCGTACCTCGCCGAGAATACCGACGCCGCGAACGTTTCCGGCACGCGCGAGGCGTAGTGAAAATAGCGGCGGCCGTTCTCCCTCCAGCTGCGGCGCAGCATTCCCGGGACGACCGCGATCTGATCGGCCGAGGTGCCGACGATCATCTCCACGTGCATCCGCTCTCCATCGCGAAACCGGCTCTGATACCGCCGCGCTCCCGCGTCGCCGGGGCCGGGCATCGTCGGCTGCGGCGGCAGGCCGTAGCGCTTCCGCTCGGAATCGCCCGCCACCTCGAACCCCGGTTGATAGCCGATGAACGGGAGCAGCCGCCTGTCGAAGTAGGAGCCGTTGCGGACGACCATGATCTGCCATCCGCCGTGCCGGAACCCGCGCGGGCGGAATGCCGTGTCGAATGAGAATCGCATCGACTCGCCCGGCGCCAGCGCGCGCTCGAGCGCAAAGATCCGGTACCCGTGCTCCGGATCCACCACCTCGGCCTTCGCGGCGCGATCGAACTTCATCGACCGCACTTCGTAGTCGCGGCCACTCGGGCTCTCGACGTGAATGGAGCGGATCGGCACGCCGGTCCGGTTCACGAGGCGGTACGAGCCGCTCATGTCGGCTGCCGGTGCATCGGGGTAGATCTCGAAGCGCAGCTCGGCGCCGTCGATGACGGGCTGCGGCAGATGTTTGTACCGCGCATAGCGGCGCTCGTACTCGGCCTCCGGCAAGCCCGCGTTCTGCGGCGGGAGGTACGTGTTCAAAACGTTCGTGTTGTAGAAGATGAAGCCGCCGATGGCGAGGATGAGCACGACCGCGAGTCCGGCCAGACGCGTGGTTCGCGCGGTGAGGCGCGCGCGCGCGGCCGCGAGCCGCTGACGCATCCCGGGCTCCGGCCCGCGCACCCAGAAGAGCCGCGTCACGACGGCGAGCAGCATCGCCCAGGCCGCCCAATAGAGCTTGAACCAGACGAACGGCGTGACGAACGGTCCGAAGCCGTTCATCTGCGAGTAGGTGAGCCCCGGACCACCGTTGTAGATGAGCAGGTGGTGGATTCCGTACGACGCCGCGTGATTGAAATAGATCGCGAACAGCACGACCACGTGGCCGACGTATTTGTGGTTCACGAGCACGTGCACCGTCATCGCGAATGCCGCGAGCAGGACGTACTCGACGAGGTTCCAGCCGAACAGGATGCGCAGGTACAGGCCGAGCTCGAAGACGTAGTAGCCATGCAGCACCTGCAGCAGGATGCCGCCGATCAGGAACGCGAGCTGGAACAGCGCGATGACCGCGACGAGCGCGAGGAATCGCCCGGCGAGGACGACGCGCGTATGCACGGGCGCCGCGTCCGCGATCTGCGCCGCTCCCGTGTCGCGGTCCTTCCAGACCAGCTCACCCGCGAACAGCGCGATGACCAGCCAGGGAATGGCGATGGCGCGCTCCGACAGGACGATGTCCGCGACGAGATACGTGACGGGCCACGTGATCGTGTCGACCCAGGTCTCGCCGATGTTCCAGCCCCAGAGCACCACCAGTCCGATCGACGCGAGGAAAGCCACGGGAAACGCGCGGCCCGACAGCGCTTCGGCGAGCGACTGGCGCGTCACGGCCAGCATCTGACGCAGGCGCGTGCGCGCCTCGAACACGCCGCGGACCTGCGGAACCGCTCCCGAATATCGTTCTTCCCCGGGCGCGTCCACGGTCTCGCTGCCGCGACCGCGCTCGTTGCGCGCCGTGAATCGGAACGTGCGCTGCAGCACGGCGAACAACGCCGCGGCGATCGAGAGCCAGAGGACCCGGTTCCACAGCAGGATCGTCGGGAAGCCGATCAGGCGCGCGTTCCGCTCCGCTCCCGTCCAGTACGCGGTCATGGACTTGAGCGCGTTGATGCCCAGCGGGTCTGCGAGCGCGGAGAGGATCGGGTTCGTGATGCCGCTCCAGTAGCTCGCGGCGACGAGGTATCCGATGAAGATCGCGATCGCGCCGAGGTAGACGGGGATCACCTTGCGGGTGAGGGCGGCGATCGTGAAGAGGATCGCGCCGATCAGGACGAGGTTCGGCAGGAGGAACAACAGCACGGGCTGCAGATACGCCGCGAGATGGTTCGGGCCGAATGCCTCGCGCGGGAGATACGGCATCGTCGTGGCGAGCGCGATTCCGATCGGGCTGGCGACGGCGAGGATGCTGTTGATCGCCAGCGCTGCCAGGAAACGGCCGCCGAGGTACTCGGCGGGGCGGAGACGCGTGGTGAAGAGGAGCGGATCCATTCCGGCCGCGCGGTCGCGGATGGCGGCATCGGCGAAGAGGCCGGCCGTCACGAGGATGCCGAACAACCCGCAGAAGAGCGCCGTGGTTTCGGCGAGGGGTTGCGGCGCGTTGACGTGGACCGGGTTGGTGCCGGTGACCGCGACATGAATGATCCAGAACCCCAGGAGGAACAGGAACCCGCCGTAAAGCCACGTCGAAAGCGACCGCACGCGATGCGCGAGCTCGTAGCGAAAGACCTCGCCGAACCTCACGCCGCTGCCGCCCGCGCTCCGCGGTGACCGGCCATGACGGCGAAGTAGACGTCCTTCAGGTCGGGCTCGACGGCCTCGAACCCCGATCCGGGGGAGCTCTCGGCATACACGTGGGCGATCGTCTGTCCCGCCAGCAGCTTCGTCGAGATCACCGAATGCTCGCGCTCGAGCGCCGGGAGCTCCTCGCGCGTCACGGAGCGGCGCCAGATGCGCCCTCGCACTTCCGCGATCGCGCGCGCCGGCGCGCCGGCGAGCAGGATCTCGCCGCGGTCGATGATCGCGAGATTGCTGCACAGCTCCTCGACGTCTTCGACGATGTGCGTCGACAGAATGACCGCACTCGCTTCCCCAAGCTCACCAAGCAAGTTCAAAAACCGCACGCGCTCCTCGGGGTCGAGCCCGGCCGTCGGCTCGTCGACGATGATCAGCTTCGGATTCCCCAGCAGCGCGACGGCCACCCCGAGGCGCTGGCGCATGCCGCCCGAGAAAGTGCCGACGCGCTGGTGCCGGACGTCCCAGAGGTTCGTCCGCCGCAGCAACGCCTCGACGACCTCGCGCCTCGAGCCGGCGTCGACGAGACCCTTCAGGACCGCGAAGTGTTCCAGCAACCGCTCCGCGCGCACCCGCGGGTGGAAGCCGAACGACTGGGGGAGGTACCCGAGCGTCTCACGCACGCGCTCCTTCTGCCGGATGACGTCGAGCTCCCCGAGCCGGATCGTCCCCTCGTCCGGCTCCTGCAGCGTGGCCAGAATGCGCATGAGCGTCGACTTGCCGGCGCCGTTGCGCCCGAGCAACCCGAACATCCCCGGCGGAACGTCGAGGGAGATCCCTTTCAAGGCCCGGGTGCCGTTCGGATACGTTTTGGATAGACCACGAATGGAAAGTTGAGCCGTCATCGGCGTCAGGTACGGGCCAACGTCGCGGTTGTTGCGGGCGGGGGTGAAAACTTTGCGCGTCGCGCCGCGCGGACGAACTTCGTAACCGTCAGCGCGAGACCGCGCATCGCGCCAACGCTGCCCTCGCTTTTCAAGACACGCACGGCACCTTGTGCCGGCCCACCCGTCACGCAGTGCATGAAGCGTGGACGTCTGCTCCTCCTGCGCTCGCCGCATGGACGGAGAAGAACCGCCCGGCAATCGAAGCCGCACGAAGCGTGAGTAAGCCCGGCAAACGGAAAGCGTGAGGCCTGCACCGATGCCGGCGGCGGTCCGTATCCACCAACGGCCTCGCCGGCGCTCCTTCGATCCGCGCATCCTGCACAACGCGCTTCAAATACTCGCCGTCTCGTGAAAGCACTACGCGCTCGCCCGCGCCGTCTCGACGTTGGTCAATGAACCATGTCGGCCGGCGGGCACGACCCGGACGCTCGGGTCGCCTTCGACGATCATCGCACGCTGCACTTGGGCTCACCTTGCGCGCCGCTGAGACAAAGGCGCGCGTCGACAAGTTCATCCATGTATGTTCGTGGGAGAAAGTAGATCATTAAATAATACCGGAAGGCTCCTGGAGACGCTCTGTCCGATTTCACGTAGGGCGGCGAGGGAGAGGTCGCGGTCGTGTCCCGATTGCCGCGATCAAAGCGTCTGCCTGCCCGCTGAATGAGCGCGAGAACGAGCGGTGCGGCTGCAGTAGTGACATACCAGCAAGGCCGGATTCCCCTCGCGACACCACCCCCTGGGGTGGGTTACCCCCACCTCACGGCGCGCCTTCGCCCCACCTCCTGCTGCGCGCCGCGCCCACCCCGCGACGTGCCCGTTGCCACCCGCACGGGGTTCGTTCGGAACGCGTGCAACCGCCATATTGCGAACATCGAAATGGAGGACGCCATGAAGGCTTCACGAATCACACTGACACTCACCCTGATCCTCGCGCTGATGACCGTCGCCGGGCCGGCGATGGCGCAGATCAAGCTCACCGACACCGAAACGCACAAGCTCTACATCACGGTCAACACCGTCGGCACCGCCCAGACGCTCGACCACAAGAACGTCTTCAATTCGACCGGTGCGGCCGTGGCGAAGGTTGAGCCGGGCTTCCAGAACGCCTTCGGGAATCTCGGCTTCATCGGCAAGTTCGGCAAGAAGCAGGAGATCGAGGTCGTCTTCGACCTCTACCTGAGCAGCCGCAACCATCCCTCCAGCACGTACGGCAACGAGGGCTATATGGTCCTGCACGGCGTGCCGGAGAACCTGCAGAGCCTGAAGTTCCTCGAGCCGATCCTCGAGAAGGTCGACATCAAGGCCGGGCACTTCCTCGTCGATTTCGGCGACAACAAAGACCACCGCTCGAACAACGCCATCGTGCAGAAGAACCCTCTCGTCGGGAACTTCGTCGTCGACCCGAACATCGTCAGCATCGGCATGCAGGTCAACAGCAAGCCGGGAACGCGCTTGGGATGGCTGGTGGGCGCCAACAACGGCACGACCACCGAAGACTGGAACGTCGGACGCGGCTTCGCGGTGAACGGAAAAGTCTTCTTTTATCCCGTCAAGCCGCTGCGCGCGTCGGTCTCGTACATGACTGCCGACAACAGCGACAACCCCACCAAAGCAGCCGGCGGCAGCGGCCTGCAGATGTTCACCGGCAACCGCAGCGGCGAGCGCTATGCGGGCGTGATGGGCGGCGGCCAGGCGCCGGGCAATGTGTTCCCGCAGGCGGGCGAGAAGTTCACCGCCGGCCAGTTCGACCTGACCTGGGACGACGCGAACTTCCCGATCAAGCTGTATGGCCACTACGGCCGCACGCAGGACAAGGACATCAACGGTTCCGCGGCAGGCAATCCGGAAGAGACCTGGAACTACTACGCCGGTGACGTGGTCTACAAGATCACGCCCGCGCTCTACGCAGCCGCGCGCTACAGCGCCGCGACGACGGACATGCTGGCGGGCCGCGAGACGGACGGCAAAGTGAACCGCATTCAGGTCGGCGGCGGGTTCTGGCTGACGAAGAACATGCTCATGAAGCTCGAATACGTGACCCAGAAGTACAGCGGGTTCCGTCAGGGCGACATGGTCAACAACGGCATTCAGGCGTGGCGCGACCCGGAGTTCAACGGCTTCGTCGCCGAAGTCTCTTTCGCCTTCTGACGTCCATACCTTTGCATCGATGCGCCCCCGCCGCGGCGGGGGCGCTCCCGCAGGAACGGAGGCTCACCATGAAACGCATCATCACCGCGATCGCCCTGCTCGTTTTCCTCGCCGGCGTGGCCGCTGCCGATCGCTTTACGCCCGCAACCGGGTCGTTCGTTCGCATCGAAGGCACGTCCACGCTGCACGACTGGAAGATGGAAGGAGCGACCATCCACGGCAACGTCACGGCGCCGCCGATCGAGCAGTGGGCGAACGCCGTGCCGCCCAGCGAAGCAGCGGTCAGCATTCCGGTCACGTCCATCAAGAGCGAGCACGCGAAGATGGACAAGCTCATGGCCGAAGCGTTGAAGGCCGGCGCGAACCCGATGATCCGCTACGAGCTGACCGGTGCCGTCCTCGCCCAGCCCGGCGCAACGTTCGTTCTCAACACCCGCGGAAAGTTGACGATCGCCGGCGTCACGCGCGACGTCGAGATGCAGATCACCGGCACGCGCGGTTCGAACGGCACCTACAGCCTTACCGGGCAGCTCCCCATCCGCATGTCGGAC
>DASPMO010000182.1:0-16442 GCA_035627015.1 Thermoanaerobaculia bacterium | reverse complement strand
GAACGACTCGCGCTTGTACTCGATCAGCGGATCGCGCTGGCCGTAGCCGCGCAGGCCGATGCCTTCCTTCAGGTGGTCGATGTTGAGCAGGTGGTCCTTCCACTGCTGGTCGATGACCTGCAGCAGGAGGTACTTCTCGTTCAGGCGCATGTTCTCGCTGCCGACCAGCGCTTCCTTCTCGGCGTAGCGCTTGTTGACCGCTTCCGTGAGCTTGTACTTCACCTCGTCGCGGCGGTCGCTGGAGAGGTCGACGTCCGCCCCGCGCAGGTCGAGGCCGAAGTAGTCGTACACCTCGGCGTTCAGCTCCGCCTCGTCCGGCAGCTGGCGGTCGCCCTCGGGATAGTGCGTGTCGACCAGGTAGTCGACGATCTCGTCGGCGGCGTTGAGGATGTACTCTTTCCCCTCGCGCCCTTCGAGGATGGAACGGCGCAGCGTATAAATCGACTCACGCTGCTTGTTCATCACGTCGTCGTACTCGAGCAGGTGCTTGCGCGCCTCGAAGTTGCGCCCCTCGACCTGCTTCTGCGCGCGCTGGATGGCGTTGGTGACCATCCGGTGCTCGATGGGAACGCCCTCCTCCATCCCCAGGCGCTCCATGAGGCCCATGATCCGGTCGCCGCCGAAGATGCGCATCAGGTCATCCTCGAGCGAGAGATAGAAGCGCGAGGAGCCGGGATCGCCCTGACGTCCGGAGCGGCCGCGGAGCTGGTTGTCGATGCGGCGCGACTCGTGGCGCTCCGTGCCGACGATGTGCAGGCCGCCGAGGGAGACCACCTCCTCGTGATCGAGCTTCCACTGCTCGTTGATCTTCTCCTCGATGCGCTTGCGCTCCGCGGCGTCCTCGACGTCCTTGGTCTGCTGCGCGGCCGCGAACTCCGGGTTGCCGCCGAGGAGGATGTCCGTGCCGCGGCCGGCCATGTTCGTGGCAATCGTGACCGCCCCCTTGCGGCCGGCCTGGGCCACGATCTCCGCCTCGCGCTCGTGGTACTTGGCGTTGAGGACCACGTGCGGGACGCCGCTGCGCTTGAGCGCGGACGACAGCGCCTCCGACTTTTCGATGGAGATCGTGCCGACCAGCGACGGCTGCCCGTGCACCTGCTTCTCCTTGATGTCGGCGACGATGGCGTCGAACTTCTCGCGCTCGGTGCGGTAGACGAGGTCGGGCATGTCCCGGCGGACCATGGGGCGGTTCGGCGGGATGACCACGACGTCGAGCTTGTAGATCTTGTCGAACTCCGCCGCCTCGGTGTCGGCCGTGCCGGTCATGCCGGCCAGCTTCTCGTACATGCGGAAGAGGTTCTGGAAGGTGATGGTGGCGAGGGTCTGGTTCTCCGACTCGATGCGGACGCCCTCTTTGGCCTCGACCGCCTGGTGCAGGCCGTCCGACCAGCGGCGGCCCGGCATGAGGCGGCCCGTGAACTCGTCGACGATGATCACCTCGCCGTCGTTGACGACGTACTCGACGTCGCGCTTGTAGAGCGTGGCCGCGCGCACGGCCTGGTTGACGGCGTGCAGCATGTCCATGTTGGACGGGTCGTACAGCTCGATGCCGCCGAGAAGCTTCTCGGCGTGCAGCACCCCCTCCTCGGTCAGGACGGCGGTGTGCTGCTTCTCATCGACCTGGTAGTCGGTGCCGGGAGTGAGCTTCGGGACGATGCGCGCCGCCACGTAGTACTTATCGGTCGACTCCTCCGAGGGACCGGAGATGATGAGCGGCGTGCGGGCCTCGTCGATCAGGATCGAGTCCACCTCGTCGACGATGGCGAAGACGGGATCGCGCTGCACCATGGCCTCGAGATCGAACTTCATGTTGTCGCGGAGGTAGTCGAAGCCGAACTCGTTGTTCGTGCCGTAGGTGACGTCGCAGCGATAGGCCACCTGGCGCTCGCGGTCGCCGTGCGGGTTCTGGATCACGCCGACGGTCAGGCCGAGGAACTTGTAGAGACGGCCCATCCACTCCGAGTCGCGGCGGGCCAGGTAGTCGTTCACGGTCACGACGTGCACGCCGCGGCCGGTGAGCGCGTTCAGGTAGACGGGGAGCGTGCCCACGAGCGTCTTCCCCTCGCCCGTCTTCATCTCGGCGATCTTGCCGCGGTGCAGGACGATGCCGCCCATGAGCTGCACGTCGAAGTGGCGCATGTTGAGGACGCGCTTGCCGCCTTCGCGGCAGACGGCGAAGGCCTCGGGGAGGATGGCGTTGAGCGCCTCCTGCAGGTCGGCCTGGGCCGCCTTGATGGCCACCTCGTCGCGCGGCACTTCCTTCTTCACTTCCTCGAGGGCCTGCACGGCCGGGCGGAGGCGCGCGCGGAACTCGTCCGTCTTCGCGCGCAGCTCATCGTCCGAGAGCGCGCTGATCCGTGGCTCGAGAGCGTTGATCTCGTGGACGATCGGCCACATCGCCTTCACGTCCCGCTCGTGCTTCGAGCCGAACATCATGGTCAGGATTTTGTCGATCATGTCAGGTAGACCTTATCAAACATCACTTGCGGAGCAGGTCCAGCCGGTCCAGCGTCATCCAGAACTGGTGCCCCAGGAAGATCACCAACGCGAAATAGAGAATTGCAATTGCCGCGCGCTGTCCGCCGGTGATCTCGTAGAAGCGGGGGTCGTTTTTCTCGCGCTCGATCGAGGCGTAGACCTGAAAGGCGGCGAGCACGGCAATGATGATGATGAGCGGGTTCGGCTGGTCGAAGACCTTGTAGACGATCAGCCCGCCGCCGATCACCCACATCCACTTGGAGATGGCGGCGGAGATGCGGCCGCCGTCGAGCATCCCGATGGGGACCATGTTGATGAGGTTCAGGGCGAAGCCGAGGAAGGCGATCAGGAGGTAGAGTGGATCGGAGGTCCACTTATAGACCTGCAGCACGGCCAGGGAGGCCAGCGTGCCGAAGAACGGGCCGGCCAGGCCGATCAGGGCGTCGTCGAAGACGCTGCGCGGCTGGTCCTTGAGCGTCACCGCGCCGCCGATGAAGGGGATGAAGACCATGAAGCCGGCCCGCAGCCCCTTGGCGCGGATGGCCACGGCGTGCCCGATCTCATGAATGAGGGTGATGCCGACGAAGCCGGTCACCACGCCGAGGGGGTACTGCGTGGCGTAGGCCACGATGGTCACCACGAACGAGCCGCCGGCGATGGCGTACTGCATCGCCCCGAAGCCTTCGAAGGGGTTGACGAAGAAGAGGCGCACCTTTTCGAAGAAGAGCAGGAACAGACCTTTGGTCTTCAGCGCCACGACGCCGAGGAGCAGGATCAGTCCCGAGAGGAGTTTCGGCAGCGAGCGGCGGGAGGCCATTGCAGATTGCCGGCGTGTACAACATGGCCCGACCCGCTCTATTCCGAGAGATGAGCGATGAACGATGAACGATGAGCGATGAATCTCGCGTAAACGTTCCTCGCTCATCTCTCATCGTTCATCGCTCGCCGTTATGATCCGCCCGTGTCCGACGTCGACGCACTGCGCGCCGAACTGAAAGCCCGCGGCTACCTGACTCACGGAATCGAGCGCTGGTTCGCCCTCGATCCGTTCCGTTCCCGCGCCTTCTGGCTGGAGCTGACGCTGGTGGCGCTCAAGGCCGCGGTCCTGATCGCCGCCTTCGGCGCGTTGCCGATGACGGCGATCATGCTGTTCCGCAACGCCCCCCTCGGCGCGCTGGAGACCCTGGGGCTGTTCGTTTCGTATGCCCTGGCCTGGCTGATCGCGGCGTTCGTCTTCATCGTGGCCGTGGCGCTGATCCTCAAGCTCCGGCCGGCGCTGCCGCTCGACACGCCGCGCGCGCTGCTGGCCATCTCCTTCGCCGCCAGCGCGCTGATCGTCGGGCCGGCGGCGGTGTGGTGGTACCGGTTCGACACTTCGCCGACGACCGCGGAGCTCGCCGCGGGGGTGTTGCTGATGACGCTCTTCTTCCTGATCACAACGGTGGTCGTCTCGGCGGCGCTGCTGTCGTTCTCCATCTACGAGCTGCAGCGCATCCCGGCCTTCCACCAGAAGCCGCGCGGCGTGCCGATGCTTGTCGCGGCGGTCGTGCTCGTGGCGGCGCTGTTCGTCCCCGCGTACGCCGACCGCGAGCGGGTGACGCCGGAGCCGATGATCGTCACCGCGCCGACGTCGGCGAAGGTCGCACTCATCGCCGTCGACGGGCTGACGCACGAGATCCTGCAGTCGCGCCCCGACCTGGCCCGCACGTTCCCGAATGCCGCGGCGGTGAGCATCCTCCCCGGTGACTCGACCACGGAGCGCTGGGCGTCCCTCGGCACCGGCGTGCGCACGGAAGCGCACGGCGTGCGGGCCATCGAGGGGGTGCGCTTCCGCGGCGGGACGCACGTCCTGCAGCGCATCTCCCGCGGCGACTTCGTGCTGATGGGCGTGGCTCCCCTCCTCGGCATGGCCCGCCGCGAGCCGCTCCCGCCGACCGTGCGCCGCCGCGACTACGTCTGGGAGATCGTGGCCGCCCGCGGCCTGCCGAGCGTCTCCGTGAACTGGTGGGCCACCGCGGACGCGCGGGCCGGGGCGCTGGAGACGATCGGCCCGGAATCGGTCTTCGCCACGGCGAAGGGGGACGCGCTGCGCGTCGATGCGTCGGCGTCGTCGCGTTTCCTGCGGTCCCTCGGGCGCAATCCGCGCCTGGCCACGGTCTACCTCCCCGCGCTCGACGTCGTCCTGAACCGTCTGGAGCTCGACCAGTCGACCCAGCTCGCCCAGTCGCTCCGCGCACTGGACGGCCTGGCCGGGACGATCGCGGCCGTGCGGGCCAGCGGCTACGACGTCGTCCTGGCCGGCATGCCCGGCGACGGCCAGCGCGGCGCGGCCGTGATCGCCTCGACCCTGCCCCTGCAGCGCGCGACCAGCGAGTTCGACGTCGCCCCGACGCTCCTCGACCTGATGGGCTTCCCGCTCTCCCAGGAAATGCCTGGCCGCTCCCTCGCATCCACCGCGGCGGAGCCGCGCATCGCCTCGTATGGGAATCGCACCGCGGCTTCCGCGCCGGCGGTGTTGAATCGGGAGTACTACGAGAATTTGAAGTCGTTGGGGTACATACGATGAGGCTCAGAGGTACACAGGCTCACAGGCTCACAGGAGCGCCTCGCGGCCATCTCCTGTGAGCCTATGAGCCTATGAGCCTGTGAGCCTATGAGCCTGTGAGCCTTCCAACCCAGGAGCACGCATGAAAAAACTAGCCCTCATCCTCACCCTCGCGCTGGCCGCAAACGCCCAGCGCCCGATGACCTTCGAAGACCTGGCGGCGATGAAGCGGGTCGGCGCGCCTGCCCTGTCGCCGGACGGGAAATGGATCGCGTACGACGTGACCACGCCCGACCTCGAGAAGAACACCAGGCCGGCCGCGGTCTGGCTCATGCGCGCGGACGGCACGGGCGCGCGCGAGCTCGGCGCCGGCGACTCGCCGGTCTGGTCGCCGGACGGGAAGACCATCGCCTTCACCAGCGGCGGGCAGATCTCGCTGTACGACGTTGCCGGCGGGAAGACGCGCAAGCTGCCGGAGATCGCCGGCGGCGCGTCGGCGCTGAAGTGGACGCCGGACGGGAAGGCGCTGCTGGCCGTCTCCGACGTCTCGATCGGCGAGGCGTCGAAGACCAGCGCGCGCATCATCGACAACCTCCTCTTCCGCCACTGGAACGCGTGGTCGGACCCGAGCAAGCGCGCGCACATCCTCTACGTCCCGCTCAGCGGCACGCCGCGCGACCTGACGCCCGGGCCGTATGACGCGCCGCCGTTCTCGGTCGGCGGCGGCAGCGAGTTCGACGTCTCGCCGGACGGGAAGGAGCTCGTCTTCGCGCGCAACACCGACGAGCGTCCGGAGCGCTCCACGAACGCCGACCTCTTCCTCGTCCCGCTGGCCGGCGGCGAGGCGCAGCGCATCACCACCCGCACCGGCGCCGACACGGCCCCGGTCTACTCCCCCGACGGCCGCTGGATCGCCTACCGCTCGCAGGCGCGCGCCGGCTACGAGTCCGACCTGTGGGAGCTGTGGCTGTATGACCGCGAGACGAAGCAGGCCCGGCGCATCGGCGGCGACTTCACGAACGACTTCGAGTCCGTGGCCTGGACGCCCGACAGCAAGGCTATGTTCATCACCGCGCCGCTGGAAGGGCGCAATGCGATCTACGAGGTCACCCTCGACGGCCGCATGACCCTGGTGCACAACGCCGGCTACGCCGACGCCATCGAGATCGCGCCCGACGCGAAGACGATCTACTTTCAGATGTCTACGCTCTCCCGTCCCGCCGACCTCTACGCCATGACGCGCGACGGCAGGACCACGCGCCTCACGAAGCACAACGACGCGCGGCTCGCGCAGCTGCAGATGGCCGCGTACGAGTCGATCTGGTGGAAGGGCGCCGAGGATGCGCGCGTGCAGGGGTGGCTCCTCCGCCCGCCCGGCTTCGACGCCACGAAAAAGTATCCGGCGGTCGTGCTCATCCACGGCGGGCCGCAGGGGGCGTGGGGCGAGTCATGGTCGTACCGGTGGAACCCGCAGATGTTCGCCGCGCGCGGCTATGTGGTGCTGATGCCGAACCCGCGCGGCTCGACCGGCTTCGGCCATCAGTTCGTGGAGCAGATCTCGAAGGACTGGGCCGGCCGCGTCTACACGGACATCATGAATGGCGTCGACCTCCTGGCCTCGCAGCCGTACGTCGACCCGAACCGCCTCGGCGCCGCCGGCGCCTCCTACGGCGGCTACATGGTCAACTGGATCCTCGGCCACTCGAACCGCTTCAAGGCGCTCGTCTCGCACGCCGGCGTCTACAACCTGGAATCGATGTATGGCGTGACCGAGGAGCTGTGGTTCCCGGAGTGGGAGTTCGGCGGGCCGCCGTGGGAGCACGAGGAGCTGTACGAGCGCCTCTCCCCGCACAAATACGCGAAGAACTTCAACACCCCGACGCTCGTCTCGCACGGCGAGCTCGATTTCCGCGTCCCCATCGGCGAAGGGCTGCAGCTCTTCACGGCCCTGCAGCGGAGAGGCGTCCCCTCACGCCTGCTCTACTTCCCGGACGAAGGGCACTGGGTGCTGAAACCGCAGAACTCGAAGGTGTGGCACCAGACGGTGCTGGACTGGCTGGACCGGTGGCTGAAGGAGAAAACGTAGGGCGGGCTTCAGCCCGCCCCTGGACGGGCTGAAGCCCGTCCTACGTTTTTCTACGTCCTCGTCGTCCCCGTGGGCGTCGCCGCCGTCGTCGCTCCCACGCCGCCTTCTCCCGGCCCGAGGGCCGGACGGGCGACGGTGGAGGTGATGCCCACCGCTTCCGCGTACTTGAGGTACGTGTCGATCGAAGCGATGACGACGCGCGCTTCAACCGTGATCAGGTCGATGCCGACGAGGGAAATGCGGACCCACGCGTCGACGACGATGCCCTTGTCGAGAATTCGATCGAGGACATCGATGAGACTGGTTCCGCCTGGTGCGCGTTCTACAGCCATGTCCGTTTACCTGCCTTTCCTCTCTCCAGGCTTCCCCTCGGAGGGAAGCGCACGAGCGTTGAGCTGACGTTCGAGATCGGCGATGCGGTTGCGCAGCTCGTCGTATTCGGCTGTCTGCACCGCCTTCGGATCGCTCGAGTAGAAGCGGTCCGACCGCCACCAGTTGATCCCGATCGCCTCCGCCTTGTCGATCGAGCAGATCACCAGGCGGAGCTGAATCGTCAGGAGCTCCACATTCGCCAGCGACACCTTCACGTCGCCCGCGATCACGAGCCCCTTGTCCAGGATCTTGTCGAGGATGTCCACGAGACCCTGCGGCTGCCTCTGGAGTGGTCCTCGATCTTCAATCGGCATACGGGCTCCCGTGTATCACATCACTCCCACATCTTCAAAGGTCCGAGATTCAGATTCAGGTCGTCATCGCTGAGCCCGAATGAGCGCTTCAGCTCGGCCATCTTTTCCTCGAGCTTCATCAGCGCGTTGCCGAGCCGCTCGATCTCTTCGTCGGAGAGATTGCCGCCGTCCATGCGCCGGAGGGCCTGCTTCTCCAGCAGCCGCCGCACGAGCTCCACGATCGACAGGACGAGCCTGGCCAGCCCGTTCTCCACGGCTTCCGAGTCGGCCGAGATGCGCTCGGGGACGACCGACTCCGTGAAGGTCAGCGCCTGCCGCAGCTCTTCTTCTTCATTCGCGATCATCATCGGCAAACACCTCCAGCGGCCAGGGACCGGACAAGAGAAACGGGACGTTCGTCTGTTTGAGGGACTCACCCGCCTCGCGCACGCGCTCGAGACTCTCGCGCTCGATCAGCGCCGCCAACTCGACCGACTTTTCGTCGCGGTGGCTCCAGCGATGCTTCACCGCCAGCGGCAAGAGGAGCGTTTCCGCCGCCTCCTTGAACGCGGGATCGATGGCGGCGGCCTGGGTGGTCGCGTGCAGCGCGCGGAGATACTCCGCGCCGCTGGAGAACTGGTGCCGGTCGGGCCGCGGCTTCGACGTCGAGGCCGCGACTTTCAGCGTGACCTCCACGTGCTCGCGATGCGCGGTCAGGAGGCACTTCCAGCGGGCGTGATGGGCGATGGTCTTGGCCAGCGCCTCGTCCCCGTTGGCGAAGGTGAAGCCGTAGCGCAGCGCCACGAACGTGGCCACCTCCAGCAGCTTCGCGCGGATGCCAGCCACGCGCACGAGCAGGTCGCGGTCGCCGAGGGGCTGATCGTCGGCGACGCTGACCGCGCTGAGAAACAGATCGCCGATGGGGACCGCGTCCGCGAGCGGCTCGACGTCGTCGCGGAGGAGGTGCGCGCCGATGGCGATCGACTTCATCGCTTCGAGACGCGCATCACCGCGTCGACGTTGGCCAGGACGATGTTCAGCCCGAGGTAGAGAAGGTCCACGTCGCCGATCGAGATCACGGCCTCGCCGGCGATCACCACGCCCTTGTCGAGCAGGTGGTCGAGGGTCTCGAGGAGAGGCAGTTCTTCGAGTTGTTCAGACATTAGCGCGAATCCGGGCGATGAACGATGAACGATGAGCGATGAACGGTCGTTTGCTCATCGTTCATCTCTCATCGTTCATCGCTGCGAATGTGTACGGCGGCCACGGCCCGGTCAGGCCGACGATCACGCCTTCGGAAGCATAGCGGTCCAGAAGCGTCGCGTGCAGCTCCTGCAAAGCTGCTTCCTCGTCGCGGTTGATGAGCACGTTGATCTGCGGAAAGGCGCCGTCGCGGCGCTCGCGCGTCTCGGCCAGCGTCTCCGAGCGGAGCTTCTCCAGGACGAGCTGCTCGATCTCCGCGACCACCTGCTGTTCGGCCTCTTTTGACGAGCGCTTCTTCTCATCCTCCAGCTTCTTGCGGAGGAGGAAGGCCTTGCCCGGCGCGGCGGAGTCGATCTCACTCTGCAGCGTCCGCAGCGATCCGACGCGCGACGCCAGCGACGCGCTCCAGCGCGACGGCTCGAATTCCACCTGCAGCGTCCACTCCTGCTTCCCGTCGAGCCGCTCCAGCACTTTTTTCAGCGTGTCGGCGTGCTCGTGCAGGTAGCTCCGCAGCGCCTCCTCGGACGAGAAGAGCGTGAAGGCCCGCAGTGGGACGATGGCCGTCCGCTTCATCAGGTCGGCCACCACGTCCTGGTGCCGGTAGCCGATCGCGCCGAGCCACTCCAGGTCGCCGGCGCGGCTGTCGATGGCCTCCTGCGAGAACTCGTGCGGGTTCACGCAGGTGTAGGTCGCGGAGACGCCGTCGATGGACGCCACGGCGAAGCGGCGCGTGCCGTCGACCCCTTCCGTCTCCGGAATCACGTCCTCGCGGGTGACGCAGTAGACGTAGATCACGTGGGGATCATAGTCGCCAACTCCGCGAGCGTCACGGGCGGGGCGTCGCGGCGCTCGATGAGCGTGACGTCGCCGAGGCCGGCCAGGACGGCCAGCTCGTGCGCGCGCATCGACTGGTCGCAGCGACACTCGTTCTCCGGCGTCACGTAATTCGCGATCACGCCGCCGAGAGGGATGCCGCGCTTTTCGAGCTCCTCCACGAGGCTGCGCGTCTCCGCGACGACCTCCTCCTCGGGGCGCGTGACGACGATGACGGTCGTCTGCTCCGAGTGGAGCGTCGCCTCCAGCTCTTTCAGCGCCCGGGAGGCACGCACCAGCTCCTCCCCCAGCTCGCCCGGGGGGATCAGCTCCTTGTAGCGGAGGAGGAGGCGCATGAACTCGCGCACCCATGTGCCGGCCGTCTTCGGCAGGTCGAGGAGCCGCAGGAAATGCCCGGTAGGTGCCGTGTCGACGAGGACCGCCGCCAGCGACTCGTCGGCGATGAGATCGGCCAGGCGGGTGATCGCGAACAGCTCGTCCGCGCCGGGCGGGGCGATCTCGATGAGCTGCTGCATGGCCTCGGAGTCATGGGCGATGGACATCCCCTTCGGTGCGAGCGCGTCGAAGGCCCCCTCGATCTCGCGCCCGAGGGAGTCGCGAAAGCGGCGCCACTTGGCCTTCGTGTCGATCGTTTCCACGCGCAGGTTGGGGGGCGGGGGCTCGGTGGCGAAGACGTCGCGCAGGGAGTGGGCGGGGTCGACGGAGATGATGACGTAGCTTTGTGTGGGGTTGCGCGTTGCGAGTTGCAGGGCGAGGGAGGAGGCGGTGGTGGTTTTGCCGACACCACCCTTTCCCGCAAAGAAAGTAACGGTGCTGAACGTAGGGCGGGCTTCAGCCCGCCTCCCCCGGGGGAGGCGGGCTGAAGCCCGCCCTACGTTTCCACAGTCGCGGGGGTAGTCGACGACTCGCGCGAACTGCGCCCGTGCGGCGCGATCGCGCTCCACCCGCACCTCGTCGAGCGCGCAGTCGGGGTCGAGCACGGCGCGGTTCAGCACCACGAACGGCACGGGCATCCCCACCTCCTCGATCAGCCGCACAGTCTGCATAACCACCAGCGGCTCCGAGAGCATCACCGGCACGAACGCGCCGGCGGCCAGCAGCTCGCGGCGCCGCGAAGCCCGCGCGTCGAACTCCTCGATGAACGCATCCACCGCGTCGCGCACGATGCGGCGCGTGAACTGCTGGACCATGGCCCGGTGCTTCTCCGCCATCGAGTCGAGAGCCAGCGCGAGCTGGTGAAAGTGCTCGGACGACGACAGCATCCGCAGCGTGTGTCCCGTCGGGGCGGTATCGACGACGATGAGTGACGACGACTCGGCCAGCTCGCCGATGTGCATCCACGTCATCAGCTCGTCCACCCCGGGGAGCGCCAGCTCGAACAGCCGCCGCAGCTCCTCGCGGTCGAGGTACGTCCCGCGGTCGCCGATCTCGAGGAACGACTCCAGGTTCTCGTCGAGGAAGCGGCGGTAGAGCGCGTCGGTGTCGAGCGTCTCCACGCGTACCAGCGTCGCGCCGAGATGCGAAGCGGCCGCGCGGGCCAGAGTGGTCTTGCCGACGCCCCCTTTACCGCCGAACAGAATCACGCGGCGATCGCGCAGCTCGTCGAGCGCGCCGGTGAAGGCGCTCATCGGTCGCCGTAGCCGGTGTAAACCCCGATGCCGCCCTCGTCCTCATCCCGTTCGGCAGCCATCTGCCGCGCCAGCTCCTCGCGGCGCGCACGAATGTCGCGCAGGGCCTGGAAGACGATCGCCTCCTCGCGCACGTAGTCCTCTTCGCTGATGTCGCCGACCTCCAGCATCATCTGCAGCTCGATCAGCCGCTCCTTCCACGGCTGATCGTTCATCAGCTCCTCGTCGGCCATCTTCTGGATCGTGCGCATGACCCACTTGATGCCGGCGATCGGCCCCTTGAGGGGGAGCATGAGGATGTCGTCGAGGAGGAAGGCCATGAGTTGCTCGATGTTGCTGGTTGCTGGTTGCTGGTTCAAGGTGGTGTGCTGTAACCCGGACACCACAACGAACTAGCAACCAGCAACCAGCAACAAATTCATCGTTCCGCCCTCTCCAGCTTCAACCGAATGTTGACGAAGTTATACGGCGGCCACGGTCCCGTGTAGAGGAACGACAGCTTGTTCTCGTACTTTTTCGCGATCTCGGAGATCTGGTCGTCGAAGACCTTGGTCTTGTCGCGCTCGACCAGGAAGGCGGCGTTCATGATCATCTTGTCGCCGATCGGCTTGTTCGACCGGGAGGCGATGGCGGCGTCGCGCAGCGCCTCGTAGATCTCGGTCACGTACGCGTCCGCCTTGGCCTGCAGCGCCGACTCGACGACGCGCCCGAGCTGCATGCGCGAGAAGTAGGTCGAGGTCGACGTGTTCGACTGGATCTCGTCCTTGAGGCGGCGGATCTCCTCGTTCTCCGTCTCGATCTCGCGGATGACCTGGTCCTTGTCCCAGTTCACCTTCAGGCCGAACTCGATCCTTCCCTCCATCTTCTGGAGCACGTCGCTCAGCGCCTCGTACGTCCCCTTGAGGAACTCCTTGATGTCGTTCTCGGTGCGGAACACCGTGCCGAACGACATCGGCAGGACGGTGAAGTCCTTCATCACCAGCTCGTTCACGTGCTCGTGGGCGAGCGCGTTCTCGCGCGTCGGGTCGAAGACGATCAGCGGACAGTTGGAGACGACGGCCGCGAACTCGCGATACGGCACGGTGTAGACGCGGTCCCCGCGGCCGCCGATGCCGACGGCGCCGAAATCCCGCGGCGTTTCCGTCTTGATGATGCAGTAGACGTACTTGCCCTGTTCTGTCTCCGGAAGGTGATCGGACATGGTCGCCGAAGAATACAATATCGGGCGCGTTGCAAGCCCCGGACTTCAACAGGACCGCACGCGCCCTCGAGCGCTGGTTCGCCCGCCACCAGCGCCCCCTCCCCTGGCGCGGCACGTACGACCCGTACCGCGTCTGGGTCTCCGAGGTCATGCTCCAGCAGACCCGGATGGAAGTGGTGCTGCCCTACTTCGAGCGCTTCCTGGCCCGCTTCCCGGACCTCCCGTCGCTGGCGCGCGCCACTGACGACGAAGTGATGGCCGCGTGGTCGGGACTCGGCTACTACCGGAGGGCGAAGATGCTCCGCGCCGGCGCGGCGGACGTCATGGAGCGCTTCGGCGGAACCGTCCCCTCGAGGGTCGACGACCTCCTGACCATCACCGGCATCGGCCGCTACACCGCCGGCGCGATCTGCTCCATCGCCTTCGACCGGCGCGCGCCGATCGTCGACGGGAACGTGGCCCGCGTGCTCTCGCGGCTCCTGGCCTCCGCGGACGACGCCTGGCCGCATGCGACCGCGCTCGTCGACCGGAGCCGCTCGCCGCGCGCACTGAATCAAGCGCTGATGGAGCTCGGCGCCCTCATTTGCAAACCGCGCAACCCCGCCTGCCTCCTCTGCCCCGTGCGCGAGAGCTGCGTGGCCCGCACCACGGGACGCATCGAAGACTTTCCGCCGCCGAAGCCGAAGAAGGAAACGCGCGCGCTGCGCATCCCCCTCTATCTGGTCCGCGACCGCCGCGGCCGCGTGCTCATGCGCCGCGCCACCGGCACGCTCATGGACTCGATGTACCACCTCCCGCACGGCGACACCTCCCTCCTCGACGGCGAGCCGTTGGCCGCCACCCCCGGCGCCCTCCTCGGCACCTTCCGCCACACCGTGACCACCCGCAAGATCGAGTTCCTCCTCTACGCCGCCGAAGTGAAAGGACGCGCCAAGGGTTTCGAGTGGATCGACATCGAACGGATGCACGAGGTGCCGCACCCGTCGTACGTGGCCAAGGCGCTGCGGCTGGCACGCGGATAGGTACGAGGGACGAGGGACGAGGGACGAGGTACGAGTCCCCCCGGTCCCCCACTCGTACCTCGTACCTCGTACCTATCCCCGGTTAAACTACCGCCCAATGCGCGGGCGTGTTGCGATCCTCTCGTTCCTCCTTCCTCTTTCCTCTTTCCTCTTTTCCCCGAGCGCGACAGCGCAATGCAACTGGACGCCGCGGCTCTCCGTGCCCTTCCGCACCACCGCCCTCGACGTCTCCATCGACGGAACGTTCCTCTGGCTGGCCACGGGGTACGGCGTACAGCTCCTGCAGAACGACGGGACGCGCGTGGCGGGCTCGATCGCCCTTCCCGGCGCGACGCGGGTCGTGCTCGCCGACGGCCGTGGCAACGCCTACGCCGGCAGCGGCTCGCGCCTGTACGTGCTCCGCGGGAGCGCGAGCGGCGTGCAGCTCGTCGGCGGCGTCGACGCCGGCGCGACAGTGAACGACCTCCTCATCGCCGGCGGCTATCTCTTCGCCGCCACGGCCAACGGGCTGGTGCACTTCGACATCCTCGAGCCGGCCAATCCGATCCGCACCAGCGCTGTCCTCCCGACCACGTCGCCGAACGTGACCTCGCTGGCCGCGACCGGCACGCGCCTCTACGCCGCCGACGGCGACACCTCGCTGGAGGTCTTCTCCATCACCATCCCCTCGGTGCCGCAGCGCACCGGGGAGCTGGCCACGCTGCGCGCCGCCTCCGTGCACGCCGCTCCCGACGGCACGCTCTACGTCTCCGATGCCCTCGGCCTGAACAGCGACATCTTCCCCAGCGGCGCGACGACGCGCCTGGCGCGGCTCCCCGCCGGCACGACCGCCTTCGCCGCCGGGACGAACAACGTCCACTTCACCGCCGGCGCCGAGCGCACCATCCGGGCCGTCGACTTCAGCTCCACCACCACCGTGCAGGAGCGCTTCGAGCTGCAGCTCGCGCCCACCGCCGGCACCGACAACGTCATCCACGCCATGGCCCGCGCCGGCAACAAACTCTACGTCGCCGCGGGGGACATGGGGCTGGCCATCCTCGACATCGGCCCGGTCGCGCCGCCGTATCCGGTGGTCGCGTACCGCAGCGGCGCCACGACCAGCGTCGTCGTCTCCGGCGACCGCGCCTGGTTCGCCGACGGCGCGAAAATCCTCGAGCAGAGCATCGACACGAACGGCATCGCCATGACGGCGCCGCGCACGCTGGCCGACAGCGCAGGGCTGCTGGTCCACGACGTACGAGGGGACAAACTCCTGACCTCGAACGGCGGGATGGCCATGGTCCGGTCGCTCGCGGCCACGCCGGCAACCGGTCCCACCACCACCTTCCCCGGCCCGATCCGCACCGCCGCCCTGGCCGCGGACGACACCGTCGTGGCGCTGCTGCAGGACGGCACGGTCTGGGCGGGGGCGCAGCAGCTCCCGCTGCCGCGCATCACCTTCATGGGGCATCACGACGGCAACATCGTCTTCGTGGAGCGGCCCGGCGCCGCCACCTCCGTGATCCACCGCTACGGCTCGGACGTCAAGCACACCGTCAGCGGCGCGGCCCTCGGCGGCGTCGCGGTCGACGCCACGCGGGCGGCGATCTTCACCTTCGCCGGCATCAACGTGGTCGACCTGGCCACCGGCGCCGTGACCGTCATCCCCGAGTCGCACCGCGTCGTGCCGCAGCAGCTCGCCTTCGCCGGCGAGCACGTGCTCCTCCTCGACCGGCGGACGCTCTACGTCTTCGACCGGAACGGGCTGGTGCGGCAGCAGCCGCTCCCCGCGGACGCGTACATGCTCGACGCGCGCCCCGGCGTGGCGGTACTGGCCACGAACGAGGGGACCTCCGCGGTGAGCTACCTCGGCCAGCAGCCGACGCCCTCCATCCTCGGCGGGAGCACCTTCTACACGAAGCTGGCCGCGAGCAGCGACCGCCTCTACCTCTCCAGCGGCGACACGATCGACATCTTCGCCGGCACGACGCACTTCGAGAAGAACCTGCGCGTGGGCGGCCTCTTCGACTTCACCGCCACGGAGAGCGCGCTCTTCGCCCTCAGCGCGGCCGGCGTCGTCACCGCATACTCACCGCAGGGGGTGCAGTACGCGCAGCTCGCGCTCGACGAGGGGAGCGACGCGCAGATGATCGGCATCGAGACGGCAGGCGGCGCGGTGTGGGTCTCGCTGTCGCGGGGCTGCCTCACCGGCGGCTGCCAGAAGAAGACGCTCGTCCTCGACCCCGCCTCGCTGGCCATCACCAGCACGATGAACGGCGGCACCATCGACCTCGCCGTGGCCGGCACGCGCGCGTATGCGCTCACCGACCTGCCGGCCGAGGTGCGCGTGCTCGACATCCGCGACCCGCTGCATCCCGTGCAGCTCGTCGCCACCGCGGCGCCCGCGTCCGCCACCTCGCTGGCCGCGTACTCCGGCCGCGTCTACGTCGCCGGCGACCGGCTCTACGAATACGCGGAGAGCACGCTGCTCCCGCGCGGCACGCACCTCACCGCCGTGGCCAATCCCGACCCGGCGCAGCAGGTGCGCGTCGACGGCAACTGCCTCGTCCTCACCGCGCGCGGCGCGAATCCGGAGGCCTACGACGCGGCCACGCTCGCGCCCGCGACGACGTTCGAGCTGCCGTCCAACGCCCGCGCGGCGGCGGTCAGCCCGGGACGGCTGGTGATCCTCACCGGGCATTCGATCGAGGTATGGTCGACCGCCGCGCCGGCGCCGCGAAAACGAAGGTCGTCGTAATGTAGGGCGGGCTTCAGCCCGCCGGGACGGGCTGAAGCCCGTC